>CAZTKM010000008.1:0-5719 GCA_964614035.1 uncultured Lachnobacterium sp.
ATTTTGAAGACAGCGAAAATTTATTAAAGGATTGCCAGCAAAAGAGAGAAAAATACCAGGCACAGGCAGATAAGGCAAAAAGGAACAGGCTTAAGAGATGCATTATTGCGTTGGGGCTGGCAGCGTGCGCCGTTATAGCTGTAATCCTGGGCATAAACACGGCAATTCAATACAATCGCGCGCATGAGTCAATGGCAGCATTGGAAGAAAAGGGAGAGTATTCAGCGGCAGTCGCAGAGATGGAGGCCGTCGGTAAGAGGCAGGATGCCCTGGAGTATCTTTACGAGAAAGCAGAGGAATATGAAGAAAACGGTGACTATGATAAGGCACTGGCCATTTACAATGTTTTGGAAGCTTATGAAGAAAGAGAAGAGAGAAGACAGGAAGCGATTTATCGGGCGGCATTGATAAAAATGGACAATATGGATTATGAGGGAGCACTTACGGGGTTAAATACGATTCAGAGCTATCAGGACAGCGCTGAACAGATAAAGGAATGTATTTATCAAATCGCAATGGGAAAGATGGAGGCCGGTGATTATGAGGGAGCACTGGAACAGTTTGAGGAAATTCCGGATTATAAGGACAGTGCGGATTATATAACGGAAAAGAAATACCAGCAGGCTGTCGCCCTATTCAAAGAAAGTACGTACAGAGATGCTACGTACAGAGAAGCAGCGGTAGCGCTATTTGACGAAATAAAGACATATAAGGACAGCGCTGTATATATTGATTTTCTGAACTGGGCAAGAGTATATGGCTCAAGTCTGATGCCGGCAGCAGATAAAGATAAGATACCAAGCCAGGTTGTAATACCCGATTGCATAAAATATATAGAAGATGACGCATTTGCCGATTGCAGCAGTTTGACCAGCGTGGTAATTCCGGATAGTGTGACTAAGATTGGGAATAACGCATTTAAAGGCTGTAGCAGTTTGACCAGCGTGGTAATTCCGGGGAGTGTGACTAAGATAGGTAGCTCTGCCTTTGAAGGTTGCAGCAGTTTGACCAGCGTGGAGATTCCGGATGGTGTGACTGAGATTTGGGATGGGGCATTTTATGGTTGCAGCAGTTTGACCAGCGTGGTAATTCCGGGGAGTGTGACTAAGATATGTGCAGCTGCCTTTTGTGGTTGTAGCAGTCTGACCAGCGTGGTAATTCCGGGGAGTGTGACTGAGATAGGTAGCTCTGCCTTTAGTGGTTGCAGCAGTCTGACCAGCGTGGTAATTCCGGGGAGTGTGACTGAGATAGGTAGCTCTGCCAATGGCTCTGCCTTTTATGGTTGCAGCAGTTTGACCAGCGTGGAGATTCAGGATGGTGTGACTAGGATAGGTAGAGCTGCCTTTGAAGGTTGCAGCAGTCTGACCAGCGTGGAGATTCCGGATGGTGTGACTGAGATTTGGGATGAGGCATTTTATGGTTGCAGCAGTTTGACCAGCGTGGTAATTCCGGATAGTGTGACTGTGATTGGGTATGAGGCATTTTATGGTACTCCGCTGGAAGGTGTATATTGATGCTATTTGAAGATATTTTCAAATATAACAAACGAGCAATCTGTCTATGGAAAAAAGAAAGCGAAACGTCTTCTGCACAAAATGAACGTCAGCAGAAAAAGCAAAATAATGATAATAATGCTAATAGTGTCATCATGCTTTGGTTTGCTTTTTTGGCGGCTCTTTTCATAACCAAACAGCGCAAAAGCGGTCTTTTTGCGGAAATGGAGGATATTTATAATTCGAACATAGACCCTGTTGGAAAAACTCTCACAAAAAATGCTTCACAAAAAATAGATATTTTGGTTTACTTTCCAAAATACTTATGATATAATTTCACAGTATGGTTTTTAGCCCATACTCGGTAGCTGGACACTCCGGCCTTCTGCTGAGTATCCGTAACATCGGGCATGTATAATATTGAAGGAGGATTTTGAAATGATCGCAAAGGAAAAGAAACAGGCAATTATCGAGCAGTATGCAAGAACACCGGGAGATACAGGTTCACCGGAAGTTCAGATTGCAATTCTTTCAGCAAGAATCGCAGAGTTAACTGAGCATTTGAAGGAGAACCCGAAGGATCATCATTCCAGACGCGGTATGTTAAAGATGATTGGTCAGAGACGTGGTTTGCTTTCTTATTTAAAGGAAGTGGATATCGAGAGGTATCGTTCACTCATTGAGCGCTTAGGCTTAAGAAAATAATCGGAAATCTGGAGCGGAGTTGTTTGTACGATTCCGCTCTATTTTTGCGAAATGGCAGAAGCAGTCTCCGAAGTTACTGAAAAGTGTATATCGTCCGACAGTATATGGGCTTTTCAGTAGTTTCGGAATTCTGCCGTTTTAGCAGTATAATCATGTAAAGGAGAGAAAAAATGTACAAAAGTTATTCCATGGAACTTGCCGGCAGAACTCTTACCGTAGATATCGGACGGGTTTGTGCACAGGCCAATGCCGCTGCTTTTATTAAGTACGGCGAGACAACTGTATTATCGACTGCTACAGCAGCAGATAAGCCGCGTGAGGGAGTTGATTTCTTCCCGCTTTCTGTAGAATTCGAGGAGAAGATGTATGCTGTAGGTAAAATCCCGGGAGGATTCAATAAGAGAGAGGGAAAGGCATCCGAGAATGCAATTCTTACCGATCGTGTCATCGATCGTCCGATGAGACCTCTTTTCCCAAAGGATTACCGTAATGACGTGACGTTAAACAACCTTGTAATGTCCGTTGATCCGGAGTGCCGTCCGGAAATCGTTGCAATGATCGGCACCGCACTTGCCGTTCATATTTCGGATATTCCTTTTGACGGACCATGTGCAATGACACAGATGGGACTTGTAAACGGAGAGTTTATCGTAAATCCATCCCAGCAGGTCTGGGATGAGGGAGATTTGCAGCTGACGGTTGCATCTACCAGAGAGAAGGTTATTATGATTGAAGCGGGAGCAAATGTTGTTCCTGAGGATAAAATGATTGAGGCAATTTATAAGTGCCATGATATCAATCAGACCATTATCGCGTTCATGGATAAGATTCGTGAAGAGGTAGGCAAGCCGAAGCATGAGTATGAGAGCTGCGCGATTCCTGAGGAAATGTTTGCCGCAATGAAGCGGATTGTTACGCCTGAGGAGATGGAAGAGGCCGTATTTACGGATGAGAAGCAGAAGCGCGAGGCCAACATTAAGGCTGTGACCGAGAAGCTGGAGGAAGCGTTTGCCGATAACGAGGAATATCTTGCAATCTTAGGAGAAGCAATTTATCAGTATGAGAAAAAGACGGTGCGCAAGATGATCTTAAAGGATCACAAGCGTCCGGACGGTCGTGCAATCAACCAGATCCGCCCGCTTGCGGCAGAGGTGGATCTGATTCCGAGAGTCCATGGTTCCGCAATGTTTACGCGTGGCCAGACACAGATTTGCGATGTTGTAACCCTTGCTCCGTTATCCGAGATTCAGAAGATTGATGGTCTTGACGTTTATTCCACATCCAAGAGATATATGCATCATTATAACTTCCCGGCATATTCGGTAGGCGAGACAAAGGTTTCGCGCGGGCCGGGACGTCGTGAAATCGGACATGGCGCACTTGCTGAGAAGGCTCTTGTTCCGGTACTTCCAAGTACAGAGGAATTCCCATATGCAATACGTGCCGTCTCCGAGACGTTTGAGTCAAACGGATCCACCTCAATGGCTTCCACCTGCGCATCCTGTATGTCGCTTATGGCTGCCGGCGTTCCGATCAAATCCATGGTTGCCGGAATTTCCTGCGGACTTGTTACCGGAGATACCGATGATGATTTTGTTGTACTTACGGACATTCAGGGACTTGAGGATTTCTTTGGCGACATGGACTTTAAGGTAACCGGTACGCATGAAGGAATTACGGCAATCCAGATGGATATTAAGATTCATGGACTTACCCGCCCGATTGTTGAGGAAGCAATCAGAAGAACTCGCGAAGCGCGTCTTTATATCATGGATGAAGTCATGAGCAAAGCAATTGCAGAGCCGCGCAAGGAAGTAAACCAGTGGGCTCCAAAGATTGAGCAGATTACAATCGATCCTGCAAAGATCGGCGATGTGGTCGGACAGAAGGGCAAGACAATTAACGAGATTATTGAGCGCACCGGAGTGAAGATCGATATTACGGACGACGGCGCTGTCTCTGTATGCGGAACGGATAAAGAGATGATTGCTAAGGCAATTCAGATGATCCAGACGATTGTAACCGACTTCGAGGAGGGACAGATCTTTACCGGAACGGTTGTAAGCATTAAGGAATTTGGCGCATTTATCGAGTTTGCTCCGGGTAAGGAAGGAATGGTTCACATTTCCAAGATTGCGAACGAGCGCATCAACCATGTGGAGGATGTGCTGACACTCGGAGACAAGGTAACCGTAGTGTGCCTTGGCAAAGACAAAATGGGAAGAATCAGCTTCTCTATGAAAGACGTACCTGCGAACAAATAATTTCGCAGACATATATGGAACAGATAAAATCCTGTCACTGTTTTGTGGCAGGATTTTTTTTGCGGCTGTAAGGCGTTCGGAATATACTTCTATATACTCGACATTATATAATAATAAATATATAATATGAATTATATAAAAGAAATTATATATTATTCGGATTCGGAGGATTTGATGTGGGACCAAAGGTTAAGATTACAAAAGAAATGATTCTGGACGCCGCTTTCGAGGTGGCGAGGGAGAAAGGCATTGACGCCATCAACGCCAAGGTAGTAGCAGCGCGGCTGCACTGCTCAACCCAGCCGGTGCTGTATAATTTTTCCGCCATCCGGGAACTGAAGGAAGCTGTGTGCGACCGGGCGTGGGATTATCTGAATGAGAGCATTTTTTCAAAGGTGCCGAAAGAGGGCAATCCTCTCCGGGAAGTGGGAACGGCCTATGTTCGTATGGCGAGAAATGAGCCGGAGCTTGTCAAGGCTCTCTTTCAGTCCGGACTGGAGCAGAAACGCTCCTTTGAGCAGATTAGTTCCCGCATGGGACTGCAGGATATCATGCCCCGGTTTGCGGCATGGATGGGGATTGACGGGACAGAGGTACAGAAGGAGTGGGCCATTCGGTTCTTTATGATACGGGAGGACACAAAACTATTTCACTTCCTTTTGTTTTGCCCGAAGTGCAAAAACGAGAGGTTAATCAATTTAGAAAAATTCAGAATTGCACAGTTATCAGAGCCGGACGCTAAGACGCAGAGCCAATCATCTATTTAGTTAGAGAAATTGGTCCTGCGTTTTTTTCGGTTAAACAAAAGAAGGAGGATTTTATATTATGAATGGTATGTTAAGTAAAAATGAAACGCAGGCAAACGGAGTTGCCGCAAAAGTAATGAGGATAACCTTTCTGATTTTCTCATTGGTATTCTTGTTAAACATATTTGGAATTTTTACAATCGACGGAAAGGTTATGACCATATGCTACATCCTTGGTTCTGCCATCTTATGGCTGCCCACATTACTGACCAGATTTGCAGACAGCAGCGCAGCGTATCTGAAATATGTGGTTGTAGCATGTGCATCCATATTTGTGATGCTGCTTAGCACGACTCTTACTTATCATGTCACGATTCTTTATGTGTTCGGAATCGCGATTTCGAGCTTGTATTTTTCAAAAAGTCTGAATGTGTTTGCGACAATTCTTGCAGTGCTCGCCGGTTCGGTAGGACAACTGCTGGCGTTTTATATGGAAACGACGCCGGATCAT
>CAZTKM010000008.1:5819-65358 GCA_964614035.1 uncultured Lachnobacterium sp.
CGCCGGTTCGGTAGGACAACTGCTGGCGTTTTATATGGAAACGACGCCGGATCATAATTTTACGGACATGAACAGAGTAGTGGTATTTGGCATTGTGCCGAGAATGCTTACTACAATCGCAATCGCGGTTATCTTTACGATGCTCTGCTCGAGAACAGCAGAGCTTTTGGGAAGCGTTATGGGTGCGGAGGAGCAGAAGGAAATGCTCGATGAAATGACAAGGCTTCAGGAGCAGAACCGGAAGGTATCCGCAAGGCTGCATGTTTTGACATCATAGCGGAGGGCAGCGGGCAGGATTTCGATCCGATGCTGGCGGAGGTATTTCTGGATATCCGCAAGAAAGTGGAGAAGGTGTACAGACAGGTTCACAATGCAAATCAGGATGAGCTGCAGATAAAGTGCGACGCAAAATAAATCTATTCACGAAACAATCCTGCAGTTCATAAGATAAAATAAAAATGAATCGTGTAAAAAATATTGTATGTGCGAAGCAAGTGTATAAGGAAGGATATTCCGGTAAGGATGTCGTCGTAGCCGTTCTGGATACCGGCGTAGACGTCATGCACCCGGATTTACAAAATAAAGTTTTATGTTTTCGGGATTATGTCAACGGAAAAGAAACATGCTACGACGATAATGGACATGGTACACATATTGCAGGAATCATCTGCGGCATGGGCGCAAATTGTGCCGGAAAATATTCCGGCATTGCGCCTGGCGCAAAGATTATATCGCTCAAGGTGCTGGACAAAAACGGAAACGGAACGACTGAGAACGTCTTAAAAGCGCTTGAGTTTGTAAAGAAAAATGCAAAAACATATCATGTGCGGATTTTGAATTTTTCCATCGGATATCTTCCGGGAGCGGGAAACCGGGAGCAGGAGCAGTTAATCCATATGCTGGAAGAATTGTGGGATTTGGGAATTGTGGTTATCACTGCGGCAGGAAATAATGGGCCGGGCGAAAATACGGTAACCGTACCGGGCATTTCGAGAAAATTGATTACGGTCGGCTCCATGGATGACCAGAAGACAAGATACAGCGGAAAGGGGCCGACCGGCTGCTGCATTGTAAAACCGGAGGTGCTGGCTCCCGGAACGGAAATCGTAAGCACAAAGAACGACCACAGCGGATATCTGGCAAAAACAGGTACATCCATGTCGGCGCCTATTGTGTGCGGCGCAGTTGCTCTTCTGATGGAAAAGAAGCCGCAGATTACGCCGGAGGAGATAAAGATATATCTGTATGATTCGGTTACTCCGCTTAAAAAAGAGGATAAACGCAGATCATGGGGAATCCTGAATGTGGATCAATTGGTAAAAACGGCGATATAAAGAAACATAGTAACGATTCAGAACCATATAAATCTCAAAACGTGTGAAAAGACAGCGGCAGAGTGTGATGAAAACTCTGCCGCCTTTTCATTCATTTGTTGCTACAATCTGCTCAATTAAGTATAATAAGTGCAGTTTTTTTCAGGAGGTTAGTCATACCGATTGATGATGTACAAAAAATGAAATGAGGAATCGTGTGTTTTGAAAACGATATTGATTATTGACGACGATATGATGTATATCGGGAATGTGCTGGAAGAAGCGCTTACAAAGGAGGGATACGTGTGCTGCGTGCCTATTCAGGGACGGAGGCTCTTCTTATCTTATCCAGGTTCAGACCGGATCTTGTGCTGCTGGATCGATGCTGCCGGGGCTAAACGGCGAGGAGGTGCTTTCGCAGATAGAGGGAATCCCTGTTATCGTGGTAATCGCAAAAGTTGACGTAGATGACAAGGTAAAGCTGCTGCTTGGCGGCGCTGTTGATTATGTGACAAAGCCGTTTAGTACAAAAGAGCTTTTGGCCAGAATCGCCGTACAGCTGCGCAATCCGGCGGCAGCGCCCGCCGCCTTAACCTTTGATGATGTTACGCTTTATACGGACACGCATAGGGTAACCGCTGGCGGAAGCGAGATCAGACTGACCAGAACGGAGTACGCAATTCTCAAGCTGCTGATGCAGAATCCCACGCAGATTATTACAAAATCACGATTGCCGGACCGCATCAGTGAAGATACACCGGATTGTACCGAAAATTCTTTAAAGACGCATATCAGTCATCTGAGGGCAAAACTCCGCGGGGAGACGGACAAAGAATACATTGAGGCCGTATGGGGCATCGGCTTTAAAATGAAGGAGACATAAATCTCAACTGTTTTCTTATACTTTTTGCAATAGAATGTCAGCATCACATATGTTCGCAATGGGTGTATTTTTCCCTGTAATGCGATATGTGGATATGAAGCAAACAGAAACTATCAATAATATAGATAACGGATTTTTTGGCGGCGCCCTGTTTATCGGCATTATTATGGCAGTATTTTGCAGCTTGTTTATTGGAACGGAATATAGTGATGGAACAATACGGAACAAGATAGCAATTGGTTACAGGAGGGCTTCTATTTATTTGGCAAATTTTATAACTTCTGCAATTGTTAGTATTGCTATGAGTATCATGTTCTTTCTTCCGTATCTTTGTATCGGAGTCCCGATGCTTGGCTTTTTTGTAATGGATATGAAATTGGTTTTGCTGTTTTCATTAGCCGCACTCATGCTTGCTGTTGCATTTTCTTCAATTTTTACATTGGTTTCTATGCTCAGTCATAATAAGGCGATTACTGCAATCACCTGTATTTTGTTAGCTTTCCTGCTTTTGTTTGCAGGTGCATGGATGAATAAAATGTTAAGTGAACCTAAACCAATATGGGACTTGTTATGACTGAAACTGGGCAGGTGTATGAGGAAATTCCAAATCCTAAGTATCTTGAGGACAAAGAGCGTAATGCTGTTCAATTCTTTTATGATTTTGTTCCAGGTGGCCAAGAAATACAATGTATGTCATTAGAAGCTATAAATATCGAAAGGTTGCCAATATACTCGTTAATCATCGTGAGTTTAACAACCGGAGCGGGAGTCATTTTCTACAAAAAGAAAGACTTAAAATAAGGAGACTGATATGGAATTATGGTTATGGGCTTGTATTGGCATTTCCATTTTGTGTGTGATATACTTTTACTGTCCATTTGGACCGCCTTCTATTCTTTGAGATTGGCTTGCAACACCTTTCTCATTGTATCATAGGAGGCTTTCTATTAGCATCCTCTACGTTACTGCTTACTCTATTCTCCCCAGCATAGCTGGGGGATTGAGGCTTTCATTCAGACGGTGGGGGTTCCATGAAGCAGAGCAGGAAAAAAATCCCCACTAGAACAGGGAAATAGTACAAACGATGGGGAATTTCACAGCCAAAGCAGAAGGAGGGGATGATAGGAAAAGCAAAAAAAGATAGATTCCCCAATAGGGACGAGAGAACACTTGTTCACTAAATATAGTACTATTTTTAAAAATAAAACACTAAATGTTGTATTTTAGACTTGAAAAATTGCAATCATGCGTGTAGAATAACAAAAGTAGTGAGGAGACAATTTTATGGATTTAACAGTGAAATTGCAGGTGTTTGAGGGACCGCTCGATCTGCTTTTGTTTTTGATTGAAAAGAATAAAGTAAATATTTATGATATTCCGATTGTGGAGATTACCGCACAATACATGGAGTATATTGCAGAGATGAAGCGCAGGGACTTAAATGTTTTAAGCGAGTTCCTTGTAATGGCAGCAACGCTGATTGATATTAAATCTAAGATGCTTCTTCCGGCAGATCCGGATGCGGAGGAGGAAGAGGAAGATCCTCGGGCGGAGCTTGTGCAGCAGCTTCTGGAATACAAGATGTATAAGTGCATGGCGTATGAGCTGAAGGACAGGCAGATTGACGCGGACCGCGTGATGTTCAAGGCTCCGACGATACCGGCGGAGGTTGCCGTATATGAAGAGCCGATTGATCTGGACGAGCTTGTTTCGGATATTACTCTGGCAAAACTAAATGAAATTTTCCAGAGCATCATGAAGAAACAGGCGGATAAAATCGATCCAATTCGTTCGAAGTTCGGAAAAATCCAGAAGGAAGAAGTGTCTTTGGAGGAGAAAATGTCATTTCTCTCAAATTATGCAAAAGAGCATAAGCATTTTTCGTTCCGGAACCTTTTGGAAGCACAGGCAAGCAAGGTGGAAATTGTCGTAACGTTCCTTGCAATTTTGGAGCTTATGAAAACGGGGGAGATTTTTATTTCCCAGGAGAAGATTTTTGATGATATTCAGATTGATTCAAAAATTGCTGCGTAAGGAGTCTGGTTTTCGTCATGGAAGAAAAGAATTATGAGGCAATTATCGAGGCGATTTTGTTTACCATGGGTAATTCTGTGGAGCTTGATAAAATTGCAGATGCCATTGAATTGGATAAAAAGCAAACAAAAGAAATCATAGACCGTATGATGGAGCACTATGAAGCTCCCTCCATCGGCGTCCGGATCATCGAACTCGACGGTGCATATCAGATGTGTACGAAGGCGGAGATGTATGAGTATCTGATCAGGATTGCAAAGCAGCCGCACAAGCGTGTTCTTACGGATGTGCTGCTTGAGACGCTTTCCATCATCGCTTATAAACAGCCGATCACAAAGACCGAGATTGAAAAAATCCGCGGCGTTTCCTGTGACCATGCGGTCAGCAAGCTGGTGGAGTATGAGCTTGTAACGGAGCTCGGAAGGCTGGATGCTCCGGGCAGACCTCTTTTGTTCGGTACAACGGAAGAATTTTTAAGGGCATTCGGAGTTTCTTCTATCGACGACCTTCCGGTGTTAAGTCAGGTTCAGATTGAAGAGTTCAAGCAGGAAGCGGAAGCGGAAATGCATGTGCAGCTTGACGTATAATTTCATAAAACAAGCAGATAAGGTCATATACATTATATAATGAATGATAATGTATATGATTTTTTATGCGCAAAATTAAATTCTTTGGTTTTATTCTCTCTCTATGCATTTTAATTACCTGCTTTCCCTATCGTGTGAAGGCCGCTGCCGACTACCCGGAAAGGCTTTATTCGAAGTCCTGTGCGCTTATGGACGGCGACAGCGGGAGAGTTCTGTTCGGAAAAGAAGAAACAACGCCGCTTGCGAATGCGAGTACAACGAAGATTATGACGTGTATTCTTGCTCTTGAGCTCGGCGATCCGGACAGCGTCGTAGTTGCTTCCCGCAACGCGGCCATTCAGCCGAAGGTACATCTTGGAATGACGGAAGGGGAGCAGTTCTATCTAGAAGACCTTCTCCATGCGATGATGCTGGAATCCTACAATGATACGGCGGTCGCAATCGCGGAGCACATTGCGGGATCGACGGAGGAATTCGCAAAGCTGATGAATGAAAAGGCAGCTTCTTTAGGCTGCGAAGATACCTATTTCATCACGCCGAACGGACTTGACGCGACGGATGATAACGGTATGCATCATACAACCGCGGCCGATTTGTGCAGGATTATGAAATACTGTGTCTGGGATTCGCCGAAGGCGGAGAAATTTTTGTCGATTACGGAGTGCAGGACATATGATTTTTCCAATCTGGACGGAAAAACCTACCGCTGTACCAACAGAAATTCGTTTCTGGACATGATGGACGGCGTGATATCCGGAAAAACCGGATTTACCGCGACCGCGGGCTATTGCTATGTGGCTGCATACGAGCAAAACGGCAAAAAATTCTGTATTTCCATTCTGGCATGCGGCTGGCCGAACAATAAAAACTACAAATGGGCTGATGCAAAGAAGCTATTTACTTACGGAATCGAAAATTACGAAAAAAGGAAAATCAATGTCGAACAAAAGCTAAATAAGATTCTGGTAAAGGACGGAATGGCAGAACGTTCAATCCATGCATGGAAGAAAGATTTTTACATAGAGCCGGAAGTGGATTTTGAGGAGTACAGCTTCGAGTATCTGCTGTCCGAGGAGGATCAGATCCGCGTCGAAGTAAATCAGGAAACGGTTCTTATGGCGCCTGTGGAGCAGGGACAGCAGCTTGGAACAATAAATGTAAGATTAAATGAAGAAATTATTCTGGAGATCCCGATTATAAATCAGAAAGAAATTCCGAAATGGAGCCTTTGGGAATTCGAAAAGTGTATTTTTAAAGCATATTGGCTTTAATACTTTATTACTAAAAATAATTATCTTAATTGTTGAAAACGAGCAATAAATGAAGTATTATAGATAACAGCGGAAAATTTTTTTATTTTTATATAAATGGAGGTCGAAAGATGAGTAATGGTAATACAAACTTAGCAATGCAGCGCATTGCTAAGTTGGTCGACGAGAGCAGCTTTATGGAAATCGGCTCTCTCGTAACTGCGCGCAACACAGATTTTAATCTTACTGCAAAAAAAGCACCGTCTGACGGTGTGATTATTGGTCATGGTCTTATCGATGGCAATCTGGTGTTTGTATACAGTCAGGATGCTTCTGTGTTAAACGGAACAATCGGTGAAATGCATGCAAAGAAAATCGCTTCGGTCTATGACATGGCAATGAAGATGGGAGCGCCTGTAATCGGATTGATTGACTGTGCGGGGATTCGTCTTCAGGAGTCTGTGGACGCACTGGACGGACTCGGACAGATTTATGCGAAGGAAGTGAAAGCGAGCGGCGTGATTCCGCAGATTTCTGTTGTGTTCGGAAACTGCGGCGGCGGACTTTCCGTTGTTCCGGCTCTCTCCGATTTCGTATTCATTGAGAGCGGGAAAGGAAGAATGTTTGTGAATTCTCCGGACGCCGTTACCGGCAACCGGGTAGAGTCCTGCGATACCGCTTCAGCGGAATTTACAAGCGCTGAGAATGGCTGCGTCGATTTCGTCGGAACCGAGGATGAAATCTTTGCAAGTGTCCGCGAACTGGTCGGTCTGCTTCCGGCAAACAACGAGGGAGATGTGTATACCGAGGAGTGCAGCGATGATCTGAACCGTATCGTAAACGGCGTGGATGCTATGAAGAATGATCCGAGACTCGTGCTCACTGAAATCGCTGACAATCATTTATTCTATGAGACGAAGAAGAATTTTGCAAAGAACATGGTTACCGGATTCATCCGCTTAAACGGCATGACAATCGGTGCGGTTGCAAACTGTTGTGAAGTTTACGACGAGAAAGGTAAGAAAGCGGAGGAATTCCCGAAAGGACTTACCGCGAGAGGCTGTGAGAAGGCAGCGGAGTTCGTGCAGTTTTGCGATGCATATTCGATTCCGGTTCTTACGCTTGCCAATGTGGAGGGATTTGCGGCGGCCAAGTGCTCGGAGAAGAGACTTGCCAAGGCGCTTGCCCGCATGACCTATGCGTTTGCAAATGCAACCTGCGCAAAAGTAAACCTGATTACCGGCACCGCTTACGGAAGCCCGTTTGTGTCCATGAATTCAAAGTCAATCGGCGCGGATCTTGTGTATGCATGGGCGGATGCCAAGGTCGGCATGATGGACGCAAAGCTTGCGGCTAAGATTATTTATCCGGATGCAGGCGGCGAAGAACTGAACGAAAAGGCCACAGAGTATGATGCGCTTCAGTCCGGCATCGAGTCTGCTGCAAAGAGAGGATATGTTGATTTGATTCTTGAACCGACCGACACAAGAAGATATCTTGTAGCGGCATTTGAGATGCTGTATACAAAGTATGTCAATGTGTTGGACAAGAAGCATGGAACAAAATAGAAAGGTGACATTTATGAAGAAGAGAATTGCTTTGATGCTTAGCATCGTCATGACTCTGGCTATGATGCTCACTGCATGCGGAACGGATCCTACGAAAGTAGACTATAACGGGTATTCATACGAGGAATTACAGCAGAATTTATATGAGAATCTGAATCTGGTAATTGCCATTTCCCAGATGTGCGATATGCTGGAAATTGAATCAGCGGATCTGCAGGAACGTGCGAATGCGGATTATTACGACTACTTTATCCAGAACGGCGTTACAGAAGAGCAGATTGCTGCCGCAGCAGAATGGGATACCGTAGCTGCTGAATTCGGTGAGGCGGCCGATTCCAATGAGGAGAGCTTTACCGTAACGAAAGCCGGTAATACGCTTACTACCGATCTGAATCTGTTATTTACCGCAGCTGATGAATCAACCAGAGAAGTACAGTTTGAAGTTGTATATGAATATTATTCCATGGAAATAACCGGAATCTCCATAAATCCGGTATACAGTCTGGGCGAGAAGATGAGCAAAGCCGGTCTGAACACGTTGATTTCCATGACAATTGTATTCTGTGTGCTTATTTTAATCAGTCTGATTATTTATGCATTTAATATCATCCCGTATCTGGAGAAGAGGAAGAAGAACAAAGCGGCTGCGGATGATGCGCAGGAATTGGAGAAATATTACGAGCCTGCAGCCGGGGCGGACGCCGCGTCTGACGGAATGGATGATACAGATACAGAACTTGTTGCCGTAATTGCCGCTGCAATTGCTGCAAGCGAAGGAACTTCTACCGGGGATTTCGTAGTACGTTCCATTAATAGAAGATAATTAGGAGGATAATAAAAACATGAAGAATTACACGATTACCGTAAACGGAAATGTATATGATGTTACCGTAGAAGAGACAGGAAGCACATCTGCTCCGGCAGCAGCGCCAAGACGCGCAGCAGCTCCTGCAGCAGCACCGGCGGCTCCGAAGCCGGCAGCAGGCAAAGCAGGAAGCGTGAAGATCGAGGCAGGAGCGGCAGGCAAGGTATTCAAGCTTGACGCCAAGGTAGGACAGAGCGTGAAGAAGGGCGAGACAATTCTGACACTTGAGATTATGAAGATGGAGACGCCAGTCGTTGCTCCGCAGGATGGAACAGTAGCAAGCATTGAGGTTACAGTCGGTGATTCCGTAGAATCCGGAGCACTTCTTGCAACTTTAGATTAGTCAGCGGTTTGAGGAGGAAAAAAACGTGAGTTATATAGGTGAAACCTTATCAAACCTCCTGCATCAGACAGCCTTTTTTAATCTGACGGTTGGAAATTACGTGATGATTGTTTTTGCATGTTTGTTCCTTTTTCTTGCAATAAAAAAAGGCTTTGAACCATTGCTTTTAGTTCCGATTGCTTTTGGTATGCTGCTTGTGAATATCTATCCGGATATCATTGCAAGCCCGGAGCAGACAAGCAATGGCGTAGGCGGTTTGCTTTACTATTTTTATACATTGGATGAATGGTCGATTTTGCCTTCCCTGATCTTTATGGGCGTAGGCGCAATGACGGACTTTGGCCCTTTGATTGCGAATCCGGTCAGCTTTCTTATGGGAGCGGCGGCGCAGTTTGGTATTTTCAGCGCATATTTCCTTGCGATTATTCTCGGCTTTAATGACAAGGCGGCTGCGGCTGTTTCCATTATCGGCGGTGCGGACGGACCGACCTCCATTTTCCTTGCAGGAAAACTGGGACAAACCGGTCTTATGGGGCCGATTGCGGTGGCGGCGTATTCCTACATGGCGCTGGTGCCTGTGATTCAGCCGCCGATTATGAAACTTTTTACGACGAAGAAAGAACGCCAGATTAAGATGGCAAACCTTCGCCCGGTAAGTAAGCTTGAGAAGATTTTATTCCCGATTGTTGTTACAATCGTTGTTTGTACCCTGCTCCCTACAACGGCGCCGCTTGTCGGTATGCTCATGCTGGGCAATCTGTTCCGCGAGTCCGGTGTTGTCCGCCAGCTGCAGGAGACGGCGAGCAATGCGCTTATGTACATTGTAGTCATCCTGCTCGGCACCTCGGTAGGCGCAACCACAAGCGCAGAGAGTTTCTTAAACTGGAGCACGATTAAGATTGTAATCTTAGGTCTTGTTGCATTCATGGTCGGCACTGCTGCCGGAGTATTGTTCGGCAAGCTGTTATGCGTTATTACCAAGGGCAAGATCAATCCGCTGATCGGTTCGGCGGGCGTGTCGGCAGTTCCGATGGCTGCACGTGTATCTCAGAAGGTTGGAGCAGAAGAAGATCCTACCAACTTCTTATTGATGCATGCGATGGGACCAAACGTTGCCGGTGTTATCGGAACAGCAGTTGCTGCCGGATGTTTCATGGCAATCTTTGGTATCTGATAGTTGGATAGAATATAAGAAAGGACAATAATAAAATGGGTGTTAAAATTACAGAGACAATTTTACGTGATGCACACCAGTCTTTGATTGCGACTCGTATGACAACGGAACAGATGCTTCCGATCGTTGATAAGATGGACAAGGTTGGATACAATGCGGTTGAGTGCTGGGGCGGAGCTACCTTCGACGCATCGCTTCGTTTCTTAAAGGAAGATCCATGGGATCGTCTGCGCAAGTTAAGAGACGGATTTAAGAATACAAAGCTGCAGATGCTTTTCCGCGGTCAGAATATTCTGGGATACAGCCAGTATCCGGATGATGTTGTAGAGTATTTTGTTCAGAAATCAATCGCAAACGGAATTGATATTATCCGGATTTTTGATTGTTTAAATGATGTCCGCAATCTGCAGACCGCAGTATCTGCCTGCAACAAAGAAAAAGGTCATGCGCAGGTTGCATTGTCCTACACATTGGGAGATGCCTATACGTTGGAGTATTGGACGAATATAGCAAAGAAAATCGAGGATATGGGTGCGGATTCTATCTGTATCAAGGATATGGCGGGACTCTTGGTTCCTTCGGCCGCAACAGAGCTTGTGCAGGCTCTTAAGTCAGCTACAAAACTTCCGATTGAGCTTCATACCCACTACACCTCCGGCGTGGCTTCCATGACCTACTTAAAGGCCGTAGAAGCAGGCTGCGATATCATTGATACCGCAATGTCACCGCTTGCCCTTGGCACCAGCCAGCCGGCTACCGAAGTTATGGTTAAGGCGTTTGAGGGTACGGAGTATGATACCGGTCTGGATCTTGACCTTCTTACCGAAATCTGCGATTACTTCCAGCCGATTCGTGAGGAAGCGTTAAAGAGCGGGCTTCTGAATCCGAAGGTGCTCGGCGTAAATATCCAGACCTTGAAGTATCAGGTTCCGGGCGGAATGCTTTCCAACCTTGTGTCACAGCTGAAGGAACAGGGCGCTGAGGATAAGTATGACGAAGTGTTGAAGGAGGTTCCGAGAGTCCGCAAAGACCTTGGCGAGCCGCCTCTTGTAACGCCTTCCTCACAGATTGTAGGAACGCAGGCGGTATTTAACGTTCTGATGGGAGAGCGCTATAAGGTAGCTACTGCCCAGACGAAGGATATCTTACTCGGAAAGTACGGACAGACCGTAAAGCCGTTCAATCCGGAGGTAGTGAAAAAGGTATTGGGCGATGATGCGAAAAATGCGATTACCTGCCGTCCGGCGGATCTCTTAGAGCCGGGACTTGCCAAGTTTGAAGAAGAAATGAAGCAGTGGAAGCAGCAGGACGAGGATGTTCTTACCTATGCGTTGTTCCCGCAGGTTGCAACGGAGTTCTTCAAGTATCGTGAGGCACAGCAGACCGGCGTGGATGCGAAAGCGGCAGATACAAAAAACGGAGCATATCCGGTATAATCGCGTGAGCAGTTATAAGGTATAACAAAATTCTCTCTTTTACAAAAAGCGTACCGAAGGAATCTTTTCTTTGCAGATTCTTTCGTAGAAACCGACATGTAAAAGAGAGATTTTTTATGAGGAATAAAGCCATTCGGGAATGTTGATTTTCTTTTGGAATGTGATAGAATCAGAAGGGAAATGAATAAAAAGGGGTTTATGTAATGTCGAATAACAATGAGCTTTTGAATCGGATAAATAACAGATACTCGTCTATGAGCAAGGGACAAAAGCTTTTAGCAACCTATATAACGGACAACTATGATAAGGCGGCCTTTCTTACGGCGGCCAAGATGGGCGAGACGGTCGGTGTGAGCGAATCTACGGTGGTGCGCTTCGCGACTTATCTGGGATATAAGGGATATCCGGAATTCCAGAGCGCCTTAGAGGAACTTGTGCGCAATAAGCTTACTTCGATTCAGAGAATGGAAGTAACGTATGGCAGAATCAGCCAGTCCGAAATCCTGCAGGAGGTACTCCGCTCGGATGCGGACAAGATTAAGACTACGCTGGAGAAAATTGACCACAATGCATTTGAGGCGGCGGTAAATACGATTTTGAGCGCAAAGCGGATTTATATTGTCGGCATCAGAAGCTGTGCGCCGCTGGCAAGCTTTCTGGCTTTCTATCTGAATCTGATGTTTGACCATGTTACGCTTCTTACCACGAACAGCTCCAGCGAATTGTTTGAACAGATGGTTCGGATTAACGAGAAGGATGTGATTATCGGGATCAGTTTTCCGCGTTATTCCATGAGAACATTAAAGGCGCTCGAATTTGCAAACAACCGGAATGCAAAGGTTATTACGATTACGGACAGCGTACATTCCCCGATGAACCTATATTCTTCCTGCAATCTGATTGCGGACAGCGATATGGCGTCCATTGTGGACTCGCTTGTTGCGCCGCTTTCTGTAATCAATGCGTTGATTGTAGCGTTGTGCATGAAGAAACAGAAGGAAGTCGCCGGAACACTCACGAGGCTCGAGGAAATCTGGGACGAGTATCAGGTATATGACAATGATGAAATCAATTATATTGATGATTCCATCAAGATGCATTATGCAAAAATAAAAGGAAATGACTAATGTCGAAAGTGATCGTAATCGGCGGTGGCCCGGCAGGAATGTTCGCGGCGCTTTTTGCCGCAAAAGGCGGCCATACAGTTACTCTGATTGAGAAAAATGAGAAGCTTGGCAAAAAACTCTACATTACCGGAAAGGGAAGATGCAACATTACGAACGCCGGAGATATGGAGGATTTATTTGCGCACGTTGTCTCAAATCAAAAATTTTTATACAGTGCATTTTATTCATGCGATAATCAGACGGTAATTTCCTTTTTCGAGGAGAACGGTCTTCACACGAAGGTCGAGAGAGGAAACCGCGTTTTCCCCGTATCCGATCATTCTTCGGATGTAATAGCGGTGCTTCAAAAAGCACTGCTTCGCGAAAAGGTTGAGATACTTTTACACACACAGGTTAAGGGACTGATTGTATGTGAGCATTGCACAAAAGGAGTGGTTTTATCTGATGAAAAGGAGCTATCTGCTGACTCCGTAATTGTTGCAACAGGAGGGCTGTCTTATCCTTCCACCGGTTCTACGGGCGACGGATACCGTTTCGCCGAAAAATTGGGACACCGGCTGACAGCAGCCGCTCCCTCGCTTGTTCCGTTTGAAGTAAGCGAGGCATGGTGCGCCTCGCTGCAGGGGCTTTCGCTCAGGAATATAAGTATTGCGGTAAAGAATGAAAAGAAGACGCTTTATGAGAATTTCGGAGAGATGCTTTTTACGCATTTTGGGGTAAGCGGCCCCGTAATCCTGTCTGCAAGTGCAGCAATTAAGCCGGAAGAAATCAAAAAAGGAGTATCGCTTTGGATTGATTTAAAGCCGGCACTGGATGAAGACACACTGGATAAGCGGGTACTGAGGGATTTTGAAGAGGCGAAAAACAAGCAGTTTAAAAATGCGGTTACGCGTCTGTTTCCAGCGAAGCTGATTCCGGTGATGATCGAATTGTCCGGGATTGATCCGGACAAAAAGGTAAACGAGATTTCGAGGGAAGAGAGAAGGGCCTTTGTTCATCGTATGAAGAACGTATGCCTTACCGTAACGGGGACAAGAGGCTTTGAAGAGGCAATTATCACAAAAGGCGGAGTTTCGGTTAAGGATGTCAATCCCTCGACGATGGAATCCAGACTGGTCAGCGGTTTGTATTTTTGCGGCGAAGTGTTAGACTTAGATGCATATACCGGCGGATATAATCTTCAGATTGCATGGTCAACCGGATATCTGGCGGGTATCAGCGTAAAATAAAGAAGGAGAATATCATATGAGCTTTAATGTGGCAATCGACGGCCCGGCAGGCGCCGGAAAAAGTACAATCGCAAAGAAACTGGCAAAGGAACTGGGTTACATTTATGTGGATACCGGTGCGATGTATCGCGCGATGGCATATTATTTTATCCGGAACGGCATTGCCGCAGACGATATCGCAAGGATATCGGAAAGCTGTAAGACAATAGACATATCCATTGAATACAGAGACGGCGAACAGTGCGTCATTTTAAACGGCGAAAACGTAAACGGACTAATCCGCACCGAGGAGGTTGGAAAGATGGCGAGCTTGACCAGCGTGTATCCAGTTGTAAGGGAAAAGCTTGTCGAACTGCAGCGCCAGTTAGCCCGGAAGGCGGACGTTATCATGGACGGAAGGGATATCGGCACTGTCGTGCTCCCAAATGCGGATGTAAAGATTTATCTTACGGCAAGTTCAAAGGTTCGTGCAAAAAGAAGATACAAGGAACTCGTAGAAAAAGGCGTAGAATGTAATCTGGATGAGATTGAAAAGGATATCATCGAGCGTGATTATCAGGATATGCACCGCGAAATTTCGCCTTTGAAGCAGGCACAAGATGCAGTGCTTCTCGATTCTTCGACACTAGATATTGACGGCGTTGTCGAAAAAATGAAAGAAATTATTCAAGGAGCGTAAGTACATGAATATTTTACTTGCAAAAAGCGCCGGTTTTTGCTTCGGCGTAAAGCGGGCCGTAAACGTTGTTTATGAAGAAATCGCTAAGGAAGATGCGCCAATTTATACGTACGGACCGATTATCCATAATGAGGAGGTCGTAAAGGATCTGGAAGGAAAAGGGGTTACGGTCATTCAATCGCTCGACGAGCTTGCCGGCTATCCTGCCGGTACGATGATTATACGTTCGCATGGAGTCAGCCGCATGGAATATGAGACGATAAAGAATGCAGGATTTAAGATTGTGGATGCTACCTGTCCGTTTGTCCTTAAAATCCACCGGCTTGTCGAAGAGTACAGCGGCAAAGGATATTCGATTGTGATTTTCGGAAACGAAAATCATCCGGAGGTATGCGGAATCCGCGGCTGGGTTAAGGAGAATGCGAAGGTTACCATCATAAGTACCAAGGAGGAGGCAGAAGATTTTTCACTCCGGCAGGACGAGAAGTGTGTAATCGTATCTCAAACGACATTTAACTACAATAAATTTCAAGAATTAGTTGAAATTATAGCGGAAAAAGGTTATGATATAATTGTTTTAAATACCATCTGTAATGCGACGGAAGAACGTCAAACGGAAGCTCGCAAAATTGCAGCACAGTCGGACGCAATGATTGTGATTGGCGATAAAAAGAGTTCGAATACACAGAAATTATTTGAAATATGCAGAAATGAATGTGAAAATACTTACTATATACAGACAAGTGACGATATGGACTACAGCAAGCTTGAATCCATCAATAACGTAGGTATTACCGCAGGGGCCTCAACCCCAAATAATATTATCGAGGAGGTTTCAAAGAATGTCAGAAATGAGCTTTGAACAAATGCTGGAAGCATCTTTAAAAACTATTAGAAATGGAGAAGTGGTTGAAGGTACCGTTATTGGTGTTAAGCCGGAAGAAATCATTTTAAATATCGGTTATAAGTCAGATGGAATTATTACCCGCAGTGAATATACAAACGAGCCAAACGTTGATCTTACCACTTTGGTAAAGGAAGGAGATGTTCTTGAGGCTAAGGTCATTAAAGTAAACGACGGCGAAGGACAGGTTATCCTTTCCCATAAGCGTCTTGCCGCTGAGAAGGGAAGCAAGAGATTACAGGAGGCATTTGAGAATCAGGAAGTTTTAACTGCAAAAGTTACGCAGGTGCTGGACGGCGGTGTCTGCGTGAATATTGACGAGTCAAGGGTATTTATTCCTGCAAGTCTTGTATCGGATACGTTTGAGAAGGATCTTACCAAGTTTAAGAATCAGGATATTGAGTTTATCATTACGGAGTTTGATCCTAGAAAGAGAAGAGTGATCGGCAACAGAAAGACATTGCTTGTTTCCAGAAAGGCGGAGGCGCAGAAGGAGCTGCTCGCTAAGATTAACGAGGGTGATGTGATTGAAGGAACAGTCAAGAATGTTACAGACTTTGGCGCTTTCATCGACCTCGGCGGAGTGGACGGACTGCTTCATATATCCGAGATGTCGTGGGGAAGAGTTGAGAATCCGAAGAAAGTGTTCAATGTCGGAGATTCGGTTAAGGTATTTATCAAGAGCATCAGCGAAAATAAGATTGCACTTTCCATGAAATTCCCGGAGGAAAATCCCTGGAACGGCGCGGCGGAGAAGTTTGCGGTTGGCAATGTTGTAACTGGTAAGGTCGCCCGAATGACTGATTTCGGCGCATTTGTTGAGCTTGCCCCGGGTGTAGACGCATTGCTCCACGTGTCCCAGATTTCGAAGGAACATATTGAAAAGCCGGCGGATGTACTAAAGGTTGGCGATACTGTTGAGGCTAAGGTTGTTGATTTCAACGAAGCCGATAAGAAGATCAGCCTGAGCATCAAGGCTTTAACTGCTTCTGAGGAGACAGAGGAAGACTCTGCGGATGTGGCTGATGTAAATATCGATGAAATAGCTGCTACAGAAGAATAAAAGTTATGGAGGAGCTGTTTGGTCGGACAGCTCCTTTTTTACGAATGTCGGGCAACCGAAGAAAGCCGGTTGTCCGCAGGGAAATTTTAAGAAAAAATTGATTTGGAGGGTAGAGGAGTTGTATGTTAGATAATTATGAGGGCTTCAAAGCGGAGGTATTAAAGCTTACAAAAATTGATTTAAACTGTTATAAGGAGAAGCAGATGCGCCGCCGCATTGACACATTGGCGACAAAGAATCATGCGGATTCTTATGAGACATATATCCAGATGTTGAAGAAGGATAAGAACCTGTTTGAGCAATTCGTTAATTTCCTTACCATTAACGTATCGGAATTTTACCGGAATCCGGAACAGTGGAAGCTTATGGATGAGACGGTTATTCCAAAGCTGATTAAGGAGCATGGAAAGAATCTGAAGATCTGGAGTGCGGCATGCTCAACGGGAGATGAACCGTATTCCCTTGCAATGGCTTTTTCAAAATATATGCCTCTTTCCAATATACATATTATTGCGACGGATATTGATAAGCAGGTGCTTCAACAGGCGCAGGTCGGTCTGTATAACGAGAAGAGTGTTGTCAGCGTTCCCGATGAATTTAAGAAGAAATATTTTACAAAGGTTGGCAACTCTTATCAGATTGCGGACGAAATCAAGAAATGCGTTACGTTCAAAGAGCACAATTTGCTGAAGGATCCGTACCCGAGTGACTGCGATTTTATTCTCTGCAGAAATGTTGTAATTTACTTTACGGATGCAGCAAAGGATGAAATTTATAAGAAGTTCTACGCTTCGTTAAAGAAGAACGGTGTGCTCTTTATCGGAAGTACGGAACAGATTACAAGCTATAGAGAAATCGGATTTACAAGACTTAGTTCATTCTATTTTGAGAAACAATAAAATTAAAACGCCAGGCCTCTGTTATAGGGAGCTTGGCGTTTTTTTGCTGACCGGTTGTAATTCAAATGGTATTTTTTCAGAAGATTATAGTGTTAGCATAGAGTAAAGAAAAGTAGATATTGTGGCAGCAGGATCGATTATTTCCCTATTGACAAGCTGGTCTAATTCTATTAGATTAGAGGCAACATCAACTACGCTAAAAGATGCATGGTGTATTGCTGAACAGGGAGCAAAAAAGTGGGCGGATGATGCAGTTGTTATATCTGTTAACAGTACAGATTATATGGATAATGAAAAACCTCAAAATGAAATAGACGGCAACATTGTAAATGATAGTATGTTTGGTATAGTAGAACTATGCATTAACAATATATAATGCGATGACATAGGGAGAGATGTGTGCTGATGAAAAGAAGGAAAACCAGCCTGCTGTTTCTTACAATTTTATTAATGGTATTTGTGACAGGCTGCAATTCTGGTAATGTACCAAATACAGAAAAGGTCGGAGGCACAGAATTCATAGAGAATACAGAAGTTGCAGATACAAGCCAGGAACCGAAAAAGGAACAGGAAATAGAAGTAGAGGCAGGGATACAGGTGGTAAGAAAGATGAGTTTGTCAAAACGGATACGGGCAGAAATCGAATATCGTGAGAAGGCAAGACGGGACCGTATGGCAGAGCTGGCATATGCGAGAGATGAAGGAATAGAACAGGGAGTAAAACAAGGAATAGAACAGGGGCTAGAGCAAGGAATAAGGCAAGGAATAAGGCAAGGGATAGGACAGGGAATAGAACAAGGGCAGGACATGATCAGTTCGTTAAACATCCGTTTGATAAAGGACGGACGGCTGGACGATTTAAAACGTGCTGCCGAGGATGCCGAATTTCGAAGACAGTTGCTGGATGAATATGAAATCAAATTTTAAAGTACCCACACAGATGGGAAGCAAAAAACACCACATTTGCCAATTCATGCAGGATTTGGTAAAATGAATTTGTAGTATATCATGGAATGATATTTGTCAGAGATATCGAGGAGGAAAAACCATGGCAGATTCAGTGGAAAGCAAAGACGAAATGAATGAACCGATGGTCCGCGCAGAGGAAAGTATGCGCGTGCAAAAAGCAATGTGGGTCAAAGAGCAATTCGAAGAGCAACGCAAAAAAGAAGATGAAATGGTTGCCCGCATGTTTGAGGAACAGCGCATGTTAAACGAACAGGCGCGCGCGATGACGGAAGATATGAGTGAAAACCGTCAGTTAAAACGCTATCACGAGAATTGCTTGGAAGATTTGAACGAACAGGTATATGCGCTTCATGGAATCAGCATGGATAAATTGGAAGGCATGAAGCAATATAAGAATGCGAGATATCAGGGGCTTACCATAGCGTTGTTTCTGATGTCTGCTGTGCTGCTTGGCGTATGCGCATGGGCGCATGGTCTGATATCGGATATTACATTATTCATGCTGGCAGGGCTTGGTGTGGAAGGAGCTCTTTTATCGCAGGATGGAAGAAGAGGAAAAGTACTGGATTTCATCTGCCGCATGTTGTACGTGATTCCGTTTCCTGTGATGCTTGTTGCGTTTGTCTGCTTTGAGATGGATATGAGCCTTTATATACTGATTATGGAAGCCGGCGTCTTTGCCGGGGTAGGGTTCCTTGTCGTAGGGACAGCCGCTTTCTTTTTACATAATCCGTACCGCATGGAGCAGAAGAAGGTGCGTGCGGCAGAAGCCGATTTGAAATCTTTGGAGAAAATCGCAAAGAAGAATGTCAGAAAGAACGAGAAGGTTCGCCTGAAGGAAGAAGCGCGACAGGCAAGATTGGAAGAAAAAGAGGAAAAACGTCTGATCAGACAGCAGCAGGAGGAAGCTCTTAACGCAGAGAAGGAGCAGAAGCGGGAGAACCGCAGAATCGAGATGCAGGAACGCAGGGAAGCCTGTAAGATGCATGTGGCGGATGCTTTCTCCTCTGCAAAGGAACGTGTGGCAGGCGTTTTCCATAGAAAAGCGGAATGGAATGAAATTGAGGATGTGCAGGGCGAGCCGCAGAGTGAAGCTGCTGCAGAAGAACACACAAGCGAGAACATTATTCCTATGAAAGAAAAGAAGAATGCGTAAGAGATAAAATCTACCTCTTAACCTTGGTTTTTGACCTCTTGGTAAAAATGTATTTACACCGGGAGGTCATTTTTTTATAATCGTTTTTGCAGATGAGAAGCCCTATAAAAGGAGAAAAAAATGAAAGTCCGAATGGATATGGATGAGAATCTGCCCGAAGATGAGATTGTCATTCATTGCAGAGAATTAAACGACGAAATCGTCATGCTGCAACGGCAGATTGCGGATGCAATACATGGAAAAATGAAGCTGCATGTGACGAAAGGGGAGACGGCATATTTTCTGGAACTTAACGAAGTGCTGTTTCTGGAGACGAATGATACAAAGGTTGCGGTACATACAAAGAATCAGATTTTTGAGACAAAGCAGAGGCTTTACGAGCTGGAGGAATTGCTTCCGGGAAGCTTTATGAGAGTATCGAAATCCTCCATCATCAATGTAAATGCAATTCGTTCAATCCGAAAAAATATTACCGGCGCAAGCGAAGTGGAATTCATTGATTCCAACAAGAAGACTTTTGTATCGAGAAACTATTTCAAACCGTTAATGAGTAAAATCGAAGAAAAGAGGTTAAAGAAATGAAAAAGAAAAATTTATTCTGGGGATTTGTTTTAATTGTTGCGGCATTGTATGTACTGGTAAGCAGAGCAGGGGTTATTCCAAATCTTCCGGTTGGGAAAATTTTAGTCAGCCTGATATGCGTATATATTATGTTCAAAGGCGTAATCAATCGCAGTTTCCCGGAAATCCTGATTCCGCTTGCGGTCATAGGCTGTCAGTATGACGAGTTTCTCGGTATTACAGCGATTACGCCATGGCCGCTGCTTTTTGCCGCCATATTAATCAGCATTGGATTGAGCCTTATATTTTCAAATGGGAGGAAACGCAACGTGAATATTACATACTATAACGACGGAAACAGCAAAGATAGCGGAAACAGGGAAAATCAGACCATAGAGGGAAAGCTGGTTGAGGAGGAGACAGAAGACGGTGACATTGTTCATATTGAGAACAACCTCAGCGGAAACAGCCAGTATGTAAATTCCCAGAAGCTTCTCCGCGCAAAGATAGAGAATAGCCTTGGACAGTGCAATGTCTACTTTAACAACGCTTCTTTAAAAAACGGAAAAGCAACCATCGAGGCACAGAATAATCTCGGGGAGACCAATCTCTATATTCCGCGTGCGTGGCGGGTTCAGGTTGAACAGGAGGCTGCACTTGGAGATGTGAAGGTATTCGGAAACGGAAACGCGGATATAGATGCTCCTTATGTGTATATTAAGGCGGAGTGCAATCTTGGCTGCATCAACATTTACATCAGTTAAAAAGCGGCAGATTATTTAGCGTAGCAGTCGTATGACTGCTGCGCTCTTTTTCTGCTGCGCATTTCAAAAAAGCGGGCATTTAAAAAATAAAAAAATGAAAAGAACAATTGCAAAGGATAGGAGATATATACTATAATAATAAAAAAATAGTTTAGGGATTTAATACTTGAAAGTATGGAAACGTTCGGATGAGGTATCAATGGCAGACAGGTATTATGCAGTGAAGATTGGAAAGACGCCGGGAATCTACTTGAACTGGGATGATTGCAGGGAAATGGCGGAGGGTTATCCCGGCGCGGTGTATAAGAGTTTTAAGACGATAGAAGAGGCGGATGCTTTTCTTACGATAGAGGATAAAGGCCGGAAAGAGGATTGCCAGACGCAGGAACAGACATATGCATTTGTCGACGGCTCGTTCCGGGAAGATACCAAAGAATACGGATACGGAGGTTTTCTGATTCATAAGGGGCAGAAGTACATTCTTCAGGGAAAGGGAAACGATCCGGATATGGCATCCATGAGGAATGTTTCAGGAGAAGTGCTTGGCAGCATGGCCGCGATTCAGAAGGCTTTGGAACTGGGAATCAGCGAACTTACAATTTATTATGATTATTTGGGAATCGAAATGTGGGCAACCGGTGCATGGAAGCGGAACAAGCCGGGTACAATTGCCTACTACGATTATATTCAAAAGGTAAAAACTCAGATAAGTCTCAATTTCGTAAAAGTAAAAGGCCATTCCGGCGTAGCCGGGAATGAGGAGGCTGATCGTTTAGCGAAAGAATCCGTCGGATTAGACGAACGAGAATGCGGGGGAACAGTATGACAGATGAGAGGGATATATTAAATAGAAAAGCAGATGTCATTGACAACATGAATAGTCCGGTTCTGTTTTTTGGAGAAGACGATATTTTGGAAGTATGCAACAAGGCAGCAAAGAATTTGCTTGGTGCGGAGGAGGGAACGCTGCTGTGGGATTTTGCTGCTCCGACAAATTTGAGATATATTCTTACACCGGAGCGCAGGCGGACAGGGCAAAGCAGGGAATTCAATCTGGCTGTGCATTTACATGGAAAAGTGTATCTGATTTATGGAAAAGAGAAGTGGGATGCGGAGCGCTTTCGGGGAATTTTTCTGACTTACAGCGATATTACTGATCAGGAGAATATGAAGGATGAAGCGACCTATTATGCTACGCATGACAAACTGACCGGATTGTGGAATCGTGACTACTTTTTTGAGATGGTACAGAAGGTACTGTTTGATAATCCGGATTCTACATTTCTTATGATTGCGTCGGATATCAGCCAGTTTAAGCTGTTTAATGAAATACTGGGAATTCGGGCAGGAAACGAGCTGTTACTTAATATCGCCGACTGCTTTAGAAAAGCGCGGCGCGCAAATTGGGTTTTTTCCAGATTTACCGCGGATCGTTTTGCTCTTCTGATTCCAAAGGATGATTACGACGAGGAGCAGTTCGTCACGTTTTGCGACGGAATAGCTGACAGCTCGCACTACTCCTTACAGATTCACTATTATTTGGGCGTATATGAGATTACAAAGGCGCGCATGGATCCGGAGCAGATGTATAACAGGGCTTATCTGGCGCTTGAGTCCATCAAGGGCAACATGCAGCAGAAGGTTGCTTATTATGATGAGAAAATCCGCGCGCGGAGAATGGCGGAACGATTGACAATCGACGAGCTGGAGCATGCGCTTAAGGATGAAGAGTTTGTCATTTTTATCCAGCCTCAGGTTGATTCAAGAAATAATAAGGTCATTGGCGGAGAGACGCTGGTCCGCTGGCTGTCGCCAAAGAGAGGACTTGTGCCGCCGTCCGAGTTTGTTCCTATTTTTGAGAAAAACGGTATGATTACAAAAATGGATTTCCATGTATGGGAGCTTGCGTGCCGGCAGCTGGCATTGTGGAAGCAGCAGGGGCATCCGGAGCGTTCTTTGTCGATCAATATTTCCGCGAAGAATTTTTATCTGGTAGACTTGTATGAGAGAATCACAGGACTGATTGAAAAATATGACATTGAACCGCGGTGCTTAAAGCTTGAGATAACGGAGACCGCGTTCGTGCTCGACATAAAAAAGCAGATGGCTCTTGTAAAGAAACTGCAGGAAAGAGGATTTCTGGTCGAGATGGATGATTTCGGAAGCGGTTTTTCATCCCTGAACAGTTTAAAGGATATCTGCATCGACGTTTTGAAGCTGGATATGAATTTCTTCGAAAAGACAGAGAATCCGGACCGGAGCAAGAAGATTATTGCGAGTATGGTCGGCCTTGCGAACAAGCTGCATACGCCGGTAATCGCGGAGGGCGTTGAGATTAAGGAACAGATTGATTATCTGAGCAGCGTCGGCTGCCATATTGTACAGGGCTATTATTTTTCAAAGCCGATGTCTGTCGAGGAATATGAAAAATTCATGGAAAGCCATGAGTCCGAAGATATCAGGGATCTGATACATGAATTAAAAGAGGAGGAGTAAGCAGTTTTGAGTACCTTTCATGTGGAATTGAAAAAAGTTGTAGATGACAGCTATGATATTGAGATTGGATATGACCTGATTGGCGCGCTGATCGGCGATATTGACAGAGGGCTGGTCGGTAAGATCAAGAAGTTTGCTGTAATCACAGATTCCAATGTTGAAGAACTGTATGCGAAGCCGATTTGCAATCTGTTGGTACAGTCGGGATACAGCGTCGACATGTTTGTATTTCCGGCGGGAGAGAAGAGCAAGACGAGACAGACGAAAGAGAGAATAGAGGACGCTATGTTAAGCCGGGGATTCCGCAGGGATTGCTGCGTGATTGCGGTCGGAGGAGGCGTCGTGACGGATATTTCGGGATTCTTGGCGGGAACGTTTGGCAGAGGCGTCCCGGTTATTAACTATGCCACAACGCTTCTCGCTGCGGCAGATGCGTCGGTGGGCGGAAAGACGGCGGTAGACACGCCGCTTGCTACGAATCTGATTGGATTGTTCTATCAGCCGAAAAAGGTATACATCGATATCGCCGCATGGAAGAGTCTTCCGAAACGCCAATTGTCCAGCGGTATGGCGGAAACTATCAAACATGCCTGTCTTGCAAGCTATGATATGTTTGAATTTTTAGAGGAAAATATGAAGGCTGTTTTGGAAGGCGACAAATTTGCATGCGAATACATTGCGGAGAACAATTGCAGAATTAAGTATGAGGTCGTGATGAAGGATGAGAAGGAGAGCGGTCTTCGTGAGATTCTGAATCTGGGGCATACGGTCGGACGCGCAATCGAGACAGTCAGCGATTACCGGCTGCTGCATGGCGAAGCGCTTGCGATTGGTATGGCTGCGCAGGTAATGCTTTCCGCAAGGCTGGGATATATGTCAGAGGAGGAGGCCAATCGCGTCATTGCCTTGTATGAGAAGGCGGGACTTTCCGCGAAAATCCCGGATTATATCGACCGGGAGGCCCTCGTACAGAAACTGTATACGGACAAAAAAGTCCGGGATGGCAGACTGCGTTTCGTCCTTCAAAGAGGGATTGGGAACGTGGTTGAATTTGAACCGGGTGTTTTTGCAAAGCCAATCGAAGAAGAGACCGCAAGAGAGATTATTATGCAGCTGTAGGCATTTGGCGGCATTTGTTACAAAACGATGATTTCTTGTGTAAATTCGTTTTTCAGTACCTGGTTATCCGGGTAAGGAAAATGCAGTCCGCGGTACAAATCGGCGGCAAACAAATCTTTCTGAAAGAAGGCATAATCCGACGGAGACAGTACATCCGAGGCATCGGCAACTTTTGTAATGAGGGGCGCGGATGCTTCTTTTTTTATCCTGCCAAGAAGTTCATTGGCATCTCGCCTAAATCCCAAAACGCGAAGGTATGGAATCATGGCAAAGGAGGCTTTGCGGCTGTAGTCCTCTTTTCGGATATCAAGAAGAATGTGTATCAATACACGACTGATTCTGGAATAGGTTAAATCCTTACTGTTTAGCAGCTCGCAAAACTGGCCAAAGCTCCGGTATGCATATATGGAATTGGATATTTTATGGGAAAGTGCAGCAGAGCAGTCGGCAAAGTCTTCGTATCCCATGTCCTTATAAATCAGCAGACGCTCGTACAGAACCGCTGAGATATCATCCGGAAAGAGAAGCTGATTCTGATTGCCCTTTAGGAGAACTGCAGCATCTTTGGGAACATAGGGCGTTACGTCCATGTTGTGATATAACAGGTTGCGAATCGCAGTCGCGGACGCAAAGGGCGAATGTGCCTCTGTATCGTGGTAATTATCGCCGACGCGAAGCAGAGAATGGCCTTTCATCGGAAATGACGCTGTCCGGTTCCATGCAGCAATTGCTTTTTCGTATTCGAGAGCAAGAATATTGTTTGGTTTTGAAAGAAACGCTGTGATTTCTTCCTTTGAATATTCCGGGAGGAGCGCGCAGACGGCGGAGGTTCTGGCAAGCGGGTAGGACAGTCCGGCCTTCTGGTACGATGCCAGTTTTCTGTCATAGGATTCTTCGGAAGAGGACAATAGCAGGCATAATTTCCGCAGTAAATCCCTGTTGTCGGAACAATCGGATTCCGCTCCGTACCCAATGGTGTCTACGACGCCGGTGGAACCAAGAAGCGATACTCCGGCTGTGGCAAAGTATTCTGCGGAGGCAGTCGCCCAGACCACCGGTAATTCCAGCACAAGATCCGCGCCGCATAGGAGCGCCATTTTGGCGCGCGTATGCTTATCAAGGATGGAAGGAACTCCTCGCTGCAGAAAATCGCCGCTCATGGCGATAATGAAATAGTCGGAATCAGTGCTTTTCTTTAGTTCCTGCAATTGGTATTCGTGCCCATTATGAAATGGATTATATTCTGCGATAACTCCGGTTACTTTCATGGCAGCTCCTTGTATATTTGATATAAAAAAGTATAGCACATCCGTCAAGAGAGAGCAGGGGTTTGTGAAAAATATAACATATCTTGTACGAGGTCAAAAATGAGTTTATAATAGTAACAGTTTGTAAATAAGTATATGTAATAGTGAAACTCTTGGCTGTCAATGTCTATATTGCACAACGAATAGTAAGCAGAACAGAGTTTCGCAATTACCTAAAAATGTGTAATGAAGAAGGAGAGAGAAACAAATGAATGTATTAGTAATTAACTGTGGAAGTTCATCTCTGAAATATCAGTTAATCAACTCGGATTCGGAAGAGGTACTTGCAAAGGGGTTATGCGAGAGAATCGGAATCGACGGAAGACTCGTATATCAGAAAGCCGGACTGGATAAAGAGATTACAGAGGCGGATATGCCTACCCATAAGCAGGCGATCCAGATGGTACTCGACGCTCTTGTAAATGAGAAGACCGGAGCAATCAAATCTCTTTCCGAGATTGACGCCGTAGGACACCGCGTAGTGCATGGCGGAGAAAAATTCGCTTCATCTACCATTCTTACCGCGGAAGTACTTGAGGCAATCGAGGAGTGCAACGATCTTGCACCGCTTCACAATCCGGCAAACTTAATCGGAATTAACGCTTGTAAGGAATTGATGCCAAACACGCCGATGGTTGGCGTATTCGATACCGCATTTCATCAGACCATGCCTAAGAAGGCGTATCTCTATGGGCTTCCGTATGAATATTATGAGAAGTACAAGGTAAGACGCTACGGCTTCCATGGCACAAGCCACAGCTTCGTCTCCAAGAGAACCGCGGAGTTTTTGGGAATGGATTTGAAAGCGTCCAAAATTATTGTCGCCCACCTTGGCAACGGCGCATCCATCAGTGCGGTATTGAACGGGGAGTGCGTAGATACCTCCATGGGGCTTACGCCGCTTGAGGGACTTGTAATGGGAACCAGATGCGGAGATATCGATCCGTCCATTGTTGAATTTATCGCGAACAAAGAGAATTTGACGGTAGGGGAAGTCCTTAACGTATTAAATAAGAAATCAGGCGTGCAGGGAATGTCCAGAGTATCTTCTGACTTTCGTGACCTTGAGGCGGCTTACAACGAGGGCAACGAGCTTGCGATCAACGCGGTGGAGGTATTCTGCTACAAGGTTGCCAAGTACATCGGATCCTATGTGGCTGCCATGAACGGCGTGGATGCAATCGCATTTACCGCGGGTATCGGTGAGAATACCGGATTTGTAAGGGCAAAGATTTTAGCGTATCTCGGATATCTCGGAATTACAATTGATGCGGATGCAAACGCAAAGCGCGGGGAGGATATGGTAATTTCCTCTGCGGATTCAAAGGTTAAGGTCTGCGTAATCCCAACCAACGAAGAGCTTGCAATCTGTCGTGAAACGGTCGCACTGGTCAACGCATAACCGGTATACAAAAAATTTTTTTTCGTTGTTGACAAACCGATATACCATATGTATAATTGTTTAGGTGTGAATGGGAGAATACTGTGATTATCGATATTTCAGACGTTTTACAATCTGCGAATATAGAAAGAGAGGAAGAAGTAACCATTGAGATGACTTCTTTTTCATCAAAACTAGGTAATTTTCCGATTACGCAAAAAGCGCCTATTTTTCTTCATATGGAGAATCGGGAGAATAAGCAGCTGCTTATTACCGGAGAGGTCTCAATTGAAGCGGGAATACAGTGCGACAGGTGCCTTACTGAGGTTCCTACAGAGATTCATTTCCGGATTGACAGAGAACTGACGATTAAGGAGGGTTCTGCTGTTGATGAAGAGATGGAAGAGACGGACTACCTGATTGGATTTGAACTGGATGTAGAGAAATTTGTCTACGCCGAGATTTTGGTAAACTGGCCGATGAAAGTTCTGTGCAGGGATGATTGCAAAGGAATATGCAAAGTCTGCGGGACGAACTTAAACAGTGGAGCCTGCAATTGCCAGAGAACAGAACTTGATCCAAGAATGGCAGCTTTCCAAGACATATTCAATAAGTTTAAGGAGGTGTAAGCAAATGTCAATTTGTCCAAAGAATAAATCTTCTAAGGGTAGAAGAGATCAGAGAAGAGCAAACTGGAAGATGTCTGCTCCGACTTTAGTTAAGTGCAGCAAATGTGGAGAGTTAATGATGCCACACCGCGTATGCAAGAACTGTGGATCTTACAACAAAAAAGAAATCATTCCGCAGGATTAATGGAAAAGTAGTGGGTAAAAGAAGGTGTAGGGATATGGAGAAATCTATATCCCTATTTTATTTCCATAAGGATTTTTATGGAGAGATGTACAGATGAAAAGGCTAAACATAAAAAACAGAAAGAAAGTAATTCTGATCACAAGCATCGTTTCGATACTGATTATTCTTGCTGTGCTATATTTTCTGCCGGTTCGCTTAAACGCCAGAACTGGGTGGTCGGAACCAACGGAAGCTATTTCTATTATAGCGGAGGAGAACCGGCTTTGGCAGGCGTGTTTATCAAGGACGGACAGCATATTTCGGGAGCCCAGACGACCGGAAATGAAATGTGCTTAAAGAGTGACGGAACCCTCTTTACCGCGGCGGCAGGAACATCTGCGGCAGATCTGCTTAACCAGGGCGTGATTCAGACATGGGGGGACGGCGCTCTCTCCGCGGATCATAAACGGAGAGGGACAGGCCAGGGCGCCGGTTACAACGATAAAAGACAGAGGTATGTCGCAGGATTACAATGTAATCTATCCGAGAACCGCTTATGGCATGGTAAGACCCTGTGAGTACTATATTATTACAGCGGGCGAGAAGAGCTATGACAACGGATTGACCTTACAGGAGCTGATTGACATTTTCCAGTCAAAGTGCTGCGTGTATGCAAGAGCGCTTGACGGAGGCGGAAGCGAGCGGGCGGTTGCGGACTTTGTCTATTTTACAGAGTAGAACCGCAGGTTTTCATATACTGTTTCTTTGTTCTTGACTTATACAGAAAGTTTATGTATATTTTCTATTAGATATAAAAGGAGGGTTTTATATGGAGATAGTTACAAGAGTAGCGCTTGACGCTATGGGCGGTGACAATGCTCCGGCTGCACCGGTTTGCGGGGCTATAGATGCAGTAAAAGAGCGAAGTGATATCAAAGTTTTTCTGGTCGGGCAGGAAGAGGTTATAAAAGAAGAACTTGCGAAATATACTTATCCCGAGGAACAGATAGAAGTGGTTCATGCGCCGGAAGTAATCGAGATGGCGGAGCCTCCAGTGGAGGCAATCCGTAAGAAGAAACAATCCTCCATTGTGATCGGTATGAATATGGTAAAGCAGAAGGAGGCGGATGCGTTTGTCTCTGCCGGCAGTTCGGGAGCAATCCTTGTAGGGGGACAGCTGATTGTCGGAAGAATCAAGGGAATAAAGAGACCGCCGCTTGCACCTCTTATCCCGACGGAGACCGGCGTATCGCTGCTGATTGACTGCGGAGCGAATGTGGATGCAAGAGCGGAGCATCTGGTGCAGTTTGCAAAGATCGGCTCTATCTACATGGAGCATGTAGTCGGAATCAATAATCCGAAGGTAGCGATTGTCAATATCGGTGCGGAGGATGAGAAGGGAAATGCGCTGGTAAAGGAGACGCTGCCCTTGCTTCGCGAGTGTGAGGATATCAATTTTGTAGGCAGCATTGAATCGAGAGAAATTCCGCATGGAAGCGCAGACGTAATTGTATGCGAGGCATTTACCGGAAACGTAATTTTGAAGCTATATGAAGGCCTGAGCGCAACACTGATACATGTGATTAAGCAGGGGCTTGTGAGCACGCTGAGAAGTAAAATCGGAGCGGCCCTTGCGCTTCCGGCGCTGAAACAGACGCTGAAATCATTTGATGCATCCGCGTATGGCGGCGCGCCTCTTTTGGGCTTAAACGGCCTCGTTGTGAAAACGCATGGCAGCTCAAAGGCAGTAGAAATTAAGAATTCTATTTTCCAGTGTGTCATGTTCAATGAACAGGATATTAACGGAAAAATTAAAGAAAAAATTACTGAACCAACAGAAAAGGTTGAGGAAAGGTAGAAAGGGAGAATTATGGAATTTGAAAAATTAAAAAGTATCATCGTTGAAGTGCTTAACGTTGACGAAAGCGAAGTAAACATGGAGTCAACATTTGTTGATGATCTTGGAGCTGACTCATTGGATGTATTCCAGATTATCATGGGATTGGAAGAGGAATTTGATATTGAGATTCCAAATGAAGAGGCAGAGAAAATTGTTACCGTTGGTGATGCAGTAGAGCAGATCAAAAAGGCGATTAGCTAACCGGAATAAAAAAGATTTTAAAGCCCTTGAGGATTCAAGGGCTTTTTTGTGCAGAGATAAAAAATTGAGAGGAGTTGTTATGAAGCAGTTAGCTGAATTTCAGAAAAAAATCGGTTATGCGTTCAAAGAAGAAGGATTGCTTAGACAGGCCTTGACGCATAGCTCCTATGCAAATGAAAGACATATGAAAAAGCTCTCGGACAACGAGCGGCTGGAGTTTTTGGGGGATGCGGTGCTTGAAATCATATCCAGCGACTTTCTGTTTTCCAATTACCCGACGCTTCCGGAAGGAGACCTTACCAGACTTCGCGCAAGCATTGTCTGCGAGCCTACGCTTGCCATGTGTACGGAAGCGCTGGATTTGGGAGATTATCTGCTGCTTGGCAAAGGCGAGGAACATACCGGAGGAAGAACGCGCAAGTCGATTCTCTCCGACGCATTGGAAGCGGTTATAGGTGCAATTTATTTAGACGGTGGTTTTGCTAATGCAAAAGAGTTTGTGTTAAAATATATTCTTACGGATATCGAACACAAGAAGCTCTTTTATGATAGCAAGACTATCCTGCAGGAAGTGGTGCAGGGGGAACATGAGACGCTGGAGTATGTGCTCGTGGAAGAGAACGGGCCGGATCATGATAAGAGCTTCTCCGTAAATGTCTGCGTGGGAGATAAGGTTATAGCAAGCGGTGTGGGACATACCAAAAAGGCCGCAGAACAGGAAGCGGCGTATCGTGCGCTTTTGATAATAAAAGGAGAGTAGAATGTATTTAAAAAGTTTAGAAGTTCATGGTTTTAAGTCCTTCGCCAACAAAATTGTATTTGATTTTCATAACGGAATTACCGGCATTGTAGGGCCGAACGGAAGCGGTAAGAGCAACGTTGCGGACGCGGTGCGCTGGGTATTGGGAGAGCAGAGCACAAAGCAGCTTCGCGGCTCCTCCATGCAGGACGTTATTTTTGCAGGTACGGAGAACCGGAAGCCATTGTCCTATGCATATGTTGCAATCACGCTCGACAATTCGGATCATCAGCTTGCAGTCGATTATGAGGAGGTCACTATCGCAAGGAGGCTGTACCGCTCCGGCGAGAGTGAATATCTGCTGAACGGAACCACATGCCGTTTGAAGGAAGTGACAGAGCTTTTTTATGATACCGGTATCGGAAAAGAAGGATATTCGATTATCGGACAGGGACAGATTGACCGGATTCTAAGCGGTAAGCCGGAAGAACGCCGCGAGCTTTTTGATGAAGCGGCAGGCATTGTGAAGTATAAGAAGCGTAAAGCCACCGCACAGAAAAAACTCGAGAGCGAGCAGGAAAATCTGGTTCGTGTCAACGATATACTGACAGAACTGGAGCGTCAGGTCGAACCGCTGGAGCGGCAGTCGGAAAAGGCAAAGATTTATCTGAACAAGAAGGAAAATCTGAAGGAATATGATGTGAATATGTTCCTTCTGGAGATGAGCCATATTGGTACGCAGCAGAAGGAGGCTGATGAGAAATATGCGATAGCGGAAGCCCAGCTGAATGAGGCAAATGCCGCGTACGAAAAGATTAAGTCCGAGTATGAGACTTTAGAGCAGAATATAAACCAAATGGAAGAAAAGATAAATTCCATTCGTGAGAATATCAACGACTCTACCATAAATAAGCAGCGCTTAGAGAGCCAGATTAACGTCCTAAATGAGCAGATACATACGGCAGAGATGACTGATGAGCATTTGCAGAGCCGTCTGGATGCAATCGATGAGGAAAAGACGGAACGCTTAAAGTCAAAGAGCGAATATGAGGAGAAGAAGGCGGCTCTGGATGCTTCGATTGCGGAGGTCGAGACAAGGAAGGCTGCTGCGGAGGAAACACTTGCGGCGATTACCGCAGAGATTTCCCGCTGCAATAACGGAATTGCCGCCGGGCAGAGTGAGATGATTGAGCTTCTGAATCATAAGGCCTCGATCAAAGCGCGGCAGCAGAAGTACGATACGATGTTAGAGCAGGTAAACATCCGCAAAGCGGAGCTTACCAAACGCCTTCTGGACAGGAAAACAAAGGAAGCGGATCTTGTGTCCGTACTTGAGGATTTTGAGAAGGAGCTTGCGGTTGTCGACGATCAGCTGGCGGAATTAAAGGAAAGAGAAGAGTCGCTTCTCCAAAAGGATAAAGAGTGGAAGGATAAGCTTTCAGAGAACGACCATACACTTGAGGAAACGCAGGCGGAGTATCACCGAAAGCAGTCAAAGCTGGAATCCCTTAAAAACATCGCGGAGAGGTACGACGGATACGGTAACAGCATTAAGAAGGTTATGGAGCAGCGGAGCAAGAATCCGGGGCTTCTTGGCGTGGTATCGGATCTGATTCAGGTGGAAAAAAAGTATGAGACTGCCGTTGAGACTGCGCTCGGCGGAAACATCCAGAATATCGTTACCGAGGACGAAGATACGGCAAAGAGGATGATTGACTTTTTGAAACAGAACCGCCTCGGACGCGCGACATTCCTGCCGCTTACCAGCGTAAGCGCGAGAAGCAATCCGAAGAACGAAGCCGCGCTTGGGGAGACCGGCGTCATCGGTCTTGCAAATGAACTTGTAAAATGTGATGCAAAGTATAAGGAAGTAGCGGCGTATCTCCTTGGGCGAGTCCTCGTCGTAGATACGATCGACCATGCGATTGCACTGGCAAAGAAGAATCATTATAGTATACATATCGTAACCTTGGAGGGCGAATACTTAAGTCCGGGAGGCTCTATGACCGGAGGAGCATTTAAGAATTCGTCAAATCTTCTTGCAAGGAATCGTGAAATCGAGGAGATTGAGGCGGAGATTAAAACGCTTGAAAAGGAGATTTCAAAGGAGAAGGACAGAAAAGAGGATATCTTAACGGCTCAGGCACTTGGACAGGAAGAAATCGAAGAGATCAAGGCAGCCATTCAGGAACAGTATATTCTGCAGAACACCGCCAGACTGAATGTGGAACGTGCAAGACAGCAGAAAGCCGAGAGCGAGAATGTATTTGCCGGTCTTAAAAATGAAAGCAATGATATTGAAGCACAGATTTCCGACATCAAGCTGAACAAGCAGAAGATTCTGTATGAAATTGCATATTCTAAGAAGCGCGAAGAGGAGATTGCAAAGGAGCAGGAAGAGTTTCAGGCAATTTTGGATGAGCAGGGAAAGAAGGAGGAGACCGCGAAGGATAAGGTTTCGGAAGTCCTTCTCGAGCAGGCAAATCTAAGCCAGAATGCAGGCTTTATTTTAGAGAATATCGAGCGTTTGAACCATGAGATTGAGAAGTTCGATACAGAGAGAACGGAATTGGTCGAGAATGCAAGGAACGCAAAGCAGGACGTTGAGAAAAAGAAACAGGACATTGAAGAAATTCAGAGGACGATCGCCGCAAGCGACGATGTGTTCTCCGGAATGAACGAGGAGTTAAAGGAGAACCTTGCAAAGAAGGAGGAAATGTCTGCGGATTATCGGGGATTTTTCCAGAAGCAGGAAGAGATTTCGAAACAGCAGAACGATCTGGACAAAGAAATTTTCCGGCTGAATTCCCAGAGGGAAAAACTCGCGGATGCGGCAGAATATCAGACCAACTATATGTGGGAGGAGTACGAGCTTACTCCGCATGCGGCGTCTGAACTTCGCAAAGAGGAATATCAGGATCTGAACGCATTAAAAAAGATGATTTCCGGAATAAAGGACGAAATCCGGCAGCTTGGCGACGTCAATGTAAATGCGATTGAAGAGTACAAAGAAGCAGCAAAGCGTTACACCTTCTTGAAGGGACAGCATGATGATCTTGTTGAAGCGGAGCAGACTTTGCTGGGAATTATCGCAGAACTGGATACCGGTATGCGGAACCAGTTTACGGAGAAATTTGCAGAGATTCAGAAGGAATTTGATAAGTCCTTCAAGCAGCTGTTTGGCGGCGGACATGGCACTTTGGAACTCGTGGAGGACGAAGATATTCTGGAATGTGGAATCCGCATCATTGCCCAGCCGCCGGGAAAGAAGCTGCAGAACATGATGCAGCTGTCCGGAGGAGAAAAGGCGCTTACTGCGATTGCGCTTTTATTTGCAATTCAGGCATTAAAGCCTTCGCCGTTTTGTCTTCTTGATGAGATTGAGGCTGCTCTGGATGATTCAAATGTCGGGCGCTTTGCATCATACTTAAATAAGCTTACCAAGAATACGCAGTTTATTGTAATTACACACAGGCGAGGCACTATGACGGCCGCTGACCGTCTCTATGGTATTACGATGCAGGAGAAGGGCGTATCGACACTTGTATCCGTCAACCTGATTGAAAATGATCTGACTGAGTAATTGCAGCTGTAAGAAAGTGAGAATGAGCATGAGTGACGAATTCGAAAAGGAATTGACAGACGATGAAGAAAAGATGCCGGAGAAAAAGGGATTTTTCAAGAGACTGGTCGAGGGACTTGCGAAAACAAGAGACAATATTGTGTCGGGAATCGACTCTGTATTCAGCGGATTTTCCCATATTGACGAGGATTTTTACGAGGAACTGGAAGAAATCCTGATCATGGGAGACCTCGGTGTAAACGCAACGGAAAATATTCTGGATTCTCTTCGCAAAAAAGTAAAGGAAAACCATATCAAGGAGCCGTCCGATTGCAAACAGCTTTTGATTGACAGCATCAAGGAGCGGATGCAGGCGGAGGAAACCGCGTACCGGTTTGAAAAGGAAAAATCTGTGGTGCTGGTCGTGGGCGTAAACGGCGTCGGAAAGACCACTACGGTCGGAAAGCTTGCGGGAAAACTGAAAAAGCAGGGGAAGAAGGTAATTCTTGCCGGAGCGGATACGTTTCGAGCCGCAGCCGGAGATCAACTGAGAGAGTGGGCCGGCCGCGCGAATGTCGATATGATTGGAGGAACGGAGGGCGCGGATCCGGGATCCGTAGTCTATGACGCCACTGCGGCGGCGAAGGCGCGGAACGCTGACGTGCTTCTTGTGGATACCGCGGGCCGTCTTCACAACAAGAAGAATCTGATGAACGAACTCGGAAAAATCAATCGTATTCTGGAAAAAGAATATCCGGATGCATACCGCGAGACTTTGGTGGTTCTGGATGCAACAACCGGACAGAATGCGCTTGTGCAGGCAAAGGAATTTTCCGAGGTTACCGAGATTACCGGTATTGTCCTTACCAAAATGGACGGAACCGCAAAGGGAGGAATTGCCGTTGCAATCCAGTCCGAGCTTTCCGTTCCGGTCAAATACATCGGCGTGGGAGAGACGATCGACGATCTTCAGAAATTTGATCCGGACGAGTTTGTAAACGCATTGTTTGATGTGAAGAATGAGAACTAGAATAAATAGAAATGAGAGAGGGAAATAGAAAATGTTGACGTTGGACGAATTTGAGGAAGCAAGTAAAAAAGTAAAAGAGGTTACGCTGGAGACGAAATTGGTCTATAGCGATTTTCTGAGCACACAGACCGGAAATAAAGTGTACTTAAAACCGGAAAATATGCAGTTTACCGGTGCATATAAGGTGCGCGGCGCTTATTATAAGATCAGTACCCTCACAGAGGAGGAGAGGGCGCGTGGCCTTATTACGGCATCCGCAGGAAATCATGCGCAGGGCGTAGCCTACGCTGCAAAGTGCTACGGCTGCAAGGCAGTGATCGTAATGCCGACCACAACGCCTTTAATCAAGGTAAACCGTACGAAGGGCTACGGCGCAGAAGTAATCCTTCATGGGGATGTGTATGACGAGGCCTGTTCTTATGCGCTCGAACTGGCGGAAAAAGAAGGCTATACGTTTATTCATCCGTTCGATGATCTTGCGGTCGCAACAGGACAGGGAACCATAGCAATGGAAATCTTTAAGGAGCTTCCGCTGGTAGAGTACATTCTTGTGCCAATCGGAGGCGGCGGACTTGCAACCGGCGTATCAACCCTCGCAAAACTGCTGAATCCAAAGATTAAGGTCATCGGAGTGGAGCCGGCAGGTGCAAACTGTATGCAGGCGTCCTTTGCTGCCGGAAAGGTCACTACGCTTCCAAGCGTCAGCACGATAGCTGACGGCACCGCGGTTAAGACGCCGGGAAGCAAAATTTTCCCATATATCCAGAAAAACTTAGACGACATCATTACGGTTGAGGATGACGAGCTGGTTGCAGCGTTTCTCGATATGGTAGAGAATCATAAGATGGTGGTTGAAAATTCAGGACTTCTTACGGTGGCTGCCTTAAAGCACTTAGATATTACGGATAAGAGAGTCGTGGCAATACTAAGCGGCGGAAATATGGACGTCATTACCATGTCGTCCGTTGTGCAGCAGGGACTTATTTTTAGGGACCGCATTTTTACGGTATCCGTACTTCTGCCGGATAAGCCGGGCGAGCTGGCAAAGGTATCCTCGACGCTTGCAAAGGAGCAGGGGAATGTCATTAAGCTGGAGCATAATCAGTTCGTCTCCACCAATCGAAGCGTTGCGGTGGAGCTTCGCATTACGCTGGAATGCTTTGGAAGCGAGCATAAGAAGCAGATTTTGAAGGCTTTGGAGAAGGCCGGGTATAAGCCGAAGGCAGTAAGAACGGTAATCTAATTCCAGGTAATTGTGAAACTTAAGCTTTGCATCAGAAATCAGGAGTTTCGCAAACGACTAAATTTAATATTCATTTGAAGGAGAAGCAAGGTCATGGAATCTATGAAGGATTATGAGAAGGAACTGGAGCGTTCCTTCCGCACCATAAACGAGGGAGACATCATTTCGGGAACGGTTATCGCTGTCTCGGAGGAAGAGGTTATCTTGGATTTGAATTATTACACCCAGGGGATTATCAAGGTGGAAAATTTAAGCAACGAGCCGGATTATGACGTATTTGCAAATGTTTTCGCCGGGGACGTCATCGAGGCAACTGTGGTAAAGGCGGATGACGGAAACGGCAATATTGAGCTTTCCAGGAAGGAAGCAAACGATGTCCTGTCATGGGATAAGTTCAAAGAGATGATGGAGAATGACACTGTTGTTAAGGTTCGCATCAAGGAAGCGGTAAACGGAGGAGTCGTAACGTACTTAGAGGGAATCCGCGGATTCATTCCCGCATCCCAGATAGCATCGGATTATGTGGAGGACACCGCCGCATGGGTTGGAAAAGAGATCGAGGTTAAGATTATTACCGCTGACCGGGAAAAGGAGAAGCTGGTGTTATCCGGCAAAGCAGTTGCCAGAGAAAAGGAGACGGAAGCCAGAAACCACAAGATTTCCATGCTTGTTCCGGGAAGTATTCTGGAAGGTACGGTTGAAAGCATAAAGCCTTACGGAGCATTTGTCGGTCTTGGAAACGGACTGAGCGGTCTGGTTCACATTTCGCAAATCTGTCAGAAGAGAATTGCATCTCCACATGAGGTATTGAAGGAAGGACAGAAGGTTAAAGTCAAGATTTTAAATACCAACGATAATAAGATTTCACTCAGCATGAAGGCTCTTGAGGAAGAGATGATCGATACGGAGGAGACCAAAGAAGTGGAAGAATACGTCTCCAATGAAAGCGCAGGAACAAGCCTTGGGGATTTGCTGGCGAAATTGAAATTGTAATCCGTTCGTTTGCGTGTGAGGCAGGAAAAAGGCGCATATGCGCAAGGTTTTGGCGTAGGGGAGCGTATGGACAAGAAATTAAGACAGGCGTATCTGTATGATTTTTACGGAGAAATGCTAAATGAACATCAGCGCCGGATTTATGAGGATTTTGTATTTAACGATCTTTCGCTTGGAGAGATTGCAGAGGAAGAGGGAATCAGCAGGCAGGGCATCGCTGATATGGTCAAGCGCTGTGAAAAGAAATTGTCGGATTATGAGGAAAAGCTTCATCTGGTTGAAAAATTTGTCGCCGTTAAAAAGGATGTGGAGAGAATTCATGCCTTAACGGAGGAATTCAAGACCACAGGATCGGAGCAGATTATGGATCAGATTGAAGAGATATCAAATGATATCTTAAAAACGATGTAGAATGCTGCGGCCAAGCGTCCGTAGAAACTGCCGCTGCGAAGCCATACTTACCGATTTTTTCTCATGGAAATCAAAATTCAATGAAGTATTGTTCTGTTGAAGGGATTCAAAAGGGCAATTCCCCATGGAATAAGGGACTAACATGTTTAAGTGGGGAAAAGGCGGCAATAACCAATACAATAACAAAGAGAAGAAAGCGGGAGAACAATGCGTATGAGAAAACGGGCCTATTTTTGGCTGGCATGTGCCATCCTTTCATTTGTATATGCAATCAGTGTGAAATGCCTGAACACCGGAACGAATTTTTATCTGGTGTGGATTGCACTGGGGCTTGTGTTTTTGTTTTTATTTTTTGCGGCAAAGACCGGGCTTTGGAGGAAGCTCCCAAGGATAGCAAGACGAATCGTAACCGCCATGATTATCATCGGATTGATTGTATTTTTGATTACAGAGTGCTTCGTGTTAAGCGGATTCGGGGCAAAAGGAGAAGCAAATCTGGACTATATCATCGTGCTCGGTGCTCAGGTATATGAAAATGGGCCAAGCCCGGTATTAAAATATCGGCTGGATACGGCGGCAGCCTACCTGAAGGAGAATCCTGATACCGTCTGCATCGTCTCCGGCGGGCAGGGGAAAAATGAACCTTTTTCCGAAGCGCAGGGGATGTCGGACTACCTGATCGGGCAGGGAATCGAGGCAGAACGCATTCTTCTCGAAGACCAATCGGAGAGCACAATTGCAAATATCAGAAACAGTATGGAGTATATTGACTGTGAGAATGATACGGTCGGAATCGTGACCAATAATTTCCATGTGTTCCGGGCAACAGGAATCGCAAAAAAACAGGGAATCGCACACGTATACGGAATGTCGGCTAAGGCAAATATCCTGTACATTCCGAATAATATGTTCCGGGAATTCTTCGGCGTGTGGAAGGATACGGTTTTCGGAAATATGAAGTGGTAAGAAAACTATTGTGTCAAGAAAAAATACTTGACACCTGCTTCTTTCTATGATACTCTAACCAAGGTCGCAAAGTGCGTGAAGGAAGGAAAAGCATGGCATTTGATAGCTTGTCGGAAAAACTTCAGAACGTGTTTAAGAATCTTCGCAGTAAAGGAAGACTTACCGAGGATGATGTTAAGACTGCTCTAAAGGAAGTCAAGATGGCACTCCTTGAAGCGGATGTGAACTTTCGCGTGGTAAAACAGTTTACCAGGGATGTGCAGGAGCGTGCAATCGGACAGGATGTTATGAACGGACTGAATCCCGGTCAGATGGTCATCAAGATTGTAAACGAAGAGATGGTCAGGCTGATGGGATCGGAGACGACCGAAATTGCGTTTCGTCCGGGCAAAGAGCTTACCGTCATTATGATGGTCGGTCTTCAGGGTGCAGGTAAGACAACCACAACAGCAAAGATTGCGGGAAAGTTAAAGCTTAAAGGAAAGAAAACGCTTCTTGCAGCGTGTGACGTGTACCGGCCGGCTGCCATTGAACAGTTACAGATCAACGGAGAAAAGCAGGGCGTTGAAGTTTTTTCGCTCGGCGATAAGGAGAAGCCGGAGAACATTGCAAAGGCTGCAGTGGAATATGCGAAAAAGCAGGAATTTCATGTCCTGATTATTGATACCGCCGGACGTCTTCATGTAGATGAGGATATGATGGCGGAGCTTGTAAAGATTAAAGAAGCGGCGGATGTATACCAGACGATTCTGGTAGTGGACGCCATGACCGGACAGGACGCGGTCAATGTGTCGAGTACCTTTGATGAGAAAATCGGAATCGACGGCGTTGTACTTACCAAGCTGGACGGAGATACCAGAGGCGGCGCAGCGCTTTCCATACGAGCCGTAACCGGAAAGCCGATTCTTTATGCAGGCATGGGCGAGAAACTTTCGGATCTGGAACAGTTTTATCCGGATCGCATGGCAAGCAGAATCCTTGGGATGGGCGATGTCCTTACCATGATTGAGAAGGCGCAGGAGAGTATTGACGAAGAGAAGGCAAAAGCACTTGAGCAGAAGATGCGCAAGAACGAATTTGACTTTGAGATGTATCTCGATTCCATGAGCCAGATGAAAAAAATGGGCGGTCTTTCCAGCATGATGGGAATGATGCCGGGTCTTGGACTTGGCGGCGGCAGGATGCCGGATATTGATACCGAAGCTGCAGAGAAGCAGATGGCAAGAACCGAAGCAATTATCTATTCGATGACTCCTAAGGAGAGGCAGAATCCAAATCTTATGAATCCAAGCCGCAAGCAGCGCATTGCAAAGGGTGCGGGAGTCGATATTTCAGAAGTGAACCGTCTGATTAAGCAGTTTGAGCAGATGAAAAAGCTGATGAAACAGATGCCGGGAATGATGGGCGGCAAAAAGGGCCGTCGCGGCGGCATGGGCGGAATGTTCAAAGGACTTCCATTTTAGTCCTTTTGAATGATAAATCAAACAAAAATCAAGGAGGTGAAAAGACATGGCAGTAAAGATCAGATTAAGAAGAATGGGACAGAAGAAAGCTCCTTTCTATAGAATTATCGTAGCAGATTCCAGAGCTCCAAGAGACGGAAAATGCATCGAGGAGATTGGAACTTATGATCCAACAAAGGATCCTACTGAATATCATGTAAATGAAGAGTTAGCAAAGAAATGGTTAGCTAATGGCGCGCAGCCAACAGAGACCGTTGCTAGAATTTTCAAGAACGCTGGTATTGAGAAATAGGATTTGTGGGGTGGACGTAATGAAAGAATTAGTTGAAGTAATTGCAAAATCATTAGTAGACAATCCGGATGAAGTAACTGTTACCGAAACCGAGAATGAGAAAGCAATTGTTTTGGAATTACGTGTTGCACAGTCGGATATGGGCAAAGTAATCGGTAAGCAGGGGCGCATTGCAAAAGCAATCCGCGCCGTTGTAAAAGCTGCAGCCTCAAAAGAAGACAGGAAGGTTATTGTCGAGATTGTACAATAGACCATGTAAGCCGTTTCAAGCTTTTGAGACGGCTTATTTTACATGGAAACAGGGGACAGGCTTGCAGAAAGCCTGAATGGTTAAGAGGGTAGTGCATGGAAGATTTATTGCAGGTAGGCACAATCACATCAACGCATGGAATCAAGGGAGCGGTCAAGGTTTTTCCAACAACGGATGATCCGAAGCGCTTTTGTAAATTAAGGCAGGTTATTCTGGATGATGGGAAATCCAAAAAGAAGCTTGAGATTTCCGGCGTTCGTTTTTTTAAGAACCTTGTCATTTTAAAATTCAAAGGTATCGACGATATAAATGAAGTAGAAAAGTACAAAAAGGCGACGCTCTGGGTAACAAGAGAGGATGCGGTTCCATTGGACGAGAACGAATATTTTATCGCCGACCTGATCGGATTGTCGGTCGTGACAGAGGAGGGCGAGGAATTGGGAACACTTACCGATGTCATGCAGACCGGAGCGAATGATGTTTATGTTGTGACGAAGGGGGGAGAAGAGCTTTTGATTCCCGCAATCCGGGAATGTGTAAAAAAAGTGGATCTGGAAAATCAGGTAATGACGATTTTTCTTATGCCGGGACTTCGTTAAAAATAGAATTACCTAACTGAATTACGGAGAAAAAGGAGAAAAGAAAATGTCTAGATACGTAAGGGAAGAAATATTAAATCAGCCGGATGATTTTGTTAATTACATGATGAATGATTTTTTAACCAAGCATGGATTTAAGTATGAGAACTTTAAGGGACAGATGGTTTACCGCTCGGGCGGCGGAATGATTGAACTTCCGAAATTTCTTACATGGAACTATGTGAACGGCGTCGTTCATATTGAGGCATGGGTGCGCGTGTTATGGCTTCCAGGGGTATATGGGAAGGAAAACAACATGAGCGGATTCTATGGCGCCGTTTTGAAGGATATGTACAAAAAGGATGTGGAGCAGCTGATTGCGCTGCTGCACCAGCCGCTAAACCAGACAAACCAGCCGAATCAGCCAATCGATCCGTCGAATCCGCAGAATCCGGCGTTCAACCAGCCGGGAATGCCGCCGCAGAACGGTCCGATTATGGTTCAGGGAGTTGATACCTCACGCTATGCCAATTTTGCACTGGCCTTCGGTATTGCAGGTCTTATATTCAGCTGGGCATGGATGGGACTTGTGCTTGATATTATAGCGATTGCCTACGCCATGAAAGGAAAAAGCAGTGCAAAAAAAGGAAGAGCAACCGCTGGTATGGTATGTGCAATCATCGGAATTGTAATAGTGGGATTCTTTTTCCTTTGCGGATTTGCCGTTGGATTGTTAGGCGAATAATCGCCTGGACAGGGGAATTTGGACCACCAAATGAATGTTCATATCTTATCGCTTTTTCCGGATATGGTGACGGAAGGGCTGGCTGCCAGCATTACCGGAAGGGCAATGAAGCAGGGAAAACTGAATATAGAGGCGGTTGATATTCGCAGGTTTTCAACCGACAAAAATCGCAGAGTGGACGACTATACCTACGGCGGCGGAGCCGGTATGCTCATGCAGGCGCAACCGGTGTACGACGCATGGAAATCGGTGACAGAACGCATCCGGGGAGCGGAGAATGAGCGGGAAACAAAACCGGATCAGGACAGAAGAATCCGCACGATTTATGTAACGCCGCAGGGAATTCCCTTTACCCAGTCCCTTGCAAAGGATTTTGCAAAGGAGGAGGATCTGGTTATTTTATGCGGGCATTACGAGGGAATCGACGAGCGTGTGCTAGAGGAAGTGGTAACGGATTATGTTTCCATCGGAGATTATGTGCTTACCGGAGGGGAGCTGGCGGCAATGGTAATTGTGGACGCGGTAGCCAGACTGGTTCCGGGGGTGCTTCACAATGAAGCTTCGGCGGAGACGGAATCCTTTCATGGAAACCTTCTGGAATACCCGCAGTATTCCAGACCGAAGGCGTGGCATGGAAAGGAAGTTCCGGATGTGCTGTTTACCGGAAACCCAAAAGAGATTGATCAGTGGAGAAGAGAACAGTCTGTTCTCCGCACGAAGGAACGCAGGCCGGATCTTTACAGAAAGTATCAGGAACTCGAAAGAATAAAGGAACTTCTCTATACACAAAAGCTTCTGCACATCGATATGATAAATGCCATTAACCGCGGATGCGTGGAAACGGCGTTCTTTGAAAAAGAAGAGATACTTTTGTATGACCGGGGAGCGGATATCTATTATCATACAAACCTGTCAAAAAACAGCAGACAAAGCTTTCTGCAGGGCTTACGGATTGAAGAAAACGGAATTCTTTTCGGACATTCGTGCAGAAGCCTTGCGCTTCATCAGCAGAAATTTGTAAAGAGAGCAGAGCGTCTGTTTGATTTGAAAAGGACTCTTGTCTGTAGTCAGGTCGCATATACCAGCCATGAAAAAGCACCGGTATCCGGCTTGTATCGTCCGGACGGCAATCCGATGCAGAACGGACTGGTAATCAGACCTCTTATGGCATGCGATGCACAGCTTGTCTCCTCAGCTTACTTAAATATGGGAGAAGATTACGTCCGGGAGCGCATTGCAAAAGGAGCCATGATTGGCGCGTTTATCAAGGATAGAATGGCGGGCTTTGCCGGAATCCACAACGACGGCGAAATCGGAATGCTTTTTGTTTATCCGGAGTATCGAAATCAGAAGGTTGCGAAGGCATTGGTTACAAGCCTCATCAATAAGGAGCTGGATATGGGACAGATTCCTTTTGGACAGATTGTGATTAAAAATGAAAACAGCAGACGGCTTGCCGAAAGTCTGGGTCTGTATTTTGCAAAAAGTCCGGTGTACTGGCTGGAAAAAGTATGAAAATGACCCAAATAGTGCTTGATTTTGGAATTGAATTATGATAGAGTATCAATGTTGTGAATAAATGTGATGGTCCTCTGTTGCGAAGCGGTAGTAGCATTAAGAACGTCAGAATGATTAGGAGGTCACAAAAATGAACGCAAGTGAAATTATTAAGAACATCGAAGCGGAACAGTTAAAGGCAGAGGTTCCGGAGTTTTCTGTTGGAGATACCGTTAAGGTTTACGGTAAGATCAAGGAAGGCAATCGTGAAAGAATTCAGATTTTCGAAGGAACCGTTATCAAGAAGCAGAACGGAAGCAACCGTACCACTTTCACTGTCAGAAAGCTTTCAAATGGCGTAGGTGTTGAGAAGACATGGCCGCTCCACTCTCCGAATGTTGAGAAGGTTGAGGTTGTGCGCAAAGGTAAAGTACGTCGTGCAAAGCTCTACTACCTGAGAGACCGCGTTGGTAAGGCTGCAAAGGTTAAGGAATTGGTAAAATAAGCGTTTAGGACCAAGAGGATAAAACTGTTAAGGTTTTATCCTCTTATTTTATTGCGTATTCCTGCTTTTTTATGTAAAATAATGAAAAAGAACGAGGGATAAGGAGCAGGAGCGTGCGTAGAAGAAGAAGCGGTCTGAATTTTGGCCGGCAGAGAAGAAAAGTCAATATACCCTTAATTAAGGAGGTTTTTTCCTGGATTGTTGAAATTGCAATCGTCATAGTAATTGCTTATGTTGCGGTTACCTCCTTCGGTTTTCGGACATCCGTAGTAGGACAGGCAATGGAGAAACAGCTTTCGAACGGAGACCAGATACTGGTCAATAAATTCATCTATGTAATCAGCAAACCCAGACAGGGGGATGTGGTCGTATTTCTGCCAAACGGAAACGAAAAGTCCCACTATTATGTGCGGCGTGTGATAGCGACTCCGGGAGATACCGTACAGATTAAAGACGGCGCGGTCTATGTAAACGGATTGATGTATGAAGAGCGCGTGGAAGTGGTTTCTGCTTCTGATGCAGGTATGGCATCCGAGGAACTGACGCTTGCCAAGGATGAATATTTCGTGCTCGGGGATAATCGTAACAACAGCGAAGACAGCAGATATGCCAATATCGGCATGGTAAAAGAAGAGTATATGCTTGGAAAAGCATGGTTCTATTTTAACTCAAAAAAGAGAGGTTTTATCCGATGAATGTTCAATGGTATCCGGGACATATGACGAAAGCGAAACGCCAGATGCAGGAGGATATAAAGCTGATCGATCTCGTGATTGAGCTTGTGGATGCGAGAGTTCCGCTTGCAAGCAAAAATCCGGATATCGATGAGATTGGAAAAAATAAATATCGGCTTATTCTCATGAATAAGGCGGATCTTGCGGATAAGGTCCAGACAGAGAAATGGAGTGAATTTTTTCGCAGGAAGGGCTTTTATGTAATTGCACTGGATGCAAGAAAAAAGAACGGTATGAAGCAGATTACGGATGTGATTATGGAAGCCTGCAAGGAAAAAATCGAGAGAGACAAAAAACGCGGCATCTTAAACCGGCCGATCCGCGCGATGGTGGTGGGAATTCCGAATGTCGGAAAGTCGACTTTTATCAATTCCTTTGCAGGAAAAGCCTGCACGAAGACCGGCAACAAGCCGGGAGTGACCAAAGGAAAACAATGGATCCGGCTGAATAAGCATGTGGAGCTTTTAGATACGCCCGGGATTCTGTGGCCGAAGTTCGAGGATCAGCAGGTCGGGCTTTATCTTGCAATGATTGGCGCAATCAATGACGAAATTTTAAATGCAGACGAGCTGGCATTGGAGTTGATCCGGATGCTTCGCGCAGATTATCCCGGCATTTTGCAGGAGCGGTACAAGCTGCCGGAGGCCGGAGAGGATTATGGCATCCTGCTTGCAATTGCAAGAAACCGTAACTGTATCGGAAAGGGAGACGAATTGGATTACAGCAAGGCGGCTAAGCTTCTGATTGAAGAATTCCGTTCGGGAGCAATCGGGAATATTACATTGGAAAAGGCGTGAGAGATGGCAAAGACAATCGGAGAAATCAGGGAAGAATTTGAAAATACCGATATGGATGAGATGGAGCATTTTATTGCTTCCTACATATTGGACGAACGGCAGGGAGTGCAGAAACTTGTCCGCTCTGCAAGAAAGCAGCTGGAGCGGCTGGACCGCGAGAAAGCGCGGATTGAAAAATTGAAGGAATTTGAAAAGAAATACTGCGAATACGAAGCTATCTGCGGAATTGACGAAGTGGGACGCGGTCCTTTTGCCGGGCCGGTGGTTGCAGGAGCCGTAATCCTTCCGAAAGATTGTGACATTTTATATATTAACGATTCCAAACAATTGTCCGAAAAAAAACGTGAGGAGCTGTACGAGATTATCATGGAAAGGGCTGTTGCCACAGGAATCGGAATGGCAGGTCCGCAGAGAATCGACGAGATCAATATTCTGCAGGCGACGTACGAGGCGATGCGGGAGGCAATCGGAAAGCTATCCGTAAAGCCGGATCTGCTTTTGAACGATGCGGTAACAATTCCGTTGGTAGATATCAGGCAGATACCGATTATAAAGGGGGACGCCAGGAGCATTTCAATCGGCGCGGCAAGCATTATTGCAAAGGTCGCCAGAGACCGTCTGATGGTGGAGTACGATAAGCTTATGCCGGAGTATCATTTTGCAGCCAATAAGGGATACGGTTCCGCAGAACATATTGAAGCGCTAAAAAAATATGGGCCGAGCCCGATTCACAGAGCGTCATTTATCAAGAACTATGTATAGGAGTAGAGCATGCAGATTTCGGATTTGGTTGGTCAGTACAACAATTCCACACAAAAACCGCAGGTGACAGGAACCACCGGGACAAAGAAGCTGGCGTCCACATTACAGGAGATGAAGGCCGGAAGTATTTTCGAGGGCACCGTAAATTCGATAAAAAACGGTCAGGTAGTGCTTGGCTTGTCGAATGGGCAGACGGTAACCGCAAGACTGGATGGAAAGGTAGCTCTTTCGGTCGGATCGTCGATGTTCTTTCTCGTCAAGACCAACGAGGGAGGAACGATTGCCATACGTCCGTATACGGTGGGCGGAAACAGTATGAATCTGACGCTGATGGACGCGCTCAAGGCTGCAAATCTCCCGATTGATGAGAGAAATCTTGCCATGGTCAATGCGATGATGGAGGAGCAGATGTCAATTGACAGGGAGAGCCTTACAGGTATGTTTCGCATGGTTGCGGCAAATCCGGACGTAGATGTGAAATCCCTGATTCAGATGCAGAAGCTTGAGATTCCGATTACTCCCGAAAATACCTCGCAGTTTCAGAATTATATGATGGATAAACAGGCAATTACACAGACCCTGGATCAGTTTATGGCGGAGATTCCCGACGTCATTGCCGGCAAGGATTTTTCCGGCGGAAAGATGCAGCAGATGGCGAGGGAAATTCTTTCTATTGTAACGGAAGGACTGCCGGATTCCGTCGATCTTCCTTCGGCGGATATAGCTTCCGCGGGTGCGGCTTTGGAGAGTGTGCTTCCCGCGGGGGAGGCTTTGGAAAGCGCGGCTGCTTCGGGTGCGGCTTTTACAGCTTCCGTAGAGGCGGACGGTGTGGTGCCAGAGACGAATCCAAAGACGGCGGAGCAGGCAGAAACGACGCAGCTTTCATCAGCGGAGGAAAATCCGGACAGCGCAGAAGAGATTCTGCCGCAGAACGATTCCAATGCGCAGCCGAAGGCAGAAAATCTCATGGCGCGGGGAGCGGACAGTATAAAGAGCGAGATTCCGTTTACCTTGGGCAATGTGCTGAATCGCGAGCAGATTCAGTCGTTGGAGAATTTGTTTTCGGAAATTATGCCGAAGAATGACGACGGGGAGCACACGCAGATGACGTTCTCCGGAAACGACAGCACCGTTGCCGTATTAAATGCATTATTGGAGAGACTTTCAGGCGGGGAAAGCATAGAAAAGGATACCCTGACAAGGCTGTTTTCCGGCAAAGAATTTCATGCGCTTGTAAAGGATGCATTGGAGCAGCAATGGCTGTTAAAGCCGGAGGATTTAAAGGACAGCAGCAAAATCAACCGGTTGTATGAAAAGCTGGAAAACCAGATGGAACGTATAGAGAACGTCGTGAAGGCGTCCGGTCAGGAGTCGGCGAATGTTACCCAGCTTGCGCAGAACATCAGAAGCAATGTTGAGTTTATGAATCAGATCAACGAGGCATATACGTATGTGCAGATTCCGTTAAAGCTTTCCGGACAGAGCGCGAGCGGGGAGTTGTATGTATATACGAACAAGAAAAAGCTGGCGGAAGGGGCAGATGAGTTGTCAGCGTTTTTGCACCTCGACATGGATCATCTGGGCTCCACCGACGTATCCGTAAAGCTGCGAGGACGCCAGGCGGACACCAGATTCTATTTTGATAATGACGAGGCATATAATCTTGTGGAGGCCAACATCGGCAAACTCGAGGCAAGACTGAATGCAAAAGGATATAACTGTAAAATTACCGTTGTAAACGAAGGAAAGCATGTAAACTTTGTGGAGGATTTTCTGAAGAAGGATCAGCCGTCCGCAGGGCTTGTGCATCGTTATTCCTTTGATGTGAGGGCATAGCTATGGCAGAAAGAAACGGATTCCGCCCGCTTTTCGGACAACGAAAGGGAGAGACGGAAGAAAAGACGGCGGTTGCAATTGCATATGAGCCGGGGGAAGCCGCCCCGAAGATTCTTGCAACAGGAAAGGGAAAAGTTGCGGAGAAAATTATTGAGACCGCACAGGAAAACGATGTACCGCTGTACAAGGATAATAAGCTGGCGGACACTCTCTCAAGGCTTAAAATCGGCGATATGATTCCGCCGGAGCTGTACGAAGTAGTGGCGGAGATTCTTGTCTTTGTGGATGATATGGATAAGATGAAATCAAAGATCGGAGGAATGAAGTAATCAGTACCAGAACAGTAGGAACGAAGTATGAGGAGTTTGCCGTAAGCTATCTGGAAAAGAACGGATATCGTATACTGGAACGTAATTTTACAAGCGCTTACGGAGAAATTGATATTATTGCAGGCAAGGAGGAATATATTGTGTTTTTCGAATGTAAGTATCGTTCGGGAGACGGATACGGGGATCCCCTTATGGCTGTGGATAAAAGAAAACAGCGCCGTATATGCAAAACGGCGCTGTACTATTGTGCAAAGCATGGCTGCGGCATGGAGCAGCCATGCCGATTTGACGTAATCGCAATTTATGGGGATGATTCTGTCAGACATATCGAAAATGCGTTTGAATTTCAGGGATGAAGATAAATGAGAATAGATGAAAAAGAATTCAGGAAAAAGAATGAAAAATCCGTAATCCGGCTGGAGCATGTTCCAATCGAAACAGCGGACGGCGCAATCGGATTCCCGATATTGAAATTCCCATTGTTAGAGGAATGCGGGTTTGTGGAGCATTGTTTTACCACGAGAGGCGGAGGCGTAAGCGAGGGCATGTTTGACAGCCTGAATCTAAGCTTTACGAGAGGGGATGAAACATCCGCCGTCATGGAAAACTATGTCCGGCTTGCCGCGGCGCTTGGAGTAAAAAAAGAAGATTTCGTCTGCTCGGATCAGACGCATACCACCAATGTGCGCCGCGTCGGAAGGAAGGACTGCGGAGCCGGAGTCACAGAACAGCGGACGTATACGGATGTGGACGGACTGATTACGAACGAACCGGGGGTAGTACTCGCTGCGTTTTATGCGGACTGTGTTCCGCTGTACTTTGTTGATCCGGTTCACAGGGCAATCGGACTGAGCCATTCCGGCTGGAGAGGAACCGTCGAAAGAATGGGGCAAAGGACGCTGCTTCGGATGAAGGAGGAGTTCGGGACGCAGGCAAAGGACGTGTTTGCGGCAGTCGGGCCTTCCATTTGTCAGGATTGCTATGAAATCAGCGGAGATGTCGCCAGAGAATTTGTAAAGGAATTCAAGAAACATGCGGGAGAAATAATTAAGCCTTTTTCCGGGGCGACGGATATTGCGGATACGGATAAATTCCGGCTGGACTTATGGAAGTGCAATGAGATTGTGCTTGCGGAAGCCGGAATTTTGCCAAAGCATCTGGCCGTTACCAATATCTGTACCTGCTGCAACAGCAGGCTTTTGTTTTCCCATAGGGCAAGCAAAGGGAAACGCGGCAATCTTGGGGCATTTTTGTATATCAGACCGTCCGATTAAGAAATTCCTAAGAAATTATTATGCTCAAATTAATTGAATAATGTCTGCGAAATGGTACATTTAACGTGTACTGTTTTGACTTATGCGGTTCGTTTGGAGAATCGTGTATTTGCAGAGCGATACTGCCAAAAGAGGAGGGCGTGCGATGATTGTGCTGAATTACCGCGATTCAAAACCGATTTATGAACAGGTAAAGGACGGAATTCGAAAATTAGTGGTTTCCGGAGTGATTGCATCCGGGGAGAAACTGCCTTCGATACGTGAATTCTCGACGAAATTTACAATCAATCCGAACGCCGTCGCAAAAGCCTATAGGGATCTGGAGGAAGAAGGGTATCTGTATGCGGCTGAGGAAGGAAACATTTATGCAGGCAAGCATAAAGAGATACAGAATCATCGTGCGCTTGAATTATTGCAAACCTTCGATGAGGTGGTGGGAGAACTGGTCTTTTTATCTGTATCCCCGGATGAACTGAAAGAGCGCGTGGAGCAGATTGACGAAAGGGGACAGAAAGCATGATACAGGTAAATCATCTGATAAAAAAATTTGATAAAATAAAAGCCCTCGACGGTGTGAATATGCATGTGGGAAGAGGAGAGATCTATGGTCTGGTAGGGCCGAACGGCGCCGGAAAGTCCACGCTGATACGTCATCTTACCGGCGTGTATCGCCAGAATGCAGGGGAAATCTTCGTCGATGGGCAGTTTGTCTTTGAGAATAATGAAGTCAAGAACAAAATCGCATATATTCCGGATGAAATGTTTTATTTCCTTCAGGCGGATACCATGGAGATGATGCGCTACTACAGAAACATCTACAAAAACTTTGATGAGAAAAAGTTCTACCGCATGCAGGAGTTTTTCCCCAATATAGACGTAAAACGCAATATCCGGCAGCTCTCAAAGGGGATGCAGAAGCAGGTCGCTTTCTGGATTTCCATCAGCTGTATGCCGGAGCTTATGATTTTGGACGAGCCGGTGGACGGACTGGATCCGGTCATGCGAAGACAAATCTGGAGCCTTCTTTTAGCGGAAGTGGAAGAGCGCAGGATGACCGTACTGGTTTCCTCACACAACCTAAGGGAGCTGGAGGATGTATGCGACCATGTCGGCATCATGAACAAGGGCAGGATTATTATCGAGCGCTCTCTGGAAGAACTTCAGGGGAATATCAGCAAGATTCAGGTGGCTTGTCAGATCGGGATGCCGAAGCTTCCGCCGCAGTTTCAGGTGCTTCATATGTCCAATATCGGGCGGGTGTACACCCTGATTGTAAAAGGAAATCCAAAGGCGGCTGCGAATGCAATCGTGACGGAGGGCAGCTACAGAAGTATTGTCGACGTGCTTCCTCTTACGCTGGAAGAAATTTTCATCTATGAGATGGGAGGCGAGAACTATGAAGTCAAAGACATCCTGTTTTAATTGGACGATTTTCAGGAAAAATCTAATCCTGTATTGGCCGATATGGGTAATCTATACGATATTCATGCTGGTTCTTATGATGGGCAGCCTGTGGTCAAGCATTCATTACAGTATCCGCTGGGGAGCATTGAGCGAGATCGGATTTTTACAGATTATGCTGGATTCCATCAAGCTGTCGGACTGCATATTGGTAATTGCCGTCATGTCCGTTGTTACGGCGATGGCGCTTCACAGCTATCTGTTTACCGCAAAGAGCTGCAACATGATACATGCGTTTCCGATTACAAGAGGAGAACTGTATCGCACGAATGTGTTTACCGGTCTGCTGTTTATGGTTGCGCCGATTGTAATTACCTTTATCGCGAGTGTTTTTTTGTGCCTGAGCTATGGAATTACGAGCGTGGAATATCTGGGAATCTGGTTTGTGATTATGACAGAGGCCGCGATCATCTGCTATGCGCTGGCGACGTTCTGCGCGATGTTTACCGGACAGATTTTTGCGCTTCCCGTCTATTTTATAGCTGCAAACATCATCGGACCCGGAGCGGTTGGTCTGGTATCTTCGATATTGAATTTTCTCGGTTACGGTTTGATGGTATCCATAGACATGGACTATGTCTCATGGACGTCGCCAATCTGCTTTATCGTTGAGAATGTCTATCTGAGAGGACTTACGTCTGTGGTCGGAAAAGAATATCTGTGTACCGAGCTGTATTTCTATGGAATGAGGCCGCTTACCATTTATCTGATTGTGGCAGTGATTCTGTTTTTGGCGGCATATCTGATCTATCGGCAGCGTCCGCTGGAACAGGCGGGAAGTCTTCTTACGGTAGCATGGTTAAAACCGGTATTCCGGTGGGGAGTAGGTATCTGCGGAGGCTTTGCCGGTGCAATTTTCATTGTAGGCATGCTTAAGGGAATACTGGGCAGAGTTGCAAAAGGCTGGATTTTGTTTTTGTCTATTTTCCTCGGGATTGCAGCTTTCTTCGTGGCACAGATGTTTATTGAGAAACGGTTCCGCGTGTTCTGCAAGAGAATCTGGATGGAATGCGGCTCCTTATGCGTGGTGGTTATCGCGGTATTCGGAGCGCTTTTTGTCAGCAAGCGGAAAATGGAGAATTATATTCCTGCGGCAGAACAGATTGCAGAAGCGACAGTGAATCTCAGCTATAACTGCAAATATACCGAAGATGAGGTAAAAGAGGTCATCGCGCTGCATAAGGCAATTCTTGCAAATAAGGACGCTTTTGCAGGCTATGACATATGGTCGGATAACTGCGTGAACATCCAGATCGGTTACACGTTAAAGAATGGCAGGGTTGTTGAGAGATTTTATAATATTCCTTTCGACGGCGAGGGAGAGAAGATTGTGAACTATTGTCTGGAACAGGAGGCGGAACCGGAGCGCTTTATTGACAGCTATCTGTGCGCAGCCGACGAACGGCTGGAGTATGTGTCAGAAGGAGAGTTTGAGCTATACGACAAGAACTATAATTATGTCAGAGGAACAAAATTTACGCAGGAGCAGATTGACCGTCTTCTTGCGGCGGCAGCGGAAGACGCCAGAGAGGGCAATCTGCAGAAGTACAATCTTGCCTCCATCTGGCTGTTTGAGGGAGAAAATCAACCGTATTGCTGTTATCTGAATCTGCATGAGCCGTACGTGAATCAGGAGGAATATTATGTGAAGGTCAGCGGAAGACTAATCGACAGTACCACATTTATAGATGGCAGCTTTTTATGCAGTATCAGCCTGAATATCGGGGAGGACTGCACCCGCCTGATCGAAGAACTCATGGATATGGGAGCAATCAAATCCCCGGACGAACTTCAGGTCTATGAATACGAGGAGGATGCAGGAATCATATATTAGACAAGGAACATGGACAGCATGTTATATTCTGCCGGTACGGCTGGCAGAATATATACATGCTGTTTTTGATGCATCAGGACTTTCCCCTAGATTTTATGATTCATATATAGTAAGATAAATTTAGTGATTTTGGGGATGATATAATCGGTCGGAGCTTTTGTAAGACCGGATATGGAGAATGTTTTGGAAAAGAAGCACGTGGTATATAAAATTGAAAAAGGAAGTATCGCGGAGAAAATCGGATTAGAGCCGGGCGATGCGCTCATTGCGATCAACGGGAAAGAGATAGAAGACGTCTTCGACTATCATTTTCTGATCAACGATGAGAATCTGACAATAACCGTTTTTACAAAGGACGGACAGACGGTAGATGCTGCAATCGAAAAAGAGTATCAGGAGGACCTCGGCATTGAGTTTGAAAACGGTCTGATGGATGATTACAAGTCCTGCAGCAACAAGTGTATGTTCTGCTTTATCGATCAGATGCCTCCGGGAATGAGAGAGACGCTCTACTTTAAGGATGACGATTCAAGACTGTCGTTTCTTCAGGGCAATTATGTCACGCTTACCAATATGAAGGATGCGGATCTGGAACGCATTATCGAGTACAAGCTTGCCCCGATTAATATATCGGTGCACACTACGAACCCCGGGCTTCGCTGCACGATGCTTCACAACCGTTTCGCAGGGGAGGCGCTTAAGAAAATCAAGCGGCTGTATGATGCAAAAATCCAGATGAACGGTCAGATTGTTCTCTGCAAAGGAATCAACGATGGGGAGGAGCTTGAGAGGAGTATTCGCGACCTGACAGGCTATCTTCCCTACATGGAAAGCTTGTCGGTCGTACCGGTCGGGCTCACGAAATACCGGGACGGTCTATATCCGCTGGAACCGTTTGAAAAAGAGGACGCAGGGAAGGTCATAGCAATTATCGAGAAGTGGCAGCAGTATTGCATGGAAAACTACGGCACTCACTTTGTGCAGGCAAGCGACGAATGGTATCTGACTGCCGGGCTTCCGCTGCCGGAAGAGGAACGGTATGACGGATATATACAGCTGGAGAACGGGGTAGGAATGTTGAGGCTTCTTATCAATGAATTCCGGGAGGCACTCGAAGAATATCAGGATGAAAAAAAGAGAAGGCGGATTCGAAAACAGGTAAACGGCGGCGGAATCAGGGGTTTATTCCAAAAGGAACCATGCATTTTGCATCATGCTACGATGGCAACCGGAAAGCTGGCCGCGCCGTTTATCGAAGAACTTGCCGGAGAATTTATGGAGCTGTTCCCGGAGTATACGATTGATGTGGCCGCAATACGGAACGATTTTTTCGGGGAGCGGATTACGGTATCCGGCCTGATTACCGGACAGGATCTGGTAGCGCAGCTAAAGGAGCGGGGAAATCTGGAACGTGTAGCAATCCCATGCAATATGCTTCGGATGGGAGAGGAGGTCTTCCTCGACGACTGGACGCTTTCCGAGGTTAAAAAGGCTTTACAAGTACCGGTTGATATTGTAAAATCAAGCGGTCGAGACCTTTTGAATGCGATGCTTGGAGTAAAGTAAGGGCATGAAAAAAGAAGCGTTTCGATATGGATAGAGAGGAATGATATATGAGTAAACCGATCGTGGCCATTGTAGGCCGCCCGAATGTTGGTAAATCCACATTGTTTAATACCCTTGCAGGAGAGAGAATCTCCATTGTAAAAGATACCCCGGGTGTAACCAGAGACCGCATTTATGCCGATGTCACATGGCTGAATCACAGCTTCACGCTGATTGATACGGGAGGAATCGAGCCCGACAGCTCGGATATTATTCTGTCACAGATGCGGGAACAGGCCCAGATTGCGATTGATACGGCAGACGTCATTATCTTTTTGACCGACGTGCATCAGGGACTTCAGGACTCCGATTCGAAGGTGGCGGATATGCTCCGGCGCTCGCACAAACCGGTCGTGCTTGTGGTAAATAAGGTAGACAGCTTTGAAAAGTACATGGCGGACGTCTATGAATTTTACAATCTCGGAATCGGGGAACCTTTTCCGGTGTCGGCATCTTCCAAGCTGGGACTGGGGGATATGCTGGATGAAGTGGTTAAGAATTTCCCGGATGGGGCTGCGGAGGAAGCGGAGGATGATACGCCGAAGGTTGCCATTGTCGGCAAGCCGAACGTAGGAAAATCCTCTTTGATCAATAAGCTTGCGCAGGAGGAGCGTGTGATTGTATCGGATATTGCGGGAACGACACGCGATGCAATCGATACCAGAATCAAATTTAACGGAAAAGAATATACCTTTATTGATACGGCGGGACTTCGCAGAAAGAGTAAGGTCAAGGAAGAGATTGAGCGGTACAGTATCATCCGCGCGGTGTCGGCGGTGGAACGGGCAGACGTGGTCATTATCGTCATTGACGCGACGGAGGGCGTTACCGAACAGGATGCCAAGATTGCAGGAATTGCGCATGACCGCGGAAAAGGAATCATTATTGCGGTCAACAAGTGGGATGCGATAGAGAAGGATAACAGTACGGTAAAACAGCATACCGAGAAAATCCGCCAGATTTTAAGCTTTATGTCCTATGCCGAGATTCTGTTTATCTCCGCAAAATCCGGGCAGCGGCTGCCGAAGCTTTTCGAGATGATCGACGTGGTAATCGAGAACAACAGTCTTCGCGTCGCCACCGGCGTGTTGAATGAAATTGTGGCGGAAGCGGTCGCAATGCAGCAGCCGCCGACAGATAAAGGAAAGAGGCTGAAGATTTATTACATTACGCAGGCGGCGGTCAAGCCTCCGACGTTTGTGATTTTTGTAAACGACAAGGAGCTTATGCATTTTTCATATACGCGGTATTTGGAAAACCGGATCAGGGATACCTTTGGATTTAAGGGTACGGCGCTTAAATTTATCATTCGTGAGCGAAAGGAAGAGAAAAAATGAATTTCGTGGGAATTATTTCAAGGATTATTTCGGTTGCAATCGGGTATGTATTCGGATTGTTTCAGACCGGATATTTTTACGGAAAAAGCAAAGGAATCGATATCCGTACACAGGGCAGCGGCAACGCCGGAACGACAAATTCCCTTCGCGTGCTGGGGGCAAAGGCAGGCGCAATAACCTTTATCGGAGATTTGTTTAAGGCAATTCTTGCTGTGTGTATTGTCCGTTTGATTTTTAAGGATAACAATCCGGACTATGTCAAGCTTTACGAGCTGTACGCAGGCTTTGGCGCGGTGCTTGGCCACAATTTTCCGTTTTATTTGAAATTTAAGGGCGGCAAAGGAATTGCGTGTTCCTCGGGTGTGATTCTTGCGCTTTGCCCATGGTGGTTCTCGGTCATCTGTCTGGCAGCGTTTGTCATTATTGTTGCCGCAACGCGCTATGTGTCGCTCGGATCGATTGTAATTATGCTGATGTTTTTTGTCGGCGTACTTGTGTTCAACCATTACGGACTGATTGGAGTGCAGCCGGGGTGCGCCGTTGAGTTCGACATTGTATCGGCGTGCTTTACCGGAATGGCAATCTGGAGGCACCGCGCAAATATCGTGCGGCTGTTACATGGAAACGAGAACAGGTTTTCTATGAAAAAGAAGTAAGTTTCGGATTATTTATATAAATCATGCTATTATAAGAAAAGGGGCAGAAAAGTCGTGGAAAAAATTGGTGTAATCGGAGCGGGAAGCTGGGGAATTGCATTGGCGAAGCTTCTGGCTGGAAACGGACATTCCGTTCTTGTGTGGTCCATCGTGGAATCGGAGATTACTATGCTTGAGGAAAAGCATGAGCATGTCGATAAGCTTCCGGGAGTAAAGCTTCCGGACAGTATCCGGTATACGACAGATTTGGAGAAAACGGTAAAAGAAAGCAATCTGTTAGTACTTGCCGTCCCTTCTGTATTTACCAGAAGTACGGCAAAAAGCATGGCGCCGTATGTCAGGGAGAATCAGATTATAGTCTGCGTCGCCAAAGGAATCGAAGAAGAGACGCTTATGACCATATCCGATGTGGTGGAGGATGAGATAAAAGGTGCGGATGTATCGGTTCTCTGCGGTCCTTCCCATGCGGAGGAGGTCGGAATCGGACTTCCGACAACCGTTGTTGCGGGGGCACATTCCAGGGCGACGGCAGACAAGGTACAGGATATTTTTATGAACGATGCGTTCCGCGTCTACACAACGCCGGATATGCTCGGCATGGAGCTTGGCGGATCGCTCAAGAATGTCATTGCGCTCGCTGCCGGAATGGCGGATGGGTTAGGATACGGAGACAATACCAAGGCAGCGCTTATCACGAGAGGCATTGCGGAAATCAGCCGTCTTGCAATCAGGATGGGGGCAAAAGCGGAGACGCTAAACGGACTTACCGGAATCGGCGACCTGATTGTGACCTGCGAGAGCAAGCACAGCCGCAACCGCAAGGCCGGTATGCTGATGGGGCAGGGCTGCACGATGGATGAGGCAACCGCGGAAGTGAAAATGGTGGTCGAGGGAATCTATTCTGCGAAGGCAGCGCTTACGCTCGCGAAGAAGTACGGGGTGGAGATGCCGATTATCGAAGCGGTAAATGCCGTTCTGTTCGAGAATAAGCCCGCAAAGGACGCTGTCGCAGATCTTATGGGGCGCGATAAGCGGACAGAGCATGCGGATCTTGAATGGGAATCGTAAGGAACTTTTTTGCAGAGGATGGAGTTATGAAGATAATCAAAATAAAATATTTTTCGGATGAAATTGAAAAACTGGCATATATTGACGGAAAGTCGGACTGGATTGACCTTCGGGCCTCTGAGGAGGTAAAATTAAAAGCGGGAGAGTTCCGGTTGATTCCGCTTGGCGTTGCCATGCAGCTTCCGGAAGGATATGAGGCTCATCTGGTACCGAGAAGTTCCACATTCAAGACATGGGGACTGATTCAGACCAACAGTATGGGCGTCATCGACTGTTCCTATTCGGGAGATAATGATATGTGGCGTATGCCGGTATATGCGACAAGAGATACAACCATTCATGTGAACGACCGCATCGCGCAGTTCCGCATTATGGAGAATCAGCCCAAAATCGTATTTGACGAGGTAAAACACTTAGATTCCGCTGACAGGGGCGGATTCGGAAGCACCGGAAAAAACTAAGATAGGAGGATATTGTAATGGAAAATCGTGTTGTAAAGTTCCCATGTAAGGAGAGCAATCTGTTGACGCTTCACGCGATACCGGGACATTTTGCCACAAGCCACTCGCACATCAATTATTATGTGGACGTGACAAGCATCAAAACCCGCACATCGGAGGCAAGAGAAGCTGCAAGAATTCTAAATTCCAAGATGCCAAAGCATACTTACATAGACACTCTTGTATGTATGGATGGGACGGAGATGATCGGGGCTTTTTTAAGCGAGGAGATTGAGCGGAGCGGAATCATGTCCATCAACCGCCATGAGACCACGTATGTGATTTCCCCGGAAATCAATAACAACAACCAGATTCTTTTCCGCGATAACAATAAGGCGGCGGTCGAAGGAAAGCATATCGTGCTTCTGCTTGCGACGACGACAACCGGAGAGACAATCCGCAGGGCGTTGGAGTGCATCCGCTATTATGGCGGAATGGTTGTGTGCATCGCATCCATTTTCTCCACAATCGATCATGTGGATGATATCGAAATCGAGAGATTGTTCGATACCAACGACGCAGTCAACTATGAGGCATTTCCGCTTCATGACTGCCCATTCTGCAAGAACGGACACCGGATTGAAGCTATGGTCAACGGATTCGGCTATTCCAAATTGTAGTTTTCGTCAAAGTGACAAGAACTTTAAAAAATATTTGGCAATTTGACAATAGTATTCTAAAAACACATTCGGTATTATAATTATAGCAGTTGTCCACAGGTGTGGATAAAATATGTATTTTGATACTTAGGAGGTATTTTTAAAATGGCAAGTTTATCATTGAAGAACATTTGCAAAGTTTACCCGAACGGATTCGAAGCTGTTAAGGACTTCAACCTTGAGGTTGAAGACAAAGAGTTCATCATCTTCGTCGGACCTTCAGGATGTGGAAAGTCTACCACACTTCGTATGATCGCAGGACTTGAGGAGATTTCTTCCGGAGAGCTCTCTATCGACGGAAAGGTTATGAACGACGTAGAGCCGAAGGACAGAGATATTGCGATGGTATTCCAGAACTACGCTTTGTATCCGCATATGACTGTATTTGATAATATGGCATTCGGTCTTAAATT
>CAZTKM010000009.1:0-38853 GCA_964614035.1 uncultured Lachnobacterium sp.
TTTTCAAGCATTGTAGCGATTCTATTTTTCTCAACTGTTAAAAACAGGATTATATCAATGTATCCATATAGCCACAACTAAAAATTTTAAAATTTATACTCATTTATACGGAAAGGCTTGAAATGAGGCATGGCTGATATAATTTGCTCATCTAAAATGCATATTTATAAGGCACTTTTACTCAAGCGCACAGATCTGAAAAGGGAGTATTGTTTCGTGAATTGGGGTTTCCCCTAAAAGAAATCAAAGTAATTCTTGACAGCCCTGATTTTGACCCATCAGAAGTAATTGTCCAGCAAATTAAGCTGTTAGAATTACAGTATAAACATATAGGGGAACTTATTGTCTTTACACGTGAAATTCAAAACAAAGGAGTGACAACAATGAATTTTGATATGTTTGGCATTGTTTTCTGGATTAGGGGAATTAAAACATTTAACTCCTGATGCTGATGAAGTGCAAAAGAAAATCTCCGAATTACAGAAATTTATAACGGATAACTACTATGTATGCACAAATGAAATTCAAAGCGGATTGGGTGAAATGTATGTATGTGATGAACGCTTTAAGAACAACATTGACAAAGCAGGCAAAGAGGGAACGGCTGACTTTGTCAAACAGGATGATTGCTGTGTATATACCAAATGATGGGAGCGAAAATGTTTGTATTGCAAAGTATGACCCGGATGCCAGAAACCGGATTGAGAAAAATGTGAATTATGAGAGTACAATCGTTTTGCCGAGGCTGGCGCTTGGATATTACTTCAGCATCGCAGCAGCAGTATTGGTTATTCTGGGAACGATATGGCTCTTCGTGCGAAAGAAGGCGAAGCTGCGAGTCTGGGTGGAGCGGATAGGCATGTATCCGGCTGCTTACATGATCAGCCATTGTATCGTGTCCGGCATTGACTGGTCTTCCTGCTCCCTGCCTCGCGATTTTTCACTTATCATTATTCTTTCTGTCCTGCTGTATAGCGGCATGCTGTTGACACATAGTATTTGGAGGCTGAAAAAAGAGATTAAGGAAATCAATCGGTGAACAGCAGAATGAATGGCTATACATGCAGAAAAGACAGTATGTTGTTCCAATCAAAAGAAGTAAGCAGATTACAGATGTGTAAGTTACTCCCATAAATAATCCATGCTATGCTATACCTGTCTTTGAAGTGATTGTCCGGATATGATTGGTAAGACAGTATAGCAAAAAGAATAAACAGGAGGTAAATACTATGGGAAAAAGAGTGTATGGTATTATTCAAAGGGGAGATAGCTTATATATTCCTATAAAGGCAGAAAAAAGCCCTTATGAATCAAAGGAAATAAAGCCCCCCTTATAGAACTTATTTTAAAACGGCTTATCTGGCATGCCTGCCTAATTTTTTTGGTGGGCGTGTGGATGATGGGGAAACTGAAAAGGAAGCGTTAATCAGGGAAGTAAAGGAGGAATCGCAGAAGGTAATCTGGCTGAAAGAGAACGACATGGAAGAATGGAAATTGCTCTATTCAAACACGATTGATGGTGATCAATATAGCTTTTACTTTATTCCGGTACAGTGTGATAACATATTTTTTGAAGGTAATATATGGGATTTAACTTTCAAAGCTGATGCTAAAAGAGAAGAAAGAGAAATGAGCTGTATTATCAAGGTTCCTATTGAACATTTGAGGGGAAAAGAAATCAATTATTTTCTTGCGGAATGTAAGACGCAAGGCGGAAAATTTGTTAATATTGACGGTAATGGTTACGATGGTCAGCTCGATAGATGGTTCAATGATAAAGGAACACAAGATGCTTTTAAAAAGGTGCTCGAGTATTACAAAAATTAAAAAATTGACGGCTTGAATTAGGAAACAACTGCTTATACTTTTTTAGGGGGAACGTGCTGCGTCTCCCCTTTCTTCTATCCTCTTACCCTTTTGCAAATAAAAAGTATTTAAAAAGAAGAAAACACTATGATATTCTGTTAAGAGAATATCATAACAATTCCAATGTTTCAAGTTTTTGAAAATAAAAAAATATATCTTACTTTTAATTTTTATACTGAAAATTTGAAAAATGAATATGAAAGAATAAAAGCATTAAAAATATGTGATTTATCAGAAATTATGTATGTTAATATCGTAGAGCCATATTATTATTTCAATATTTGTGATTCTGATGGTAATGTATTGGAGATATGTAGTGACAAATATGAATAAACAGGTAGAAAAAGAAATTTATAGTTTAGCTAATTATAAAGATGTTGCAAAGAATGTAAATCGTATAAATAAAGCAATCAAGGTTTCAGGCATAATTTTTTTGGATTTGTTTGATGAAATTTTGAAACAAAACAAAGAAGAGACTTTTCTATTAATGACACTTCTTGTAAAGAAAAGAAGTTTATATGAAATGGAGTATTTTCACTATTATGAAAAGTGGTTATTTCATTATGTAGATAGTTGGGGAAAATGTGATGCGTATTGCTATCGTGTTTTAAATCCTATGATTGAAAAGTATGCCAAGCTTTATAACAATATTGTAAATTGGAGTAAATCAGATAAGATATATGTAAGACGTGCCTCGCTGGTTTGCTTTATAATTTCAAAATCAGAGTTTTCTGTTGATTATAACCTTGATCAGATTTTATATATTTGCGATAGTTTAAAATATGCCAAACATATTCATATTCAAAAAGGATTAGGCTGGCTGCTAAAATATACTTATTTAACTTATCCTGAAGAAATAGAAAAATATTTAAGAGATAATGTTGGCATATTAAGCAGAACAACTTTTAGATATGCCCTGGAAAAAATGGATTCATCATTACGAAGAGAATTGATGAAATTATAGTTAAAGGGTATGGGAATTTTCCTATTCAAACATGAAAAAAAATGCTATAATATAAGACACATTTATGATCAGTTCAAGGAGTCCGAAAAATGTCTTTTGTGCATCTTCATACCCATACGGAATACAGCCTGTTAGACGGTTCCAACAAAATAAAAGATTATGTAGCCCGGGTAAAAGAACTTGGGATGAATAGCGCTGCCATTACCGACCATGGGAATATGTATGGCGTTATAGAGTTCTATAAGACTGCAAAAGCGGCAGGAATCAACCCGGTTATCGGATGCGAAGTATATGTTGCGCCGAACTCCAGATTTGACCGGGAGACAAGCCATGGGGATGACCGGTACTACCATCTGATTCTACTGGCGGAAAATAATACCGGGTATGCCAACCTGATGAAAATTGTATCGATCGGATTTACAGAGGGGTATTACTATAGACCGAGGGTGGATTTTGAGACCTTACAGAAGTATCATGAAGGGCTGATTTGTCTTTCCGCGTGCCTTGCCGGAGAGGTTCCAAGAAATCTTGTCCGCGGTTTTTATGAGGAAGCAAAAGCGGTTGCCAGAAAATATCAGGAATGTTTCGGAACAGAAAATTATTTTCTGGAATTACAGAATCATGGCATCTCGGAGCAGCAGATAGTCAATCAGCAGCTTGTCCGTATGAGCGAAGAGCTTGGCATTGAGCTGGTCTGCACCAACGACTGCCACTATACCTACGACAGCGACGTGGAAGCGCACGACGTGCTTCTTTGCATTCAGACAGGGAAGAAGGTCAGCGATGAAGACCGCATGCGCTACGACGGCGGACAGTATTATGTGAAGAGCGAAGAGGAGATGAGGACGCTTTTTCCGTATGCGCTTCAGGCAGTCGAAAATACACAGAAAATCGCCGACCGCTGCCATGTTGAAATTGAGTTTGGCAATTATAAGATTCCGAAATATCAGGTGCCGGAAGGATTTTCGAGCGCATGGGAATTTTTAAACCACCTCTGTGAAGAGGGATTTCGGGAAAAATATATTCTTAACGAAGAGTACGACGAGAAGCAGAGAACGGATATATATGCCGACATGCAGTATGAGCTTAGCATTATACAGAAAATGGGATTCGTAGAGTACATTCTTATTGTCTGGGATTACATCAACTGGTGCAGAAATCATGATTGCTGGGTGGGACCGGGACGAGGTTCCGCCGCCGGAAGCCGGGTATGTTACTGTACCGGAATTACAAATATCGATCCGGTAAAATACAGCCTGCTGTTTGAGCGTTTTTTAAATCCGGAGCGTGTGTCCATGCCTGATATTGACGTGGATTTTGAATATGCGGAGCGGTATCGTGCGATAGAATATGTCCAGGAAAAATACGGACAGGATTCCGTAACCCAGATTGTTACCTTTGGAACCATGGCGGCCCGCGGAGTCATCAAAGCGGTCGGAAAAGCGCTTGATTTTCCTTATTCGCAGATGGATCAGCTGGCAAAGATGGTTCCGATGGAACTGAATATCACGATTGACAAGGCGCTGGAGATGAATCCGGAGTTTCGCGGCATCTATGAGAGCGATGCCGCTATCCACGATCTGATTGACATGAGTAAGAGGCTGGAAGGACTGCCGAACCATACCTCTGTGCATGCGGCAGGCGTTGTCATTTATCCTGGAATCGCAAGCGATTACGTTCCGCTGGGACGCGCAAACGACGGCAGCCCGACCGCGGAATACAACATGGTACAGCTGGAGGAACTCGGACTTCTTAAAATGGATTTTCTGGGTCTCCGCACGCTTACCGTACTGAAAGATGCGGTAAAAAATATAAAGGCGTCCACCGGAAAAGATATTGATATCGACCATATCGATTTGAATGATAAGGCGGTTCTTGATTTTATCGGAACAGGTAAGACGGAGGGCGTATTCCAGTTAGAATCTTCGGGAATGCAGAGCTTTATGAAGGAATTAAAGCCGCAGAATTTTGAGGATATTGTAGCAGGAATTTCTTTGTACCGTCCGGGGCCGATGGATTTTATTCCGAACTATATCAAGGGGAAAAATGACCAGGATGCGATTACCTATGCGACGCCGGAACTGAAAAGTATTCTGGAGCCAACCTACGGCTGTATCGTATATCAGGAACAGGTGATGCAGATTGTGCAGAAACTTGCAGGGTATACCATGGGACAGGCGGACAATATCCGTCGTGCGATGAGCAAGAAAAAACAGTATGTCATTGACGAAGAACGAAAGAGCTTTGTATACGGCGATGAGGCGCGCAGCATTAAGGGCTGTGTGGCAAACGGAATCGCGGAGGAGGCCGCAAACGGTATTTACGATTCCATGGTCGATTTCGCAAAATATGCATTCAATAAATCCCATGCCGCGGCATATGCGGTAATCAGTATGCAGACAGCGTGGTTAAAGTATTATTATCCGGTAGAGTTTATGGCAGCGCTTATGACGTCCGTCATTGATAATTCCGCAAAGGCGTCGGAGTACCTGTATCATTGCAAGGAGATGGGCATTAAGGTGCTTCCGCCGGATATCAATGTGGGACAGGGCGAATTTACGGCGGAAGGGAAAAATATCCGTTACGGCCTGTATGCGATTAAGTCGCTGGGGCGGCCGGTTATTGACCGGATTATCGAAGAGCGCAGGCTTGGAGGACCATACCGCACTCTGCAGGATTTCATTCAGAGAACCACAGACCGAGATGTGAATAAGCGTGCCGTTGAAAACCTGATCAAGGCGGGGGCATGCGACAGTCTCGACGGAACAAGAAAACAGATGGTGGCAGTATATGCAACGATTATCGACCAGACGGTTTCTCAAAAAAAATCGATGATGTCCGGTCAGATGAGTCTGTTTGATCTGGTTCCGGAGGAAGAACGGCGTGACTTTGAGGTCCGTTATCCGGATGTGGGCGAGTTTGATAAGGAGGTCCTGCTCGGTTTTGAAAAAGAGGTTCTCGGCATATATTTAAGCGGGCATCCGCTGGAAGAATATACAGAGAAACTGGCAAAGAACATTACTGCGGTTACGATGGATTTTATCCGGGACGAAGAGACAGGAGCGGTAAAGGTAGCGGATAATGCAGCAGTGGTTGTCGGCGGAATGATTTCCAACAAGACGGTTAAGTTTACCAAGAACAATCAGGCGATGGCTTTTATTGAGCTTGAGGATATGACCGGCTCTGTGGAAGTGATTGTGTTTCCGAAAATCTATTCGAAATATCAGCACGCGCTTACCATGGATGGGAAAATCTTTGTCATCGGGCACGTGACCATCGAGGACGAGCAGAACGGAAAGATTATCTGCGAGAGAATCGTGCCGTTTGAGGAAACCTGCAAAGAACTCTGGCTTCAGTTTCCGACCATGAATGAGTTCCAGCTGAAGCAGCAGGAACTTTTTGAACTGCTGAAGGAATCCGATGGGACGGATGAGGTTGTCGTGTACGTTGCAAACCCAAAATCTTTAAAGAGATACGGCAGGAATTATACCGTAGATGCAAATCCGCAGCTTTTGGCAAAGCTGTACGACTTTTTAGGCGAAAAAAATGTAAAATGTGTGGAAAAGAATATTGAAAACAAGGTCTAAAGAGTTTACAATATACAAGGGCTTAGATTGAGAAAAATTTAACGATATATCAGGAGGATATGCAGTAATGGGAAAAGAAATCAATACGATTGGCGTACTTACCAGCGGCGGGGATGCGCCCGGAATGAATGCGGCGATTCGCGCGGTCGTTCGTGAGGCTCTCCACAGAGGAAAGAAAGTAAAAGGGATTAAGAGAGGATACGCCGGTCTTTTGAATGAAGAGATTGTCGATATGGATGCAAAGAGCGTATCGGATACCATCTCACGCGGCGGTACAATTTTGCAGACTGCCCGTTGTACGGAATTTGTTACCCCGGAAGGTCAGGCAAGAGGTGCCGAAAACTGCAGAAAGCATGGGATTGATGCAATTGTAGTCATCGGCGGAGACGGTTCGTTTCAGGGTGCTCAGAAGCTTGCTGCACTCGGAATCAATACCGTTGGACTTCCCGGAACCATCGATTTGGATATTGCCTGCACAGACTATACCATCGGGTTTGATACCGCATGTAATACGGCAATGGAGGCAATCGATAAGGTTCGTGATACTTCAACCTCCCACGAGAGATGCTCCATTATCGAAGTTATGGGCCGGGGAGCCGGATATATCGCATTGTGGTGCGGTCTTGCAAACGGTGCGGAGGAAATCCTGCTGCCGGAGAAATACGACTGGAATGAGAACCGTCTGATTGAACAGGTTAAGCATGCTCATGATATAGGAAAGCAGCATTACATAATTATCAATGCCGAAGGCGTCGGCGATTCGCAGAATCTGGCAAAGCATATCGAGGATGCTACCGGAATCGAGACAAGGGCAACGATTTTAGGTCATATGCAGCGCGGCGGCAGCCCGACATGTAAGGATCGTGTATATGCAACCACGATGGGAGCAATGGCAGTAAAGCTTCTCTGCGAAGGAAAGTCAAATCGCGTAATTGCTCATAAGAACGGAGACTTTGTGGATTATGACATCGACGAAGCGCTCGCAATGCAGAAGGCGATTCCTGAATTCATGTATGAGATTTCAAAGAGTCTTGTCTAAAAGAAAAAGGCTGCCGCACATGGATGTGGCAGCCTTTTTCAGATTAACATACCATGTCTGGAGGAGAAGGGGAGTCGTGATTACCAGTACGGATAACCGGCAGATAAAGAATGTATCTGTACTTATGAAGAAAGCAAAAGAACGGAAAAATCAGGGCGTCTTTGTGGTGGAGGGCCCGAAGATGTGCTTCGAAGCGCCCTTCTCATGGGTGGAGACTGTCTATATAGCGGAGAGCTTTTACAGGGATTCGGAAGAATTTGGCAGATTGGAGGACTACATTCAGGCTGCGAAGGAGGAACAGGTAAGCATCCGATATGAGGTTGTTTCAGATTCCGTATTTAAGACCGTATCGGATACACAGACGCCGCAGGGAATACTTGCCGTTGTAAGGATGCCGGAGTATGGTCTCCCGGAACTGCGAAAGGGAGGGAACACGCTGCTGCTTGTACTCGAAAGCATACAGGATCCGGGAAATCTTGGTACAATGATAAGAACCGGAGAGGGCGCGGGAGTAACCGGTGTGATTATGAACCGGACGACGGTGGATCTCTTTAATCCGAAGACAATCCGCTCCACCATGGGAAGCATTTACCGTATTCCGTTTTTTGTGGCGGAGGATTTGGGAGAGACTGTTGAGAAAGTGAAAAAGGCAGGTGTCAGGCTGTACGCCGCCCATCTAAAAGGAAAAATGGCTTATGATGAGCCGGATTATACCGGACCATGCGGTTTTTTAATCGGGAATGAAGGAAACGGATTGAGCGCAGAACTTGCAGACCTTGCCAGCGGCTATATCAGAATTCCGATGGAAGGAAACGTGGAGTCGTTGAATGCGGCGGTATCTGCTTCGCTTTTGGTTTATGAATGTAATCGTCAGAGGAGGTGTGCCCTTGCGAATATGGTTTAAAGTTGTAAAAGATACACGCATCACACATTCCGAGATCATAGAGGATTACAGGGAGGATACCAGAACGCATAAGATATTTGCTGCTTTGGAGGAAGCCTGCGTGATGCTCGACCTTGGAAGACCAATCTGGCTGGATGCAAATATAACAGAGTTTAAGCGGCGCTCCAGAACGAGGTTCCGGCAGGATAATTTTGTGGAAAAAATTGATTTTGATTATCTGGAGATGGCGGTTCTGGAGGAAGATTAAAAAAGTATGAATTTTCGCAAATTTTGAGCAAATCTGCCTGCAAATTTGCTATACTATAACTTGGGGACAAAATAGGAAAGGGTTTTTACATCAATATGGAAGAAGAGATATTACAGGATGGAATTGACAGTTGGGAGTCTGTCATGTTCCTATACAATTCGGCGCTCAAAGAAGTCGCGACGAAGGTGGAGATTCTTAATGACGAGTTCGTGCACCTTCATCACTATAACCCAATCGAATACACGAAGTCGAGAATTAAGACTCCGGAGAGTATTGTAAAGAAATTAAAGAGGCATGGTCTCGAGAGCACAATCAACAATATGGTAAATTATGTGAAGGATATAGCGGGAATTCGTATTGTATGTTCTTTTACATCCGATATTTACCGGCTTTCTGAAATGATTGGGAAACAAAATGATCTGACTGTTGTTTCGGTCAAGGATTATATCAAGCATCCGAAGGAAAGCGGTTATAAGAGTTTTCATATGCTTGTCACAGTACCGATTTTTATGGCGGATAAAGTCATAGATACTAAGGTAGAGATTCAGATCCGGACGATTGCCATGGATTTCTGGGCGTCGCTCGAGCACAAGATTTATTACAAGTTTGAGGGGAATGCGCCGGAATATATCAGTCATGACCTTCGCGCCTGCGCAGGCATTGTTTCTGAACTTGATGCGAAGATGCTGCAATTGAACGAAGCAATTTTGGAAGCAAAGGCAAAGCAGGAGGAAGAGACGGGCGAGTAAAGTACAGAAGCCGGTATCGGATTTGTCTGACAACTGATGAAAATGCAGATACATTTGCAGGGAATCATGCAGCCGAATTTTCGGAAGCAGCGGAAACATCATGGATAAAAGCGAAAGCAAGAAGAAAGAAAACCCCGGAAGCCGTTGCTTCCGGGGTTGCTTTAAATTTGGATTTCATTTTTTCTTCGCTTTGTGAAAAAGTTTCCCGAGCTGATTGAACCAGACCTGCGGGATGGCAAAGCCAAAGATGATTCCGAATACGATTGCCAGAGCAACCTCAAAGGTCTGCAGTCCGGTTGCACCCGACATCGCATGGTCGCCGCGGAACAAATAGTACGCAGTGTAATAGATGCCTGCGCCGGGAACCAGAGGAAAGATTCCGGCAAGCAGATAGACGGTTGCAGGATTGTAGAAGATTGCTGCGAAAGCTCTCGCCATGATGGTAAGAACAAAGGTTGCGATTACGCAAGCCGAAACCTGACTGAAACCGATCTGCGTGAGCAGATAGTAGATCAGCCAGCCAAATGCACCGGTAAGGCCGCAGAATACGATATCCTTTTTCGGCGCGGAAAAAAGAATGGAAAATGAAATTGTTGCAATGAAGGCAACGCAAAATTGAATCAACATCATAAAGACAGCACACCTCCCGAAATTTTCTGGTAGATAAATATGGAGATACAGACGCCGACTGCGATACATAATGCGGTCAGGAGTGCGTCAATCAGGTGGATGGTTCCCGACAGGTAATCTCCGTTGTAGAAATCGCGAATGGAAGTGGTAAATGAGATTCCCGGAACCAGCGGCATAATGGCGCCGATTACAATCTTATCCTGCATGACCGGCAGTCCGGTAATCATGATAAGAATACTCAAAATGGTAACCAGCACGCTGGCGAATACGTTGGAGAGCACCCGCGATACGTTATGCTTTGTAAAAGCGAGCAGCGCTATCTGCTCAATGAAACCGACCATTACGGCACAGACAGCGTCAATGAACCGGCCGCCGAACAGATAAGCAAATGCGCCGCATCCGAGTCCGCAGCACAGGATGCAGGTCAGCCTGGAGTAAGAGCAAAGATTCTTGCAGCGATCCAGTCTGTCCCAGGCTTCAATCAGGGAACATTCATGTGTGCAGATTTCTCTGGCGAGTTGATTCAATGCCGAAATTTTACTCAGATTCACTGAACCCAAAGGAACGTGGCGGATCATGCTGCACGAATCCTCCTTATTCTCGTTTGCACTTGCAAAAATTCCGTTTGAAAGTACATACACATCAAAATCTTCAATATCATATGCACGCAATATGTGAATGACGGTATCTTCAATTCGATAAATCTCAGCCCCGTTTCGGAGCATCTGATCTCCGATTTCGACCGCTAACGTTAAAATTTCCTTTGTATAAGCCATAGCAGACCTCGCAATTTTTTTGTTTCCAACCTCAATTTATGCTTATTTTGCACCTGTGTCAACGAGAAAATACGGCATAATATAGAAAAAGACGGTGCATACTTAAGAAAAACAAAGAAAAGGAGGCTGTTTTTTATGAAGTGGTATCGTCTATTTTTAATTCTTCTGCTCATTGCAGTCGTGGGAGGCGGAATCTGGTATTGCTATGGGCTGGAACAGCAAAATCATGTTGTTCAGGAAGGAACGCTGGTTTAGGACATGGGAGCACAGAAAAAAATCTATCTGAAAACAGATATTCATTCTCTGGTAACAAATGAAAAGGTCTATATAAAGGATGTCGCCAAGATAGAAGGAATTGAGGAAGAAACCTTAAATCAAATTAAGGAAATCGAATTGTATGAGTTTGCCGCGTCGACAAAAAAGCAGATGGTAGTGTTTTCGGTTCTAAAAGTGATAGAACTCATCCACAAAAATTTTCCGGATCTGGACATTGAACTTCTCGGCGAGGACGATTTTGTGGTGGAGTATAAGGGGCAGGCTACCAACAAAATCTGGCAGGAGCGGATAAAACTCATTGTAATCTGCGTGATTACATTCTTTGGAGCGGCATTTACGATTATGGCGTTTAACAATGATATTTCGATAAACGGAGTATTTGAGCGTTTCTACATGCAGATGACCGGAAATCAGAAGCCACAGGTAACAGAATTGGAAATCTGCTACAGCATAGGACTTGCACTTGGCATACTGGTCTTTTTCAATCATGTCGGAAGAAAGAAGATTACTCCGGATCCGACTCCGATTCAGGTGGAACTGAGAAAGTACGAGAACGACATGAATATGACGTTTATCGTGAATGCAAGCAGGAAAGGACATAGTAAAGATGTGGATTAAACATATATTGCTTGGGATTCTTGCCCTTTTTTCGGGAACGGCAGTTTCGGCAGGAACCTTCGCCTTCTTGCTGGTAATCGGCGTCATTCCCCGGATGCTGTGCAAGACGTCTCTGGCAAAGCAGGTAATTCGAATTGAAAATGTGATCATATTGGGAATCATCTTTGGAGTAATCAGCTCTGTCTTTATGCGGGCGTTTCCTGTTTACGGGTGGTTTCCCGGACATATCATTGTTGCGCTGTATGGAATATCGGCAGGAGTATTTGTCGGGTGCATTGCAGCCGCACTTGCCGAAATACTGCACACCTTCCCGATTCTGTTCCGGCGTGTCCGCCTAAAAGCCGGACTGCCATGGGTAATGGCGGCAATGGCTTTTGGAAAATTGTGCGGATCTTTGTTTTATTTCATAACCGGTTATGGTATTATGGATATGCAGTAAAAAAAGGCGGTGTGAACTATGGTCATATCCATTGCAAGACAAAGCGTAATCATCAAATGCTTACGGCAGAAATCGGTTCTGATTGGAAATTATGAATTTTACTATCTGGCGGGATTGATGGAGCATATCTTTCAGCTGGGACTAAATTCAGATATGGCGCCGGAAGAATTGTTTGAGATTATCTCAACGAATCTGGACCGGCTAAAGCCAAAGGACGATCGGGAGAAGTATCTGATTAGTCTCGTGCGCTTCTATGAGACGCTGCCGGAACAGGATGAGCAGATGAAGCGGCTGTTTGAGTGGGGATTACAGGAACCCGATATGTGGAAGATTCAGACGAATTATTCTCCGAAATAAACGTATATTATGTTCCGGTTCCGGGCACCCTATGAAAAAAACATGGGGTGTATTTTTTATGAAGAAAGAAGAAAAGCTGCCAAAGGCACAACAGGTACGAAACGAGGCTTACAATGAATATGTGGATTCCATCACGCCGAAAAACAATCTGTTTCTCAATATGCTAAAAGCATTTATATTGGGCGGAATTATCTGCATAATCGGTCAGATTATTCTAAATATCGGAACGGATGTCATCGGACTGGAAAAGCAGGATGCGGGGACATGGTGCAGTATCATACTGGTGCTTTGCAGCGTGGTGCTTACCAGCTTAAATATCTATCCCTCCTTTGCAAACTGGGGAGGAGCGGGAGCGCTTGTTCCGATTACCGGTTTTGCAAACGGTGTCTGCTCATCCGCGATTGAGTTCCAGAAGGAGGGACAGGTTTTCGGTATAGGCTGTCAGATTTTTAGAATTGCAGGGCCCGTAATCCTATACGGAATATTCAGCTCATGGCTGCTTGGCTTAATCTATTGGCTGATTATGCTTTTTATTTGATTTTGCCGCTGTTCTTCAATGAGGCAATCAGCTCTTCCATGCCGTTGATATCCATTTCGGAGAGCAGACGGTCCGTCTGCTCGAATATATCCGCATATTTTTGCGGGTATGCTGTGCGCAGCTGCTTCCTGCAAAGTGAGGCGGCATGTGCAAAATCCATATCGATGATTGCCTGATGGATTTCCTCAAGCTTCTCCATGGCCTGTTTCTCCAATGCTCCCGCCGCATCAGGGGAAGCAGCAAAGGAGTCTGATGGGGTGCGTTCCATAGGCTGTATCAATCCGAATTCCACCAGTGCGCGTGCCACTTCCCCTAATAGTGCATGATAGCGGTCGATAAACATACCGGTATGCAGATTGATGTAATCAAAGTCCTCTTCCTTTCCGGCAAATTCAAGTTCCTTTGCAAGAAGGGCAGCGGAAGATGCGCCAATGTTAAGGCATGAGCCTTTCAGGGCATGTGCAAGAACGGCATAATCCTTGGCGTTTCGATTGTTTTTGTACGATACAAGATTTTCCAGCTGCTCTTCCGCAGAGGTGTAGGTTAGTTTCAGGATTTCAAGATAATCCTTTAATTTTCCTCCACAATGCAGGAGGCCGTCCTTGACGTCGATGTGCGGAAGGAGCGCGCGCAGCTTTGCGGTTTCGGTCAGCTTCTCCTCTTCCGACTGAATCTGCGGCTCCATAAGCTCGCTTCCAAAATACATACAGTCGGCGGGAATATATTTCTTGAAAATGCCTTCAAGCTCTTTGTAATTGACGGGCTTTGACAGAAAGGCGTCAAAGCCAAGACTTAGCAATTCCTCCTTTACGCCGGAGACCGCATTTGCGGTAAGCGCAATGATTTTCGCCGCGCCGCCTGCTGCATAGTAACCGCTCAGCCGGCGAATCTTCTGCATTGCTTCAATACCATCCATCTCCGGCATCATCTGATCCATAAAGACAAGGGAAAAATGCTTTTGTCTGCACTTTTCAATCGCATTGGCGCCGCTGTCTGCGGTTTCGACAGATGCGCCGTAATATTTCAGGCTGGTCGAGATCACTTTGAGATTGACCGCATTGTCATCCACAACAAGCGCATACACATCGTGGAGTTTGAGATTTCCCAGAGAAAAATCATCGCTAACGTTTTCGGGTACCGTCTGAAGCGTAATCGGAGAAGCGTCTGCAACCACCTGCTTTAAGGTGGCTGTAAAGGTGGAACCGACTCCGTATTCACTCGTAACCGTAACATCGCCGCCCATTATCTGGCACAGGTTCTTGACAAGGGCAAGACCGAGACCGGTCCCCTTCGTCATGTAGGGGGACGACTGGTTAATCTGGGAAAAATTCTTAAACAGCTTGTCCATTTCCTGAGGGCATATTCCGATTCCGGTATCTTTGACGGAAAGGGAAAGCGTGATGGTATTACCCTCTGTGCAAATGCAGTCCGCATCCAGCGTTACAGAGCCCTCGGTGGTATATTTGACAGCGTTATTTAAGAGGTTGATCAGTATGCTGCGCATATGACTTGCATCACCGTAAAGCGTTTTCGGCATGGCAGGATCAATGTGCATAGAGAAGTCCAGTCCTTTTTCCGATGCCTGATTCGAGATAATCTGCGCTACGTCGTGGAATAGGGCTGCTGTCTCGTAGTCGGCTTTGATGATTTCCATCTTACCGGATTCGATTTTGGAGATATCAAGAATATCGTTGATCAGCTCCAGCAGATGATGGGAAGCCGTTTTGATATCGTTTAAGTATTCCATGATAATCGGGGATGGAGATTCCTTGATTGCCAGCTCGGAAAAACCGATGATGGCATTCATCGGAGTACGGATCTCATGGGACATTTTCGCAAGGAACAGACTTTTGGCCTGATTCGAGGAATCGGCCTCCTTCTTTGCCGCCTGAAGCTCTTCAATATAGCGCACGTGCTCCCGGTGGTCGGAAACAATGATGATATAACCGATAATATCGCCAAAATTGTCCAGAATTTTACTGATTGCGAGGTTACATGGAATGTCGTTTGTGCTGCATACCGCGTCGATACTGTTTTTATCCCCTTCAAAATCGAAGCACTCGCTGTTTTCGATCGGGAAGAAATAATTGATATTCAGCGTGTTGTCGTTCAACAGTACGTCGGGAAGATAGAAAAAGCGTGTTGCCGCCTCGTTTGCAATTTTTATCGTATAGTTTGAGTCGAAGACCAATACCGGCATTGCAAGAGAATAATAAATAAACTCTGACATATTGGATACATTAATTTCATTCCGGTTCTCGACGCCCATGGCATACTGGATGATCAAAAGTCCCCAGAACTGCGTGAGGTTGCTCCCCGGCAGGGCAGGGAACCCGAGAAACGGGAAAAACATATCAAGGACTGAGCCGAGAGCAATGAGGATGGCCACAATAAGAAACATTTTTCCATAGCTTTGAATCCGCTTCAGCCTGGAAAAGCGAATCATATAGATTATGACATAAAAAAGGTTGATTGTGACCAGAACAAAGTAAGAGGTATACAGACTGCTGATAATACCCGGAGTAAACTGACAGGTCATACCGAACGCAGACATGATATACGTAGTCTGGTCTCTCTGAATTGCCAGAAAGTAAATGATAAATCCCAGAAAGGAAATGAGCTCAAGTATGTATCTGATTTTGCGCGACAGACCTGAGATTTCACAGACAAGGAATTGAACGGTAACCATATATAAAATGGTTCCGAAAATCGCAAAGGATCTCCAGAAGTATCCTTTTTCAAAATCCAGCTGAATGAAAAGCATACCGAATCCGCCGCTCCAGATGCAGCTGGAAAGAGAGTACAGGCAGAGAATCTGGTTCGTGTGATTTTTTTTGTCGTGGTACCTGAAAAATGACAGGCAGTACGCAAATGCCACAACGGCATTTATAAGCAGAAAAGCCGAAAAAATATATTTCATAAAGAAACTTCTCCTTTTATCTATACGTTGGAAATACCCCATTTGATTATAAAATGTTTTTGCAAAAAGGGAAAGCAAAAATAGAACTATTTGGAAATATGTGATATGATTTATGTAATTTGACGAAAAGGGGCGGTTGCAGAATGAAAACGATCAATTTATCGGCCGGAGAGCCGCTGGCAAGAAAAGAGGATAAGGTAAGAGAGTGGTATCTGATTCAGACGGGCGCTATCGTGCAAAGCATCGGACATGCACAGGTAATACTGGAGCAGAACGCGATTATCGGTATTCTGGAGAGTGAGTGGTTTTCCTATGATTACATCGCAAAGGAGGATACGTCGCTTATCGTAATTCCATGCAGGAACGCCGGCGATTTACAGATTCTTCTGGCGGAGAATAAGAACTTCCGCGTAATTTTTATCCGGACGGCGGTGGAGCAGAGAAACCAGATGCTTTGTCTGTATCAGGAGATGAGAGAGAAAGTCAGTCTGCTGTACGCGTCTGTTCTGGCCGTATATCAGGATTATCAGAAGCTTTGCGAAGACCTGCTATTGGAGGGACAGGGATTTTCAAGGCTCGATACCTTTTCCAAGATTGAGATGCTCCACGAGGCGGAGGAATGGGAATTTAACAGCAGCAACAGCATTGTTAAGGCGCATTTAAAGGAATATCTGCAGCTGATGATGAAGGATGATGCGATGTGTGTCGGGGCGATTATGGAAGCCGCAGCGCAGATGCGGCGTGTGAGCCAGGGAATCCGGGAGATGAATCAATATCTGGAATACAATAAGGATATTCTTTTTACGGATTCCCAGAATGATTTGTTTCATCTGTTCTTTGATCTTGCGGTGTCAATGGCAAAAAAGGGGAAAGACATTGCCTGCTTTGAGGACGAACTGCAGCGGATTGCCGGCGTCATGGAGCAATTGGGTATATACGAAAAGGACCAGCTGCTGGAATGTAAAAAAGCATTCGAGGGGTACGATTTCTCGAAGGCCTCAGAGGGACATCTTGACATTGCAAGGGAAGATTGCTTCGGCATGATTTTAGAGTATGCAGGACTGGAGAAGGAAGAAATCGGGGAGTACCGCATGCTCCTGACGGAGTATAAAAAGTATCACGAGGCGCAGATTACCGAGGGCGATGCCTTCCGGGTAAGAAAGCGCCTGACGCAGATGTTTTACAAGGTATATTACAAGGCGTTTCTGCACTCCATGGAGGATAGGGAAAAGCTTTCGCCGGTGCTGCTGATGTTTTTCAATTTCGGGTTTATGGACACAGAGCTTGCCGGCATCGAAACCGCAAATGCGCTTTATAACCTTACGGATCATCTGGGGATATTTGAATCGAAGCATGTGTACACCGTATACAGATGGCTGACCGAGATTTACAGAGGGAAGAGAAAGACATCCAGAAATGATTTCGACTTGGATTATCAGGCATACCTTAAAAACTTAAAAAGGACGGGCAATCTGACGGAGCGGCAGGAGGAAGAGAGAAAAAACGACAGGCGGCTTATGGTGGAGTTTGAGATACAGAATATGTTCCAGAACGCTCACCGGATGACCTATGGGAGCAACACTACGTTCTGCCCGATTCTCTCCGGGGATGCGTTTATGAATTCCATAGAGAAAATGGCTGTGACATCGGATCGGATTATTTCATCGCTAAACAGGATCCGCTCCCTGGATTTTTCCGTATTCTATCGGGAAGTGCTGTTTTCGGATACGGAGCATGGGATTACGAGCGAGCGGATTATGAAAGAGGTTTTTCCGGACATCGTGTTAATGCCGGATGCGGGCACGCAGGCTGTGATGTGGCAGGAGACGGAGGGAGCAAAGGCGGACACGCCGGCAAGGTTCATGTTTCCGATGTTTACGGCAGTGGATATCGATGAGCAGATGCTTGCCGCGGCCGCAAGATTCCGCTGGGAGATCTGCCGCCATATACAAGGAGTACACTGGAATGATATCAGGGAAAAATCCCTTACTTCCGAGTATTGTGATTATCTGCAGTTCTATCGCAAAAACGGCGCGATTCCTTCCGAATCAAAGGAGAAGATTAAGCTTTTATTGCAGCGAGTGCGCAACAATTTCAGGGAAGCGTTTGTGAAGGATTATCAAAACTGGATGAAGTACGAGTCCAAGGGCAGCTTCCGGCTGAATCGCGTTGCAAGAGAGATTCTGATTACATACTGTCCGTTTTCCAGGAAGGTAAGGAAGGCACTGGCCGCAAATCCGCTGTATCAGAGCACTTTTATAAAGCTGGATGCGGAAAACAAAAGGAAAGTACAGCGGCTGACTGCGCTGTATCAGAAATATACGGAAGCGGGCGGAACCATCACGCCGGATTTGAAGGCAAATCTGGAATATTACCAGATGTAATCCGAAAAAATAAGTCACAAATTCTCTTTTCAAATAGAAAAATCCATGGTATGATATATACGAAAAGTTTCGCATATTTTCGGAAAATAATCCGGTTCTTCGAAAATTATGAATGAAACAAAACGGAACATAGGATTATGGAGGGTAAAGAGATGAAAATGAAGAGTCGTATAAAGGCGTTTGCAATGGCAATTGTGATGCTTTTTGCAACAATTCTGCCGGTCATGTCAGATATTGTGCCGGTGTATGCAGAGGAAGGCGTCGTTTTGAAAATCCACTATCACAGGGATGATGGAGATTATGCACCTTGGGATGTATGGCTTTGGGAAGATGGAAAGGAAGGCGCGGATTACGCGTTTGAAGAGGTGGACGGCGAGATGGTCGCAACCATGCAGACCACGCCGGGCACTACTGCGGTAGGCTTTATTGTAAGGACGGAAGACTGGAGCAAGGACATCGATGCGGATCAGTTTATCGATATCTCCGAGATGGTTTCCGGAACCGCTCATATCTATGTGGAATCCGGAGTGGAGGGTTACACGAAGGAGTACGGAGATGATGCAGTTACAGGAACTAAGCTGAAAACCGCAAAGTATAACAATGACGGGACGATCTCAATCACAATGACCGGAGAGATTGACAGCGATTTGAGCAGTGCGTTTACCGTAGCGGGAAAGAGCGGCGAGGTCAAGGTTTCCGATGTGGCCTATGACGGAGATTTTGCATATACAATCGTGCTGGAAGAGGAACTGGATGCGGCAAAAAGCTATACCGTTACCTATGACGGAACCGAGTACCAGATTGTCATGCCAATCGTTTACTCTACCGCAGAGTTTGAGGAGGCATATACCTACAACGGGGATGACCTCGGTGCAACATGGAGCAAGGACGCAACCGCGTTTCGTGTGTGGGCTCCGACGGCGGAAGCCGCATATGTCAACCTTTATGAATCCGGTACGGACAAATCGGACGCCCCATACGAGGTGCTGGAAATGGAGCCGGATGCAAACGGAACATGGGTTGCGCAAAAGAGCGGGGACTTAAACGGTGTCTATTATACATACAGCGTGGAGATTGACGGCGTAAAAGCCGAAGCGTGTGATCCATATGCCAGAACAACCGGCGTAAACGGTAAGAGAGCTATGGTTATCGACCTTGATTCCACAGATCCGGAGGGCTGGGAGAACGATAAAAACCCGCATGCCGGCGAAAGCATAAATGATGCGGTACTTTATGAGGTTCAGATGCGTGATTTTTCAACCTCTAAGGAATCGGGAATCGAGAATGTCGGAAAATACCTAAGCTTTACGGAGAAGGGAACCACCACCTCAAGCGGAATCGCAACCGGCGTGGATCATCTGGTCGATTTGGGAGTAACACACGTTCATCTGATGCCGTTCTACGATTTCGGATCAGTGAATGAGACATATACCTTTGAGAATCTCTATAACTGGGGATATGATCCGGTCAACTTTAACGTGCCGGAGGGATCGTATTCGACCGATCCGTACAATGGAGAAGTGCGTGTCAATGAGGTAAAGCAGATGGTAGCTGCATTGCACGAGAGCGGGATCAGTGTGGTTATGGATGTCGTATATAATCATGTGTACAGCGCAAATGATTTCTGTATTAACAAACTTGTGCCCGGGTATTTTTCACGTATCAACGTGGACGGATCGTATTCCAACGGTTCCGGCTGCGGTAATGATACGGCGACGGAACGCTCTATGGTAAAAAAATATATCGTGGATTCCGTAAATTATTGGGCGGACGAATATCATATTGACGGATTCCGCTTTGACCTTGTAGGTCTAATCGATACGGAGACGGTAAATGAAATCGTTGCCACCGTCCATGAGACACATCCGGATGTCATTTTCTACGGCGAGGGGTGGACGTTAGACACCAACCTGACAAAGGTCGGCTATGACCTTGCAACACAGCCGAACTCGGCAAAGACGCCTGAGTTTGCGTATTTCAACGATACCATCCGGGACGGACTGAAAGGAAATGTGTTCAATACAGGCGAGGTGGGATATGTGTCCGGCGCCGAAAATCAGGAAAGCACGATGATAGACAGCTTTATGGGAAATGTTTCATGGTGTGGGAGTCCGTCGCAGACCGTCAACTATGTGGCTTGTCATGATAATCTTACCCTGTATGACCGGATCCGGGTGTCAAGGACAGACGCCAGTGAGGAAGATCTGATTCGAATGAACAACCTTGCCGCTTCGGTGTATATGCTTTCCGAAGGCGTGCCGTTTATTATGGCAGGAGAGGAAATGCTCCGCTCGAAGCCAAACGGGGACGGCACATTTAATTCCAACAGCTATGCTTCGGGAGATGAGATAAACAGTATCCGTTATGAGTCGCTGGATGATCCGGCAACTATGCAGGTGTACGAATACTATAAGGGACTGATTGCTTTTCGAAAAGCTCATGCGGCGCTTCGCCTTACAACGGCGGAGGATGTTGCGGCTGCGGTAACCCCGGTGGAAGGTCTGGACAAAAATGTGGTAGGCTTCGATATCTTAGGAGATGCAGGAGGGGATGCTGCAGATGAATTGTTCATTGTGTATAACGCAAACAATGAGGAAACGGAGGTTGCGCTTCCGGACGGAACATGGAACGTGTACATAAACGGAGAGAAAGCCGGAACAGAGGTAATTGAGACGATTTCAAGCGGAACAGTTACGGTTGCACCGATTTCGGCAATGGTTCTCGTAAGAGAAGGTGCAGGCGGGGCAGCTGGAAACGAAGGACAGACACAGAATCAGCCGGCAGGTATGTCTGTGTCGCTGATTCTGATAATTGCAGGTGTAGTCCTTATCGTAATCGGATTAGCAGGCTATTTCGGATGGAAAGCACGTAAGAAGACACGAGAATAAAGAATGTAATAGGAAAAAGGTCCGGCTTGACAGCCGGCCTTTTTTCGCCTAAAATATGAACTGAAATTCAATTAAAAAGAATTATAGTTCATACAAAGGAGAAACGGATCATACAGATGGAAATGAATGTGAATTTTTACAAGGAAGTACCAAAGGAAAGCTTAAAGGATACAATCCGCCATGCGAGACAGATGATGAACTACACGCAGGCACAGGTTGCGGAAGCGATTGGTATGTCGAACAGACAGTATGTAAAGTATGAGAACGGATTGCTTTCCATAACGGATATGTCATTTCAGCAGGGCGTGAATTTATGCGAGCTGCTGCACCTGAATTTGTACCAGATGGTTGCACCGATCGAAGAAGTAATCGGCGCAAGAATAAAGACAGGCGCATACAAATAGATCATCTATAGAGCGAATGTAATAACCCCGGAGAGGCAATTAAGCGGAAGCGTTTTGTCTGTCCGGGGATTTCTTTGCATATGACATTCTGTTCCTTTTCGATTGAAAAGTTTTCACTTTTTCACTTTACTTTCTTAAATGAAGCATTATAATAAGATGGATACTTAAAAGAAGTACAGGATGAATATGAAAATTTTTCACAGAAGTGAAATAAAAGGGAGATTCCAGAGAAATGAGTAAGAACGGATTAGAAATCAGATGGCATGGAAGAGGTGGTCAGGGAGCAAAGACAGCAGCGTTACTGCTTGCGGACGTGGCATTCAAGACGGGCGCGTATGTGCAGGGATTTCCGGAGTACGGGCCGGAGCGGATGGGCGCTCCGATTACGGCGTTCAACCGCATCAGCAGCGAAGAGATTCGCGTACATTCTAATATTTATACACCGGATCTGGTTGTGGTTGTGGATGAGACGCTTTTGCTTTCCGTTGATGTTACCGCAGGATTGAAAGAAGAGGGAGCGATTATCGTGAATACGCCTAAGAGCGCAGAGGAAATCAGACCGCTTCTGAACGGATACAAGGGAAGGGTATACACGCTTGACGCAAGAGTGATTTCGGTAGAGGCGCTCGGCAAATACTTCCCGAACTCGCCAATGCTTGCAGCGGCGGTTGCGGTAAGCAAGGTGATGGATTGGAATCAGTTTATTACGGAGATGCGGGCTTCCTATGAACATAAATTTGCAAAGAAGCCGGAGGTTATTGACGGCAATATGAAGGCACTTACCATGACCTACGAGGCGCTCGCAGCCTCCTTATAGCAGGCGGCGGTTTTCTGGAAAAACAGCCGGAACAGGAAGGCTTGTAAATACAAATTTTGAAAAGAAGAGAGAAAAAACATGAGAACAGATGTACATAAAATAAACGAACACACCCCGCATCAGGATCTTACCGAAGGCCTTATGATGTTTGCAGCGGGAACATCCAAAGAATTCAACACCGGAGAGTGGAGAACCAACACGCCGGTTTTTATCGCAGATTTGTGTAAGCAGTGCATGCTTTGCGCGCCGGTCTGTCCGGATTCGAGCATTCCGGTCGTAGACGGAAAAAGAGGAGAGTTCGACCTTGATCACTGTAAGGGCTGCGGCATCTGCGCAAAGGCCTGCCCATTCGATGCGATTGTAATGAAGGAGGGAAGATAATCATGGCAAGAAAAGATCGTATGTCAGGAAATGAAGCGGTTGCATATGCAATTAAGCAGGTTAACCCGGATGTCATGCCGGCATTTCCGATTACCCCTTCTACGGAGATTCCACAGATGGTATCTACCTATATCGCAAACGGACAGATGGATACGGAATTTATTCCGGTGGAGTCCGAGCATTCCTCGATGAGCGCAACGATCGGAGCGGAGGCCGCCGGAGCGCGTAGCCTTACCGCGACGTCCTCGGCGGGACTTGCGCTTATGTGGGAGGAACTTCTGCTTGCGGCAAGCAACCGTATGCCATGCGCGCTTGCTCTTGTAAACCGAACGCTTTCCGGCCCGATCAATATCAACTGCGACCATTCCGACGGAATGGGAGCAAGAGACACCGGCTGGATTCAGATTTATGCGGAGAGCAATCAGGAGGCATATGACAATTTTATTCAGGCGTATCCGATCGCCGAAGATCCGCGCGTGCATCTTCCGATCATGATCTGTCAGGACGGTTTCATTACCAGCCACGCAGTGATGAACATCGAGCTTTTAGAGGATGAAGATGTGAAGAATTTCGTCGGGGAGTATGAGCCGGAAGAATTTTTGCTCAACCCGGGAAAACCAATCGCAGTCGGGCCGTATTCCGTTACGAGCTATGCGATGGAAGCGAAAAAGAATCAGGAGGAAGCGTTAGAACGTTCCAGGGAAGTCATTCTTGAGGTGGCGAAGAAATACGAAGCGCTTACCGGAAGAAAGTACGGATTGTTTGAGGAGTACCGGACAGAGGACGCCGATTATATCATGGTTCTCATCGGTTCTGCCGCGGGAACTGCAAAGCAGGCGGTGGACGATTTAAGAGAGCAGGGCAAAAAGGTCGGCGTAATCAAGCTTCGCGTCTTCAGACCTTTCCCGGCGGATGAGCTTGCCAAAGCGTTAAGCGGCTGCAAGGCAGCGGCAATCATGGACCGCACCGAAAGCTATAATGGAAACGGCGGCCCGCTTGGAAGCGAGATTACCGCAGGACTTTTCCGGAACAAGGTAATGATTGAGACGGTAAATTACATTTACGGTCTTGCAGGGCGGGATTTTACCGTAACGGATGTATATAATATTTTTGCCGAGCTGCAGGATTCTGTCGAGAATGGAACCAAGGTAGAGCAGTTTCAGTACATCGGACTTCGCAAATAGATTGGAGAGATAAAAGATGAGCAGCTATAATTTGAAAGAGGTTATGAGTAAACCGGAGCGGCTGGCTCCGGGACATCGTATGTGTGCCGGATGCGGCGCGACCATCGGCGTGCGCGCGGTGCTTCGGGCGCTGCACGAGGGAGACCATGCAGTAATCGGAAATGCTACCGGATGTCTGGAAGTTTCATCATATATGTACCCATATACCGCGTGGGAAGACAGCTATATTCACAATGCGTTCGAGAATGCAGGAGCGACTTTAAGCGGCGTGGAGACTGCATATAAAGCACTGAAAAAGCGCGGCAGGCTTCCGGAGGATGCAAACTTTAAATTCATTACATTTGGTGGAGACGGCGGAACGTATGATATCGGGTTCCAGTCTCTTTCCGGAGCGATGGAGCGCGGGCATGATATGGTCTATGTCTGCTATGACAACGGCGCATATATGAACACCGGTATCCAAAGATCATCGGCAACGCCGATGTACGCAGACACCACGACAACACCGGTCGGAAGCCAGTCCAACGGTAAAATGCAGAACCGGAAGGATCTTGCAAGCATTATTGCCGACCATGACGTACCGTATGTAGCGCAGACTACATTTACCAATGATTTCAAAGATATTCATATGAAGTCGGAAAAGGCAATCTACACAGAAGGAGCATGTTTTTTAAACATCATGACTCCATGTCCGAGAGGATGGAGATATGAGATGGCTGATATCATGAAGATTTGTAAGCTTGCGGTTGATACATGCTACTGGCCGATGTTCGAGGTTGACCATGGAAGATGGAGACTTACCTACGAACCGAAGAAGAAGCTCCCGATAGAAGACTTCCTAAGAGAGCAGGGCAGATTTAAGCACCTGTTCAAACCGGGAAATGAAGACTTGCTGGAACAGTGTCAGGCGGAGGTTGACCGCAGATGGGAGGACCTTCTGTATAAGTGCGCACGAGAGCATTAAAGGAAAAATGCGGCGTGTCTGAATAGAAGCGTGATATCTATGAAAATATCGAAAGAGGATAAGCAGAAAATTGAGGAGGTCCTGAGAGAGCTTCGCAGGAACAGTGTTGTGTACCGTATGCACAAATTCATACAGCATGGCGCAATCTCTACGCTTGAGCACTGTGAAAATGTGGTGCGGGCAAGCTATCTGCTTGACAAGAAGCTGCACCTGCACGCCAACAAAAAGGATATGCTGACCGGCGCTTTTCTGCATGATTTTTATCTGTATGACTGGCATGAAAAGGACGATTCGCATAAGTGGCATGGTTTTTTCCATGCGGCGAAGGCGGCAAAGAACGCAAGGGCGCATTTTAACGTTAATCCCAAGGTGGAGCAGGTAATCATCACGCATATGTGGCCGCTTAATCTTACGAAGATTCCCAAGAGCAGGGAAGCGTGGATTGTGTGTCTTGCAGATAAGTATGTGTCTATGGTCGAGACAATCGGAATGAGAAAAAGAAAGTGACGCAAAAATTTCATAAATAAAAAATATCCCCCCTACCGGCTTGTGTGGGGGATTTTTTATAGTTATACTTGGAGTATTGAAAAAACAAACGTTTAAACAAGCACTGAATAGGTAATTGCGAAACGCTTAACCAACAATGTGTAGTTGTGCAATATAGACAAATCATAACAGGGTACTTTGGAGCCGTCGGTACTTAATGAGTGCTTTGCACGAATTTAGTACCGCTACGAGCGACAAGTAGCGCGAGCGTGCCCTGCGGGGATTTGTCTATATTGTACAACGGACGGTAGGAAAAACAGAGTTTCGCAATTACCTACAAGCACTGAAAACGAGAGGGGGAAAAATTATGCATATGGCAGACGCGCTGGTGGCACCGGCGGTAGCGGCAACCATGTATGCCTGCTCCATAGCGGCAGGCGGGTATTCCGTCGGAAAAGTAAGATTGGAAAATGATCCGAAAAAAGTACCGGTAATGGGAGTAATGGGAGCATTCGTATTTGCAACACAGATGATTAACTTTACCATTCCGGGGACAGGCTCGTCCGGACACCTTTGCGGAGGTATGCTGTTATCCGCATTACTCGGGCCGTACGCAGGCTTTTTAACCATGATTGGCGTGCTGCTGATTCAGTGCCTGTTGTTCGCGGACGGCGGACTTCTGGCGCTTGGCTGTAACGTGTGGAATATGGCGTTTTACGGGTGCTTCATCGGAGCGCTTCTGATTTGGAAGCCGATGATGAAAAAATCCGTTACAAAAGGAAAAATCACTGCGGCTTCAATCATTGGCTGCGTTCTCACGCTGCAGCTGGGGGCACTTTCCGTTACGCTTGAGACGCTGGCTTCCGGAATTACGGAGCTCCCGTTTGCAAGCTTTGTTGCAGCCATGCAGCCGATTCATCTGGCAATCGGGCTGGTAGAGGGACTGATCACAGCAGCAGTTCTCTGCTTTGTCCATGAGGCAAGACCAGAGCTGCTCTGGGGCGTCGGCGGACAGGCGGAGAAGAGAGAAGGCAGATTTTCATTCAGAGCTACAATTATCTCATTGATTGCCGCGGCAGCAGTAATCGGCGGAGGAGTATCCCTGTTTGCATCCGCCAATCCGGACGGACTGGAATGGTCGATGGAGCAGGTTGCGGGGACGGCGGAGCTTGAAGCATCCGGACGCGTATATGAGACAGCAGATGACATTCAGAGTGCAACGGCGCTTTTGCCGGATTACTCTTTTAAAAATTCCGAACATGCAGCCGGAACGTCATTCTCGGGAATTGTAGGGGGAGCCGTTGTTCTCGGCGTGTGCGTGGGAGCCTGCTGCTTGTTTAAGTTTTTCGGGAAGCGGACGACAGACAAGAAATAAAGAGAAAGAAATCCGCAGGAAGCCGCGGAGCAGATAGTGTGCATGAGTAAGATTTCAAAAGCGATAAATGAAATTGAACATATGAGTGAAATGGCGGAGCAGGACCAGTGGATGAACAGTGTTCATCCACTGGTTAAATTGTGTTTGACGGTTTTCTATATTTTCGTGGTAGTATCCTTCCATAAGTACGACCTTCCTGGCGTCATGTCCATGGCGGTCTATCCGCTCATTCTTTTTATGCTGGCAGATTTATCCGTAAAGGAGGCGTTGTACCGGCTTCGCGTAGTACTTCCGGTGGTATGCATCGTCGGGATTTTCAATCCGCTTCTGGACAGGGAGATTGTATGTCATGTCGGAAGCGTCGGGCTGTCCGGAGGCGTGCTGTCCATGCTGTCCTTGATGGTCAAAGGTGTGCATACCGTATTGGCGTCCTACCTTCTGATTGCGACAACCTCAATCGAGAAAATCTGCTATGCGATGCGGCTTCTGCGTGTCCCGAAGATGATTGTGACACAGATTCTGCTGATTTACCGATACATTACCGTATTATTGTCCGAGGCAAAAAGAATCACACAGGCGTATGCACTGCGGGCGCCGGGACAAAAGGGCGTGCGTTTTGAGGCGTGGGGCTCTCTTGTGGGACAGCTTCTGCTTCGGAGCATGGACCGGGCAGACAATGTGTATGAGAGCATGTGTCTCAGAGGATATTGTGGCGAGTTTGCATTGGATGAAAGAAGCCGGTTCGGGGCAAAAGATGCGGCGTTTCTCATTGCATGGAGCGCGGTATTTGTACTGTTTCGGATTTTTCCGGTATTCCGTATGGTAGGAGCATGGTTTGTATAATAGTTTAGTACCGCTGCGAGCAACAAGTAGCGCGAGCGTGCCCTGTGGGGATTTTGTGTATATTGTACAACGGATGGCAGGAAAAACAGAGTTTCGCAATTACCCATATAATAGTCTGAAAAGAAAAAGAGGAGAACAGGTGAGTCATATTCATATAAACGTAGAAAATGTAAGCTTTTCCTATCAGAAGGAGCAACCGGTATTAAAAGATATTACATTTACCGCCCATGAGAAGGATTCGATTGGAATTATCGGAGCAAACGGCGTGGGAAAATCCACGTTATTAAAGCTTCTGGTCGGACTTCAAATGGATTTTACAGGGAGCATCCGGGTAGAAGAAATTCCACTGGAAAAGAAGACGCTCGCAAGGGTACGCGAGAAAATCGGATATGTATTTCAGGATTCGGACAGCCAGCTGTTTATGACAACGGTCTATCAGGACGTGGCGTTTGCACCGAAAAATTATGGGCTGCCGGAGGAGGAAATAGAGCGCCGCGTATGCGGGGCGTTAGAGAAGGTGCATATCGCGCATCTGAAGGACAAACCGATCTATCAGCTGTCGGGCGGAGAGAAAAAGCTTGTGTCGATTGCGACCATACTTTCCATGACGCCGGACATTATTCTGATGGACGAGCCGAGTGTTGCGCTCGATCCGAAGAATCGCAGAAATCTGATTCATGTCTTAAATGAATTTGAGCATCTGAAAATCATTGCAAGCCATGATCTGGATTTTATATGGGATACCTGCAAGCGGACCGTTTTGATGGCGGACGGAAGGATTGCCGCAGACGGACCTACGGAAGAAATTCTCCGCAATCGGACGCTTCTGGAGGAAAACGGATTGGAACTGCCGCTGTCTCTGACGAACAGATAAAGGATGTCAGGGAAGGGGCAGTTTTTTATTGAAAAATCGGATACTTTTGATATAATATACTAGAATGCGAAGGTTAATTTGGGGGAAAATATGTTTAGCATTCGGGTAGAAAGGAAAAAAATGAAAAAAATGAAGAGACTGACAGCATTGGTTTTAACCCTAAGCTTCGCGTTATCTATGACAGCATGCGGCTTAGGAAATGCAAATGAGAATACAGCTGACGGACAGCCGGAGACCGTAACGGAGCCTCTTACGGCTGCAACAGAGGCGGAGACAGGTAAGGAAACGGACCTTCTGGACGAGATTCTGGAAAGAGGATATATCATTGTAGGTACGGAAGGAACGTATTCGCCGAACAGTTACCATGACGAGAATGACAATCTGGTCGGATTTGATGTAGAAGTAGCGGCGGCAATAGCAAAATACATGGGCGTAGAAGTGCGGTATGTGGAGATGGAGTGGGCATCTATTTTTGCAGCGCTTGATGCGGGACAGATTGATATTGTGGTCAACGAGGTCGGATATACTGAGGAGCGCGCCGAGAAGTATGATTTTTCGGAACCATACGCATTTGTACAGGGCGGAATTCTTGTAAAAAGTGATAATACGGATATCAATTCGTTCGAGGATCTTGCGGGAAAAATTGCAGCGAACGAATCGACCAGCACATGGGGAGCAGCCGCACTCGATTACGGCGCAGAGCTTGATCCGGTAAATGCGATGGCACAGTCTATCTCAGAGGTATTAAACGGACGGGCCGACTGTACGCTGAATTATGTAACCGCATTTGCGGACTACATGAAGGAGAATCCGGATGCGGAGGTTAAGATTGCCGCATATTCCGAGCCGGAGCCAAGCTCTTATATTCCGGTCGTAAAGGGCAACGACAGACTGTTAGCCGCAATCAATGATGCGCTGGCAAAGGCAGCGGCAGACGGAGAACTTACGGAAATCTCCATGAAATATTTCGGAATTGATGTTACTACAGAGGAATCCTAAATCGAAGATATGGATAGCAGAATTATTGAAGAACTGATTACTTCCTTTCCCAAGCTTTTGTCCGTAGGAATCAGAGTTACGATTCCGCTCACTCTGATATCCTTTACCATCGGAATATTGATTGCGCTTATGACCGCAATGGTTCAGACAGCGAAAATTCCGGTATTAAAGCAAATCGCCAGATTTTATGTATGGATTATCCGGGGAACGCCGATGATTGTACAGCTATTTGTGGTCTATTTCGGACTTCCAAGTATCGGAATTACGCTTGCAGCCTTTCCGAGCGCGGTAATCGTATTTTCTTTAAGCGTCGGAGCCTACTGCTCGGAAACGATACGTGCGGCCATTGAATCCGTTCCGGCCGGGCAGCTGGAAGCAGGCTATTGTGTAGGAATGAACTATCGGCAGACGATGATGCGGATTATTTTGCCACAAGCCTTCCGTACGGCGTTTCCTCCGCTTTCCAATTCGCTGATCGGGCTCGTAAAGGATACATCGCTTGCCTACAGTGTTGCAATTGTGGAGATACTCGCAACCGCACAGCGGATTGCGGCGCGCAGCTATGACTACTTCTGGTTGTATTGTGAAGCCGGCGTGATTTATCTGATTTTCTGTACGATTCTGACGTTTGTGCAGAGCCGCATGGAGAAGCGGATGGAAAGGAAACGGTAACACATGCTGGAACTGAAGAATATAAAGAAAACTTTTGGTAAGACAAAGGTTTTGGAAGATATCAGTATTACGGTAAACGAGGGGGACGTCATTGCAATTCTGGGCCCGAGCGGATCGGGAAAGACTACGCTTCTTCGCTGTATCGAATGTTTGGAACGCGCGGACGACGGAGTGATGATACTGGATGGGACGGAATACCATTTGAAGAAGGTATCCAAAAGAGAGATACACAATCTTCGTATGAAGCTCGGATTTGTTTTTCAAAACTATAATCTGTTTGCGAACAAGACCGCTTTGGAGAATGTGACGGAAGGTCTGATTGTTGCAAGAAAGATGAAAAAGGACGAGGCGGTTGAAATCGGCAGGGCGGCACTGGAAAAGGTGGGACTGTTAGACCGCAGTGCGTTTTATCCGTCGCAGTTATCCGGCGGACAGCAACAGCGGGTTGCAATTGCGAGAGCAATTGCGCAAAATCCGGAGGTAATCCTATTTGATGAGCCAACATCGGCCCTTGATCCGGAGCTTACCAAAGAGGTGCTCGAGGTTATGAAGAAGCTTGCGGATGAGGGAACGACCATGGTGGTAGTGACACATGAGATGAGCTTTGCAAGAAATGTTGCGGACCGGGTTGTATTCATAGAAAACGGCGTTGTGGTAGAAGAAGGAAATGCGAAGGATTTCTTTGCTCATCCGAAAGAGGAAAGAACAATACAATTTTTACGCAATAGTGCAGAAAGGGTGTAAGAATATGGCTACAATAATGATTTGTGACGATGCCGCATTTATGCGTCTGACACTTAAAAAAATTGTGGAGAGTGTAGGACATAAGGTTATAGCGGAAGCGGAGAATGGAATCAAGGCTGTGGAGGATTATGAGATTTATCATCCGGAAGTGGTGCTTATGGATATTACCATGCCGGATATGGACGGAATCACAGCCGTAAAGAAAATCAAAGAATACGATTCGCATGCAACGATTATTATGGTTTCTTCCATGGGACATCAGGAGAAGGTATATGCTGCAATAGCCGCAGGAGCGAAGGACTTTGTAGTAAAACCATTTGAATCACAGAAAATTATTGACTGTATTAAGAAATATGTATAGACATGCACGAAATCTCCGGGAGGGTTTGCATAGGCAGATCCTCCCATTTTTGGAATTGTCGGGCAGCCAAAATAAGAAAAAATGGGAGACGGTTATGGAAAAAAGACCTATTTTAAGAAATAAAGTTTATCTGTATATGACAGAGTTCTTCTCCGGTATGTCTGTGATGGCGGTAGAACTCGGTGCAAGCAGGCTTTTGGCGCCGTATTTCAGTTCCTCACAGATTGTCTGGACGATCATTATCGGAACGATTATGATTGCCATGGCACTAGGAAATATTTACGGCGGACGCAGTGCGGACAAGAATCCGAATCCGGACAGGCTGTACGGAAGAATCATTATCGCGGCAGTCTGGATCGCGGCAATTCCTGTGGTTGGAAAGTATATTATCATTGGAATTTCGGCGCTTCTGATTTTTTCCGTAAGCAATCACTTTCTGATAATCGCGGCATTTGCGGCCTGCATGGTCATCTTTGTGTTTCCGCTTTTTTTGCTGGGGACGGTTACTCCGTCGCTGGTAAAGTATACGGTGGACAGTCTCGACGACAGCGGAAGAACAGTCGGAACATTAAATGCCTCCAACACAATCGGCAGCATTATCGGAACCTTTGTTCCGACGTTTATCAGTATTCCGGCGGTTGGAACATCCATTACGTTTCTGATTTTTGCAGGGATTCTGCTGCTTCTTGCAGGAATCTATTTTGTCAGTGCGAAGGTGTATCCCAGGCAGATCAAAAAGCTTCCGGCAGGAATCGTTGTTTTTTTAATCTGCTGTATATTCGGACATGACACCGGCTTTGCATTCTGGCAGGAGGATTTGACCTATGAAGGCGAATCCATCTATAATTACCTGCAGGTGTATGAGAGCGGGGATGAGGTGGTTCTCTCTACAAATGTGCTTTTCGGCGTGCAGTCTGTGTACAAGAAGAACAAGGGACTGACCGGAATGTACTATGACTATGCAATGGCAGCACCTCTGATGACGGATTGGGAGAATGGGAGCGAAAGGAAGGACGTTCTGATTCTGGGAATGGGAAGCGGAACCTATGCCACCCAGTGCCAAAGATATTTTGATAACCTGAATATGGAAGGCGTGGAAATCGATCAGAAAATTACGGATCTTGCCAGAGCGTATTTCGAACTGCCGGATGATATCAAGGTTACAACGTATGACGGACGCGCTTACCTGAATGCGATTGATACGAAATATGACGTAATCATGGTGGACGCGTATCAGGATATTACAATTCCGTTCCAGATGTCGTCGGTAGAATTTTTTACGCTTGTAGAAGAACACTTAAAGGACGACGGCGTCATGGTTGTCAATATGAATATGCGCGGCACAAAGGAAGGAAATATCAATCAGTATCTTGCGGACACGATTTCTGCGGTATTTTCGGAGGTGTATACCGTAGATGTAGCTCATTCGACGAATCGTGAGCTGTTTGCATCCAATGATCCGGACATGCGGGAGCGTTTTTCGAGCAATCAGGCGTTTTTGGAGGACGCCGAGCTTTACAATATGATGGTGCAGGTAGACGATAACCTGACGAGATACGAGCCGGATTCGTACATTATGACGGACGATAAGGCTCCGGTAGAACTTCTCGGTATGCGTGTGATTGACGAACTGATTACGGATGAAGTGGGTTATTATAAAACGATTTTTGAGGAGCAGGGGATAGAAGGGCTTCTGGAGAGTTTGAACTAGGGAAATCAGTCCATGCCGGTTCCAGACACAAGCTTAGAAACCGCAGTTCCAAAGACTTCAGCAGGTTCATCGGTGGCAGTTATCAAATGTAACGGGCTAACTCTCGAACTCTCAAACGACATTTCAGAAGTTCTGCTGAACCGGCTGCTTCAGGAAGTGCTGCAGGAGATGTGAAGATTTCATAAAATTCAAACAAAACTTTGGTCACAGATATGAATCCCAGACTTACCATCTGTTGGATTTTGACAGGTTTTGTTTGACTGAATTTCCCGATTCAGATAAACTTACCGAAGAAATGGTGATGAAATGGGCTGTCATAAAACCGACGGAAAATTCAAACGGTTATATTTCAAGGATTTCTGTTGTCCGCCAGTTTGGGAAGTATCTTTCCATGCTTGGAGAAGAAGCATTCATACTTCCTGATGGACTAAAAGGCGGAGACATGTTTGTCTGCATATTTTTCTTTACAGGATGTGCTGACCTGGACGATATTCAATGGAGCTGGCTATTGGAACCGGGAGAGTATGAGGATATTTCTCTTGTCGGGGGAAGAACTGATTGGAGTACAAATACCGGATGGAAAGCGGAGATTACATAGTGCGAAAGATGGTATGAGTATTCTTGGCGAATATGAGGGAATCTCTCAATTTTCGGAAGGAATGGCTGTGGCTGGATTTGACGGAAAGTGTATGTATATAGATGAAAATGGAAAAGTCATTTTAAATGAATATTTTCAAGAGGCGCGCCCTTTCCATGAATCACTTGCTGCTGTAAAGGATGGAGAATATTGTAATAGACTTTTATCCATATGATGCTTCGGAAGGGCGCATGATATTGGTTGATGAGTTTGAGGATGGAAAGGCATTTGTCTCTAAGACATTATATTGTGTGATTGATGAAAACGGAAATACTATTTTTAAGGGCGACTCAAAATTTTTCATCAGTACTCCGGCGTATGAACAAGAATATGATATCATACCGGGCTATGTGTATATTGACAGTCAGATGAAGATAAAGAAATATGGCTTTATGGGATTGGATGGGGAACAACGGGTAGAACCGTTATTTGATTACATTGATGAGATTTCCGAAAAGTATGTTGTTGTTTCAATGATTGTGAATGGGGAATATAAAAGAAGTAATTTTTCTTAATACCTAAACGATAAGGAGGTTATGAGGAAAAAGATATAATACAAGGGAAAATCTAAGGGCAAACATAAATGAATCTTCCCGAAGAACTGTAAAATCAACAGAAATTATATCATTTAGGCAGTTTGAGGAGGAAAGCCGTATGCAGAATGGGCAAAGACTGATTATGAAGGAACCAGGAGGTTTTAGGATGTACGATTTTGATACGCCGGTAAGCCGGCAGAATACCAATTCTTATAAGTGGGATATCAAGGAAGGCGAGCTTCCCATGTGGGTGGCGGACATGGACTTTCAGACGTCGCCCGCTATCATAAGCGCGATAAAAAAGAGGGTAGAAAACGGGATCTACGGTTACAATACGATCCCGGATGAGTGGAGCAGGGCCTATGTGAACTGGTGGGACAGACGACATCATTTTAAGATGGAGGAGGACTGGCTGATTTTCTGCACCGGAGTTGTTCCGGCAATCTCGAGCTGCGTGAGAAAGCTTACCTGCCCGGCGGAGAACGTACTGATTCTGACGCCGGTATACAATATTTTTTTCAATTGCATTTACAACAACGGAAGAAATATTTTGGAATCTCGTCTGTGTTATGAAAATGGGAAATATGCTATTGACTGGAAGGATTTCGAGGAGAAACTTTCCAATCCGCAGACTACGCTTTTAATCTTCTGCAATCCGCACAACCCGGTCGGAAAAATCTGGGATAAGGAGACTCTGACACGTATCGGAGAGCTTTGCAAAGAATATCATGTTACCGTAATCTCGGATGAGATTCACTGTGATCTGACCGTCCCGGGATGTGAATATGTTCCGTTTGCATCCGCATCCGAGGTTTGCAGCAGAATCAGTGTGACATGTATCGCGCCGACCAAATGTTTTAATATTGCGGGACTTCAGACCGCGGCAGTATCGGTTCCGAATCCGTTACTCCGTCATAAAGTGTGGAGAGCGCTCAATACGGACGAGGTGGCGGAGCCGAATACATTTGCGGTTCAGGCCGCAGTTGCCGCCTTTGAGGAGGGGGAGCCATGGCTCGACGAGTTAAATGCCTACACCGCCTCCAACCGGAAATACGTAGAGGAATACGTTGGTAAAGAGATACCGGAGCTTTCCGTCGTATCGGCAAATGCAACCTATCTTCTATGGATTGATGTGAGTAAGATTACCGGGGACTCTAAGGCGTTTAGCGGATTCCTGCGGGAAAAGACCGGATTGTTCGTAAACGAGGGTAAGGAGTATGGCGGAGACGGAAAGAAGTTTATCCGCCTCAATGTGGCGTGCCCGCGATGCTATGTGGAGGACGGAATGAAGCGCCTGAAGGAAGGGGTTGCATTATACCGGAAATAGCCATAAATATACAAAAATTGGAAATCGTTTTTTTAGTGGAAAAGCCGCCATACTTTTCCACTATTTTTTTGCAAGAATTCTTGCTAGAATCCATACCATATAAATAAAAAAATTTAGTTAATTGCGAACTCTCAATTCTTTGTAGAGTTGTGCAATATACATAAATTGCCACAGAGTACTTTGGAGCCGTCGGTACTTAGGCGCCGTATTTTGGCACCTTATGTACCGCTACGAGCGACAAGTAGCGCAAGCGTGCTCTGAGGTAATTTATGTATATTGTACAACAAATAACAAAAAGAGTTTCGCAATTGCATAAAATAGATGAACTTAAGCAAAGGAGAAATATTATGGTCAATTTTGACGAATGGGATGGATTCGAAGGGCAGCTTTGGAAAGAAGAGTTAAATGTCCGGGATTTTATTCAGAAGAATTATACTCCGTATGACGGAGACGAATGCTTTTTGGCGCCTGCGACGGAAGCAACGGAAAAATTATGGGGAGAACTACAGAAGCTCCAGAAGGAAGAACGGAAAAAAGGCGGCGTGCTTGACATGGACACCCGGATTGTGTCTTCGCTGACATCGCATGGACCCGGATATATCAACGAGTCCATGAAGGAATTGGAACAGATTGTCGGGCTTCAGACGGACAAGCCGTTAAAGAGAGCGTTTATGCCATACGGAGGAATTCAGATGGCGGAGAAATCCCTGACAGAATACGGATATACGCTCGATCCTGACATACACAAAATCTTTACCGTATACCATAAGACGCATAATCAGGCAGTGTTTGATGCATACACGCCCCAGATGAAGGCCGCAAGAAAAAATAAGATTATTACCGGACTGCCGGACACCTACGGCAGGGGCCGTATTGTCGGCGACTACCGCAGAGCAGCCCTTTACGGAATCGATCATCTGATTGCCTGCAAGGAAGCGGATAAGCTTGCCTGTGGAGACGGCAGCATGAGGGGAGAAGTGATCCGTCAGCGGGAGGAGATACAGGATCAGATCAATGCGTTAAAGGGTATGAAGGAGATGGCGCAGATCTATGGTTATGATATTTCCCTCCCGGCAAAAAACGCAAAGGAGGCTGTCCAGTGGACATACTTTGGGTATCTTGCCGCTATCAAGACGCAGAACGGCGCGGCAATGAGTATCGGCCGGGTATGTACCTTCCTTGACATCTATATAGAAAGAGACTTAAAAAAGGGAATTCTTACCGAATCGCAGGCGCAGGAGCTCATCGACCACATGACAATGAAATTCAGAATGGTCAAATTTGCGCGTCCGCATGCCTACAATGAATTGTTTTCGGGAGACCCGGTGTGGGCGACGATTGCGCTTGCCGGCATCGGCGTAGACGGACGCTCGATGGTAACAAAGACCGACTATCGCGTCCTTCACACCTTAGAGAACATGGGACCTTCGCCGGAGCCGAACATTACCGTATTATATTCTTCTAATCTTCCGGAGAACTTTAAAAAGTATGCCGCATATATCTCGATTGCGACAAGCTCCATCCAGTACGAAAATGACGATGTCATGAAGCCGATCTGGGGAGACGATTATGCAATCTGCTGCTGCGTATCTGCAACGCAGACCGGAAAGGAAATGCAGTTTTTCGGCGCAAGAGCGAATCTTGCAAAATGTCTGCTCTATGCAATCAACGGCGGCGTTGACGAGAAGACCAAGGCTCAGGTAGGGCCAAAATACCGCCCGGTTACTTCCGAGTATCTGGATTATGATGAAGTAATGGAAAAATATGAAGCAATGATGGACTGGCTTGCGGGTGTCTATGTAAATACCCTGAATCTAATCCAGTATATGCACGACAAATATTACTATGAGGCGGCGCAGCTTGCGCTGATTGATACCGATGTAAGAAGAACCTTTGCAACCGGAATCGCAGGATTTTCCCATGTGATTGATTCGCTTTCCGCAATTAAGTATGCAAAGGTAAAGGCAATCCGAGACGAGGACGGTATTGTAGTGGATTATGAAGTGGAAGGGGATTTTCCAAAGTACGGAAACGATGACGACCGCGCTGACGCAATCGGAGTATGGCTGCTAAAAACCTTCCTCGAAAAGCTCAAGAAGCAGCATACGTACCGCGAGTCGGAGCCTACGACGTCGATTCTTACCATCACGTCAAACGTCGTGTACGGGAAGGCTACCGGCTCCATGCCGGACGGAAGAAAGGAAGGAGAGCCGTTGTCGCCCGGGGCGAATCCGTCTTACGGAGCAGAGAACGAAGGCCTGCTTGCTTCCTTAAACTCTGTCGCAAAGATTCCTTACGAGTGGGCTTTGGACGGCATCTCGAATACGCAGACCATCAGCCCGGATGCACTTGGTCATGACGTGGAAGAACAGAAGGCGAATCTTGTTTCAACAATGGACGGATATTTCGATCAGGGAGCGCATCACTTGAATGTGAATGTATTCGGAAGAGAAAAGCTGATTGACGCTATGGAGCATCCCGAGAAGGAAGAATACGCAAACTTTACCATCCGCGTATCGGGATATGCGGTAAAGTTTATCGACCTTACGAAGGAACAGCAGAAGGACGTCATTGCAAGAACATGTCATATCAATTTGTAGAGAGAAGGTAACTATGGGAGAAGTATATGGGAGAATTTATTCTCTGGAATCCTTTGGCTCTGTGGATGGACCGGGGGTTCGTTTCATCGTGTTTATGCAGGGCTGCAGGATGCGTTGTAAATTCTGCCACAATCCGGAGAGCTGGAGCATAGAGCGGGGAGAGCTGTGGACAGCGGAGAATCTGTTTCGGAAGGCATACCGCTATAAGAACTATTGGGGAAAGGACGGCGGGATAACGGTGTGCGGAGGAGAGCCGCTGCTGCAGGTGGAATTTCTGATTGCCTTTTTTAAGCTTGCAAAAGAAAAAAACGTTCATACCACAATCGATACGGCAGGGAATCCGTTTACCTTAGAGGAGCCTTGGATATCAAAATTCGATGAGCTGATGGCGCTTACGGATTTATTTTTGCTGGATATCAAGGAAATCGACAGCGCAAAGCATAAATCCCTGACAGGACATGGAAACGAAAACATTCTGGAAATGGCAAGGTATTTGTCCGACCATGGAAAAGACATGTGGATTCGACATGTGCTTGTGCCGAATCTGACGGACGAGGAACAGGGGCTAAAAGAGATGGATGAATTTATTTCCACGCTAAAGACGGTAAAGCGCGTGGAAATTTTACCATATCATACGATGGGAAAATTCAAGTATGATAAGCTGGGAATCCGGTATCCTCTGGAGGGCGTTCCGACTCCGACAGAGGAAGAGGTAAGGAGGGCGGAGGAGCTGCTTCACATCAAAAAGGAAATTTA
>CAZTKM010000009.1:38953-63417 GCA_964614035.1 uncultured Lachnobacterium sp.
CAGAGGAAGAGGTAAGGAGGGCGGAGGAGCTGCTTCACATCAAAAAGGAAATTTAATGTAATTAGGTAATTGCGAAACGCTTAATTTTTCATTAGAAGCTGGACAATATAGACAAATCATCGCAGGCTAGTTTGGAGCCGTCGGTACTTAATGAGTGCTTTGCACGAATTTAGTACTGCTACGAGCGACAAGTAGCGCGAGCGTGCCCTGCGGGGATTTTGTCTAATATTGTCCAACGAATAGAAAGCAGAACAGAGTTTTGCAATTACCTATTATGTCATGAGAGAAAGGGGGCACCGGAATGAAACCGTTAAACAAATCTGCAATATCTGGATTTATATGCTGCTTTGGAAACGCAGCAACGCAGAGGTGCAGCTTGAAAAGGAGTTAATCATAGAGGGCGTGCTCTCCATACAGGCAGGAGATAACCCGATGATCATAAAAGAAAAAATTCGTACCTTCCGCGCTGAATGGGAGGAGAAAACGCAGGCAGATACATAAAATACTACCTGACACCACGAAAAGGTAGTATAGTAGAATTCTTCCTTTTGTAGTATTATAAGCAAAGAAAACTTACAAAAGGAGGAATGGCGATGAAGAAAAAGCATTCGATTGGGGCGGTACTTGGTTTGGAGGTAGTAGTATTTCTTGCAGTATTTTGTGTGAATGTGCTAATAGTAAGCGGGGTAGAAGGACTGGTGGGATCCTTAGCAGGTTCATTTATTGATTTTCCAAGCATTCTTCTGATTCTTCTGGTTGTTGTACCCGCGCTTTACGTATCGGGGATGGGAAGGGATTTTTTAAATGCCTTTACGGTCGGAAAAAAGAAATATTCTCTGATACAGTTAAAGCATTCGCTCGAAGCCATACAGATGGTGCAAAAATTGATTATCTGCGGGGCAGCGCTATCAGGTACGGTTGCTATTGTCACGATTCTGTATATGATGGTTGAACTGGCAACTCTCGGACCATCCATGGCTGTGGTAGTGCTCAGCGCCTTTTATGCGGTCATGTTGGAGTTCTTTTTGATTCCGGTAAAGGCGAACGTGCAGAATGCAATCACAGACCTTATGGACGTGGGAGATGAAGAGGTTTAGGACGATTTTCCTGCTCATTTTGTACGTTCTGGTTCTGGTATTTACGATTATAATGGAGTATATTTCAATTAGGAATCCGGGATTAAGGCTTCTGGTAAACGGAAGCACGTTTCTTATGGCAGTTGTGAGTGGCGTTCTGTTCTGGGCAGTACTGCATGGCGGGACAAAGGAAAAGAATGGGCAGGGAGACCGAAATCGGTATTTTGCTTTTGAACGATTGTACGAATCTGCGCATTTCGGAAGAATTGTTTATCGCGGAGACTACCGTAAAAAAGCACCTGACGCATATCTATGAAAAGACGCAGACCGACGGACGGAAGTCCTTTAAGGCGGCGGTAAAGCGGGAGCTCGAAGAAAACGAAAAAGCAGAAAGCATAAAAGAGGATATATAAGTTGGGCAGTTTACCGGTTGATTTTACAGAAAAAATGAAAGCGCTTCTCGGAGACGGATTTGACGAATTTTTAGAGTGCTATGAGAACGATAACTATCAGGCGCTGCGGATCAATCCGTTAAAGCGGGCGGATTCGGATGTGCATAAGATTTTTGCGGGAATCGTGAGTGCAATGGAGGCGGATTATGGTTCAGGCGATTGCGGAGAACCGTTTTCCGATGTTCCATGGGCGGCGGACGGTTACTATTATGACCAAAGGCTCCGCCCGGGAAAGCATGCGTATCATGAGGCGGGTGTGTATTATATACAGGAGCCGAGCGCGATGTCCGCAGCGGCGCTTCTTGCGCCGAAGCCCGGTATGCGGGTGCTCGATTTGTGCGCGGCGCCGGGCGGAAAGTCCACGCAGCTTGCATCCGGTATGAAGCAGGAAGGACTTCTCGTATCCAATGAGATTCATCCGGCAAGATGTAAGATTCTGTCACAGAACATCGAGCGCATGGGCATTCGGAATGCGATTGTGACAAACGAGGACAGCGGGAGACTGGCGGAGTTTTTTCCGTATTATTTTCATGCGGTACTGGTGGATGCGCCATGCTCCGGAGAGGGGATGTTCCGCAAAAATCCGGAGGCAATGGAAGAGTGGAGCGCGGGACAGGTAATCGTCTGTGCCGGCCGCCAGCAGGAAATTTTAAACAATGCCGCGAAAATGCTGATGGGCGGGGGAACGCTGGTCTACTCGACCTGCACGTTCTCGCCGGAGGAAAACGAGCAGACAATCGCAAGGTTTCTGGCGGAGCACAGGGAATTTGAAGTCGCAGACGCGGACGCACCGTATTTTTTGCCGGGAAATCCGTCGTGGGCAGGGAAGAATACAGAAAAAGAAATTGCGCAGGGGATAGAAAAGACATTCCGGCTCTGGCCGCACAAGCTGCATGGGGAAGGTCATTATGTCGCGGTGCTAAAGAAAGCCGGAGCATGTGTACCGTCTGCCGGAAAGAATGAAAAAAGGGGAAGCAAAGGCGGCGGGGACAGCCTGTTGGATAAGCGGATGCGGCAGACCTTAGAGGCGTTTTTAAAGAATACGGTAAGGAAAGAGACCGCAGACTGGATTCTTTCCGGGACGCTTACGCTGTTTGGGGAACAGCTGTACCGTCTGCCGGACGGCGCGCCGCCGCTTCGCGGACTGCGCGTGCTCCGGGCAGGGCTTCACATCGGCGAATTTAAGAAAAACCGGTTTGAGCCGTCGCATGCGCTTGCACTGGCGCTGGGAAAGGAAGACGTGACCTGTGCAGTGGATATAAAGCTGTGCGAAGACCATGCGGACAGTTCGCGCGCGGCAGCCTTTTTCAGAGGAGAATCCTTCTTCGTGCGGGAGGACGAGCTGTGCAAAACGAACACGACAAATCAGGGGTGGACGCTGGTCTGTGTGGACGGCTTTTCCGCCGGCTGGGGAAAGCTTTTAAACGGTCAGGTAAAGAATCATTATCCGAAAGGGCTCCGCCGGGAAGTTCAAATATGAAAATTTATACAAATTAATGAAAAATTAATAAATAATTTAGTAAAATGTGCGAATTGCGTTAAGACATAAGCTGGGGTACAATTAGTATTGTCGTTTAAACATAAGAAAGGAGCATTACAACAATGAGTTTTGTAGATGCAATCAAGAGTGTTTTCACTCAGTATGTAGGATTTAACGGAAGAGCACGTAGAAGTGAGTACTGGTACTTTTTCTTATTCAACTTCATTGTATCATTTGTACTTTCTTTATTAGGAAATTACGTTGGTTTCTTCTCAATCCTCGGAACAATTTGGAGCCTTGCTGTATTACTTCCGGGTCTTGCAGTATGTGTTCGTCGTCTTCATGACATCGGAAAAGCTTGGCCATGGATTCTCATTGGATTAATTCCGCTTGTTGGAGAAATCATCCTTATTGTTTTCTTCTGCAAGGACAGCCAGCCGGGCGAGAACCAGTTTGGACCAAACCCAAAGGGAATGTAATTTTATAGAAGATTACATAACAAAAGGAACCGGGAATATATGTTTTTATACACAGGTGTGTATGAAAAACATATATTTCCGGTTCCTTTTGCTGCCGGACAGAACGATTCGCGGGACAATCTCAATCGTGCCTCTCATCTGTGTTTTTGAAGCATTCACAGAAGCGTGCGGAGAAGGACGGCTCCTGACTTGCAGCATAGAGGTGCGAAATATCGCCAAAGCTGTTTACCCGGAAGGATGCGATTCCTTCGCGGCGCTCTTCGGTCGAGACAGTGGTTACGGAAGTCGGCGCGGCGGAGAAGCCATGCCATAACAGCATCGGAGATATGCCGGTTAAGTGGCTAAGAAGCACGCATTCCAGACCAAAGTGGCAGAAGAACACCAGCGTGTCATTGTTTGGCTTAAGTACCCGGTAATATCTTCCGTTCCGCCTGTATCCATGGTCTTCTAAAAGGGCATCCAGATTGCTGCATACCCAGTCATATTCCTCTTTAACGTTTCCCTCTGTCATAACAGGCATGTCTGTCCATGTGTCTACGTGATAAAAGCAGTCTTCTTTTGTCCAATCCTGCGGAAGCCAGTCCCAGCAAATCATTTTCTGATCCGAAACATCCGGGCGCAGAATCTGCGGTTGAAATTCGCGCAGCCAGTCACAGGTTACGGCGGTTCGATGGAGCCTTGACAACGTGCAGGATGCGGTGTCTTTTGCCCGGCCGAGCGGCGATACATAAAAATCCTTTACATCCAGCCGGCAGATCCGATCGGCAACAAGCCGGGCCTCCTCCCATCCTCTTTCGGTCAAAGTATCATGTGTATAATCCGGCTCTCCATGCCGTACGATAACAAGTTTCATTGGAATGCTCCCTAAAATATGATTTATAAGACCTATTATGACAAAATAGAACTTTTTTCACAAGGAAAAAATTGTATAAATTGGTTGTGTATTCACGCATTTTTGCGTACAATGGTCTTAATCTGTTTCTTTATGGAGGAGAATGGACGATGGATAACGGAATAAAGAGAGAGCTTTACAGTGCGTTTGAATTCGGCGATATGGCAGTGCGTTATCTCTTTCAGGACAACGGACGGATGATTCTGCAGCTGGTGCCGCAAAAACTGGAAAATCAGATTGCGGAATTGAAATTCAGCCATGGAGACAGCCTCATTCAGGCGAAGCTTTTGGGCGATGACTATCCGGGAGGATATGCCGGCGGCGTTACTATGAGAAACTCCCAGACGGTGGATAAGCTTACGTTTGTGGAGCAGAAGCGGAAAGAGAACGGCGGCAGAATCGAAATACATACGGTTTTTGAAGACAAGACAGCCTGCCGCTATATTCATAAGCTCGGCTATACAAAGGGAGACTATGCGCTCGACTGTGTGACGGAATTTGTGAATAACAGCAGGGAAAATGTAACGCTGGAGATGCTTTCCTCCTTTTCCGTCGGTGAGATCACTCCGTTTGAAAAAGGGGATGCGACGGGGCATCTGCTGGTGCATCGCATTAGGAGCAAATGGAGCCATGAGGGGCGGCTGCTCACAGAATCTGTGGAAGATCTGCAGCTTGAACCCACATGGTCAACCTGGCAGCCGAACAGTCTTCGGTACGGACAAATCGGATCTATGCCGGTAAAAGGCTATGCTCCGTTTGGAGCAATAGAGGATTGCGCTGCCAATGTCGTATGGGCGGCTCAGCTTGCGACAGAAGGCTCGTGGCAGATGGAAGTGTACCGCAGGGACAGCGGCTTAAATTTTTCCGGGGGACAGGCAGACCGGGAGTTTGGTCACTGGATGAAAACAATCGCTCCGGGAGAGCGCTTTTCTTCCGCGAAAGCAATTCTTACCGTATGTACTCCGGAAGATGGCAAGGACAATTGTCTGGACTATGCATGCCAGAGGCTGACACATTATGCACAGAAATATGTGAGCCGGGCGCCGGAGAGCGAGCAGCATCTTCCGGTAATGTTCAATGAGTACTGCACGACGTGGGGGCTTCCTTCGGATGAGAATATCACAGAAATCCTAAAAGCAATCCGCGGGCATGGATTGGAGTATTTTGTTGTGGACTGCGGCTGGTTTGTGGAGGAAGGAAAACACTGGGCAAACGGAATGGGAGATTATATTCCGTCCGATAAGCTTTTTCCCGACGGACTTGGCGCGGTAAGCAAAAAGATTCGTGACGAAGGGCTTGTTCCGGGAATCTGGTTTGAGATTGACAATGTCGGTGCGGATGCCAAATTGTATCAGAACGAGGAACTGCTGCTGCACAGGGATGGCTATGTGCTTACCACACAAAACAGAAGATTCCTTGATATGAGAAATCCAAAAACCATTGCGTATCTTACCGAAAAAGTCATCGGACAGTTGAAAAAGTATGGTTTTTCTTACATGAAGATGGATTACAATGATACCTATGGAATCGGCTGCGACGGCGCGGAGTCACTAGGAGAAGGACTTCGAGCGGACCGGGAGGCTTCCGTTTTATTTGTAAAGAAAGTAAAAGAAGAGATACCCGGTATTATTCTGGAAAACTGTGCATCCGGCGGACATAAGCTGGAGCCGCTCATGATGTCGCTCTGCAGTATGGCGTCATTCTCCGACGCGCATGAGTGTGAGAATATTCCGGTGGTTGCCGCCGGCCTTCATCGGATGATTCTGCCAAGGCAGAGTCAGATCTGGGCGGTAATTCGGAAGGAGGACTCTTTAAAGAGAATTACATATACGATTACGAATACATTTCTTGGAAGAATGTGTCTGTCCGGGGATGTAACGGAACTGACGGGAGAACAGTGGAGACAGATTGATGACGGAATTGCCTTTTATAAGCAGATCGCACCGATTATAAAAGAAGGCTACAGCTGGTTTCATACTGCAAAAGGGAAATCGGACCGCGTGCTTACCGGATATCAGGCCGTTGTCAGGGAAAGAACCAAAGAAGGCACGCTGGATACAAAAGAATGCAAAGAAGCGGTGGCTGTCATCCATGTGTTCGACAGGCGGCAGCCGTTTCGGATTACGCTTCCGAAGGATTGTCCGAGAACAATCGCACGCATATACAGAGGAACAAAGATAGAGGTGCGGCTGGATGGGGACGAACTTATCGTCACACCGACGGAGGAGATGGAAGCAGTAGCGGTATACCTGAATTAGATTTTTTCTTCCAAGGGAAGAGATAGAGGCATATAAAGGAGGATAATGAATGGTAGTAGAAAAATCATACGAGTACGCAAAGAAGATACAGGATATCTGTGTAAAAAACGATCATATTGAACCGGATTTGTACGATAGGTACGGCGTAAATCTGGGGCTGCGTGATTTGAACGGAAACGGCGTTTTGACGGGACTAACGAATATATCTAAGATTACATCATCTGAAATCGTGGATGGGAAAAAAGTTCCGGCAGAAGGAAAACTATGGTACCGCGGATATCGCGTAGAGCAGCTGATCGCTTCTCTTGGACCCAAGAAACTGGGCTTTGAGAGGATTGCGTATTTGCTATTGTTTGGAGAACTGCCAGATGAAAAGGAAGAAGAGGATTTTGCAAGAATGATCGGCGAGTGCCGCAGTCTGCCGACGAATTTTACCAGGGATGTCATTATGAAGGCGCCTTCTTCGGATATCATGAATTCCATGACCAGAAGTATTCTGACTCTGGCAGCTTATGATGATAATGCAAAGGATACCGGCATCGCCAATGTAGTGGCGCAGTGCATCCGTCTGATCAGTGAATTTCCGCTGCTGGCGGTATACGGCTACAATGCCTATTCTCACTATGAGAAGCAGGAGAGTATGTTTATACACCAGCCGGATCCGACGCTTTCTACGGCGGAGAATCTTCTGATGCTTCTTCGCCTGGACAAAAGCTACACCGGCGTGGAGGCAAAGGCGCTTGATACGGCGCTGATTCTTCATATGGAGCATGGCGGAGGAAACAACTCTACATTTACAACCAGAGTCGTAACCTCATCCGGCTCCGATACCTATTCCACAATTGCAGCTGCAATGTCGTCGCTGAAAGGGCCAAAGCATGGCGGAGCAAATATAAAAGTCATGGAAATGATGGAGGATATCCGCGCGCATGTGAAGGACTATGAAGACAAAGACGAGGTTGCGGCGTATCTGTCAAAGCTTTTGAACAAAGAAGCGTTTGACAGGAAGGGATTGATTTACGGAATGGGGCATGCGGTATATTCGATATCCGATCCGAGGGAGCGTGTATTTAAAGCCTATGTCGAGAAGCTTGCGGCGGAAAAGCATCGGGAGCATGATTTGGCTTTATACCAGAACATTGAAGAGCTTGCGCCGCGGCTGATTTCCGAGAAGCGCAAGATTTTCAAGGGCGTAAGTCCGAATATTGATTTTTACAGCGGCTTTGTGTACGAGATGCTCGGAATCCCAATGGAACTGTATACTGCGATTTTCGCGGTGGCAAGAATCGTGGGATGGAGTGCGCACCGCGTGGAGGAACTGATCTGCATGAACAAGATTATCCGTCCGGCTTATATGAGCGTAATGGAGGAAAAGGAAATTCGTTAAAGACGGTTTTCCCCATGGAATGAGCAATTGTCCTGCAAAAGTGGGGAAAAGAATAAAGAAGATGAAAAATGCCGACGGTAAAATGACAAGAGACTGTGTGTTGGTAAGGATAGGTTATGTGGATCCAGAGATGTCCTATCTGGTTCTGCTCTTTGGAAACAGGAATATGGACAGTGGAATTGCGTTTACCCCATCCCATGTAAGGAATTGCTTGAAGAAAAAGCAAGAAAGTAATATAGTAAAATTATCAGTAGAAATACATAGGTACGGAGGTTTTTACCATGGAATTTAATGAATTGTTAAAGGCAAGAAGATCGTTTCGGGCGTACGAAGAGGGGAAGACTGTTTCGGATGAGACAATCAAAGAAATCATTGCGGATGCGCAATTTTCGCCGTCATGGAAAAATTCACAGACGGCAAGATACTATGCAGCAAATACACCAAAGACCATGGAGCGGATAAGGGCGGCTCTTCCGGCGTTTAATCAAGCCAGTTCAGCAAATGCGTCCGCTCTTATTGTTACTTCCTTTGTGAAGGATGTTGCAGGATTTACCGCAGGAAAAGCGGACAATGAGCTTAGCAATAAGTGGGGAGCATATGATTTGGGATTGAACAATGCATATTTTGTTCTTGCAGCAAAAAACAGAGGGTTAGACACTTTGATTATGGGACTTCGCGATGCGGATGCGCTTCGGAAAATATTTAATATTCCAAAGCACGAGCAGATTACTTCCGTTATTGCTTTGGGATACGGCGCAGGAGAACCGGTATTTAAGCCGAGAAAAGAGACGGAAGAGATTTACAAATTCTTATAGAATCAGAAAAACAGGCGCTGCGACTGATATAAGCAATCATATTCAGAGCATATAGAATCAAAAATCTATATGCTCTTTCTTATTTTGGGTGTGGGAGAGCAAAAAGAGCCGCGTACACCCAAAAAGAAGCCCAGGAGCGGGAAAACAAGCCAAAATTTTCCATTTTTCATAGAGAATACCTATAGGGAACGCTTGAAAGCATGCTCTTTTATGTCGTATAATAATGAATAAGCTGCGCGAAAATGTGCAAGGAAAAAGAGTGTAAAAAGAATGACATTAACGGATTTTTTTACGGAATATCATAAGGCAGCCGTCGCTTTTTCCGGCGGCGTCGATTCGGCGTATCTTCTGTACGAGGCGAAGCGGGCGGAAGCCGACGTAACCGCATATTATGTGAGGACACAGTTCCAGCCGCAGTTTGAATATGAGGACGCCAAGAAAATTGTGAGGGAATTAGGCGTTCCAATGAAAGTAATCGAGTTCGATCTTTTGCAGGATGAGACGATAAGGAGAAATCCCGGTAACCGTTGTTATTACTGTAAGAGGCATATTTTTTCAAAAATTATAGAGGCGGCGAAGGCGGAAGGTTATGCGCTTGTGGCGGACGGAACGAATGCATCGGATGATGTGGATGACCGCCCGGGGATGAAGGCGCTTGCAGAGCTTTCGATTCGATCGCCGCTTCGCGAGTGCGGACTTACAAAGGATGAAATCCGAAGACGTTCCAAGGAAGCCGGGCTGTTTACCTGGGACAAGCCGGCTTATGCGTGTCTTGCAACGAGAATTCCAAGCGGCGAGCGGATTACAGGGGAAAAGCTGCAAAGAACGGAGGCGGCGGAAGCGTTTTTATCGGAACTCGGATTTACGGATTTTCGCGTGAGAACAATCGGAAATTCTGCCAGAATTCAGGTAAGGAAGGAACAGTTTCCGTTTGTATTTGAAAAGAGAGAGGAAATAGCAACCGAACTAAAGAAATATTATGATTTTGCTATGCTGGATTTGGAGGGACGGCAGTGAAAAGCGAGGTAAAGGAAATCTTAGAGGCGGTGCAGGACGGCAGCATGTCTGCGGAGGACGCCCTTCTTAAAATAAAGACGGAGCCGTTTGAAGATATCGGATATGCGAAAGTAGATTTACACAGAAAAATACGGCAGGGCGCGGCGGAGGTTATCTACGGCGCAGGAAAGACGGCGGAACAGATTCTCGGAATCACAGAATCCATGAAAAGGCATGGACAGAATACCATCCTGATTACAAGATTAGAGGAGGAAGCGGCGGAGGCGATAGGAAAGGTTTGCCCGATGGACTATAACAGGCTGGCAAAAGTGGCGGTTATCGGAGAGAAACCGGTACCGAGCGGAATCGGTAAAATTGTGATTGCTACCGGCGGAACGAGCGATATTCCGGTCGCAGAGGAGGCTGCGCTTACCGCGGAAGTGCTGGGAAACGAAGTGACGAGACTTTATGATGTCGGAGTGGCCGGAATCCACAGACTTTTGGCACATAACGAGGATGTGATGTCGGCGAGTGTCATCGTTGCGGTTGCCGGCATGGAGGGTGCGCTTGCAAGCGTTGTCGGCGGATTGGCAGACTGTCCGGTTATTGCGGTGCCGACAAGCGTCGGATATGGGGCATCCTTCGGAGGAATATCCGCGCTTTTATCTATGTTAAATTCCTGTGCGAGCGGCGTCTCGGTTGTGAACATTGATAATGGCTTCGGTGCAGGATATCTTGCAAGTATGATCAACCACATGGAGGCGAAGACATGAGGACGCTATATCTGGATTGCGGGATGGGAGCGGCAGGAGATATGCTTACTGCGGCGCTTCTTGAGCTTTTGACGGATACGGATGCATTTGTGGAAAAACTAAATAAAATCGGGATTCCGGGAGTAACATTTTCCAAAGAGACATCCGTAAAATGCGGGATTACCGGAACTCATATGACGGTTCTGGTAAATGGCGGGGAAGAATGGGAACATTCCCACGAGCATGAAGAGCCGGACAGACATGATGGGGCAGGCGGACATCATGTACACACAAGCATGACCGACATCCGGTCTCTGATTGAAGGACTTGACGTAAGCCGCAGAATCAAACAAAATATATGCTCTGTGTATGAAAAAATTGCAGAAGCGGAGAGCGCGGTGCATGGCGTTCCGGTAACGGAAATTCATTTTCACGAGGTCGGGAAAATGGACGCGATTGCGGATGTTGCGGCGGTCTGTATGTTGATGGATGAGCTGGCGCCGGAAAGGGTAATCGTGTCGCCGGTTCATGTGGGCAGCGGTACGGTAAGATGCGCGCATGGGATTCTGCCGGTTCCGGCGCCTGCTACGGCGCAGCTGCTAAGGGGCTGCCCGATTTACGGAGGAGAGATTGAGGGAGAACTTTGCACTCCGACAGGAGCAGCGCTTCTTACGCATTTTGCAACCGGATATGGAGCAATGCCGGTTATGACCGTTGAAAAAATCGGTTACGGGATGGGCAGAAAGGACTTTGAACGGGCGAACTGTGTGCGCGCAATGCTTGGCGAGACCGGAAAGCAGAAGGAGACGATAACGGAGCTGGTCTGCAACCTGGACGATATGACAGCTGAGGAGCTGGGATTTGCAACGGAGCGTTTCTTTGAGGAACAGGCGCTTGAAGTGTTTACCGTTCCCTGCAATATGAAAAAGGGAAGACCGGGACACATCCTGCATGTGATCTGTGAGCGGGAGGATGAAGAAAGGCTTGCAGCTGCAATATTTAAGTATACAACGACGCTCGGAATCAGGCGGTATGAGGTACAACGGTACCGGCTGGAGCGCAAGTCCGAGACCATACGCACACTATACGGAGACGTTCGGAAGAAGACCGCAAGGGGCTATGGTGTATGCCGGTCAAAGTATGAATATGAGGATCTCGCAGAGATTGCAAGGCAGGAGCATATGCCGCTTGCCGAGGTAAGGTGTCTGGCGGATCAGGGAGAGGGAGAATAACATATGGATGAAAAAGAGAAAAGAACAGCAGAATCAAAAAAGGCAAAATGGACGGCGCTTTTGGAAAAACCATGGGCGGCATATACCTGCGCAGCCTGCTCGGCAGTCCTGTTTTACATGATTCTTGCGCATCTGGGAAATATCTTATCCGGCGTCGGAGAAATTTTCCGGTATGTCGCACCGGTATTTTATGGCGTTATTATCGCGTACCTGATGAATCCTGTTGTAAATTTTTTCGAGCAGAAGGTGTTCAAAAACATAAAGAAAGAAAATATAAGACATTCGATTTCCGTCGTGTTCGGCGTGCTCATAGTGTTTCTGTTTATTGCACTGCTGATTGGAGCGCTGGTTCCTTCCCTGATAGATAGCTTTGGCGCGATTGCATCCAATTTGGATACCTATGTTGATACCATTCACCGGTTTACCGTAAATTATGCGGAGCTGTTTTCGAAGTTTAATCTGAATCTTGCCAGTCTGACGGCTTCCTGGGAAAAACTGCTTGAGCAGATAGTAAACGCCCTTACCGAAAACGCGGGCGTGATTGTAAGCACCTCTTACAGCATCGGAACCGGCGCCGTAAATTTTCTGCTGGGGCTGATTCTTGCAATCTATTTTCTGTTCGATAAGAAACACATGATCAAAGGCTTCAACCGCATCCGGCGCCTTATCACGAAGGACGAAGTTCTGGAACGCAGAAATATTTTCTGGAAGAGATGTCATAAGATTCTCGGGCAGTATATCAGCTACGATATTCTGGACGGAATTATTGTCGGCGCCGTAAATGCGGTGTTCATGCTGATTACAGGTATGCCTTATGTTGCACTCATTTCCGTAATTGTTGGAGTGACCAATCTTCTCCCGACATTCGGACCAATCATCGGAGCGGTAATCGGAGGTATTCTGCTCGTGCTTACAAAACCGGTATATGCGCTTATTTTCCTGATCTTTACGGTCGTGCTTCAGATTTTCGACGGATATATTTTGAAACCGAAAATGTTTGGCGGCTCTCTTGGAGTTCCGGCAGTCTGGATTCTGGTAACGATTATCATCGGCGGAAAAATATTCGGGATTGTCGGAATCCTGCTTGCAATTCCGTTTGCGGCGATTTACACCTTTGTCTATGAGGAGACCATCATTCCATGGCTGCAGAGAAAAAAAGAAGTGCGTGAGCGGAAATAATATGCTATACTACCATAGACATTTTTGAAAGAATATATGAGACCTGGAGGATAACATAATGGGAGGATTCTTTGGCGTAGCTGCAAAAGAAAACTGTGTGTTCGATTTGTTTTTCGGAACAGATTATCATTCACATCTTGGAACGCGTCGTGCCGGAATGGCTGTATATGGAGAAGACGGATTCTCAAAAGCGATTCATAACATTGAGGGGACTCCGTTCCGGACGAAGTTCGACCACGAGCTGGACAAATTAAACGGAAACATGGGAATCGGCTCTATCTCAGACTTTGAACCGCAGCCGATTCTGATCCGTTCCCACCATGGAACATATGCGATTACAACGGTCAGTAAGATCAATAATGCGGATGAGATCGCGGAACACATATTGGAGAGCAGGACGCATTTCTTTGAGATGAGCAACGGGGAAATCAATGCGACGGAGCTTGTGGCGGCGCTCATCAACCAGAAGGACAACTTTATCGAGGGTATCCGGTATGCGCTTGAGACAATCGAAGGCTCCCTCTCCATGCTGATTCTGACTCCGAAGGGAATTTATGCCGCGCGGGATAAGATGGGACGCACACCTGTCGTTCTTGGAAAGAAAGAGGATGCAAGATGTGCGGTATTTGAAAGCTGTTCGTTCCTAAATCTTGGATATACGCCGGATCGTGAGCTCGGGCCGGGCGAGATTGTGGTATTTGACGCAGATCATGTAAAAACGCTTGTTGCGCCCGGTGACAAGATGAAAATCTGTACATTCCTCTGGGTATACTACGGCTATCCGGCCGCTACCTACGAGGGAGTAAATGTAGAGCAGATGAGATATAACTGCGGTAAGCTTCTTGCCCGAAGGGATAATGTGGACGTCGACGTGGTTGCGGGAGTCCCGGATTCCGGGACGGCACATGCAATGGGATATGCAAACGAGAGCAAAATTCCGTTCTCCAGACCGTTTGTAAAGTATACGCCGACATGGCCGCGCTCTTTTATGCCGACGATTCAGACCAAGCGGGATCTGATTGCGCATATGAAGCTGCTTCCGGTGCATGACCTTATTAAGGACAAGAGGCTGCTTCTGATAGACGATTCCATTGTCCGCGGAACACAGCTTCGCGAAACGACCGAGTTTTTGTATGAGAGCGGAGCGAAGGAGGTTCATATCCGTCCCGCGTGTCCGCCGCTTTTATTCGGATGCAAATACTTAAATTTCTCAAGATCGAATTCGGAGATGGAGTTAATCGGAAGAAGAGTGATTGAGGAGCTGGAAGGCGGAGAAGTCACCCCTGAAATTTTGGAGGAGTATGCAAATCCGGATACGGAGAAATACCAGAACATGGTGGACGGCATCTGCAGGAAGCTGAATTTTACATCGCTTCGGTTCCACCGGTTAGACGATATGCTTGAAGCTGTCGGAATCGATCCGGATAAGCTGTGTACCTATTGCTGGAACGGAAAAGAATAGTGAAACAAAAAAACCCGCCGCAGGCGGGTTTTTGTCTTGGTTATTTTTCCAACAAATCCGTATAGAATTCCGTATAGTCGGTTCTTCCGGCCTTGGTCGCGTCAATTGCGGCGGACGGATGCTGGTTTAGATGTCCGGTAAGAAGGTACGGAATATCGTATCCCCAGACAACGCCGGATTCTTTCAGCGGAATCATGTATTCCTGAAGGAATTTGAGAACGGGATAGATGTTGTACTTCGGATTTTTAAGGAAGCTCAAAAGAAGCTCCATCGCACAGTTTCCTGCGCCGCGCCCCATGGCCATCATGGTTGCATCGAGGAAGCTGACGCCTCTTGCGGCCGCTTCAATCGTATTTGCAAAGGCCAGCTGTTGATTGTTATGCGCATGAACCCCTATGAATTTGCCGTATTTCTCGCCTGCTTCGGTGTACTTGTCTGCAATGGAACGAATCTGCTCCGGGTAGAGAGAACCGTAGCTGTCTACAATGTAGATACCGTCCGCACTGCTCTTTCCGAGCATCTCAAGCGCCTGGTCGAGATCGGCTTCTTTGGCGTTGGAAATCGCCATTACGTTACATGTTACCTCGTAACCCTTTGCCTTGAATTCCTCAATCATCTCGATTGCCGCAGGCATCTGGTGGACATAGCATGCGACGCGGACCAGATCGATGACGCTGTCCTTTTTATCAATAAAGTCTTTTTTGAAGTCGCACCTTCCGACGTCTGCCATGACAGAAATTTTCATGTCGGAATTGTTGTCGCCGACAATTGCGCGGATATCCTCCTCATCGCAGAATTTCCATTTTCCGAATTTGTTTACATCAAAAAGCTCCTTGGAAGCTTTATAACCAAATTCCATATAATCGACGCCCGCTTTCACGTTTGCGCGGTATAATGCATTAATGAATTCATCGGAAAACATAAAATTGTTGACAAGCCCGCCGTCACGAATGGTTGCATCCAGCACGCGGATGTCGGAACGGACTGTCATCAGGTCGCCTTTTTGAGCCATTTTTTCTTCCTCCTGTACTTTAACGCTTTAAAGCGTGTGAGTACATAATAACACATTCATTTAAAAATGCAAGTAGAACTTTACTTTTTTTCTTCTGGCTTATATAATTATTTGGTATGTGTTTAACAGTTCCGAAGGAGGAGAAAGTATGGTTAATTACATCGGAGCATTGGATTTTTCTATCATTGCTTTTATTGGAATTCTGTTCGCGTTTGGGGCAACCTGTCTTGCAATCGCGAAGCTGAATCGCTTTTTACCAAAGGATATGGGACGCCAGTTTGCAGTGGAAGGGAAGCTTTCTGCCGGTAAACCGAGAGGCGCTGGAATAATATTTGTCTTAGTTTTTGCCTGTTCAACGGTGTTGTTTGCCAAAATCAACGAGGAAATCATCATTTATCTGATTCTCATTGTTGTGGAAATGTTTACCGGTTTTTTTGATGATGCGGCAGACAAACCATGGGGAGAGTACCTGAAGGGATTTCTTGATCTGGTTGTTGCGGTAGTAGTTGCGCTTGCCTATATCCATTATAACGGAACTGTAGTGAATTTTGCGTTTGCCGGAACAAGCGTCGTATTCCCGCCGGTAGTATTTGCAGCGCTGGTGGTTGTTCTGGTGTGGGCGTCCATCAATGTGGTAAATTGTACGGACGGCGTGGACGGTCTATCGGGAACGCTTACCGTTATTTCCATTATGACTTTTTTTATTATCGATACTATGCTTGGTGCAGATGAGACGTTTCGTTTCTGCATTTTGCTTTTTGCGGTATGCGAGCTGGGATATTTGTGGTATAATGCAACTCCAAGCAAGCTTTTGATGGGAGACGCAGGTTCCCGGGCGCAGGGGATTTTTCTTGCAATCGTAGCGTTAAAATCGGGTTGTCCGTTTCTGTACCTTCCGATTGCGGCGGTGTTTATTCTGGACGGCGGTCTTGGAATCATAAAGGTTGCGCTGCTCCGTTTCTTTAAAATACATATTTTAAAGAACGTGACGACGCCGCTTCACGACCATGCGAGAAAACGTCTCGGGTGGTCGAACGCGCAGGTGGTATTCCGGTTTGCGATTATTCAACTGGTCGTTTCTCTGGCGACGGTGTACCTGATTATGATGTAAGCGGCTTCCGCTCTTTGAGGCGGGGAGAACGCACATTTTGCTGCCAGGCATCCTCAGACGGAAGGAGGACAACAGATGAATCGTTTGGTGCGGGTATGTTATATTATAATGTTCATACTACTGGGAATATTTATGGCTCTGGGTATTCTGACGGGAAAAGACAATGTGCGAAGTCATGCGGAGCAGACGGCGGAGATTGAGATTTTTCCGGATTCTGAGCTGGCGGTAGATGAGGATACGGTAGAATACCGATTTCTGTTAGAGCAGCCGTCGGAAAACGGAATGGCGCTGCGCTTTCTGAGCAGCCATCAGACGGTATTTGTGTATGCAGACGGCGTATTGGTGTACAGTCTTGAGGCGATACCCTCCATCTTCGGAACATCGCCGGGATCGATCATCAATATGGTAGAGATACCAATGAACACGTCGGACATTCTGGTGCGTTTTGAGAGTATGTTTCCATCGGTAAGGAACGCAGACTTCTTTTTCTTTTATGGGGATGCGATTGATATGTATCGGTCTGTCATATCGGGCTCTCTGCTGGCAACCGGACTGAGCGCGCTGATTGTGGTTGTAGGTGTCGCGCTCATGCTGTATTGGACGGTTTCGAGAAAACGGACCAAGGCGGATCCGACAATGGCATATTTCGGATTGTTTGCGGTCCTGATCGGACTCTGGTCCATGAATGAGACGGATATCGCTATGATTTTCCTGCAAAACCGTACGATTGGCTCCTTCGTCGGATATACCTTACTGCTTCTGATGCCTGTGCCGTTTATTCAGTTTGTGCGGTACTTTTTCCAGATTAGCAATTCTGTTATCAGTCGTGTGCTATCGGCTTTATCCATTGTTGTCGGGATCGTTTTTCCGGTGCTGCATTTGACAGGAGCGGCAGAGTATAAGACTACGGCAAAGTGGATTCATTGCATGATGGTGTTGTCCGTTCTGTATATGTTCGGTTCACTGATTTATTGCATAAGGAAAAAGGGCTTTGTGCATCGTGTCAAGGCAAATCTGATTGCGACAATCGCACTGATGACGTCGTTTCTGGCAGATTTGTTTGCGTACTACAACGGCTTCGAACAGACCGATGTGATGGGCAAGATCGGAATTCTGATATATATTATTATCCTTGCAATAGAAAGTTTATCCGACGTGTTCCGGCAGATTGACGAGGGACGCAAGGCGGAATACTACAAGGGTATGGCGGAAATAGATGTTATGACCGGACTCCTGAACCGGAGCGCCTTTGAAGAATGGGAGGAGCGTCACGAGCAGTTTGACGACATGATGATTGTGACGTTTGATCTCAACAACTTAAAGACCTGTAATGATACGCTCGGACATAAAGCGGGCGATACATACATTACGGAGGCTTCGCAGATGATTAAGCGTGTCTTCGGGACAATCGGAAAATGCTATCGTATCGGCGGGGATGAGTTCTGTGCGGTAATACCAAGGGGCTCAAAGATTGATATCGAGCATTATATTGACAAGCTTCGCAAGGAGGAGGAAGAGTTTAATCAAAAGAACGATGGGCTGCGGGTTGGAATCGCAGTAGGATATGCCATCCATGAGAGCGGGGATGAGACGTTTGAGAGTACCCGGGACCGGGCAGACAGGAAGATGTATCGAAATAAGACCGCAATCAAGAAAAAATCAGGTAAAAATAAACCGGCCTCCGGATGTTAGACCAAAAATCGAACGTCCGGAGGTCGTTTCTCATTGTGTGGGCTATACCTTGCGGTGCATAAGAGCAATCAGCTTTTCGATGTGGAACGGCTTTCCGAGTACTTTTTCTACCTTTAAGCGGTTTTCCTCCGAGAAGCCTACTAAGATGCTGTGGTTTGCCTCCGAAAGGTAATCCATGATACCGTCGATGTCCGATTTGATATTTTTCGGACAATGAATGTAGAAATGCTTCTTTGCGGTAATGTGCATGGTGTAGGAGATACTAAAGTGATACCACAGAAATTTGTGCAGCGTGGAATGTTTGTAAATCCACAAAATCTCCTGAATCGGTACAATGGCATTTCCGTACGGCGAAGTCATAATAAAATAATGCTCGGTAATGAACATATCCTCCGTAGCAAGCTGCGGTAAGGTGGCAAGTTCCTCCTCTGCCTCCTCCAGCATTTCCTTCGGATTGCCGAAAACAACCAGGTTCTGGCAGGGCGGCGTCAGATGTGGAAAACGAATGTACAGCGCATAAATAAAGAGACATATAAGCGTGTACAGCATGGTTCCAAAGTAAATGATAAACAGAAGAATCGTTGGAATCATATTGTAATCCGGCTCGCTGAAATAGTAAGAGGGCATCTGATTTTCGATGCCGCTTTCCGTCCAGTCAAGGACGGTGGAAAGCTTGGACAGCAGAGCTTCATAGGTATCATCGCTTTTTAATATTTTTCCATGGACGGTAATGGAATCGATGGCAGGCAGCCCCTCCTCGCAGGTGTCGGGAGCAAGAAGTACGATAACGCATTCATCATTCCATATGCCATAGTAGAAATAGCCGTTGGTGTTGTTATATTTTTTGCAGGTATATCCCGTAAATTTTAAATCGGTAAATGATGCCTTTGCATATCGGTCATTCGACTGATAGTAGCTTCGAAAGGAAGCGTCTTCCGTCAGAGTGACAGGAAACAAAATGCTTTTTAATGGAAAAATGAACCATAATAACACTAAGACTGCAAGATAGACAAGAGGCGAATATAGCCGCTTACGATAAAAGGAACGGATATTACGTGTGATATAGTGCTCGTAGTTCTCTGTCATATTGGAAACCTTTCTGATCCAAAAGGGAAAATTCTTAAACTAAGTATACTGGAATTAAACCGAAGAATCAACCTTGCTTTTCCCGGAAAAAGTTGATAGTATGAACTTGGTTTTGCTTGTACATTTTACGTGAAAGTGAAAGGGATTTGTGTAGAAAATGGACGCTTATACGAGCTTTGCGCAGGTATACGATTTGTTTATGGATAATGTTGCGTACGACGAGTGGAGCGGGTTTGTGGTAAAGCTCTTACATGAGTACGGAATTGCGGGCGGCATACTTCTGGACTTAGGATGCGGAACTGGAAAAATGGCGCGTCTCTTTGCGGCGGCAGGGTACGACATGATCGGCGTCGATAATTCCATAGATATGCTTAACATTGCAAGGGAAGAGGAGCAGAGCGCAGACTGGCAGGAAGGAAGAAAGGATATTCTGTATCTTCTGCAGGACATGCAGGCATTTGAACTGTATGGGACTGTGCGGGCGGTATACAGCGGATGCGACAGCTTAAATTATATTCTGGATGAGGAAGAACTGCTAACCGTATTCCGGCTCGTAAACAATTATCTGGACCCGAAGGGGCTGTTCGTGTTCGACATGAACACGCCGTTCAAATACGAGACACTCCTGGCGGAGAATACCTTCGCGGAGAACAGGGAAGAGGGCAGCTTTATCTGGGAAAATTACTATGACAGGGAAAGCGGAATAAATGAGTATGACCTGACGCTTTTCATCCGCAGACAGGAAGAAAAAGAACCGTATTTTTGCAGATTTCAGGAGTCACACTATCAGAAGTGTTATTCGCTCGACACAGTAAAGCACCTGTTAAAAGAGGCGGGAATGGAATACGTTGCGGCGTATGACGCTTATACGAAGGAGCCGGTAAGCGCGGAGTCGGAGCGCATGATGATTCTTGCAAGAGAATGCGGGAAAGAACTGCAAAAAGCAGCCGGCCGGACCGAATAGAAAAGAGAAATGTTGAGAAAATAAAGGAGAAACGAAAAATGGCAGATTATATTGTTCGCGCGACAGCGGCAGACAGCAGCGTTCGTGCATTCGCGGTTACTTCCAGAGAGACGGTCGAGACCGCAAGACTGGATCACAATACATCCCCTACAATGACCGCCGCGCTCGGACGCCTTTTGGCTGCCGGCGCCATGATGGGCAGCATGATGAAGGGAGAGAAGGATCTCTTAACGCTTCAGATTCAGTGCAGCGGCCCGGCGCAGGGGCTTACGGTAACCGCAGACTCCAAGGGAAACGTCAAGGGCTATGCGGTCAACCCGGATGTGGATCTTCCTCCGAACAAGCTGGGAAAGCTTGACGTCGGCGGAGCGTTGGATCTGGGCGTTTTAAGCGTAATCAAGGATCTTGGAATGAAGGAGCCTTATGTGGGACAGTGCCAGCTTCAGACCGGCGAAATCGCAGAGGATCTTACGTACTATTTTGCGACGTCGGAACAGATTCCTTCCGCGGTCGGTCTTGGCGTGCTGATTGATACGGACGGCTCCGTAAAGCAGGCGGGAGGCTTTATTGTTCAGCTTATGCCGTTTACTCCGGATGATGTAATTGAGAAACTGGAGGAGAACATCAAAGGGATATCCTCTGTAACGGAAATGCTGGAAAAAGGGCTTACGCCGGAGCAGATTCTGGAAGAGATTCTGGGCGGGATGAATCTTGTCGTGACCGATACAATTCCGACAGCGTTCCGCTGCGACTGCTCGAAGGAAAAAGTGTCGCGTGCACTTTCGACCATCAGCAAAAAAGATCTGGATGATATCATTAACGACGGAGAGAGCATTGAAGTAAAATGCCAATTCTGTGACAGAGCCTATAAGTTTGGAATTGATGAATTAAAGGAGATTCGGGGTTGAGAGACGGATTTGTAAAGGTGGCGGCTGTAACGCCGAAAATTAAGGTTGCGGATACCGCATATAACGGACAGCTGATTCGCGGGTATATGAAGCAGACTGCGCAGGCAGGCGCAAAGGTAGTTGTATTTCCGGAGCTTTGCATCACAGGATATACCTGCAATGATTTGTTTTGGCAGGAGAAATTATTAACCTCCGCAAGAGAGGAACTCATGCTAATTAAAAAGGAGAGCGCTTCTTATGACGCAGTTTTCTTTGTGGGTCTTCCCTATGAAATAGGCGGAAAGCTTTACAATATCGCTGCCGCCGTATGCAGGGGAGAGGTGCTCGGGCTTGTGCCGAAAACATTTCTCCCGAATTACAATGAATTCTACGAGGGAAGACATTTTATGTCCGGGGCGAAGCTGGACTGCGATGAAATTCTGCCGGACGGAAGCATTGTTCCGGTGCAGACGGATTTGATTTTTTATTGCAAGAATTATCCGAAACTGAAGCTATCGGCGGAGCTCTGCGAAGACCTCTGGACGATACAGCCGCCAAGCATCCGGCATGCCGCGGCAGGCGCGACCGTAATCGTAAACCTTTCGGCGTCGGATGAGACAACCGGAAAGGCTGCGTACCGGAGAGCGCTTGTAAGCGGACAGTCGGCGCGTCTGCTCTGCGGATATATCTACGCATCTGCGGGGGATGGGGAATCTACGCAGGACGTAGTGTATTCGGGACATAATTTGATTGCGGAGAACGGACACATCCTCGCGGAATCTGAACGTTTTACGGAGGGCGCAATCTATGGGGAAATTGACGTAGAGCGTCTGGAAGCGGACCGAAGACGCATGACGACCTTTGAGACAGAGGATACGCATATCGGAATTCCGTTTGAGCTGGAAGTAAAAGATACCGCGCTGACAAGGTTTGTGGATCCGGCTCCGTTTGTGCCAAATGACATGGAAAAACGTACCGAGCGCTGTGAGGAGATTTTAAATATTCAGGCAATGGGACTTAAAAAACGCTTGGAGCATACCGGCTCTAAGACGGCGGTTGTCGGTATTTCCGGAGGGCTGGATTCTACGCTTGCGCTTTTAGTAACCGTTCGCGCCTTCGACCTGCTTGGCAGGGACCATGGCGATATCGTGGCGGTAACGATGCCTGGATTCGGAACAACAGACCGCACCTATGACAATGCGGTAAGCCTGATAAAATCACTGGGGACAACCTATAAGGAAGTGAATATCAAAGATTCCGTAAGCCTTCATTTTCGGGATATCGAACATGATGTGTCTATTCATGATGTGACCTACGAGAACGGCCAGGCCCGCGAGCGGACGCAGATTCTTATGGATATTGCAAACAAGACGGGCGGACTTGTAATCGGAACCGGAGACCTGTCGGAGCTTGCCCTCGGCTGGGCAACCTACAATGGGGATCACATGTCCATGTATGCGGTAAACGTATCCGTACCGAAGACTCTGGTACGGCATCTGGTTCGTTTTTATGCGGATACCTGCAGCGACGGGGCGTTGGAAAAGGTGCTATTGGATGTGCTTGATACTCCGGTATCGCCGGAGCTTCTGCCGCCGGAGGAGGGAAAAATTTCCCAGAAGACGGAAGATCTGGTCGGCCCTTATGAGCTGCATGATTTTTTCCTGTACTATATGCTGCGCTTTGGATTTACCCCGAAGAAAATATATCGTCTGGCAAAAATCGCGTTTGCCGAAAAGTACGAGGACGCGTTTATTTTGAAATGGCTGAAGAATTTTTATCGCAGATTTTTTGCGCAGCAGTTCAAGCGCTCATGCCTGCCGGACGGCCCGAAGGTCGGAACGGTAGCGGTATCTCCGAGGGGAGACCTTCGGATGCCGTCGGACGCATGCGGCAGAATCTGGATGGATGAATTGGAACAATTGTAGAATCTACACAATGAATTTCCAAAATTGACAGTTACGGTTGAGGGGCATGTTTGACAAATCGAGGATATGATAATCACAATCAATGAAGAGCAGGTACACTTTGAGCGTATGGACGAAAGGGAATACAACAAATAGTCAGGTAGGTGGCGAAGGAAAATTCCCCATGATGACAGCTTGCCCTGCAGACAATTCAAAAACCATGCGCCTTTTTTGCCCAAAAAGGAAAGTGCAGGACAAGCTGCAGCAGGAGGAACAGCTTTATAAATTCTGCTCAATTGCAAGCGCCAGCTGGTTCGGGCAGGAGTTATCCCCGCGGCATTCAATTCCTTTGCATCTCTTTACGATTTCCTCTGCGCTCATTCCTTCTGCAAGTCTGGCAACGCCCTGCGTGTTTCCTCGGCATCCGCCGGTAAATTTTACATTATGAACAATTCCGTCGACGAGATCAAAGTCAATCTGCTGGGAGCATACTCCCTTTGTTTTATAGGTTACATGCTTTTCCATATGTGTCCTCCTTTTATTTGTAAGTATTTTCAGGCAATTACCTAGTAAGTATTTTAAATCTATTTCCTGCTTTTTAAGATGCGGATGATGCGGTATTCATAGAATACAATAATGATAACGATCAGGACAACCACAAAAAGGCTGGCGGCGTCCTGAATCTGTATGCCGAATACGTCAAAAACGCATGGAATCAAAAGACTGGAAATAAATACGAACTTAATCCATCGAAGCATCCAAAGCGTCAGCCTCCGGATATCCGGTGTGAATATTTCCGGCGGCAGCCTATGCACGCGCTCCGGATAATGTGCGAGTAAAGTGAGTACGGTATATAGCAAAATCGCGGCAATGATATTCATAAGATACCGATATGGCGCAATATGATACCTTACGCCGTATATAATCTGCAGTATGATATATGCGATACCTAAAATAATTGTCATTGCCTCCAACAGATAGGAAGCTACGGTCATATCTTCTTTTCGCATGAAATTCCCTCCTGTTCCAATTTATATTATCATATCCATAAATAAATTGCCATACTCTTGAAGCCGAAGTTGCAAAGATATATCATCTCGATATATCAATTCCTGCCAAGTTGTGCCTGCCAGCGGAGAGCCGCAGCTTTTAGCTGTCAATGACGTGTTCTGAGACAGCAGCTTAAAATTTCATACTGTCTGGGTATAATCCGCCGCCGGTTAAGTGATGAAACTTATCATGGCGGCGGGTTTTTATTTGCAAAGATTTTGGAAAGTGCTATACTTATGAGTGAAAATCCTGTCTTTGACAGTGTTTTGACGTAAAAAGTCCCGGAGACCGCACTGGG
>CAZTKM010000010.1:0-62655 GCA_964614035.1 uncultured Lachnobacterium sp.
GCGGTCTCCGGGACTTTTTACGTCAAAACACTGTCAAAGACAGGATTATAGCATAACAATTTCAAAAAGAAAAGGGCGGAATATAAATTACTCCACACCTTTTTTGATTGTCTAATGATTATGCGGCACTTCATCTATCGCTTTTCCGATGTCATGTCTCATGTATTTATTGGCGAAATTTACCCAGCCGGCTGCTTCATATGCCTTTGCCCGGGCTTCCCTCAGGTCGTTTCCCTTTGCGGTAATTCCGAGCACACGTCCGCCGTTGGTTACGATTACCCCATGCTCATCAAACTTGGTTCCGGCATGAAAACAGTAATAATCTTCCCTACCGTCAAACGCCTCCAGGCCTTCAATCGGAAATCCTTTCTCATAAGATACCGGATATCCGTCCGAAGCAAGCACAACGCAGACCGCCGCATTATCCTCAAACTGAAGATCGATTGTATCAAGCCTTCCGTCCACGCAGGCCTCCATTACGTCAATGATATCATTCTTCATTCGGCAGAGAACAACCTGTGCCTCCGGATCGCCGAAGCGCGCATTGTACTCAAGCACCTTCGGTCCATCCGAAGTAAGCATCAGTCCAAAGAAAATCACTCCGCAAAACGGTCGTCCCTCCGCAGCCATCGCATCGACAGTCGCCTGATAGATGTGCTTTTGGCAGAAGTCGTCCACTTCCTTTGTGTAGAACGGGCTTGGCGAAAAGTTCCCCATGCCGCCTGTATTAAGTCCGGTATCTCCGTCTCCTGCCCTCTTGTGATCCTGTGCGGAAGACATGATTTTGATTGTCTTTCCATCCACATAAGACAGGACGGACACCTCGCGTCCGGTCAGAAATTCTTCGATAACCATCGTATTTCCCGCAGTACCGAATTTCTTGTCCTCCATGATTTCCTTAACGCCGGCCTTTGCCTCCTCCAGGGTATTGCAGATAAGTACGCCCTTCCCAAGAGCAAGTCCGTCCGCTTTCAGAACGATCGGCATCTTTGCAGTCTCAAGATACGCAAGAGCCTTATCGGGATCCGTAAAATTCTCATAAGCGGCGGTTGGAATATTGTATTTTTTCATCAGATTCTTAGAAAAAGCTTTCGACCCTTCCAAAATAGCCGCATTCTTTCTCGGTCCGAATACTTTAAGGCCTTCCGCCTCGAATACGTCTACAATTCCGCCGACCAGCGGGTCATCCATCCCGATAATCGTAAAATCAACTGCCTTCTCTTTTGCAAAAGCAACAAGCTTGTCAAACTCCATCGCTCCAATCGGAACGCACTCTGCAAGGGCTGCGATTCCGGCATTTCCCGGCGCGCAGTAAATCTTATCCACTCTGGCGCTCTTTGCCACTGCGGTACAGATTGCATGCTCTCTTCCGCCGCTTCCAACTACTAATACGTTCATTTTTTCTCCTTCTCATTCCAAAAAGTCTGCCGCATACTTTTTCCGGCAGTTCTTACGTTTATTGTAACTATTCTGTAATCATTGCGTGCCCGTCTGCAACGGTTACCTTTCCGTTTGCAATCAGATTGATTGCCTTCGGCAGAATCACCCACTCCGCCTGCTCCATAACCCGGCGCTGTAAAATTTCGGGCGTATCGCCCTGTTCTACCATGACAGGCTTCTGCAAAAGGATCGGGCCGGTATCCGTTCCGGAATCGACAAAGTGAACCGTCGCCCCGGTTACCTTTACGCCGCGGTTCAAAACGCCCTCATGCACTTTAAGCCCGTAAAAGCCGGTTCCGCAGAAAGACGGAATCAATGACGGATGGATATTGATGATACGGTTTGTGTATTCCTCGATCATCTTTGGAGGAAGGATTACCAAGAATCCGGCAAGCACCACCAAATCCACATGATAGGAATTTAACCTTTCCAGAAATACCCTGTTGAATTCCTCTCTTGAATCGAACGTCTTCGGCGAGATGCACTCGCTCTTTATCCCCTTCTTTGCGGCGCGCTCCAATGCATATGCATTTGCATTATTGCTGATTACAACCTCAATTTCGGCATTGGTAATGGTTCCATGATCCATGGCATCCATAATGGCCTGCAGATTCGTTCCGCCGCCGGATACCAGTACAGCTAATTTCAACATATCGTTCCCTCGCTACATGCTTACAGCAAATCTACACCCTTCTCGCCGTCAACAATCTTCCCGACAACATATGGGATATCTCCGGCCGCTTTTATCGCTTCCACTGCCTTATCCACATCTGACGGATCAACGGCAAGAACCATTCCCAGTCCCATGTTGTAGGTGTTGTACATCATCTGCTCCGCAACCTGTCCTTCTCTGGCTATCATGGCAAAAATCGAAGGAACCGGATAGCTGTTCTTCTCAATCACAGCACGCTTTCCTTCCGGAAGCATACGAGGAATATTCTCATAGAATCCTCCGCCGGTAATGTGGCTGCATGCCTTAACCGTAACCCCTGCCTTCTTAATCGACTTCAGCGCCTTTACATAAATTCTTGTCGGCGCAAGAAGCGCCTCTCCGAGAGTCGCTCCAAGTTCATCATAATAGGTATCCAGAGCCTTTTTGTTCATGGGAAAAATCCTGCGGATTAGAGAAAATCCATTGGAATGTACGCCGGATGAAGCCATTCCGATTAAAATGTCCCCCTCCTTTACATTCTCTCCGGTAACGATATCCTTCTTATTTACAACGCCAACCGCAAATCCGGCCAAATCATATTCATCCTCCGGCATAAGCCCCGGATGCTCCGCGGTCTCTCCACCGATTAGGGCGCACTCCGACTGCTTGCAGCCCTCTGCAACGCCGGATACGATTGTGGCAATCTTCTTTGGGTAATTCTTTCCGCATGCAATATAATCTAAGAAAAATAGCGGTTCTCCTCCGGCACAGGCAACATCGTTTACGCACATTGCAACCGCGTCAATGCCGATGGTGTCATGCTTGTCCATGATAAAAGCAAGCTGAACCTTTGTCCCGCATCCGTCCGTTCCCGATAGAAGAACCGGCTCGTCCATCTCCTTGATTTTCGCAAGCGAAAATGCTCCCGAGAATCCGCCGAGTCCGCCGAGCACTTCCTTTCGCATAGTCTCCTGTACAGACGCTTTCATCAGCTCTACCGATTTGTAACCTGCTTCAATATCAACTCCTGAAGACTTGTAATCCATGGTTTCTTCCTCCTTGGGGTAAATAGAATTATAGTTTTTTAGTAGTTCCTGTAACCTACTTCCTGAAGTCTGGCATCCTTTTCCTTTACCTGCTCCTTCAGCTGTCTGGTGTACTCCTTCAACCGTAACAGCAGTTCCGGGTCCGAGGTTGCAAGAATCTTCGCCGCAAGGATTCCGGCGTTTGCGCCGCCGTTGATTGCAACCGTAGCAACCGGGATTCCGGTCGGCATCTGAACGATACTGTAAAGAGAATCCCTGCCTCCCAAAGATGTGGTATGCATCGGGATCCCGATAACCGGCATCGGAAAGATTGCCGCGCACATTCCCGGCAGATGAGCCGCCATTCCGGCTCCTGCAATAATAACCTTAAATCCCTTTTCCTCCGCGCTCTTTGCATATTCAAAAAACACGTCCGGCTCCCTGTGTGCAGAGATGATTGTCATCTCATAGCTCACACCAAGCTTCTCCAACATATCGGCGGCTTTTGCCATAACAGGCATGTCGCTGTCGCTTCCCATAACAATTCCTACGAGTGCCATTGTTCTTTCCTCCTGTATTCTATCAGTTCCTCTAACGGCTCGTTGAGCTTCTCCGTCCCCGGTACTACAAACCTTCCGTCCCGGATGATATCAGCGGTGCTTCCGTCCTTTCGTATTACGGTAATCGCGCCGAGCTCATCATAAGGGATGGTAATATCCGTATGGCAATTGAAATACGCCTTGGAGATATCGGTTTTGCGAAGTATGGAAACCTCGTTGTCCCTTGCGACAATAGCCTTTCCGTCCGGATTGTAAGTCATATGATCCTCGTCGTAGGTGTAGCAGGTATCTCCCACCGCAAAATGTGGTCCGGTCTTCTCCGCAATCAGAATCGGAAGCTTTGCGGCAATGTCAAACTCTCTCGCCATTTTGTACGCTGTCGTGTTGGTTCCGATTGCAAACTCTCCCATCGGAAGCTTTTCATGATGAAACAGCACATTGTCCAGAATGTACTTCCTATTCTCCTGCTCGTCTTTAAAGTTGGTACACGTATACCGTTCTGTCATGCCGTCCTTGAAATCAATCTCAAGATTCAGAAAATTCAGTTCTCCCAGATAGACCTGACTTACGTGGAGCTTTCCGTTTGTCTGGGCAAGCACCGGAGACGTAAATACCTCTCCGACCGGAATGTTCACATCAGCGACACAGTTTTCAAAAGCCGTCTCCTTTAGAGGATCGCTTAACGCATGTATCTTTACATACAAATCGGTCTTATTTTTGCCGGTTCCTACGATATGCACCGTATCCGCCGTATCGAGCACATCAATCAGCTTCTGCTGCATATTGCGATAAAGCGCGTAATCCAGCGTATTGATTTCTACCGTTCTTGCAAAAATTTCCTCATACTTTTCGCCGATGGAAGCCACCGGATACGAGATAATCGTAAAGCTTCTCTCCTCGCCATGAATATATTTATTCAGCATCTGCGAAAATTCGCTCTGCATATATACGGCAAGCTGTTGCTGCTTCTTGTCATACTTTGGATTGGAATTCCCGACCTTTGGCGAAAACGGTTCCTCGCCAAATACTTCAACAACCGCCGGCCCGCCATAGCAAGGTGCAGTTTCTTTCCGCTTCTCAAACGCATTGCGATAGCACTCTAACAACCGCTCCGCAAATGCCTTGTCCGTCCAAAGCGCCGCGCATTCCTTAAAATCATAATCCATCTGCTTGTTTACGGAAGTGGAATAAGGCGCAAGAACCACCTTTAGTCCCAGCTTTTCAAAATTCCTTACCGCTTCACGTGCCATGCGCTCAAACCCAATCGGATAGCGCACCTCCGCGACAGATTTTTTCGATAGATCCTTTCCCATCGTCTCAAAGCCGATGCGGTATCCCTCGGTAAAGGTATCCGCCATCGCTTTTATGTCTTTCTCCGGTAATGAATTTAAAAAGTTCGCACTCTTTATCTCATTCTCGCTGATATACATGCCATAGCAGTACAGATATGCCAAATCCGTCAGATCCGCGTCCGTCAGAACAGACAGAACATAGTCGTTTTCCGGGTTCAGAAGCGAATTGACGCGAAATTCGGCTGTTACCTCTGCATAATCATGCATAAAGGAATACACACAATCCCTGATTTCCTTTTCGCCGCTCTCCTCGTCCATTGCATAGTTGTACAGTTCAACCATCAGCTCCATATAGTAGCACAGCCACTCGATGTCGCCGGAGAATACATATTCATTCTTGTTCTTTATCTTAAACAGCAGTGCGGAAAATAGTTTTCCGTTCGACTCTCCGAGCTTTCCTGCCGCATACGCGGGATTTGCAAAGCTGTTTTCGTATTGCTCCTTCTTAAAGCAATCATACAGACTTTGATTCAGCTTCTTTCCGTCTTCGGCAGACAATTGTGCGATTTTTCCGCTCCTCGCCTTTTTTGCTATATCCCATTGCAAAAGCAGATAGTCCGCCGCAGTCCTAAAATAATCTGCATATTCCCTGGAAAGAGCGCTCTCGCCTTTTATCTCTTCCAAGCGCGCCGCGACAACCGCAAGCCGCTCGGAAAGTTCTTCCCAGATTTGATTGTTATGCTCCAGATACTTCATATTAACCTCTTTTTCTACAAAATAAAACCAACGACATACGTTGCTCCCCATCCGGTCATCGCCAGAAAGGAAAGTACGACCGCTATTCTTGGAAATAGCTGAAACGAATTCTCCTCAAATAACGATTGAACCGAAAAAATGAAATTCAAAACAGCCATAATCAGTGCAAACACGCCTGCGCTTCCGTAATACATGGAAAGCATCCCCGCGGTTCTATACGAAAAAACTAAAAACAGCCCCCAGATAATCAGCAGAACTATCGCCGCACACATGGTTATGATTCCTTTTTTTGAATGTCGTTTTTCGGTAAATTTAAACCGTTCTCTTCTTCTATGAAACATTACTGTTTTTCTCTCCTGAAAACAAGATAGAGCAGATACCCCAAAATACCTCCGATCGTGTTGAGAAGCAGATCATCCACGTCAAAGCACCCCAGCTTGAATATCAGCTGCAGCAATTCCACCGAAAAGCTTAACTCCAGGGAAAAGAGCCCTGCAAGAAACATATTCGTGCGTCTTTCCCTGAGTCTTGGAATCAAAAACCCAAACGGCATGAACGCGAGCACATTTCCCGCAATATTGAGCCAGAACAATTTTGGCTGGGTATCTATGACACTGTAAAACCGCTTAATCTCCCTGAATGGGACTAAATTGTAATGATACTCTTCTGCCGCGCCGGTTCTTCCCATTTCCTCGGAAAAAAGCAGAAGATAAAACAGCAAAATCAGATATGCGATAAACAGTATCATATAAACCGTCTTTTGTATTCGCTTTTTATTTGCAGCCATACTGCGCATAATAAGCATCGATTGCATGCTTAACGGAATCGTCGATTACCACTCTGCCCTGGCATTCGCGATTGTACAGATGTTCCACAACCTCGTCCATTGTGACGATGGCCTTCGCATCGAAACCGTATGTTTCTTTGATTTCGTCCAGCGCCGCGAGCGTCCCTCCGGAACCGACCTCCATGCGGTTTAAGGAAACCATCAGTCCGACGATTTTTACATCGGCAGCTCCCCTTACCTTCGGAACGGTCTCCTCCATGGACTTTCCGGATGTGGTAACATCCTCGATCATAACCACGTGGTCGCCGTCTTTAAGCATACTTCCAAGAAAGCCTCCCTGATCTGCGCCATGATCCTTTTCTTCCTTGCGGTCGGAGCAGTAACGAATCTCCTTCCCGTAGAGAGTGGAAAAAGCCACTGCAGTTACAACGCTGATGGGAATCCCTTTATATGCGGGGCCAAAGAGCACATCAAAATCATCCCCATAGGTATCATGAATTGCTTTCGCATAATACTCGCCAAGTCTTCTTAACTGACTGCCGGTTACATACGCTCCCGCATTCATAAAGAATGGGGACCTTCTTCCGCTCTTTAAGGTAAAATCGCCAAACTTCAGCACATCGCTCTCTACCATGAATTCAATGAACTCCTGCTTATACTGTTCCATAATCTAATCCTCCAAACCAGTTTCTAGCTCTCATGAACCGCTCCGACGAGCTCCTTGATATTTTCGACATTATATTTTCTCATATAATCCTCGATTCCCGCAACTATTTTTTCACTTACTTTTGGATCTGTGAAATTTGCAGTCCCGACAGAAACCGCAGCCGCTCCGGCAAGAATCATTTCAATTGCATCATCCGCATTCATAATTCCGCCCATTCCGATAATCGGAAGCTTTACTGCCTGTGCGGTCTGGTAGACCATGCGGACAGCCACCGGATGTATTGCGGGGCCGCTCATGCCCCCTGTTTTATTTGCAAGGACGAAGCTTCTCTTATGAATGTCAATCTTCATCCCTGTAATGGTATTGATGAGCGAAAGAGCGTCCGCGCCGCCTGCCTCCGCGGCTTTCGCCATCTCCGCAATATCCGTCACATTCGGGGAGAGCTTCATAATGATTGGCTGCTTTGCTTTCTCCTTTACCGCCCTTGTGATAGCTTCTACCGCCTTTGGATCCTGCCCAAAAGCGATTCCTCCCTCTTTGACGTTCGGACAGGAAATATTGATTTCCATCAGATCAATGTCTTCTTCTGCAAGTCGCTCTACCACCTCCAGATATTCCTCTGTGGTATGTCCGCATACATTGACAATAATCTTCGTATCATACTGCTTTAAAAACGGAATATCCCTCTTACAGAAAAGATCGATTCCCGGATTCTGAAGCCCTACCGCATTTAGCATTCCGCCGTACACTTCGGCGACTCTCGGAGTCGGATTTCCCATCCATGGCACATTTGCAACACCCTTTGTCACAACCGCACCCAGCTTATTTAAATCAACGAACTCTGAAAATTCTGCGCCGGAGCCAAACGTACCGGATGCTGTCATAACCGGATTTTTTAAGGTAACGCCGCAAAGATTTACGCTTGTATTCATTACAATTCTACCTCCCCGGCGCGAAATACCGGCCCTTCTTTACAGATGCGCTTGTTATTTACATTGGTATGTTCATCCGTTTCTTTGCTCTTGCATACGCATGCAAGACATGCCCCGATTCCACATGCCATGCGTTCCTCCATGGAAATATAACAGTCGATTTTCTTTTCGTCCGCATATGCCGCCAGTGCGCGAAGCATCGGCGTTGGGCCGCATGCGTAGATCACCTCTGCATCCAGATTATTCGCTTTTATTGCATCCAGAACATTTCCACAGGTTCCCACGCTTCCGTTCTCGGTTGCGACATACGTCTTTGCCACCTCCTTGAACTCGTCAAGCAGAAAGGTTCCCGCATCACGATATCCCATGACAATGGAAAAATCAGGGATATCCGAAAGCCCTCTTGCCGTACCGGATTTGATTTCTTTCGCAAGCTGCAGCATTGGCGGAACCCCGATGCCGCCGCCTACAAGAAGCGCTTTCTTTCCGCTGACGGTAAATCCGTTGCCAAGCGGGCCGAGCAGCTTTACCGTATCGCCCTTTGCAAGGCGCGAAAACTCTTCCGTCCCTGTTCCCTCTCCGGTCACGCGATACACAAGATGGAGCATCCCGTTCTCGCGGTCAATGCCGCACAGACTGATTGGTCTGGGCAAGAGCTTGGTCTTATCGTTACAATATACAGATACGAACTGTCCGGCAACAGCATGCGCCGCAATCTGCTCTGTTTTTAAGGTAAGGTCGAATATCCCGGGGGACAATTCCTTCTGATTGACAACCTTAGCGATTTCTTCATATTTATCCATACGAAACTCCTGATGTACTATTTCTCTTTTTACTACCTGGCTTTTATTCAGACATATTAGCGGGCCGCGAGCGCTCCTGTGATATCCGAAATCATATCCTGCACCGCAAGACGCGATGCGTCCGCAAAATTCTCTGGGGTAATTCCTTTTTCTTTGTACTGCTCCTGCCTGTAGGCCGCAATGATTCCGCGGGAGGAGTTTACGATTGCGCCGAGTCCGTCCTCATTGAAGAAGCAGGCAAGATCCTTTCCCTTTCCTCCCTGCGCGCCGTAGCCCGGCACAAGGATGAACGATTTTGGCATGAGTTTTCTCAAAATCTTCCCCTGCTCCGGATAGGTTGCTCCAACGACAGCTCCGACACAGCTATAGGAACCGCCCATGCAGTCAACCCCCCATTCCGCAACCTTTTCTCCTACCCACTCATACAGCGGACGACCGTCAATGATGCGGTCCTGAAACTCTCCGCTGGACGGATTGGATGTCTTGACCAAAATAAAGATGCCCTTTTTTTCCGCTTTGCATACATCCACAAACGGCTTGATTCCGTCGGTTCCAAGGTATGGATTTACCGTCGCAAAATCCTCTGAAAAGGCGCTGTACGTCTTTGAGCCGATCGCTACCTTTCCGAGATGACCGGCCGCATAGGCAGCAGACGTCGAGCCGATATCCCCACGCTTTACATCCCCGATCACAATAAGACCCTTTTCATGACAGTAATCAACCGTCTTCTGAAATACCGCCACTCCGTCGATGCCAAACTGCTCGTACATTGCAATCTGCGGCTTAACCGCCGGAATCAGATCATACGTCGCATCCACAATTGCTTTGTTGTACTGCCAGATTGCCTCCGTCGCTCCCTTTAATGTCTCGCCATACGCTTCAAACGCCGCCTTCGTTATATGCTCCGGCACATACGAAAGCATCGGATCGAGTCCGACTACAATCGGCGCGTTTGTTTTGATGATTTTTTCTATTAACTGATTAATCATTATTTTTTTCCTCCTCGTACACGACTCTTCCGCCGCATATGGTGTACTTCACTTTTCCGGTCACGCTTCTTCCATGAAACGGTGTGTTCCTTCCCTTTGACGCAAACTTGTTTTTATCTATGACGTATGTTTCGTTTGGATCAAAGATAACGATATCGGCAATCTTTCCCTCCGAAATATCTCCCTTATCAACCGGAATAAGCTTTGCGGGATTATAGCTCATCTTTTCCGCCATCTGCATCGGGGTAAGATAGCCGCCCAGCACCAGCTCTGAGTATGTCAGGCTTGCCGCGGTCTCAAGTCCCACGATTCCAAAGGGAGCTTTTTTCATTGAAGTATTCTTATCCTCAAACGTATGCGGCGCATGGTCTGTCGAAATGACATCCATGATTCCGTCCCGAAGCCCTTCCTTTAACGCCTCCACATCTTTTTCTGTACGAAGCGGCGGATTCATTTTATAGTTGGTATCCGCGCCCGCATCGGACGGCACCCGTATACCGTCAAGCATTTTCGGTGCGTATTCTTTGATATCATCGGAAGTCAGCGTAAAGTGATGCGGGCAGACTTCCGCCGAAACAGAAATCCCTTCCTTCTTCGCAAGCTCTACCATTCTGACCGAATCGACGGTCGAACAGTGGCATAGATGGAGCCTTGCTCCGGTCTCCTTTGCAAGCAGAATATCCCTTGCGATAATGACGTCCTCCACTGCATTGGAAATTCCGGGCATGTGCAGTTCCTCTGCCCTGTGATCCGCATTCATGACTCCGCCATGAACCATGTTGCTGTCCTCGCAGTGGGCAAGCACCGGGATATCCAGCTTTGCGGCAAGCTCCATTGCCTGACGGTAAAGCTGCGCGTTCATAACGGACTTTCCGTCCTCGCTGATTGCCGGGCTTCCGGCCGATACCATTCCCTCGATGTCAGCCAGTTCTTCGCCCTTCTGCCCCTTGGTAACGGCTCCGACCTGAAGTACATTGATACAGTCGCCGTTTGCCGCCTTTTCGTGTACATATCTTACAATATCCCTGTTGTCGCAGACAGGCCTGGTATTCGGCATAGCAAGAACCGTAGTATATCCGCCGCGTGCTGCCGCAGCCATTCCGGTAATGATATCTTCTTTCTCGGTCTGTCCCGGATCCCGGAAATGCACATGCATATCGATAAATCCGGGCATAACGAAGCAGCCCTTTGCATCAATAACCTGATCCGCTTTTCTTTTTGATTTTTTTTCAAGGGAAACAACCCTGCCGCCCTCGATATATAAGTCCAGCAATTCGTTTGTATTGGTTGCGGGGTTAATCACCTGTCCGTTTTGAATTAAAAGAGACATTTTCTTATCCTCACTTTCTGTTATCACAGATTATCACAGATTTCCTTTACTTTGCTGCGATTACATCCGCCATATCGTATTTTCCTGCCGGCTTTCCCGCAAGGAATTTTGCCGCTTCAACGGCTCCCTTTGCGAATACGGCCTTTGAGTATGCGGTATGCTTAAATTCGATAACCTCGTCCTGGCCGGCAAAAATCACCTCGTGTTCGCCGACGATATTTCCGCCGCGGACTGCACTGATTCCGATTTCGTATTTGTCGCGTTTCTTTCTCTCCCGGCTTCTGTCATACTTGTACTCATACGCATGGTTCAATGCCTCGCTCATGGAATCCGCAAGCGCAATCGCTGTTCCGCTCGGCGCATCCAGCTTCTGGTTATGGTGTTTTTCCACGATTTCCATATCGTATCCGGCAGGAGCAAAGACCAGCGCCGCTTTTTTTAAAAGCTCCATCAGCGTGTTGATTCCGAGAGACATGTTCGCAGATTTCAAAATTGCAACCTTCCTGCTGGATGCTTCCACTCTGGCGAGCTGCTCGTCCGACAGTCCGGTTGTGCAGAGTACGACCGGAATCTGCTTGTCCACACAGTAGTTAAGAAGTCCATCCGCTGCCTTTGCGTTGGAAAAATCGATAATCACGTCCGCCGCAATATCGCAGTCCTCGATTGTTTTAAAAACCGGATAATCATTCTTTATTCCATCATAAACATCGACGCCCGCAACGATCTCAATATCCGGATCCGCATTTACAATGCCGGTAATACTCTGTCCCATCTTCCCGTTGCAGCCGTTCATAATTACTTTAGTCATATTCCAATTCTCCTTTATCTAATGTAGCAATAGCCCCGGAAAATTCCGAGGCTATTTAAAACTTACTATGCGAGCTTAATTCCGTACTCTGTCATTACCTGTGCGAGCTTCTTTGCATGATCAGCTTCCATCTCGCACATCGGAGCACGAAGCGGTCCAACCTCAAGTCCCATCCTATTCATTGCCGTCTTAACCGGGATCGGGTTTACTTCCGAGAACAGTGCATCCACAAGCGGAAGCGCCTCTCTCTGAAGCTTCTGTGCTGTCGCTAAATCGCCCTTAAAAAAGCTCTCGCAAAGTGCGTGAACCTTTGCCGGCGCAACATTACTCCATACGGAGATTACGCCGACTGCACCGATTGACATAAGCGGAAGAACAAGTCCGTCCTCCCCGGAATACATATCCAGCTTTCCGTCCGTCAGATACATGGTCTTGGACGCCTGAGCTATGTTGCCGGTAGCTTCTTTAAGGCCAACAATATTCTCTTCGTTCTTAAAAAGTTCCGCAACCGTTTCCGGAAGAAGATTACATCCTGTTCTTCCCGGAACGTTGTACATAATAATCGGAGTTTTTACACTTCGGGCTATCTCTGAATAGTGCTTCATCAGTCCCGGCTGAGTCGCCTTATTGTAATAAGGAGTTACAATAAGAAGTCCGTCAACGCCTGCTTCCTCCGCTTCCTGCGACAACTGGATCGCAGTTCTGGTACAGTTGCTTCCTGTTCCTGCAACGACAGGAACACGATGTCTGGTAAATCTGACAGCGGCTTCAATCACCTCTCTGTGCTCCTCCATGGAAAGAGTAGAGCTTTCTCCGGTGGTTCCCGCAATGATAATTGCATCCGTTCCGCTATCAATCTGTATATCAATTAACTCTTCTAGTTTGTCATAATTTACGTCTTCATTGCTTTTCATGGGTGTAACGATTGCCACACCAGCTCCCTTAAAAATAGCCATGTCTTTCTCCTTTGTATGCGAATTACTTTTCCGGTGTTATATTATAAATCTCATCCACAAAAGGACGAAGTCTGTCATCCAAAACTCTTCCGGTAAGCACAATGGTCATGTCCTCCGGCTTGCAAGAGAGCATTTCCTTGATTTCTTCTATAGTAATGATTCCAAGATCCACAAGTCCTAAAAGCTCATCTAACACAACCATGTCGCAGGCTCCTGTCGAGATTACTTTTTTACTATAATTAAAACCATTCTTCAGGCTAAAGCATTCCTCCTGCTTCTGCTCCTCTGTAAGCTCGTCAAAGCAAGCGTCGAATTTGGCAAAACGAAACAGCTTTACCTCCGGTTCCAGGCGTGCAAGGTACTCCTTGTCGCTTTCCTTCTTTGCCTTCAAAAACTGAATCAGCGTTACGCACTCTCCGTTGCTGGCCGCACAAATTGCATTTCCCAATGCGGCTGTGGACTTTCCATGTCCTTCACCATAATAAATTTGAACCACACCAGTGCCCATTTCGGACCTCCTAACAAAGCTTTGGTATGTATCATAACACATTTTTTTCCTGAAAAAAAGCTTTTCTATTCCAAAAATTCTATTTTGCTTACAGAAACCTCATAAGCGGTGCGCTGCTCCACTTCGGTCTCACTGATTTTCTTTACATATTCGCGGCTCTGGATCCGTCCCCAGATCTGTACATGGGTACCCACAACAAAGCCCGATGCAAATCTTGCATTTCTTCCCCAGCAAATGCATGGGATGTAATCTGACTTTCCATAGGAACGGTTTACCGCAACCAAAAGATCCGCAATCTCACGTCCGAGCGGAGTCTTCCGATAGATGGATTCTTTACAGATGTAACCGTCTAAGAAAATCTGGTTGCACGCATCTTCGTCGGTCATGCCGTCCATTAGTTCAACCTCTCTTGCGAAAACGGAGAGAACCAGACGGTTTTTTCGTTCCTCATGTCTGTTGAAGGAGCGGAACTGTCCGTTTATGTACACATACTGTCCCTCGTAATCCTTTGTAACGTCAATTAGTCGTTCTGATACCATTACCGGAATGTAATCCACGAAATTGGACAGACGGCTTACGGATACATCCACCATATAAAAGCCCTCGCCATACACCTCGTGACTGAATCGGAAATCCGATACGATCTCCCCGACAATGGACACCTGGTTGTTTTCAATAATTTTATCTGCCATGAATTTTCTCCCTTCCTTTTGTGGAAATTATGATTAGGGTTACGTTTTAACATCTGGACAAGCGAAGAAATTCGCAAAAGCTGTCGACAAACAATGTTTTGTCAAAATGCTTGCGTTCTAATAGATTTGTGATAGAATATACAAGTCGGTTTTTAACACCCGCATATAATAGAAAGAAAGCAGGCGTTTCTTCCGTCTTTTATAGAGAAAAGAGGAGCATTATGAAAACAACCAGAGAGGACATTCGTAACATAGCAATCATTGCACACGTCGACCATGGCAAAACAACGCTCGTGGACGAGCTGCTCAAGCAGAGCGGCGTATTTCGTGAGAATCAGGAGGTGGCGGAACGTGTCATGGACTCCAACGATATCGAGCGTGAACGCGGAATAACCATTCTTTCCAAAAATACCGCCGTCTGGTACAAGGGCATCAAAATCAACATTATCGATACTCCCGGCCATGCGGATTTCGGCGGCGAGGTCGAGCGCGTGCTGAAAATGGTAAACGGCGTAGTTCTTGTCGTGGATGCATTCGAGGGCGTAATGCCCCAGACCAAATTTGTCGTTATGAAGGCATTGGCGCTTTCGCTTCCGGTTATCGTCTGTATCAATAAAATGGACCGCCCGGAGGCAAGACCTGCCGAGGTCGTGGACGAGGTTCTTGAACTTTTCATGGATCTTGACGCATCGGACGAGCAGCTCGACTGCCCGTTTGTATATGCCTCCGCAAGAAACGGCTTTGCGGTTCTTAATCCGGAGGATGAAAAGAAAGATATGACTCCGCTTTTTGAAACCATTGTAAACTACATTCCGGCTCCGGAAGGGGATCCGGATGCCAACACACAGGTTCTCATCAGCACCATTGATTACAATGAGTACGTCGGACGTATCGGTATCGGAAAAGTTGACAACGGCAGTCTTAAAATCAATCAGGACGCGGTTGTGGTAAACCACCATGATCCCGACAAGCGCCAGAAGGTCCGCATCAGCAAACTTTACGAGTTCGACGGACTGACAAAGGTTGATGTGTCCGAGGCAGGTATTGGTTCTATCGTTGCAATCTCCGGTATCTCCGACATCAAAATCGGCGATACCATCTGTGCGCCGGAGGATCCGAAAGCGATTCCTTTTCAAAAGATTTCCGAGCCGACAATATCTATGAACTTTATCGTAAACGACAGTCCGCTTGCGGGACAGGAGGGCAAGTTTGTTACCTCCCGCCATATCCGCGAACGCCTGATGCGCGAGTTAAATACCGACGTATCGCTCCGGGTAGAGGATACGGACAGCCCGGATTCCCTCAAGGTATCCGGTCGCGGGGAGCTCCACCTGTCCGTTCTTATTGAGACCATGCGCCGCGAGGGATATGAATTTGCGGTAAGCAAGGCCGAGGTTCTCTACAAGACCGACGAGCGCGGTAAAAAGCTCGAGCCGATGGAGATTGCCTATGTGGATGTGCCGGACGAATTTACCGGAGCCGTTATCTCAAAGCTTCAGCAGCGCAAGGGCGAGCTTCGCAACATGGGTTCTATCGCCGGCGGATATACCAGACTTGAATTTCGAATCCCTTCCCGCGGTTTAATCGGGTATCGCGGCGAATTTATGACCGATACCAAGGGGAACGGCATTATCAATACCATCTTTGACGGATACGATGAGTTCCGCGGAGAAATCGCCTACCGTGCGACCGGTTCCCTGATTGCATTCGAGGACGGCGAATCTGTCGCCTACGGACTTTTCTCCGCGCAGGACCGCGGAACCCTCTTTATCGGCCCGGGGCAGAAGGTCTACTCTGGAATGGTCATCGGACAGTCTGCAAAGGCCGAGGACATCGAGCTAAACGTATGTAAGAAAAAGCATCTTACCAATACCCGCTCCTCCTCTGCCGATGAAGCGCTTACTCTTGTTCCTCCGCGCATTTTAAGTCTGGAACAGGCGCTTGACTTCATCGACACCGACGAGCTTCTTGAGGTTACGCCGGAAAGTCTTCGCATCCGAAAGAGAATTCTTGATCCTACCCTTCGCCGCCGCGCCGGATACGCAAAGAAGGCTGCATTGAACCAGTAAAGGAAAGCATGGCTGTTACAGGAAGATACAATTGCCTGCTTTTTGGCCATAGAAAAAGCACTCCTGCTCTGGGTACTGTTATGTACCAAAAACAGGAGTGCTGTTTATTTTCTTTCCATTAAGTTATACCGACAATTTTCTAAAGACTTTCTTACGATTTGCTTACTTTTTAAAATCCCGAATCACATCAAAGGCAGGCAGAATATTTCCGTCATAATCAAAGAGCGCCTGATTCGCCCACTCGTTTCCGCATGGTCCCGGATCGTTCATATATTTCAGCGACGCCGGCGTTGCCCAGCCGGAACCCGGAACCGGAATCCATGCCGGTTCCCACCAGAAGAATCCGGCCCCATGATTGCCCGAAACATGGGCTATGCGGTTTAGGAAATCTTCGGTAAAATCCTTTTGACCTTCTATCGTCATCGGATAGTCAATCTTCTCGACAAGCGCCGTTCTGGTTGCATAGCCCTTTCGCTCTTCGTCCGAAAGCTTCTCATATTCCTTATAGTCTTCCATGGTAAATCCCATAGAAACCTCGGCAATAATAAGATCCTTGCCGTAGCGCACCGCGATATCATTGAGATTGTACTCAAGCGCATCTAAGCTGCCATGCCAGAACGGATAGTAGGAAAGCCCGATGTAATCGAAATCCTCTCCCAGGGCAATATAGTTGTCAAACCATCTGCGGTAAAGCTCGTTATTGCCGCCGTTGTCCAGATGCAGCATAATCGGAATGTCCGGTTTTACCTTGCGGCACGCGCGGATTCCTGCGCTCACAAACTTCGCAATATTATCGTAGTTCGGAACCTTTCCCTCCGGCCAGAGCAGCCCATTGGAGAGCTCGTTTCCGACCTGAATCAAGGTTACGTTTACCCCTGCGTCAAGCACCTTTGTAAGAGAGTCCAACGTAAAATCATAGACTGCCTGTTCCAATTCTTCCGCTTTGAAATTCTTCCATGCCTTCGGCTTGATCTGTTTCCCCGGATCCGCCCAGAAATCGCTATAATGAAAATTCAAAAGTACTCCAAACCCTGCGTCCGTCACCCGTTTACCGATTGCAATTGTCTCGGACAAATCATTGTTTCCGGCGCCGTAGGCTTCCCCCTCCTCCGACTTTGGATCATTCCACAGACGAAGCCGGATTGTATCTACGTCATACTCCTTCATAATCTGCAAAATATCCTTTTCCTGTCCATGATCATAATACTTCGCACCGGCGCGTTCCACTTCAAGAAGCGTAGATAAATCCATTCCTTTTATAAATCGGCTCATACTCCATTTTCTCCTCTTCTTTCTCTTTGAATCACAGATTCTGCCTGCCCATGGATTAAACCCCGCGGAAGCAGAATGTAAACTCCTTTTTCTTCGATACATCCACAAGATATTCGGGATGTACCTCGGCTCCCCAGCTGTTATCACCGGCTACGCCCATCTGATCCTGCGCAACCCGCACAACCGTATAGTGAACCTGCGGCAGCTCATACTCATGTGCGGCATTTTCGAGTTCATGCGGCGTATACGGAAGTGCCGAAAATGAAAGTTCGTCGCCAAAGAACATCATTCCTCTTCCCTTCATATCCACAACTTTCGCGTAACGCACGCCGGTGTGGTTTCCGCTTTCCTGAGGCTTTAGATACTTCGCAAGATTTTCGCTTACCTTACTTTCAAAAATACCAAGTCTTGCGCCTCTCTTCCGGTCGGCATAGTTTTCTTTCTTTCCCAGCCCATACCACTTTATCGTATCATAATCCGCATCGAATTTAAACAGGAGCCCATACTCCGGCATATCCGAAAGTTCTTTTACCGGATCATAAGTCAGAGTCATCTCCACTGTGCCGTCTCCAAACACACGATACATCACTTCACACTCGCTTTCGGGCACCGTCGGCATCGTATACCGATAGGAAACCTTTACGCAATGGTCTTCGCATACAGCAGCCGCTTCTTCCTTTTGGGTAAGATACATACTTGCAATCTTCCACTGAGCGTAACGCTGCTGCATTCCGGAACCCGTATCGTTGTCCACCGGCGCTCTCCAGAAATTCGGCATCGGAACCTGCTTTATCATTTCTTTTCCGCCGTATACATAGGAGATTATTCCGCCCTTTCTCTTTGAAAAGATGGCGGAGAAATTTTCTCCCTTTACGCCATAATTATTCCGTCCGTTCACAAAGGTAACCGGTGCGTCCGATTCATATGCGAAAACCTCTCTCTTGTATACCTTCTGTCCGAAAGCGACCTCATGACCGGTCTTTCCCCAAAGCATATCGCGCCTTAATACAAAGGATACCGTAACCGCCATCTCCGGAGTCTGCTCCTTTTTTTCTTTTGCGCATGCTGCAATCTGATCCATCTTTGCCGCGATTTTCTCCGGAAGTAAAAACTCTTTTTCCGAAAGCGGCCCGACCTCACAGCTCATTTTCGCTCTCGCAGCCTCCGCTCCTTCCTGTTCCAACAGCACAATCGTATCATACTGAACAGTGTTCACAAACAAATTTTTGTTCCTTACGACAAATTTCTGCTCCGAAAATGGCTGATTGGAAGACATCTCTGAAAATTCCACCGAGATATTCTGATAGTTATATTTTACCTCCTGCATCTTAGGGGAAGGTTCCCTTGTACCTCCGTATACAATACCGTTTCCGCTGAAATTGCCGTCGTTCGGCCGGTCGTCAAAATCTCCTCCGTATCCTAAGAACCAGTTGCCGTAGCAATCCTTTTTGTAGAGAGACTGATCCACATAATCCCAGATAAACCCGCCCTGATAACGCATTTCCCGATCGGTAAGGTCTGTGTACTTGTGCATTCCTCCGCAGGAATTTCCCATTGCATGGGTATATTCGCAGCAGATAAACGGCTTATCCTTATGTTCCGCCAGAAACTCCTCGATTCCGGCAGCGGTCGCATACATCTGGCTTTCCATATCGCTGGTCGCATTGTAGCGGCGGTCATTAAAAATCCCCTCATAATGAACCAGCCGCTTCGGATCAAGTTCCCTGAACTTCTGCGACATTTCGTATATAACCGAACCGCCATAGGATTCATTCCCGCAGGACCAGATTAAGATGGACGGATGGTTTTTGTCTCTCTGATAGCAGGAATTTACGCGGTCTAACATCATGGAAAGCCACTCTGCGCGGTCATCCGGAACCACAAAATCCGGCTCTGCCTTTGCCCTCTCCACAGATTCCCAGCTTCCATGGGATTCCATATTGTTCTCTGCGATCAGATACAGTCCGTACACATCGCAAAGCTCATACAGAAGTGTCTGATCCGGGTAATGACTGGTACGAATCGCATTAATGTTGTTCTGCTTCATCGTGACAATGTCCTTTAACAGTTCCTCCTCACTCGGCACGCGCCCCTGTACGGATGAAAATTCATGGCGGTTTACGCCCTTGAACACAATCCGTTTTCCGTTTAAAAGCATGAGACCGTCTTTCATTTCAAAACGACGGAAGCCGATCTTCTGTTCAATATATTCTACCGGTCTGCCGTCTGCGTCCTTCACAATCATTTCAAGGCGGTATAGATTCGGCTCCTCGGCGCTCCATAGAAGCGGATTCAGCACTTCAAAGCAAATCTCATTGCAGCTGCCGTTCAATGGCATCTGCTTCTTTAAAACGATGTTTTCGGTTCCTTCCTCAGAATCGGCAAATGAATAATTTCCTGCATGATATAAAATAAATGTGATACTTCCTTCTCCAAATCCGGAGGTAGAAATGTCCACCGTTCCCTGTGCCGCTGTTGTGCCTTGCGCGCTGCCGTCAATTCCTTCTATATCAGCCACGATTTTTACATCCTGCACGTGAGTCCGCGGCATCGCGTACAGGTATACTTCCCGATAGATTCCGCTAAACCGGAAGAAATCCTGATCCTCGCACCAGCTGCCGGAAGTCCACTTCCAGACGCGAACCGCAAGCTTATTTTCTCCTTCCTTCAAAAAAGGAGTAAGCTCGAACTCCGCCGGATCAAACGAATTCTCACTGTAACCTACATAGCTTCCGTTGAGCCATAGAGCAAAACCGCTCTCCACTCCCTGAAAGGAAACAGCGATTCTCATTCCTTCCCACTCCTTCGGAACCGTAAAGTATTTTACATAGCTTGCAACCGGATTAAAGCTCTCCGGAATTTCCCCCGGTTTGATGTACTCCCTTCCCTCCCATGGGTAGGTGGTGTTCGTATATACAGGGATGTCATATCCTTCCATCTGAATGTGGGACGGAACGCGAATATCATCCCAGTCCTTACAACTGTACGATTCCTTTTCAAAATCCCTGACTGCAAGTGCCATGTTCTTTGCGTAGGAAAATTTCCAGAACCCATTCAGGGAACGGCGGTAGCCGCTCTTTTTTTCCATAAGCTCACATGCCGTCTGATAGCATACATGATCCGAATGTGCTTCCATCCGGTTCTGCATAAAAATCTCAGGATTTCTTATAATATTGTAATCAAAATTCATGTTACCACCCTTTCAATGCCGTAATATGATAATTCAGCAATTTTCGCTCATAGGTCGTCGGATTTAGCTTCCACTGATACGGCGATGTATCCAGAAACTTCTTAAAATTACGGTTAAAGGTGGACGTTGTGGTAAATCCGCATTTGGATGCAACCTCGTCCATGGAATCATCCGAATGCTTCATATATTCGCACGCTTTCTGAATCCGAATCAGATTGACATAATCCATCGGAGACATGTTGATGTATTCCTCAAACAAGCGTCTGAAATGAGTCTCGCTCATATTGCATACATCCGCAAGCTCCTTCGCCTTTAACTGCTTTGCATAATTCTTATTTATATAATTTAAAGCAGATGTAATCTGCATTGCATTCGTTGTTTTTGCTGCGCCCTCCCCACATGCTTTCAGTTCGCTGTGCATACGCATAATCTCAAGCACCACATTTGCCAGATAGTTTCGGACAGCGCTGCGATAATACGGCTTCTGCTCCCGCTCTTCATCCATGATGGCATCAATTAACATCCCGAATCGCTTATCCTTTGTCTGATTCAGCATCAAAGGATTCTTATCAATCTCTTCCATTATCTCCGCCTGTGTGATCGGGTTGTTCGGATACAGCTCGGCAATGACCGTTCTCGGATCAAAAAACAGATATTCCCAGAAATTGCTCTCCTCTCCGTCACTGATGGTCGTATGAGGAAAATTTTCCGGAAATACGCTTATGGTTCCTGTCGCGTAGCGGTATTCCTCCTCATCCAGATACAATACCCCTGCTCCTCTCCGGCATACCCCGATTTCCATCAGATTGTGAAAATGCAGTTTATTCTCTTCATGCCCATATACACGATCCCAGCTATCTCCAATCAAGGCAAGGACTGCTTCCTGCTGTGGGACATCATAGAATCGCAATTCTACGGATTCCTTTTTCCTCTTTGGCATAGGTTTCCCCTCCCCGACAGCTTCGCGGTATGGCTTACAATTTAAGAAAAAGACAGTTCTTCCAAATAAAGCTATTTGTTCGAGCTGTCTTTCCCAAATCCGCCATAGCGCTCTGCTGTTTAATCAAAATCAAATTTTGAAAATCTCTCATACATTGCGCCGTAACGTTCTCTTACTTTCTCATTCCACTCAAGAATTTTTGCCTCATCGCCTCTGAACTGGCAGCGGATGCAGCTGTAAATCCCGGTATCCTTATCTAAGAACATATCGATATCGAGGTCTCGCATAAAGCAGGACGGACATCTGTAATTTAATTTGCCTTTTCCAAGTTGAGCCATGTTGCAAATACCTCCTTATCAGAAATTTGTTTCTTGTATCCAAGCTTGAACATCGGGGAGAAAGCATATCCCTCCTCAATGTATCCGACAGCCTTATCCGATGCAGTCATGGAAACCTTTGTCTGGATTGCAGGAATGACAGCGCTGACTTCCGCCGCTCCCTCCACCTTTGCGTCGCGGCATCTGTACTCATAATTGATTGTCTCGGTATCCAGACCCTGCACTTTTAACGTAATACCGGTCATGTCCTCCGGATACTCGGTTGTACCATAGCATGCGGTGATATACTCGTCTAAATAGATTTCAGCAGACGGATCGGAAATCTTCAGGAAGTTTCTTTCAATCTTAATATTGGAAGAACCTTCTTCAAAATACTCCTTTGTCTGAAGCTTAACCGTTACGCCGTTGAATTTGATTTCAACCGGATCAAGCGTCAGGATTCTGTTCTTCTTTCCGTCAATCATCTCTTCCGAAAAATGAGACTTTGTCGGGCAGAGGCAAAGGTCAACCTCCTCTCCGTTGTAAGAAAGCTTTGCGGAACGAACCGTACCGGCTCCTGCATAATGCGTGAAATATCCCGCGCGGTACTTCTCCTGAATCAGGAACGGATAAGACGCATCCTGAATATGCTTTGTTCCGATACCGACCGGCCACTCAAGCTTTGCAACATAAGGCCGGAGATCTACGATGGCTCCGCCCTGATCCATGTTGACACATACTCTCATGTACGGATCGCAGTACCAGAATACCTGCTTGTCCGAGCCATAAAGGATATCTCTCCATGGCGCGCACTCCGGCTCATTGTAATTGCCGTTGTTCACGCCCTTCTTCTCTCTGTAATAATCCGCAAACTCGGACATGGTCATGTCGATGAGCTTTCCTTCCTTCTTTAGCTTGCCATAGTAAGCGCATCCGTCTGTGTAAGACTTAAGCAGAAGCTCATACGGCTGCTCCCAGCGTCCCATCTTGTTCATCCAGCCCGGCCCGACGAACATCATATTGTATGCGTATCCGTTGTTGTATTTCTCAAGATCGCGATACTGATCAATCAGATTGTAAAGATACGGATATTCCCATGTCTTTGTATCATAAATCATTCCGCGGAGTACGTTCTGCGGATGTGTTCCGAAGTTCGATCCGTTTCCGTCGTAGCAGGCGATAAGATCGCGTGAAAGATGAGGAATTGCAACGATTCCGCTGTCCTCCGCCGCATTTGCCGCCGGCGCATGGGTATTCTGCTTGGAAGGAATCCATGGCGCCCATGGGCCTCCGTCAAATAAGGTATACCAGGAATTGTTACAGGTATGGTATGCCTTCGGTCCCTCCTCCCAACAGGTAGCAACCGCACATTTAACCATCGGATACTTCTCCTTGATGTAATTGATCAGATCCGCATCCATATAGTACGATCCTGTTGACTCCGGATAAAATCCAAACGCATCGTGGAACTTCTCGAATACATCATTGACGATCGCCTTCTTATCCTCCATAGAGAACATCCAGATACAGAAGTCTTTGGTCTTATATTTCTCCCGGAATTCCTCGCAGGGAAGTCCGAGCAGAGAAAGTGCAATCTCATCGCCGTATACTTCGTGATCATGCTTTGCGAGTTCAACAGCCTCCTCGTTGAAAAGTGCTGCGTAGGTCATCTGAATGGTACATTTCAGTCCATTCTCATGTGCAAGTCTCTGCTGAGTCTTGAAAATATCAAGAGACTCTGTAATCAGCTTCTTATCTCCGATATCCTCTTCCTTGCCCTGTCCGGTAACGGTTGCGGAATATTCCGGAACCATCTCCGGGCGATGGATAATGTTTACAACGAATTTGTCCATCTTGATTCTCCTCCATTTGATTGTATTTGTTTGTGAATCCCCCATTTGCGATAATACGCAGCAGCTTTTGCGTCGTAATTGCGCAATCGGTTGTTCTGTATGTTTAGTATATTCTACCTTTTATCCCATGTCAATATACATTTTGGATATTTCTGCATGAAATTATTTATCTGTTTTTCACAAAATTGCGCAAATTCCTTCTCTGGTGCGTAACCGCTTAATCATTTGCATTTCCGCTCCGTTTGGCGTGTTTTTCTCCCTTGCATTATGTACATTTTCGCCCATATTACCGAGTGTTTTTGTCCATGGTTGATTCCGCCGCTTTTATATGGAATATTTTTTCCGGTTGACTTTTTTGCGCAAACGTTAGAGAATATTGTTGCGCAATTGATTTGCTTATATTAGGAGGTTTTATGGAAAACGAAAAGAAAAATATCACGATATCCGACGTTGCGGGTGCGCTCGGCGTCTCAAAAACCACCGTCAGCCGCGCCATTTCCGGTAAAGGCCGAATCGGAGATGAGACAAGACAGCGTGTGCTGGCATATATTGAGGAGCACGATTACAAGCCGAATGTTATTGCAAAGGGACTTGCACAATCCAAGACATTCAATATCTGCGTTGTTATGCCCGGCAGCTATGCATTGGTCGACCTGCCGTTTTTTCAGGAGGCAATCATGGGTATTCAGGAGATTGCCGGCATGATGGAATACGACATCCTGCTGTGCATCTGTCAGGAAAATGATATATCAGGCCTGGAGAGAATTATTCAGAATCGAAAAGTGGATGGAGTCATTCTTCTTCGCACCTTTGTAAAAGACGCCCAGATTGAGTATCTCTCGAACAAACAAATTCCATTTGTAACAGTGGGAAGCACAGCCTATAAAAACGTTATACAGGTAGATAACGACCACAAGAGCGCATGCCGCGAGCTTACTTCCATTCTGCTGATGCGCGGAATGGAAAAAATTGCGCTGTTGGGGGGAAGCGAAAATTTTGTTGTAAACCAGAACCGTTTCCGGGGTTTTGCCGAAGGGTATGCCGCCGCCGGGAAAGAGTTTGATGCGAATCTGGTTTTTATGAACTTAGAGGGGAAAGCATTTATAGACCGCGCTGTTGATACGGTTCTTTCCGGGGATGTCGATTGCATCATTTGCATGGACGATGCAATCTGCAGTCAGGTTTTGCGGAAGCTTCGCCAGGAGGGTAAGCACGTTCCTTCCGACATCAAAATTGCTTCCTTTTATAACAGTTCCCTTTTGGAAAACAGTCTGCCTTCGATTACATCACTTGCCTTTGATACCAAGGAGCTGGGTGCAGAATCGTGCAAGAGCTTACTCGCCCGGATTGAACATCAGGAGGTTGCCAACCGCAAGCTGCTTTCCTATGAAGTGATCATGAAAGAATCTACGAAATAACACCCTGCGATAATATTGCTATATTTTACAGCTTCGCATGGATAATCGAGAGTTTCACAAACACCTAAATTGTTTGAAAGAAAAAAGGAGAACGAAAATGAAAACAGAAAAACTGTATTACGGCGCGGCATACTATGATGAATATATGCCATATGACCGCGTGGAAAAAGACATGGAGATGATGGAAAAGGCAGGAATGAATGTCATTCGGATAGCGGAATCCACATGGAGTACCTGGGAGCCGCAGAAAGATCAATTTGATTTTACCCATCTGCACAGAATGCTTGATGCTGCCGGACGGCATAACATTTCCGTTATTGTGGGAACCCCAACCTATGCCATTCCGTCCTGGCTTGCAAAAAAATCCGACGATATGCTTGCGCTCACACATGACGGCCCCGGCATCTACGGACACCGGCAGAACATGGACATCACAAATCCAATCTATTTAAAGCATGCTAAAATTATCATTGAGAAGCTGATGGAAGAGGTAAAGGATGTCCCGCATGTCATCGGTTTCCAGCTTGACAATGAAACAAAATCTTATGACACCTGCGGACCGCGTGCACAGCAGATTTTCGTAGAGGAACTCAGACAACAGTATCCGGACATCAAAGAGTTCAACCGCCGGTTCGGCTTGGATTACTGGAGCAACCGCATAGACAGCTGGGATGATTTCCCGGATGTACGCGGAACAATCAATCAGAGTCTTGCCGCCGAATACGCAAAATTCCAGCGGAAGCTTGTTACGGATTTTCTTGCATGGCAGTCCAAGATTGTTGAAAAATACAAGCGCCCGGATCAGTTTATTACCCAGAACTTTGATTTCGAGTGGCACGATTACTCTTTCGGACTCCAGCCGGAAGTTGACCAGTTTGCCGCCGCAAAATGCATGACTGTGGCAGGCTGTGACATTTATCATCCGTCTCAGGATGCGCTTACCGGCGCGGAAATTACCATATGCGGGAACATCGCCCGCGCCTTAAAGCGTGATAACTACCTGATTCTTGAGACCGAGGCGCAGGGCAACCAGGCCTGGCTTCCGTATCCGAACCAGCTCCGGCTCCAGGCATACAGCCACATCGCAAACGGCGCAAACATGGTGGAATACTGGCATTGGCATTCGATTCATAATGCCATCGAAAGCTACTGGAAGGGTGTCCTTTCCCATGACATGGAAGAAAACCGGACATATCTGGATGTATGCCGGATTGGAAATGAATGGAAAGAAATCGGTTCTTCCCTAAAAAATCTAAAGAAAACAAACAAAATTGCACTGGTAGTCAACAACGAGTCCCTTACCGGTCTTACGCAGTTTCCAACGCAGACCAACGGCGCATACAGCTACAATACCATTCTTCGTTTTATGGCAGACGCCCTGTTCTACTTAAATATCGAATATGATGTTATTCCGGCGGAATCCGATTTGCTGGCACAATACGACTGTGTACTGGTTCCGGCCTTATACAGTGCATCCGAGGACTATCTGCATGCGCTTGAGCAGTATGTTGCAGACGGCGGCAATCTCATTATGACCTTTAAGAGTGCTTTTTCCGATGAACACCTAAAGATTTATTCCGACAGGCAGCCGCACATTTTACATAAGACGCTCGGACTTTTTTACGATCAGTTTACCTATCCGGAGGATGTAACGGTAACCTACAAAGAAAAAACCTCCGCTGCAACAGAATGGATGGAGCTTGTAACATGTGACACCGCAACCCCGCTTGCAAACTACGGTCACAAGGTATGGAGTCATTACTCTGCTGTTGCCAAAAACAGTTACGGCAAAGGACATACGCTTTATCTGGCAACGCTTTTCGACGTTGACCTCCTGATGGATATCTTTTTGGATTTCTTCGAAGAAATTGCACTTTCCGAGCCGCAGAAGCTCCCGTTTGAAGCGTCCTACCCGGTATGCGTAAAACAGGGAATCAATGACGCGGGACATGCGATTATGTATTTTCTCAATTACTCCTCCGATACCCGGACGGTTAAAAATATTGCCGGAAAAGCCGCTGAATTGATTACCGGAAAGGAAATCGAGAACGAAGCATCCTTTGAGCTTGAACCTTGGGGCGTTGCGGTTCTGCAGTATGCATGATGAAGATGATGTCAATCTGATTTTCCGTTTTTGCCAAAGCAATACGCAATATTATGAATACTGCGGAAAAGATATCTCTGCCGAATTGTTCAAAGACGTCCTTCACATCACGCCGCCGGGCATTCCAATTGAGCGGAAATATTACATTGGATTTTTCATGATGAATCATCTAATGCAGGGAAAGAATATTGGGAGTAAGATAATTCATTATGTTTTCGATTATTTAAAATCCGTAGGTTTTACCATGTGCATGCTAGGTATAGATAAGGATAATCCTCAGTAAGGCATCATTCTTGTTGCGCAGAGAGAACTTTAGTTACCAAGCATCCGAAGAAGCTGCCGCCGCGATTCATACCGCGGTGGCAGCTTCTTTCGGTTTACCAGAACCATTATGCATGCCGCATAAAGATCAGTCTACTATTCCATATTCCCGGTAAAACTGTTTTCTCGCCTCTTTATTAGCAGCAACTTTTTGTGCTTCAGCGATCTCCTCAATACATTGTTTTACTGCTTCATCGACCGCCTGCTCCGCCGCAAGTCCTTCCTCCTGCTTTTCCCTGATATAGTTAATCAGTGTCATATAATCCGCCAGAGGCCTGCACATGGATAACAGATTGTCGTTCTTTCCTTTATTCAGATTATACATGGCCGCAGTCCATTCAAACTCACTGCCGCTGTCCGGCTGATAAACGAATCAGATAACCTTAATTTCCTGATCGGCTCCTTATCCGAGGTTCCGTTATAGAATACGACATATTTTAATCCTACAGAAGCTGCAGCTGCTCAATCGCATGCTCTTTTAGGATGCACTTGGCATGTTCCTGCAAAAAGGCTCTCTTCTCCGCCCCTACCTGAATATCCGAAGCGTACTCATCGGTAAGGATAGACAGGCGAAGAACCTCCTTCTCATTGCAGGAAGACAACTCCGTTACAATAATATATTTCTTCTCCCATTTATACAGTGCGTTAGGCGGAATCGGGCTTACATCCACTCTTTTTGCAAAAGCGGTTACGATATCCATGGAGTCAAAGGTAAAGAGCGCAATCACGCGAACCTCTTCCTCCGCCTTTGCTTGTATTGCATCTGAAAGCTCTTCCGTTGCCCTTGCAAGTTCCTCTGAGAAATCTCTGATCTTGTCTTTCGAAACCGAGCCAATCAGTCCGCCAATGATATCTTTCAAATGCTCCATCATTCCGTTTGCCGGATGCTCGGAAAATGTAAGCGATAAGGTATGATCGGACATAAAATCTGCACGTACCGTCTTTATACCCAAATCAAATTTTGTCTGAAATTCCTGCTCGGCCAAATCAAAAATCCGGTTCATAAATTCCTGCGTTCTCTCGCTATTGCTCAAGATATCATCAACCGTATAACCCAAATCTCCGATTTCCTGCTCCGTAATAGTGCATTTAATCGTATGCTCACCGATACGTGAAAATTCCATTCTACTCACCCACTTTCAAATTGCCGATTTTCTTTCGAATCCGCTGAATTGCGTTGTCAATCGTCTTAGGTTCTTTTCCAAGCTTCGCAGCAATATCCGTATACACGAAACCATCCAGATACAATGGCAGCACCTGCTGCTCCATCCTGCTAAGCTTTCCGTTTAATTTTTCAAAAAGACCTTTAAAAAACTCCTGTTCTATAATTTGCTTTTCCGGATTATCCACATTTAAGCTTTCGAGCATTTCCTCAAGCGTTCCGCCCTCTTCCCCCTGTTCCTGTGAAAGGGACAGCGAATTATTCAACGGAGAATGTTTCTGCCGGTTTGACTGTGTGATTGCAGTATACACCTGTCTGCTGATACAGGTATCTGCAAAATGAAAAAACGAGCATTCCTTCCCGGGACTGTAATCCCGAATGGATTTGAACAGACCGATCATTCCCTCCTGAATCAGATCCTCATGCTCTGCTCCGATCAGATATAAACCATTCGTTTTTTTCGTTACAAGCGGCTTATATTTATTCAAAAGAAAACTCATTACCCCGTCCGCTTCGCCGGAGCTGTCGTTCTCCTTCTCGCGAATCAATGCGACCAGTTCTTCATCCGATAAAATTGTATAATCTGTCAATTTATTTTCCCTTCCCGATTCGCTGACGTACGATTTCATATGCCAGCACTCCTGCCGCAACCGACGCATTCAGGGAATCAATATCGCCCCTCATAGGAATGGATGCAATCATATCACAGTTTTCCTTCACAAGCTTGCTGACTCCGTCTCCCTCATTTCCAATCACAAGTCCGATAGAGCCGGTAAGGTTCAAATCGTACATAACCGTTCCGCCCATATCCGCGCATACGAACCACATGCCGCGTTCTTTCAGTTCCTTGATTGTATTCGAAATATTCGTAACCTTTGCTACCGGAGTATAATTGATTGCTCCTGCCGAGACCTTTGCTACCGTCGGAGTAAGCCCTGCCGCCCTTCTTTTCGGAATAATAACGCCATGCGCGCCGCAAAGATTTGCGGTACGGATAATAGCGCCAAGATTATGCGGATCCTCTATTCCGTCCAAAAGAAATACAAACGGAGGTTCTCCTCTCTTTTCTGCAATTTTTAAGATATCTTCCACTTCGGCATACGGGTACGCTGCCGAAATTGCGATTACTCCCTGATGCTTACCTGTCTCCGAGAGCTGATTCAACCGCTCTTTTGTGACATAACTGATTATCGTATCATGCTTCTTTGCCTCTCTGGTAATCGTCTGTATGGGACCGTCCTGACATCCGTCCAGCACATACAATTTGTCAATTGTCTTTCCTGAGCGGAACGCTTCCAGAACCGCATTTCGTCCTTCAATTCTGCTCTCTGAAACCTGATCAAAAAGTTCCTCGTTTCCCATCTGTTCTCCCTGCTCTCCACACAGAATATTCCGCTCTTTCCGTACCGGCACCGCTAATCCAGAGAAATACCATCCGTCTTTCTGAGTCCGAGTCTTGTCAACTCGACCGCGCGCTCAAACTGGTCCGTTACATATAAATATCCAATCAGAGCCTCCAGCCCTGTCGCCTTGCGGTAATCCCCGATCGTCGCATTTTTCGCCGTAGTCGGCGATTTCGCATTTCTTCCGCGCCGGTACACATCCATCTCTTCTTCTGTCAGATATGGCACAAGTGTTTCAATCAGCAGCGCCTGACTGGATGCCTTTACAATCTGACTGGTTTTCCGGTGCAGCTGGCTTGCCTTTGTATTTCCCTGCCCCACAATCACAGAGCGGATAATCAAATCAAACACGCCGTCACCGATATAAGCCAGAGTAAGCGGCGAATACGTCTTCACATCCACCATAGGTAATTCAAATTGTTCTTTGATATAAGCATCGATATTTTTTCCCATTTATACACGCTCCCATACGACGCCTTCTCTGGTATCTTTAATTGCAACTCCTTTTGCAAGAAGTTCGTCCCGAATCGCATCCGCCGCCGCAAAATCCTTTGCCTTTTTTGCTGCCGCACGCTCTGCGATTTTTTCATTGATAAACTGCTCCAATTCCGTATCCACAATTGCGCTTTCCTTCGTGGCCTCTGCCGCCGCAAGAAGATTTAGCGAAAGAACCTCGTCAAAGTCCCCGATTAATTTGCGCTTTGTCTTATCATTTATATCGGCTTTCAGCAGGTCGTAAATAACTGTGATTGCCATAGAAGTATTCAGATCATTACAAAGCGCATCTTCAAATTTCGCACGATAAATGTCATAAGCGGCCTGATTGAATTCGCCTTCGTCAGAAAGCTTTGCAATCGCTTTTACAAGCTTGTTATAAGCTATAGTCATATTATCAAGCACTTCGTAGGAAAATTCAAGAGGTTTCCGATAATGCGACTGCAAACAGAACAGGCGATATACCAGCGGATTGTATCCTTTTTCCTCCAGAAGAGAGACCGTAAGAAAATCACCCTTCGATTTACTCATTTTCCCCGACTTGTCATTCAGATGATGCACATGAAACCAGTTGTTGCACCATTTATGTCCAAGATAGGATTCCGACTGCGCAATCTCATTGGTGTGATGCGGAAAAATATTATCCACGCCGCCGCAATGAATATCCATGTATTCGCCGAGATGCTTTATACTGATGCAGGAGCACTCGATATGCCAGCCGGGGTATCCGACACCCCATGGGCTATCCCATTTGAGCGCCTGATCTTCGAATTTCGATTTGGTAAACCAGAGGACAAAATCGTTCTTATTCTTCTTGTTGGTATCCTCCTCCACATCCTCACGAACGCCCACCTGAAGCTGCTCCTTTTCCACCGCGGAGGAAAACACGAAGTAATCCTTCAGCATCGTGGTATCAAAATAGACATTTCCGCCTGCCTGATATGCATATCCTTTTTCCAAAAGCACTTCAATCATATGAATAAATTCCGCAATACAATTTGTTGCGGGTTCCACGACATCCGGCCTCTTGATATTTAATTTCCGGCAGTCCGAAAAAAAAGCATCGGTATAGAACTTTGCAACCTCCATGACCGTCTTGTGTTCGCGCTTCGCTCCCTTTAGCATTTTATCCTCGCCGGTATCCGCATCGCTGGAAAGGTGCCCTACGTCTGTAATATTCATTACGCGCTTTACATCATATCCGATAAAGCGCAGAGTCTTCTCTAACACGTCCTCCATGATGTAGCTTCTCAGATTTCCGATATGTGCGAAATGATACACCGTCGGGCCACAGGTATACATTGCAATCTTACCGTCCTCATTTGGCACCAGGGTATTCACTTCTCTTGTCAGGGTATTATACATACGAAATTTGTTTTCCATGTTTATCTCTCCTAAAATGTCACTTATTGCAGCTTCTTACTTCCGCCTCTAAGGCCTCGATTCTGTGAATCAAATCTGTATTCTTTACTTCCAGACTGCTCAACTCATCGTGCACCGGATCGGGAAGATTCGTCTGATCCAATTCCTCCTGTGGAAGGCTGACGTTATTCCGCTTTACGACACGTCCCGGAACACCTACTACCGTTGAGTTCGGCGGAACCTCCTCGAGCACAACGCTTCCGGCCCCAATCTTACTGTTGTCCCCGATTTTAAAGGACCCCAGAATCTTAGCCCCCGCGCTGACCATGACATTGTTGCCGAGAGTAGGATGGCGTTTGCCCTGCTCTTTTCCGGTACCGCCAAGCGTAACTCCCTGATACAGCGTACAATTATCGCCGATTATTGTCGTCTCTCCAATGATTACACCTGCTCCATGATCAATGAAAAATCCTTTTCCAATCTCGGCGCCCGGATGAATTTCAATACCGGTGCGCCTTGCAGCTCTCTGTGAAATCCATCTTGCCCAAAAATAATGCCCCTTCTTATACAGTTTATGCGCCCTGCGATAGCTCAGCATTACCTTAAAGCTTGGATATAAGAACACTTCCATATTGGAATGAATCGCCGGGTCACGCTGACGTATAACAGCGATTTCCTCGCTCACATTTCTGAAAAATCCCATAATTGCTTCTTCCTTAATAATAATTTCAAAATTTCCTTTTTGCACCTGTTTTTTACGTTTTTATAAAAATTTTACAAAAACCGGCAAAAAAAAACGAATTACCTCCCGCTAAGAGACGAAGTAATCCGTTGTTCCACTCTTTTTCCAGACATGCTTTCCGACCAAAGCAAGCATCTCTGCTCATGCCCTGTAACGCAGGTTCACGTATCCGGCTAAGAAAGAGGTCTCTTTACCGGATCAGCTCCCGAATGCACTTTTGGAAAACGTAAACAAGAACTGCTCTAAGCCAATGACAATTCCTCTCTGTTGCTCACTCTTATTTCCTACTCTTTTCGTTCAAAGCCTTTTATCTTATTCGCAACTATTCAGAACACCGCCTTAGAACAGTCACTCTTATTCTAATTTAGTTTATGCACGAAACATTATTTTGTCAAGAAAAAATCCGTTGTCGTTAGTTGGCGCAGCCGCCGCATCCTCTGCAGCCGCCAACAGGAACACTGCTTTCATACAGTCCGGACAGCATACAGATTGCCTGTGAAGAAATGCCCTGCTCTGCGCCGGTAAATCCAAGGCCTTCCTCTGTGGTGGCTTTCACATTTACCTGTTCTTTTGAAATTCTAAGAACCTCTGCAATGTTCTGTTCCATGTCTTCAATATATGGCCGAAGCTTCGGCTTCTGTGCGATAACAGTGGCGTCAATGTTATCAATCACATATCCCTTATCTTCCAGAAGCCTGCCCACATGCTCCAGAAGCTTCATGGAGGATACTCCCTCATACGCCGGATCCGTATCCGGAAAATGCTTTCCGATATCGCCAAGCGCCGCCGCTCCAAGCAGCGCGTCCATGACTGCGTGCAGCAGTACGTCTGCATCGGAGTGTCCCAGCAGTCCAAGCGTATGTGGTATTTCTACCCCTCCAAGAATCAGTTTTCTTCCCTCCACCAATTTATGAACATCATAACCCATTCCTATCCGCATCGTCTCTCTCCTTTCTGCGCAGCGATTTTATGCAGCGGCTTGCGCCTGTTTCTTCTCATATGCGTGCAGCCAGTCTCCCTTTAACAGGAAAACCAAAAAAATAATGGAACTCAATGACCATGTCAAAGGATATGCCCAGAAAATCACAACAATCTTCGGAATATACTGCGTGATGATTGTAATGTACGTGATTCGAATCACACACCAGCATCCAAGCATAACAAACATCGGGATTGCCGATTTTCCTGCGCCTCGCAGAATTCCGGCAGCACAATGGGAAAAAGCCAGCAGAAAGTAAAACCTTCCTACTGTGCGCGCCTGCTGCACTCCGTATGCAACCACCTGCGGCTCGGAATTAAACAACACAATCAGCTGCGGAATGAAAAAATAAATAAGCACACCGATGAGCTCAGCAACCGAAATGGAACAAAGAACCCCAAAGAGCGCTCCCTTCTTTGCGCGCACATATTGCCTTGCACCCAGATTCTGCCCGATGAATGTGGTAAGCGCCATTGCGAAGCACGTAATCGGAAGGAACCCAAAGCCTTCAATCTTTGAGTACGAACCGCACCCTGCCATCGCATCGCTTCCAAACGCATTGATATTCGACTGCACCACCACATTTGCAATGGAGATAATCGAATTCTGCAGACCGGACGGCAGGCCAATCTGAATGATTTGTCTGATAATCTGCGGATCAAATCTGATTTCATCCAACCGGACCTGATAAATATCCTGTGTCAGCATGAGCCTTCTCATACACAGCACAACGGAAAGCGTCTGCGAAAGAATCGTAGCAAATGCCGCAAAAGCCACGCCAAGCCGGAGCACACCGTTAAACAGGATGTCCAGAACAATATTTACCACAGACGAAATAATCAGATAGTACAGCGGATGCTTACTGTCTCCCACTGCCTGCAAAATTCCCATACAGACGTTGTAGAGCACAAACGAAAGCGAGCCCAAAAAGTAAACTCTGATATACCATACCGCCTGTGAAAACACCTCATCCGGAGTTCCCATAAGAGCTAAAATCTGCGGTGCAAACAGTATGCCCACAATCGTCATGACCGCGCCGCATACAATTCCAAATGCTATATCCGTATGGATTGCCTTCCTTACTTTATCATAGTCCTTCGCACCAAAAAATCTTGAAATTACAACTCCGGCACCCATTGCCGTTCCGTTAAAAAAGCCCACGATTAAAAAAATAAGACTTCCGGTTGACGTTACGGCCGCAAGGGATGTACTTCCTAGAAAGTTGCCTACAATCAGCGAATCCGCTGTATTATATAATTGTTGAAACAAATTGCCAAGAAACATCGGAATTGCAAAAAGAATCAGTTTTTTTGCAATGGAACCCTCTGTCAATGTATTGCCAGACTGCATAACCCAATCCTCTTTTTTCTTATGTCTAAACACATATATTAGACCTTTTTCTTCGCAAAATCAACACTTGCCCGCGTAAACCGCCATGTAATGTAACGTAACAAAAAATAGAACCAATCCCTGTCAAAGACAACGCGTTTTACCAAATTGCCTTATGGAGGATTGGTTCTATCCTATTTTGTCTCAATCATACCCGTTCTATGCAAGCGCCGCTGTAATAATTGCCATGGAATATACTTCCGAAGCGTTGCATCCGCGCGAAAGGTCATTGATTGGGGCGTTCAGTCCAAGAAGAATCGGACCGTATGCCTCAAAATTTCCAAGACGCTGAGCAATCTTGTATCCGATATTTCCGGCGTTGATATCCGGGAAAATGAATGTATTCGCATGTCCTGCAACTTCAGAACCCGGACACTTGGTGCGGGCAACTCTCGGAGAGACTGCCGCGTCAAACTGCAGCTCGCCCTCAATCGGAATATTCGGATATTTCTCCTGAGCCTTGCGGCAGGCATTGCGAACCTTATCTACATCCTCGCCCTTTCCGGAGCCAAGCGTCGAGTAGCTTAAAAATGCAACCTTCGGATCTACGCCGAAAATCTTTGCACACTCCGCTGTCTCGCCTGCAATCTCAACAAGCTCATCCTCCGAAGGATGAATATTGATTGCGCAGTCGCCCATTGCCAGAACCTCATTGTCGCCTGTGGCAGACGGACGCACCAGGATGAAGCAGGAAGAAACGATGGTATTTCCCGGCTTTGTCTTAATCAGCTGTAACGCCGGGCGAACCGTATCTGCCGTCGAATATGTAGCTCCGCCCAGAAGCGCATTCGCAATCCCCATCTTAACAAGCATTGTCCCAAAATAATTGGAAGCGGAAAGGATTCCGCGAGCCTGTTCCGGAGTAACCCCTTTGCTCTTACGAATCTCGCAGAACAAGTCAACCATCTCATCCATGCGGTCAAATTTTGCCGGATCAATAATCTCTGCTCCGCGGATGTTAAATCCGCTCTCCTCCGCAGCCTTCATAATCTTCTCTTCATTACCGACCAGAATCGGATGAAGGAAGGTTCCTGAAAGAAGCCGGGATGATGCTTCCAGAATACGAGGATCCTCGCCCTCTGTAAATACGATTTTCTTAGGACTTTTCTTTAAAATCTCAATTAATTGTCCAAAACCAAACATAATACTCTCTCCTTTTGTATGTTAATAAACTAACCCTATTCTATACCCCTTTTTCGAAAAAAACAATTGATTCGAATGTTCAAATTTCAAAACAGCTTGACAACATTTTAACAATATTTTCACAGATCCCTTACTGTTTTTGCGGCAGCTGTCCGACTTGAATTCCGAAATTATTCCACGCGCATTTCATGAAGAGCCGAAGTCCCTCAGCCAGATGCTTTCTCGACTCCACATCCATTTCTTTCATTGCCTTAAACATCGTCTTGGAGGTATCTTTAAAATTGGATGTTATATCCTCCAGCGTAATGGCATCCGTATCACCGAGCAGGGAATACGCTGTTTCCACAAAAACCTCACGCTGCTTCTTATCCATCTTTGCAAGAAACTCCTTCAAGGTATAGTCAAAGTACCTGCTTGCATTTGTGGTAGTCTCGTCATAAACAAAATCTTTTCCCAGTACTTCCCATGTAAACATGTTATGCTGATACGGCACTCTCTGGTCCATGCTGTGCACAATCATATGCTTTTCCCTGTGCCCCAAAATCATTCCGACCAAAGACGACTGCGGGACGTAGGTGTGAATGCGGGCGCAGACTCTCTCATAGCCCTCCGATTCCAACACGTTATCTTCAAATCCGGGCCCGTCAAAGTTATACACATCCCGGATGCGCTCCTGTATATCCCTTCTGCAAAGAGCGGCAGCATATGCAGAGACATTTCCGCCCTTGGAATGTCCACATAAGATGAAATTTTCATTCGGATTCTGATCTGCGATTTTTTCCAGATACTTCTTTCCGTAAATCTGGCATCCCAGCGGACTCACAAAACCCATATTCAAGTCCTCTTTCCAGCCGACAATCGTATTATCCGTACCGCGGTATACCACGCACATATGCTTATCGTCCATTTTTAATGAAAATGCGGAAAACTGAACCTCCTCCTCTTCATTAAAAACATCCACAAAATCTCCCATCAGCAGATTCTGAAACCGTTCGCTTTTTTGGAGCGCTTCAATCAGTTCCATATCCTCCTGATACAGGCAGAGTTTCCTGCAGTCTTTGTGCGCAAGCATTTCTTTTGCGGTCTCTTCGATTGTCATGTATCTGCTTCCGTCATCCGAAAACGCCAGCTGAAAGGGCGCGTAAGAAAAACGTGCCAGCACCATTCCGTCTATCTGGTTAAACGCGGACGCCGGGAGCGGCACATCCCCTCTCCATGCCAGATAGTCCAGCATATTTGCTTTATTCTCCATACAAAAACCTCTCGCTTTTTCCATTTTATTCATAGGCAATTGCAAAACTCCGCGATAGAAATCATATGTTTCGTCATTGCCTGTTTCTATTTAATTATAGCATTTTTTCCGTAAGACGAAACACTTTTTCCTATCGATTTCAATTTCTTATTTCGATAAGAAAAGGCATGCCCTTGCAATCACAGTGCATGCCTTTAAAAAGGAATATGTTTTCTTTATTTTGCGATAGCCTTAAACGCTTCGTCCAGATCTTCTATGATATCCGCAATATTCTCCGTTCCGATGGAGAGACGGATGGTGTTCGGCTTGATTCCCTGATCCAAAAGTTCCGCTTCATTGCATTCGGAGTGCGTGGTGGACGCCGGATGGATTGCAAGGGATTTTACATCGGCAACATTTGCCAGAAGCGAGAACAATTCCAGCTGGTCGATAAACGCCTGCGCCGTTTTTGCATCGCCCTTAATTTCAAAGGTAAAGATGGAGCCTCCGCCGTTTGGAAAATACTTCTTGTAAAGTTCCTGCTGCGATGCATCCGTTGAGACGGACGGATGATTAACCTTCTCAACGAGCGGCTGCCCATTCAGATATTCTACGACCTTAAGTGCATTCTCTACATGGCGTTCCACACGAAGCGACAGTGTCTCAAGCCCCTGCAGGAAAATGAACGCGTGAACCGGCGACAGCGTTGCTCCGGTGTCTCTCAGCAGAATGGCCCGGATATAGGTTGCAAGCGCTGCCGGTGCGCAGTCTTTTGCAAAACTTACGCCATGGTAAGATACGTTCGGCTCAACCAGCCATGGCCACTTGTTTCCGGCCGTCCAATCAAACTTTCCGCTGTCAACAATCACGCCTCCGATTGTCGTCCCATGCCCGCCGATAAACTTCGTAGCGGAATGAACAACAATATCGGCGCCATATTCAATCGGACGAACAAGGTATGGAGTTGCAAATGTATTGTCGACAATCAGCGGGATTCCCGCGGCATGGGCAATCTTTGCTATTCTTTCAATATCAACCACCTCGGAGTTCGGATTTCCGAGCGTCTCGATTGTGACTGCCTTCGTGTTCGGCTGAATTGCCGCCTTGATTCCTTCGTAGTCAAACGGGTCTACAAAAGTTGCTGTAATTCCGTAATCCGGAAGCGTATGTGCAAGAAGATTGTAGGTGCCGCCGTAGATATTCTTTGCCGCCACAATGTGGTCGCCGGCATGCGCAACCGCCTGATACGTATATGTAAGCGCCGCTGCTCCCGAACCGACCGCGAGTGCCGCCACACCGCCTTCCAGCGCTGCAATACGGGCCTCGAATACCCCCTGCGTCGGATTCGTCAGCCGTCCGTAAATATTGCCCGCATCCCGGAGTCCGAACCTGTCTGCCGCATGCTCGCTGTTGTGGAATACATAAGATGAAGTCAGGTAAATCGGAACCGCTCTTGCGTCGGTAACCGGATCAGGACTTTCCTGTCCGACATGTAACTGCTTGGTCTCAAATCGAAATTCTCTTTCTGTTCTTGTTTTCTTTGCCATTGTCTTCTCTCTCCTTATCGAAAAAATATTTTTATTTCCTATCGTTTTGATAGGATTACTATATTATTTCTTTTCAAAGAAGTCAATAGCTTTGATTATACGCATTTATTAGCGCCGGTTATAACTTTTACTTATATTATTAAACATATGCAATTTCTTGAGAGTTTCTTAATTTTTTTTGAAAAATTTCAATCATACATTGTTTTCCAAAAAGTACAGTGCTATAATCTGCAAGAGTTGAATAAAATAGTTTACATGATATTTGAGGTTATATGATGAATCAGCAGAAGAATTATAAGCATTTATGGCTGCTTTTATATTTTCCGATCTATTTAATCTGGTTTTACAAACTAGAACATACCGTAACCAGATATTTCCACGTCATACACACGCCAATTGACGATTTGATTCCGTTTTGCGAATTTTTTATCATTCCGTATATAATGTGGTTTGGATATGTCGCATGGGGAATCGCATACTTTGCTCTGAAGGATAAGCATGATTACTACCGGCTATGTACTTTCCTGTTTACAGGAATGACCGTCTTTCTGATTGTATCAAGTATTTATCCGAACGGTCATTTTCTGAGGCCGCCGTATTTTACGAGAAACAATATTTTTACAGCCCTGTGTCAGTTTATCTATTCGAATGATACCGCTACCAATCTGTTTCCAAGTATTCATGTGTACAATTCCCTTGGAGTACACTTTGCAGTATCGAAAAGTAAAACCTTTCAAAATCATAAGAGAGCGAAAATCATATCCGGTGTTTTGGCGGCAAGCATTATCCTTTCGACCATGTTTGTAAAGCAGCATTCCGTATTTGATGTGTTTACGGCATTTCTCCTTGCTTTCTTTATGTACAAACCGGTTTACCAGACAGAGTGGACCCGTTCTCTTTCATCCGGGCAAAAGGTACGAAGCGAAAAAAGTCTGCCGCAGATTTAACTGCGACAGACTTTTTATCATATAGGGCACTTCGTTCCCTATATGATAAACCCCCTCCGGAAGGATGCGCACTTGCGCGAAGATGTAGTATGTCGCAAGTGACCGCACTCGGCGCGAGAATGTGCTTCGCACATTCTTTTTTTACTTCCTGATGTTCATCCATGAAAAAATGTCTGCATATACGGTTTCTTTATCCGTCTCATTCAATAACTCATGGCGGTCATTCTCATACAGCTTGTATGTAACATCTTCCATACCTGCATCCTGAAACATATGATACACCTTCATAACGCCCTCGCCCATATCGCCAACCGGATCGTCCGCTCCGGATATAATAAATACGGGAAGATTCTTTGGGTATTTTGCAACGCACTCCGGATTGCACGCCCACTCTACTGCTTCGAACAATCCCTTGTATCCGTTTATCGTAAACATAAACGTACATCCAGGCTGTTCATAATACCATTTGACAACCGCCTCGTCCTTGGTAAGCCAGCTGTTGTCCGGTGTCTTTCCGGTCAGATCATAGCGCCTGTATGGCTTACCGAAGGAATTGTCCGCTACAAATTTACTGCGATAATGCCAGCCTCTGACTGCTGCCAGACACTTTGTGACGGTCTTTCCTAAACTTGTAGTCCTTTTTGGAACATAGCCGGTTCCCGCAATAATTACCCCATTCAAATGCTCATTATACAGCGATAAATACTTGCGAAGCATATAGGAACCCATACTGTGCCCCATCATAAAATATGGTACATCCGGATATTCCTTCTGTATCATTGTCCTGAGCGTATGCATATCCGATACCAGCAGGTCGCTCGGATTCGGCTCTCCGAAATATCCCAGTTCGCTCTCATTCACTACAGACCCGCCATGTCCGATATGATCGTGCCCAACGACAAGAAACCCCTTTCCGGTCAGATAACCGGCAAACCCCTCATATCGTTCGATAAACTCCATCATTCCATGGGAAATCTGCAGAATTGCACTAAAATTCCCATCATCCGGAGCCCACTTTACCGCATGTATGTCCGTTCTTTTATCCGCTGACGGAAACGAAAAGTTTGTTGTTACCATTTTTTACCTGAACCCTCCTTCTGAATTTTATCTTTGTAAGCAATTGCGGACTGATATATTCTCCGCCATTCCTCCGAAATTTCCTGTTCATTTGATTTCTGGCTTTCGATTTCTTCCCTGATGTCGTCAAACTGCATCAGATTTCGCTCTTCCGCTTTAATAATCTCTTCCTCCGAATTCCTAATCCCGACAATTTCCTCCCGGATCATGCCAAAGTCTTCTGAAAAGTCGCCGATGACGGATTGCTCCGTTGTTTTCTTCAGCGCTTCGCAATCTCTCATCAGCTTTGTTATAGCCACGTTATTCTCCTTCAATAAGGAAACAATGTGATGCATATTCTCCTCCAGCTTATCCAGCTTCTCGTCCGACTGCGCGATTTTCTCCTTTAATACTGTTACGGAGCGCTCGTACTGTCTCGCCAGACCGCGGACCTCCTCCGCAGCACTTACAAAGCCTCTTCCGGCTTCTCCCATACGCCCGGCTTCAATTGCAGCATTCAGGGAAAGAACGCTCATCTGTTTTCCGTAATCGCCCATTGCATCCAGATCTTCCATGTATGCTCCGTTTTGCGCCTTAAGTTCTCCGGACAACTCCCCGAGAGTCTTTGACGGCGTCGTAAAATGCTTGTTCTGCTCTACCGCCTGACAGCAGCCGTCCATCTGCCTTTCAATCTGATTGCAAATACCGGTATATTCCTCAAAAGCCTTCTTCGCAGCCAGTGCCTTCTCTTCCAGCATAGCGGAAAGATCCGCTGCCTGTGCGGCATTCTGCTTTGCAAATTCCAGAACATCCTTGGAATTGTGCGCAGCCTGCTCCACATCCTCTGTCAGATGCCTTTGAGATTCCGCGATTGCCTCTCTGTCACTTTCAAACAATTCCCGCTGCTTCGAAAAATCTTCCAGAAGCAGCCGGCCCTCTTCCAGCTGTTCCTGCAATTTCTGTATCTCTTCCTGACTTAATTTTCTCTTACTTCCAAACATTTCCTTCGCCTTTCGTAAATACAAGACAATTTTACAATGCTTTCCGCCATTTTACAAGTGTTTCCATAACTCCTCTTCTAACAAAAGCTGCGAATCTCAAACTGCAGACTTTCGTTCCCCCGATAGGTATTGATCGTTGGTCGGTAAATGACCGACAGGCGTATGTTATTTGGCATACCGCATAGCGCATGCTCCACTTCTTTGTTTCCGAATTTGTCCCGGTAAAAGTTAAAAAACGCTTCTATGTCTCCATAGTAAATTCCCGACGCCGGCATCCCGCCCGCTGTAATCAGGCTAAGCTTTAGCACATTCTTATTTTTCCCGATTACCCACATGCGGCTTACGCCCAGATTCTTATCCGCAAAAACCGGACGCTCGTTATCTTTTCCGAAAGGAGCCAGCAGCTGCAATTCCAGCACGAGCTCCTTTGTCACATAATCCATCGGCATCGGCACATCAATATATATTTTCGGTTCAAAATCCTCCGCGCGAAGTGGACACTGTTCATTTACTTTTTTCCGAAACACATCTACATTTTCCCTTTTCAGTGAAAGTCCGGCAGCCATCGGATGTCCTCCGAATTTTATGAACAATTCCTTGCATTTACACAATTCCTCATACATGGAATATGCTTCGATGGAGCGCCCGGAGCCCTTTACCCCCTCCGCCGCATCTGTCAGAATAAACGCCGGCTTATGGTAGTACTCCCGGATTCGTCCGGCAATGATTCCGGCAACACTTTCATGCACATTTTTAAGATACAAGACAATCACAGAATCCTTCTCATACCCTTCTGTCTCATAGATTCTTCTTGCTTCCTCCGTTCCTTGCTGCGTCATTTCTTTCCGCTCCTGATTCAAAACAACCAGCTCGTTTGCAATCTGAACGGCTTTATTTACATCCTGACTCATAAAAAGCTCCAGCGCCCTTTTTGCGGTATCCAGTCTCCCGCTCGCATTGATGCAGGGGCCCAGCACATATCCAAAGTGAAACGTGTCAATTTCCTGCTCATTCAGGCCGCATTGTGCAATCAAAGCTCTCATACCGATATTTTTTGTATGATGAATTCGTTTTATTCCCTCTTTTACCAATATACGGTTTTCTCCGGTAAGACTCATAATGTCACCGACCGTTGCAAACGCCACGTTTTCCAAAAAGTCGTATGCTTCCTCCGCCGGAATCCGATGCATCTCATACAAAATGTATACCACTTTCCATGCCACTGCCGCTCCGCACAGATCCTTGTTCGGATAAGGGCAGGCGCTTTGATGGGCATTTACAACCGCGTCCGCTTTGCTGACACACTCTGTTCTTGTCCCATCCTTTTCCGTAAACGGAATCGCATGATGGTCCGTTACCAGCACCATGATTCCCAAATCTTTTGCCAACGCAATTTCATCCAACGCCGCAATTCCGTTATCGCAGGTTAAGATTACGTCCACATCATCCGCTTTCGCCTGCTCAATCAATTTTCGATTCAACCCATATCCGTCTGCAATGCGATCCGGAATTACCACATCCACGTCTGCACCCAGACGAATCAATGCCTTCTCCAATATGTAGGACGACATCACGCCGTCGATATCATAATCGCCGATGACCCGTATTTTTGCATGCTCCTGAATTTTTTCCACCAGCAGTCCGCATAATTTTTCTGCATCTTTGAGCAGATGCGGATCAAACAAATCCTGCAGCCCGCCCTGTAAAAAGAGGCGGATTTGTTCATCTCCGACAATATCGCGATTGCGGATCACTCTCGCCGTTACCTGATCGATTCCAAACTTCTCTCCGATTGCTTTAAAATCTGCGCGTTTACCGTAAACAACCCATTTCTCCATATTCCACCCTCATAAGCGTAAGTCCCTGCGCAGGCGCAGTGCAGCCTGCCAGGGTTCCTTCATAGGCAATTATCATTATAAAATTCTCCATATCTGCTTTGTCTGTTTATCTATTGCAGTTCCGCAATTCTTGTTACGGCTACATAAATATTCGAAATCTCATACCATGTATTGTAATCTACTACTCCCGTAACCGGCAATCCAAATACCGATTGAAAGCTCTCCACCGCCGTCTGCGTATTTTTTCCATATACGCCGTCTGCGACAATCCGCGGAATTGCGGGATAAGCTCTTGAAATTCTTTCCAGCTGCTCCTGCATCTGTCTTACCTTGCTGCCCGTTGATCCGATTGACAAATCATGCCCCGGCCAGGATGCCGGGATTCCAGAAATGCCTTCCGCGACATTGATATACATACTGCTGCCGTAATAGTACCGCAAAATCTCAATTGCAGTATATCCGCGGTCTCCGAGGTACTTCGAGCCCCACTGCGTCATCCAGTTCGGGCAGCTGACTCTCTGTCCGTCGCAATACTGGGTCAGAATCGGCTGTGAAACATTCGGTCTTGCCAGATAGTTCTCAAACATTTCATCCACAATCGTTGCGATTCTCTGATAGATGGAACGCCCATAGAAAAAAGCATGGTCATATGCGGTCGACGAGGTTATGGTAAAGTTTTTGCCTCTGTTGCGGTACCATTCGGTATAAACCCGGTTCAGTGTAAAGGACATAATTGCCAATACATTCGCGCGGATCGTTGCATCCGGCCATGTGGCATAGATTTCACTGGAAGCTACATTTTTAATGTAATCGCGATATCTTATATAATAGTTCTGGGCAGTCGTATCATTTGGACCGCCGTCGTGTACAATTATAAATTCGGGAATTACTACACGATTCAGTACAATCTCTCCCGTCTCGTTTATCGTCTTGATCTCAGCCTCCGGAATCTTTGGCGGATAATTTCCAAACAGTGTGTTTGCCGGAATCACAATATTCTGAATCACACTCCCCGGCGAATCCGACGCCTCAAGCTCCACCCTTTGCACTGAGAGTTCATCCGGCAATACCTCAATTCCGGAAATATTGACCGAACGATATCCCGGAGCAGTAACCTCAATGGTAAACTCAGAGTATGGCTGTTGTTCCGATGGTTCCATCGAATACTCGATCGGAGGTGTATCAAGCGAAAAGGTCTCCGAATTTCCCGATTCATCCGTCGTCACCTCCTCTAATGTCTGTGATGGATTTCCTGTATAGGACAAGGAAATTTTTGCGTCCGGAATCGGCTCTCCGTTAGACTGCCCGGTTACCATAACTCTCAGGCTCCCCTTGTCAACCTGATCTTGTAAATAATGCAAATCTATCATATACTATCCCACTTATGTTCTCATAACAGTATATGTTCAAATTTTACACCGGTTCCTCCTTGCATTTAAAAATACCCTCGGATTTCTGCCGAAACCCAAGGGTAATCGTCCGTTGCTGCTTATCTTGCCATGAGGTCGATAATCTCGCCGACATACATCGTGTGCATATCGCCGTCCTTATACCATTTCTGCATAATTTCAGGATCGATAAAGTGACATTCTTCAATCGGCACTGCCGCCATCTTCCTGCATATTAGAACAAAATTTGCTTCATCCGGGTATGGTATACTGTGCCGGAAAGCAGGTGTAAGTCCGGCCTTTTCAAACTTATCCTGATTGCGCCCGGAGTTTGCACCGCAATAGCTTAGCGCGCCGCGGTATTCTTCCCCCAAAAAAGATACGGAAAAAAATTCTCCGTTATCAATAAATTCCTTGGTGTAGCGCGAATCACGAATAAATATGAACGCAACGTTCTTTCCCCAAAGAATACCGACACCTCCCCAGCTTACCGTCATTGTGTTGCACTTTGCTTTGGAACCTGCGGTAACCAGCGCCCATTCTTTTCCGATTTTTGTAAAAGGGTTCATCTCTACAAGTTCAATTGGGTATGGTTGAAATGTATGCATATCCCTTATACCTCCTCCTATTCAATATCTATACTATATTCTATTATAGCAAAAGAGATACTTTTTTGAAACGAAAAAAATGATTGGAGTTTTGATTACTTACCATTTTACATTCAAAATCATCGAGCGTATTTTTTCCGCCGCAGTTCCGTCCCCATTATCAATCACATAATCGCAAATCGGACGGTTCCGTTTTTCCGCATCGATGGAGAGAATACGCAGCGTCTTCTCCTCGGCTGAAAAATCATCCTCGACGATGTTGTAAATCAGTTTTTCCTTATCCTTATCAATGAAAATGATTGCCGTCGGAAAATGCCTCTTCATTGCGACGGCTCCGCACATATCCAACGCCATGACAGCGCACTTATCCTGCGCAAGAACCGCCTCGATCTCTTCCTTCTTATTGCCGTATTTTACTCCGGCATATTGCGTCTGCTCGAAGAAATTCTCTTTAGCGAATTCCTCCTCCGTCAGATAGATATGCTTGCTGCTCTTTTTGGTACAATACGTCATCGGACTCTCAAACCGCTCGTCTTTGCAAAGTTCCTTTACAATCTGCGTCTTGCCGGAACCCGACGCCCCGACCAAAGCCAGAACGCAAGGCGCAACGATTGTGCCTGGCTTTGCCTGAGAGGACCGCATGATTTGTCTTACCAACGACACAAATTCCGTCAGATTATTTACGCATAACAGACCTGTCATTTTCCAGTTCCAGGGTTTTCTCATCATAACCGGATACGTTGCCGGAGTCTCCAGAATATTGTGGATTGCATCGTCTAAGATGATGTCAAACTGCACCAGATTCTTTGCACTCCCAAGTATGATGTTCTCCTGCGGAAGTTCCGGAAACGCGTCCATAATCTGCTTCGCGCGGATTCCCATAAAGTCCGGGTACACCGCCGTAATAAAATACACATCCGCAATCTCCATCAATTTGTGAATCGCCTTTTTATTCTTCTCCGGAACCTGCTGCCTTTCATACAGTTCCTCGGTCTGATAGAATTCTTTGATTACGCCGGCGCGCCCTTTGTTTTCCCACGTATCGATTTCATCCATCGAAAGAGGCGGGTTAAATTCGTACTTTTCATTTGCCATCTGAACTGCGACGCTGTTAAACGGTGCCGTAACGTCGTCCCAGTCTAAGCCGATTTTTGGTCGTAACATCTGTCTCTCCTGTCAAATCATATCATTTTCTTGCGAAATACCTTATCTTGAACATTGTTCAGAATAAAATCCGTCCCATCCCAACATGCAGCGCACAGAGCACCGCCAGGAAAAGCACATTCAAAATCGTAAACTGTCCCAGATATGCAGCAACATTGCTGATTACCTGGCTGCTTATCATTCCGGTAATCATAACATGTCCTTCTACAGCGGAAGACAGCCAGTCGTTTATCTGCGGAATACGCCCCATATTTCCGATAAAGATGAACAGAAACAGAAACGTCAGGAGCAGGAAATAGTCTGCCTCCCTGATTGTCTCCCGGTCGAATAAAAGGACAGTCACAAACACTCCGGTAAGCACAACATAATACGGCAAAAGACGCGCTACAACTGCAAGGCAAAGCAAAAACAGCAGCGTATATACTACAAGGAGCGCCATTTGCGGCGCTTCGCTTGTTTCATTTTCTTCATCCATCCTTGTGATTCTGGTACTGGAAAAAGCAGAGACCGCGAGAGGTTCCCTTTTAATCAGCAGAACCGTTGCCGCTGCTAATCCAAGCAGTGAGACAAAGGAATACGGAAGCATCAACCGCAAAAAATGTCCCATCCCCATTTTGCTTAACGAATACAAATACAGATTCTGCGGATTGCCGACCGGAGTAAGCATGCTTCCCAGATTGGCTGCAATTGTCTCAAGCACAATTACGGGAATCCTATACTTTTCCAATTCTGCCATATACAGCACTTCCATTGCAAAGGGAACAAATGTAATCAGCAAATAAAGAAATGACCGCCAATCCAAACGATATGACGGTCACAATTTCATCCTTTAAAAAGCGTTTTATAGTTATTCTTCTCATTGTTTAGCCTTCGTTTTCGTATTCACGTATCAGTATATCATGAATAGCAGGGCATCTCAATCTATCTTTTCTTTTTTTGATGCCTTTCCAAAGTTCTTTTCATAAAAGAACACACTCATTCCTGTGGCTATCGTCCAGCCGACCGGCCATGCACACCAGATTCCGATGGAGCCGAACAGGCCGGAAAAGGCAATCGCGAGCGCAACGCGAAGAATCAAATCGGTAAAGGTGGATATCATAAACTGCTTCATAAGCCCTGCGCCTCTTAGGATTCCGTCTGCAATCAGTTTTACGGAAATCACAAAGTAAAACGGCGTCAAAATCCGAAGGAACCAGATTCCTGTGGTAAGGGCGGTTTCCGACGGCTGATCGATAAAAATCCGTACAAGCGCGCCGCTCATTATCATATACAAAAGTACAATCGGTACGCATATAATCCACACCATCTTAACACCGGCGCGAAGCCCCTGTGCGATGCGCGCTTTCTTTCCCGCTCCAAGATTCTGCGCAGTGTAATTTGAGATTCCGTTTCCAAGCGTGGTAAAGGAAGTAATGACCAGATTGTTCAGTTTCACAGAGGTCGAGTAACCGGCCATTACACCGACACCGTAATCATTGATGGTTCCCTGAAGGATTATGTTGCCAAGAGAGATGAAGCTTTGCTGCAAAATGCTCGGTACGGCAATTACTGTTATTCTCTTGAAAATTTCAAACGAGAACTTCTTTATGCTCTTCGTTGTCTGTATGGCGGAAAGCCTTCGCAGCACCACAATAACGGCAAGAATACCGCTTGCACCCTGACAGAGAAAGGTTGCCCATGCAACGCCCGCAATTCCCATCCTGAATACTTTTACAAAGAGTATGTCCACCAGCACATTTGCCGTCGATGAAAACGCAAGGAAAATAAACGGCGTCTTCGAATCTCCAAGCGCAGAAAAAATACCGTTTGCCACGTTATAAAAAAGCAGAAAAGGAAATCCCCAGATATAGATATCTAAGTATAGTTTCGAATCCGCAAAAATTTCACCCTGCGTATGAATCAACGTAAGAATCCCGTCACAGAACGCCAGCCCAAGCGCCATCAAAATGACACATAATGCTGCGCTTGCAATCCATGTTGTGTACACAGCCGTCTTCATTTTTGCATATTCTTTTGCTCCGAAGAACTGCGATACAACGACCGAACAGCCGATATTGCAGCCAAATGCAAACGCAATGAAAATCAATGTAATCTGGTAACTGTTTCCGACTGCTGCAAGTGCGTTCTCCCCGATAAACCGTCCGGCAATTAAACTGTCTGCAATATTGTACAATTGCTGGAAAATAATACTGCCGAAAAGCGGAAGGCAGAATCTCCACAAAACCGTTTCCGGCTTTCCTGCCGTAAGATCCTTATTCATGCATCATCACTCCGTTTCTTATCCCCAATGGATTTTTATACGCTTTTTGCCTCGGAAAGTCAATTACTTTTTGATGCACCCGGCCCGGCAGAAAAAAAGAGTTCCGAAGCTTCGGAACTCTCATAAGTAGCGAGAAAGAGACTTGAACTCTTAACCTTCCGGGTATGAACCGGATGCTCTAGCCAGTTGAGCCATCTCGCCATGTTCTTTTAAAAAGTATGGGACCTATAGGGCTCGAACCTATGACCCTCTGCTTGTAAGGCAGATGCTCTCCCAGCTGAGCTAAGATCCCATATAAGCCGGTCGCTTTTATTGACCGACTTGGATATTATATCTTGGACTTGCCCAAATGTCAACAGCTTTTCAAAAACTTATCAAATTTTTTTGTAACTGCTATATAATAGAAAATGCTGACCAAATGCCTGAAATCAGCATTCTTTTACGCCTCGCAATGATTGCTCTTTGCATCCGGATCATATTCCAAAATATCGCCCGGCTGGCAGTTCAGTGCATCGCATATCGCCTCCAGCGTTGAAAACCGAATCGCACTGATTTTGCCGGTCTTCATCTTGGACAGATTTACATTACTTACACCCACAATCTCCGATAATTCTTTTAGCGATATCTTACGGTCTGCCATCACGCGGTCCAGCCGAAGTATAATTTTTCCCATATCATTCTACTCCCTTTCTATAGCGTCTCATCTGATTCCTGCTGTAATACGGCGCCGTATTTGAAGATGTAAGCAAACGCCAGAATAACAAGAACGACAATGAGCATGGTAAAATCGATTGTGATATTTACATCTAATTTTCCGGATGTCAGAGAGCTTACCATGGACTGTGAGATACTGGTAAGAATTACCCATGGAATCAAAGAGTATGCAAACTGCTGCATCTTCTTAATAACGTTCTCTTCAAACGGGCTGCTGCAATTCTTAAATGCCTTGCAGAGAAATCCTGCAAAGAATAACGTAACTATGGTCATTGCAACAGAAATGGCAGCTATAACCATAATATATACAAGATTGTGAAAACTGATCTCTTTTGTACTCTGATTTGAGGTAAGAAAAATACTGTTGCCTTCTGTATATATTTCATTAAAGCGGTACTCGCTGGCTCCTGCCTGAATCTCAAGATATCCGTCATCCTGATAGCTTCCATTGTTAATCTGTTCGGCTTCCTCAGCAGAAATACTCTGTCCGACTGCCTCCAGATTGATTTTGATTGTTCCGCCTCCCTGTGCCTGCAATGTCATAAAATCCTTTGGCAATACTCCGATTATAATCGTGCCTGCCAGACACAGCACAAGTCCGATTATACAGATGACCTTTGCAATAGTAATGAGGATATTTCCTACCGCACCCATTTTGTTGATTTTTTTGATTGCTTCTGTTTTCATAAAAAAATCCTCCATGTCAATAAATGATAAATAGTTAACAGATAAGATTAAATTTTTAATGTTTATCGTTAACTACATTATACATGGAAGATTTCGTTTGTCAACAATTTTTTAATGTTTATCATTAAATTTTCTATTCTGCAAGCAGACGCTCCACCAGCTTCACGCACTCCGCAGCATCCCTCGAATATCCGTCTGCACCGATTTCGTCTGCAAAGCTTTGGGTAATACACGCTCCGCCGATAATGACTTTACTCCTGCAGCCCTTTTCCTTGCAGAGCTGCACGACATCCTGCATGCGCATCATTGTGGTTGTCATAAGCGCCGAAAGTCCGATAATCGCCGCATGTTCTTTCATCGCACAGTCGACAATTTCCTCACAGGGCACATCCTTTCCCATATCAATCACATGGTAGCCGTAGTTTTTCAGCATCAGCACCACCAGATTCTTTCCGATATCATGGATATCCCCTTCAACCGTTGCAATCACGAGAGTCGGCATCTGTCCCTGCCCCTCCTTTTTCTCCATCATCGGTTCTAAATAATCGATTGCCAGCTTCATGGTATTGGCGCTTCCAATCAGCTGCGGCAGAAAATATTTTTTTGCATTAAAAAGCTCTCCCACTTCGTTAATCGCCGCAATCAGATAATCATTGATTATCTGATCCGGAGTAAGGCCTGTCTCAAGCGCAGCCTTTACCTCGTCGATTATCGTTTCCTTGTTTCCCTTCAGCACAGCATGAAAAACAGAACTGTTCTTAATCTCTTCCCCAATTTCACCGGAAGACGTTATGCTTTCGCTTTCTGAACGCTGTTCATCTTTCCTTTTTACAATGATTTCTTCGTTTGCATGCTTCTCCGCCATCCGGTTCATGTGTTCAATATACCGGATATCGCTGTCCGGTCTATGCAGCAGCATATCCGATGCAAACGCCGCATTCATTAACAGCTCCTGCGACGGATTTGCAATCGCCATCGTAAGCCCTTTTGCAATTGCCATCGTAAGAAATGCCGTATTGACGTACCCTCTCTCCGGCAGTCCAAACGAAATATTGGAGAGCCCGCAGATAGTCGGAAGCTTCTTTACCTCCCTGCAGTACGCAATGGTATCATAACATTCCTTCGCGGCTTCCGGGTTTGCTCCGATTGTCGCAACAAGTCCGTCCACCACAATATCTTCATGCGCAATTTGAAGCTCCATCGCCTTTTCGTATACGGTATCGATAATCGAGCGCTTCTCCTCCATATCCTTCGGCAGTCCTTCGTCCGAGAGGGGAAGAAGGATAAACATGGCTCCGTACTTTGCCGCGAGAGGCAGCAGCTTCTCCACCTTAACCGATTCTAAGGAAACGGAATTAATCAATGCCCGTCCCGGATAAATTTTTAAGGCTTCCTCTATCACATCCACATGGCTGGAATCGATACAGAGCGGGCAGTCCACCGTAGAAGCTACCTCATAGATGACACGCTTTGTCATTTCCTTCTCATCAATACCGTTCATTCCCATGTTGATGTCCAGAATGCTCGCGCCGTTCTCTTCCTGCTCCATCGCCATCTGTCGGACCAGATCGAGCTTTCCTTCCCGAAGCTGTTCCTGAAGCTTTTTCTTTCCGGTCGGATTAATTCTTTCTCCTACCACAATAAAATTGCCGTCCAAATCAATCTCGACATTTTTTCGCTCCGATGCAAGTATGCGGCGATGCCTTGCAAGCGGTGCTTTTGCTTTCATCCCAAAAACCGCATCGGCTAACGCTTTGATATGCTTTGGAGTTGTCCCGCAGCAGCCGCCGACAATGCCTGCCCCTGCCTGAACAAGCGCAGCTCCTGCCTCTGCAAACGCTTCCGGCGTCATGCGGTATACCGTCTCTTTTCCGTCCAGTTCCGGAAGACCTGCGTTCGGCTTTGCAAGAATCGGAACGGTCGCATACTCTGCCATTTTTTTAACCGGCTCCACCATCTCCGCCGGGCCAGTCGAGCAGTTGATTCCAATCGCATCCACGCCAAGCGACTGCAATACCACAACAGCGGTCTCCGGCGGTGTCCCGAACAGTGTTCTGCCGTCCTCGTTATATGTGAGCGTAATCATGACGGGCAGCCTGCTTACCTCTTGAATGGCAAAAAGCGCTGCTCTGCATTCCTGCAGACTCATCATGGTCTCAACCACGAAAAGGTCCACGCCTGCGGCGTCCAGTACACGCGCCTGCTCTTTGTATACCTCAATCAGCTCCTCGAATTGTAAATCTCCAAGCGGAAAAAGCTGCCGGCCGGTCATTGTCATGTCTCCGGCGACAAGCGCCTTTCCCTCTGCCGCCTCCTTTGATAACCGTACAAGCGAGGTATTGATCTCCTCCAGCCGGTCTTCCAGACCATATTCCGCCAGCTTAATCCGGCTCCCTGTAAAGGTAGGAGCATAAACGATATTGCTTCCTGCGGCAACATAATCCTGCTGCAGCTGTTTCATCACTTTTGGATGCTCCAAAATCCACATTTCCGGACATGCGCCAATCGGCATTCCCGCCGCCATCAGATTTGTCCCGGTAGCTCCGTCCAAAAGGATGGTTCCTGTTTTTGTAAGTTCTCTGAATTCTGTCTTAGTCATGTATCTTCCTCTTTTTACAACTTGAAGTTTTTTGGTTTTCTATTATAATGATTTCTGTAACTCTTCGTAACTATTCAAAATTACCCATATATTCGCAAAACACAGAGGATTTGATATGTCAAACATAAAGCTCATTGCACTTGATTTAGACGGCACGCTTTTTAACAGTCAAAGCAGCATATCAGACGGTAATCTTGCCGCCATAAGGCAGGCCGTCGAAAAAGGGATCTATATTGTAATTTCTTCCGGTCGCCCGCTTTGCGGTCTTCCTTTTGCCCAATTGGAACATACCGGAATCCGGTATGCAATCACGACCAACGGAAGCGCCATCTATGATATCACGACAAAGGAATGCATTTATGAAAATTGCATGGAGCCCTCCGTAACCGCTCCGATTTTAGATTTCCTTTTGTCGAAGGATATCCATATGGATGCGTTTATACAGGGAGATGCTTTTTCCCCGGAAAAATGTCTGGATGCGGCTTATAAGCTCGCCGCCCCTGCGCCTCTTAAAAAATACATCATTGAATCCCGGAGCCGCGTAGCCGATTTACCCGAATTCCTGAAAAAAAACAACCTCAAAATCCAGAAGATGACTCTAAACTTTTATCCCGATGAACATGGCGTTCTGGTTGACCGCGAAGAGGTAAAAGAATTTCTTCTTAACAACCCGGACATTACATGCGTCAGCGGCGGTTATCATAATCTGGAATTTACGAAAGCCGGCGTCGACAAAGGAACGGGCTTGAAAGAACTTGCCGGATATCTGCATATCCATATGAACGACACCATGGCAGTCGGCGATACGGAAAACGATATTTCCATTCTGAAAGCCGCGGCGGTCGGCGTTGCTATGGCAAATGCAACCATGGAGGTAAAAGCAATCGCCGATGAAATAACGCTCTCCAACGATGAGGATGGCGCAGCCGCAATTATTTCCAAATATGCTTTCTAAATTTTACATGATTTCCATATAAGATTCAATCCCCGAAAACTTACGCTTTCGGGGATTTTTTCAGGAAAATGTTTTAGATCATTCTCAATATCCGTAAGTTTTCTTTCAGGCATTTTACCACGTAATCCACCTCTGCAAACGTATTCTCCTGACCAAGAGTAAACCGGATTGTTCCGTCCCGATACTCCTGCGGAACGCTGATTGCCTGAATTACGTGGGATAGTCCATGGCCCCCTGTGTTACAGGCGCTTCCGACAGATGCGCAGATTCCCTCTTCCTCCAAGAGAACCAAAAGCGCCGTACCGTTTACATCCCGGAAACTAAAATTTGCATTTCCCGGCAGCCGTTTTACCGGATGTCCGTTCAGACACACCCCGCTGCATTCCTCCGTTACGCGCCGTATGAAATAATTTCGCAGTTTAATTGTCCGATCGACAGTCTGTTCCATATGTCTTCTTGAAATTGCAAGCGCCTCCGCCATTCCCACAATCTCAGCCACATTTTCTGTCCCTGCCCTTTTTCCTCTTTCTTGTCCGCCTCCATGAATAAAAGCCGGTATATCTACCTCTTTTCTTACGTACAAAAAACCGACGCCCTTCGGTCCATGGAATTTATGCGCGCTGGCGCTCAAAGCGTCAACCGGAAGCTTTTTTACGGATATTGGCACCTGTCCGATTGCCTGTACTGCATCGGTGTGAAATATGATGTTCTTTTGCCTTGCCAGTCTCCCGATTTCTTCCGCCGGCTCTATTGTTCCGATTTCATTGTTTCCGTACATTACGGAGATTAAGGTTGTTTGCGGTGTGATCGCGCCGCGCAGGTCCTCCAGATGAACGAATCCAAAGCGGTCTACCGGCAGATACGTTACCTGATACCCCAATTCTTCCAGATACCGGCAGGAGTTTAGCACAGCATGATGCTCAATCTGTGTGGTAATCATATGGGTTCCCTTTGATTTATACTCTCCCGCAATGCTCTTTATCGCCCAATTATCGGATTCGCTTCCTCCCGATGTAAAATATACTTCCGTTGGATCTGCGTCAATAATTTCGGCAATCGTCTCCCTTGCATTTTCCAGCGCCTTTTTCGCGTTTTGTCCTATATCGTATGAAGTAGAAGCATTTCCGTAATTTTTGATCAGATACGGTTCCATGGCCGTCTGTACCTGCGGCCACATCTTCGTAGTGGCCGCATGATCAAAATAAATTTCTTTTTTCATATACGACCTCATTTCCTCATAAAATTTTTATCAAGACCTTACCAAGGAGTGTCCCTTGAAAAAAATAACATCTTTATTACGAACCAGATTCTTCAAATCTCCGATTTTCATTGGTGCTTTCTGGCTCACCCTCTCCGGTGTGCTGAGCCGCATACTCGGCTTCTTATATAGAATATTCCTCTCCCGCGAAATCGGTGCAGAAAATCTCGGTCTATATCAACTGATTGTACCGATTTTCGGATTATGTATCTCGATTTGCGCATCGGGAATGCAGAGCGCGATTTCGCGCTACGTTGCCGCCGCATCCGGGACAAAAAAAGAAAAGGCATTTCCGGCAATTGCCTATTTGTATGCAGGACTCACGCTCTCTTTTACACTCTCCGTCCTGTTCTGCATACTCATCCGCCGGTTTTCACTTCCGATTGCACAAAGGATACTTGGCAACGAAGGCTGTGCTCCTCTTCTTCGCCTGATCTCCTACAGTCTTATTCCGGCTGGCATACACTCCTGCATCAACGGCTATTATTTCGGGAAGAAAAAAGCTGTGGTTCCATCCGTCTGTCAGCTTGCAGAGCAGATTGCACGCGTATTCGGGGTTTACCTTCTGTACCTGGTTGCAATGGAGCACAATCAGACGATTTCAGCTGTCGATGCGGTGTGGGGCATGTTGTTCGGCGAGCTTTGCAGCAGCACAATCAGTATTACCATATTGTCCGTATCCAGACAGGAACACATCCACCGGAAAGATTACTTTGCAGCATTTCCGGGACTGCTGACGCTCGCCGTTCCTCTTACCCTAAATCAAACGCTTACCCATCTATGCAGCAGCATTGAGAATGCCCTGATTCCGCAAAGGCTTCAGGCGTATGGACATTCGGTTTCGGAGGCCCTTGGCATCTATGGCGTATTCTCGGGAATGGTCGTGTCGGTTATCTTTTTCCCCTGCGTGCTGACAAACTCTGTATCCGTTATGCTGCTTCCTGCCATATCGGAGGCGAATGCCTGCAATAATACTTCCCGCATTTCGAAAACCATTACCGCTGCATGTCTGTATGGTACGATGGCAGGAGCCTTTTTCTCGATTCTATTTTCATGCTTTGGGAATTGGATTGGAACTGTAGTTTTTCAAAATGAATTGGCCGGTCATATGATTGTAAAGCTCGGTTGGATCTGCCCGCTGCTGTTTGTGCATTCGCTGCTTGCCAGCGTCCTCAACGGACTTGGCGAGTCAAAAAACGTGCTCTATATCAGTCTTCTTGCTTCGGCAATCCGGATTGCCATGATATATTTGTTGGTTCCCCGGTTCGGTATGGACGCGGCTCTCTGGGGAATGTTAATCGGGCAGCTTTTTGCAGTCGCCGCATCTCTCTTTGCTGCAAGGGCCAAGGCCGCTTCCGCCTGCTCATCTTTTGCAGACTGATATCGGACGGTCTGCAAAAGAGTAAAAAAGCAGAAAGATGCACGTTTCTATTTTTTTCACATATGCTACAAAAAAAGCCAAACGGATGATTCTATGCTTAAACCATGCAGCTTTCATGACTCCACAAAAGAATATCTGACTGTATACTACGAAATATTGAACACCATGATTCAGGAAATGGAGCAGGTACGCCTGACAGACAGCATCTCCCGAAATTTCATCCTGCAGATGATTCCTCATCACCGGGCAGCTATCCGCATGTCCGAAAATCTTCTGAAATATGCCGTCTGCGATCCACTTCAGGAAATTGCCTCCGGTATTATCGCAGAGCAGACGCAAAGCATCCGCGATATGCGCCACGCTCTCGAATGCTGTCAGAAGTATCACAATTCGCGGCAGGATTTGCAGTTGTATCAGCATCACTTTCGCATCGTTACCCGGACTATGTTTCAAAAGATGGACACAGCTTCGGCCACCAACAATATCGCCGATACCTTTATGCGCGAAATGATTCCGCACCACGAGGGAGCGGTTCATATGTCTGAAAATGCCCTGCGCTACTGCGTCTGTCCGGAGCTGGTGCCAATCCTAAACGCAATTATTACCTCGCAGACGGAAGGAATCCAAAAAATGCAGCAGCTTCTGTCCGAACAGATTTGCAGGCAGAGCTGCCGGCCGCAGTTGTCTGACAACGCAATGTTTTGGACCGGTATGAAGTAGAATTATTCTTTGATTTCGCTATCCATGGCGGAAGCATAATGGGGATTGACAAGCGCTGCATGGATTCCAAAACTAAAAAATCCCCATTTTCCAAGGTCTTCAAGGAAAATGGGGATTCTTGTATGTCTGTTATTATTAAACACGCGAAAGATATTCGCCGGTACGCGTATCGATTTTGATTACATCTCCCTGCTCAACAAAAAGCGGAACAAGAACCTGTGCACCGGTCTCGACAATGGCCGGCTTTGTAGCACCTGTTGCCGTATCTCCCTTGAAGCCCGGCTCCGTATCGGAAATCTGAAGTTCAACGAATAATGGCGGCTCAACTGCAAATACATTCCCTTTGTGTGAGCAAACCTTGCACATCTCGTTCTCCTTCACGAATTTAAGTGAATCGCCTACGGAATCTCTTGCCAAATCAATCTGATCGTATGTCTCTACATCCATGAAATGATAGAAATCATCATCGGCATATAAAAACTGCATGTCCTTACGATCGATATGCGCGGTCGGACACTTCTCAGTCGGGCGGAACGTCTTCTCAACTACACCGCCACTAATGATATTCTTCAACTTTGTACGAACAAAAGCTGCACCCTTACCCGGCTTTACATGCTGAAATTCGATAATCTGATAGATGTTACCCTCAAACTCAATTGTAACACCATTTCTGAAATCTCCTGCTGAAATCATTCGATATTCCTCCTAAACTTATGTGAGCATACGCTCTCTCATTCGTCCATTTTACAATAAATGACAATACATTTCAACCCTTTATTTGCTGCGTGCCTCAATTTCAGAAAACATCGCCACGCGCACCGCATGACGGCCTCCCATAAACTCTGCCTCAAGATATGCCTTCACAATATCTTTCGCAAGCTCTTTCCCGACAATTCTTGCTCCAAACGCAATTATATTGGCATTGTTATGCTCTTTTACAAGATGTGCAGTAGTCACATCCGAACAAACTGCGGCTCGCACACCGTTTACTTTATTTGCCGCAATGGAAATTCCCACGCCGGTTCCACAAATCAATATACCGCAGTCAAACTCTCCGGAGGCAACTGCACGTCCCACTTTTTCTCCATATTCCGGATAGTTCACACTGTCATTCGTATCGGTTCCAAAGTTCGTAACCTCATGTCCCATGCCTCTTACATATTCCGCAATCTCATTCTTGAGTTCCACTGCTGTGTGGTCATTTCCAATAGCAATTTTCATCTCTAATCTCCTATATCCTCATGCTTTCTAAAGCAGCCTCACTTTTTTTGCTTGTCACTGGGCTCGTATCTTGCGCCGAAAATCTTACGGTGCAGCAGATAGCATCCGATGATTGGTTTTTCCAGAAAACGCTTTAAGACAATCTGGATTTCCTCCTTCGGATGAATCGGCTTAACCAGAATCGTCCGAATTCCTGCAAGATTTGCGCCCATCACATCCGTAAAAATCTGATCCCCCACGAAAATCGTATTCGACGTATCGCAGCCCATTGCCTTCATCGCTTTACGATATCCGGAAGGCTTTGGCTTTCCTGCCTTATACATATAATTTACCCGAACCGCATCATTGAACATTTTTACACGCGGCTCTTTGTTGTTCGAAAGAAGCATACAGGAAAACCCCAACTCTTTCAAGTGCCTAAACAAAGAAATCGCCCGCTCATCAGCAGGCGCTCCATGAGGTACCAAAGTGTTGTCTATATCAAAAATTACACCCCGATACCCTTCTTTATACAATTTATCAAAATCTATCACGTAAGTAGAATCTAAATATTCCCCCGGATAAAAAAAACTGCACATATCTGTCCCTTATATTACATATCACAAAAAGAAATTCTCACCCATGCGGGCATCCTCATTTACCTTGTAATTCTCTTTCATTGCCACGTGAACTTTATCGCCGACAAAATACTGATACTGCTGTAACACCTGATCCTTCTCCAGATCACTAATCGCCTTCTTTGCATCCAGACTCTCGATATCACTATCCGGCCCTTTCAAATCAAAGGTCTCATCCGGGCGATACCGCTGTGCAAAATCATAGGAATCAAAACTCTGATTCACAGGTGCAAAGACATCCTGCTCCTCTTTCTGCTCCTGCGCAGTATCCTCTGCACTGTTTACTTGTCCGGCTGCTTTTACACTGGCCGCAATCTGTTGATTGCGCAGCTCGTTTAACTTTATGGAATTGTACTGATAAAAGCCCTCATATGGGCGAATTCCAGATACGTTCATTCCGCGCTCCTAAACTCTTTCTCCTAACATTATACTAACATTTTCTTAAGTTCATTCATAAATGTGTTCACATCCTTGAATTCCCGATACACAGATGCAAACCTTACATATGCGACCTGATCCAAATCCTTTAGTTTATCCATCAGAAGTTCACCGATTACGGTACTTTGAATTTCCTTTTCCTCCCGGTTAAACAATTCGATTTCAACCTCGTCAATCAGTTTTGTAACCTGTTCCATGGAAACCGGTCTCTTGTGAAGCGCCCGGAGCACTCCGCCCTCAATTTTGCTTCTGTCATACTGTTCGCGATTGTTGTCCTTTTTTATTATAATAAGCGGAATTGTCTCTACTTTCTCATATGTCGTAAATCGCTTCCCGCAGTCATCACACATCCTGCGGCGTCTGATTGAACTATTATCGTCTGCCGGTCTTGAGTCAATAACCCTTGTATTCTCGCTGCCGCAATATGGACACTTCATTCACTACCTCCTAAGAGAAACACCCATAATTATCTATCATAATAAAAAGTATAACTTTCCTCGGTTTTCTTGTCAACTCGGCTTTCTTAGATTTTCCTGCGCATCTCACGCTCGTTTAGGTCTACAAGAATTATATCGGGTCCGATGCGGCAAATCTTAACCCATGGAATAAAATATTCATAGTCTCTGCAAAGGCACCCCAGATACTTTCCCGGCCCCGGAACAATAATTGCTTCTATCTTTCCACAATCCGGATTAATCTCCAAATCCCGCACACAGCCAAGGCATCTGCAGTCATTTGCATTGACTACCTCTTTTTCACAGAAATCACAAAAACGCATAGCATGCACCTCCATGGTATATATTATGCGTTTTCGTTCAAAAAGTGCTCCTATACATTGAATCGAAACAGGATGACATCTCCGTCCCTGACCACATATTCCTTTCCTTCAATGCCTACAATTCCCTTTTCTCTTGCAGCAGAAAGACTTCCGTTATCGAGAAGATCCTGATAATTTACAACCTCCGCCTTGATAAATCCGCGCTCAAAATCGGTATGAATCTTCCCTGCCGCCTGCGGAGCCTTGGTTCCTTTCCTGATTGTCCATGCGCGGCACTCGTCCTCTCCTGCGGTAAGGAAACTGATAAGTCCAAGTAAGCTGTAGCTTGCAGAAACAAGCTTATCCAGTCCGCTGCTTTTTGCTCCCAGCTCCGCAAGGAAATCCGCCTTTTCATCCTCTTCAAGCTCGGAAAGCTCTTCCTCCAGCTTTGCTGATACAACGAACACTTCGCTGCTTTCAGCTTTCGCCATCCTGCGGACTTCTGCGACGTGCGGATTTGAATTTCCGTCATCTGCAAGGTCCTCCTCCGCAACGTTTGCCGCATAGATGGTTGGCTTCGCTGTCAGCAAATTGTAGGATGCAAACCATGTCTGCATATCTTCGTCTTCCGGAATCTCGAAGGTTCTTGCCATTTTACTGCTCTCGAGATGTGCCTTTACAGCCTCCAAAAGTTCCATCTCCTTTGCGAGCGTCTTGTCCATTCTTGCCTGCTTGGCGACCTTGGCGATACGTCTTTCAAGGATCTCAAGATCCGAAAAAATGAGTTCCAGATTGATTGTCTCGATATCTCTTGCGGGATTCACATTTCCGTCTACGTGAATCACGTTGGTATCCTCAAAGCATCGAACCACATGGACGATTGCATCAACCTCGCGGATGTTGGCAAGAAACTGATTTCCAAGTCCTTCTCCTTTGCTTGCTCCCTTTACAAGACCTGCGATATCAACAAACTCAATCACAGCTGGGGTAACCTTCTTCGTGTGATACATTTCTCCCAATTTTACAATCCGATCGTCCGGTACAGGTACAACCCCTACATTTGGATCAATGGTGCAGAACGGAAAGTTTGCCGCCTGCGCCCCTGCCTTCGTAAGTGAATTAAATAATGTGCTTTTTCCGACATTCGGAAGTCCGACGATTCCCAGTTTCATTTTATTGTAATCTCCTTTTACTGCTTCTCTTTTCATTTATAACCGGCTGACTGCCCTTCTTCCATACAAAAAAGAGCCCGTCACAATAAATTAGTTGTATCATAAACAGGCTCTTTTTTCAACAGAAAGAACAAAATCACAAGATCATTGTTTCCGTTTTCCGTTTATTCCATTTTCCCTTCAAATGCGGATATACTCTCTGCCTTCGCGGCAAGCTTGTGCCACTTTTTAAGTACCTTTGCATCCTTTTGCTGCATAATCCTGTCCTTCAGGGCATCCGGTATGTCGCCTAAGTCTTCTAATAATTCCAGGATTGCTTCGATACGGCCTTCTGTACGGCCTTCCATAATAGCCTGCTCTTTCGCTTCCCGTATTGCCTGCTGCTTTTCTTCTTCCGCAAACTCCAGCCTTCGTTCAAATGTAAAATCCAGTTCTGTCACTTTCTTTACCTCACTACCATGTTCTCGAAAAAACTCTTCCAGCACAAAACTTTTCTTTTTCAGGTTCTCGTTCATAAGAAAGGACGAGTCAAATACCGCTGTCCTAAGATCGCCTGCAAAGGCGGCTCTCCTCATTGTACCTGTGAAGAACCATGCTCTGATGCCAAATACGGCAGAAATGTCCACCTTGTTTTAGAAGACAATCCAAGGCTTATTAATAATCCGCCCCGCGGCAGCGAAAAATGGAAACTGGAATTTAATGCAAGGACTTCTGCGGAACGCTGTAATAAACGCGAGAAA
>CAZTKM010000011.1:0-59530 GCA_964614035.1 uncultured Lachnobacterium sp.
CCCAAGGGCGCGTTGTTCGGCAGATTTCTTGACAATATGAGGAATATGGCATAATATAAAAGTTGAGTTAATTTTCGAAGAAAAGAGGAGTCTGCCCATGGCTAAGGACAAGAAGATGGTAGAGGCAATTACCTCTATGGAAGAGGATTTTGCCCAGTGGTATACCGACGTTGTAATCAAAGCAGAACTCATTGATTACTCGTCTGTTAAGGGATGCATGATTATTAAACCTGCCGGATATGCAATCTGGGAAAATATCCAGAAGGAGTTAGATAGAAGATTCAAAGAGACCGGAGTGGAGAATGTATACATGCCGATGTTTATTCCGGAGAGCCTGCTTCAGGTCGAGAAGGATCACGTGGAAGGATTTGCACCGGAAGTTGCATGGGTCACGCATGGCGGATTGAATGAACTTCAGGAGCGCCTCTGCGTAAGGCCGACTTCGGAGACCTTGTTCTGTGATTTTTATAAGAATCTGATTCAGTCTTACCGGGACCTTCCGAAAGTATACAATCAATGGTGCTCCGTTGTAAGATGGGAGAAGGAGACGCGTCCGTTTCTTCGCTCCAGAGAGTTCTTATGGCAGGAGGGGCATACCGCGCATGCAACGGCAGAGGAAGCGGAAGCGCGCACCATACAGATGCTGAATCTCTATGCGGATTTCTGCGAGGAGGTTCTTGCAATGCCTGTTGTCCGCGGCCGTAAGACAGAGAAAGAAAAGTTTGCGGGGGCAGAGGCAACCTACACCATTGAGGCGCTTATGCATGACGGCAAGGCTTTACAGTCCGGCACAAGCCATAATTTTGGACAGAATTTTTCAATACCGTTCGGTATTCAGTACACAGATAAAGAAAACAAGCTGCAATTTGTATATCAGACCTCGTGGGGAATGACAACCCGTCTGATCGGCGCAATCATCATGGTTCATGGAGATGATTCCGGACTGGTTCTCCCTCCTCGCATCGCGCCGGTGCAGGCAATGGTTATTCCGATTCAGATGCAAAAGGAAGGTGTGCTTGAGAAGGCGGCCAAGGTCTGCGAGAGACTTGGAACCGTATGCCGCACGAAGCTCGATGATTCCGATAAGAGTCCGGGATGGAAATTCTCGGAGGCGGAGATGCGCGGAATACCGGTTCGGATTGAACTCGGACCGAAGGATATCGAGAACAACAGATGCATTGTAGTAAGAAGAGATACCAGAGAAAAGATGGAAGTGTCGTTGGACGAGCTCGAAAGCAAAGTGCCGGAAATCCTTGATACGATTCAGAAGGAGATGTTCGAGCGGGCAAAGGCTCACAGGGACGCGCATATCTGGGACGCGCATAACTATGAGGAACTGAAGGATATTGCCGAAAACAAACCGGGATTTATCCGGGCAATGTGGTGTGAGGATCCGGCATGTGAAGAGAAGATTAAGGAGGATTTTGCAGTTACTTCGCGCTGCATGCCGTTTACGGATCAGGAGAAAATTTCAGATGTATGTGTATGCTGTAAAAAGCCGGCTCACAAGCTGGTGTATTGGGGAAAGGCATACTAAATGAACAAAGGGAAGGACATCAATTTCAATTTTGGCGAAATGGGGGATAACCATGGTTGATAAGTATTATAATGATGTAATTGAACAGGTATACGGCCACGTTGGAAAGGTTGAGCGCAATATCGTTATGGTTAATTATAACAACGACTTTTCCATACGGGGCCTGGAAATGGTAAAACGTTATTCCAAAGGGGAGAATAACGTTTATTTTTCATGGCATGAATTGAATTATGACGCAGTTCCGGGAGCATATGAACCATTTTTGGATATTATATGCAGCATGTATCGGAAATACGTGGGCGGAAGCTTCTGTGATTTTTTGAAAACATGCGGCGTATACTGTCTGCAGCATGGTATATTGGAATCCTACTATAATACCGGAATCTGTGTCCGCGAGGAAGAAATTCTTCTGGTTGAGGTGGAATATGAACAGGAAAAAATGGTGGAAGCAATCTGTGCAATGCTAAAGGCCATCGCAGAGATTGAGCCGTTTATGATTGTGATCAACCGCTTCCAGCTGTCTGCGAAAAGCAGCATGAAGGTTGTGCAGAAGCTGCTGGAAGAGCCATGCAGTAATATTGGAATGGTTCTCGGAGTAAATGAACTGCGTTTTCGACAGGGAAGCAATGATGTCATCTGGGAATCCATCAAAGAGCATATCAACGATAACAGCCAGCTTTATCATATCGGAAGCACCGGAATCCGAAGAATAGATGACGCTGGGGAGAAGCAGCAGTTTTCGGATTTTGAGACAGACTTCGCAAAGATAAAAAATGCGATTGAATTAATGGATTATGATCTCGCAAAAGTATTTTTTACCAGCATGGATCACCGGATCAAATTTGAGGATTTTGCATTGGAAGACAACATGAAGTTGTTATTCTATACCTCATATGCCAAGACTGCGATTCTCTTAGGCGATATGTCGAAGGCGCTGGAACTGTTGGAGGAAGTATCCAGAATGAAGGTGCTCGAAAGCGAGAAAACCATGCAGTTTGAATGTGAATATCTTACCGCAAACTGTTATATGTATCAGGGCAAGCTCGAGAAGGCAGTGGACTGTGCAAAAGCCGCAAAGAAGATTGCGGAGGAATACGCGGATGATTTTGCGGTATTTCGCGCAGACCTTTTAATCATTCAGGCGCAGATGTCCGGCTGGTATAATATCTTTTTCTGCGTGCAGGATATTCCGATAGAAGCCAGTCTGATTGAACGGATGATCCGCTATAATTACAGGAACCATCTGGCGTATGTGTATGTCTTTGCATACGATAACCGGCCGGGAATGGTAGCAAAGGCGTACCGCTCGGAAGCGGCTCTTGTGTATTTCAGCAAGGGCGTCGCGCTTGCAAAGGAAATTGGCAACGCGCATCTTGTATACAATGCTTACCAAAAGAATATTATGATGGCGTCCACCAACGGTATGAACGAGATTGCCATGTTGTATCTGATCCGCTCCTATCAGTTTATGGAAGATAAAAAGATGGATTTCGAGGGAAGAGCATACAGCGGCGTCGGGTATAATCTGAGCGCACTCGGACACAATGATAAAGCTGAGCAATATTATAATGTAGCAATCGAAAAGTTTTATGAAAAGCGTCAGGTTGAGGATATTGCGGAGGTGTACTATAACCGCGCATTGAACCGGATTATGCTCGGAAAGTATGACGCTGCGGTAAACGATCTGCAGACTTCCATGAAGATTATTGAGAGGCTGCACTTAAACAGTCTGCGCGTATGCAATATGTCGAAGCTGTATGCGCTGCTGGCACTCTCCTATATTCTGCAGGGAGACCGTTTCAACAGCGAGAGATATCTGATGAGCAGCAAGCAGTTTCTGAATTATATTATTCAGAAGGAAAAGGAGACCGGCTATGCCGAAATCATCCATGATTACGCAAAGAGTGATGACGACCTGTTTTTGTATGCCTTTTCGTCTGCCCTGTTCGCATGGATGGAAAACGATACAGAGCAGGCTGCCGCACAGTATGAGGCTGCGGAAAAATATTTTGCGAATGCCGAAGGAAATCAGTATTATGCATATGAGGTATACCGTAGAAAGCGAATGGAGCTCTATGAGCATATGGGCAAGATGGAGCTGTACGAGCAGGAGCGACTGACCTTAGAGCAGCACAACGAGATGAATGTCCAGATGAAGAACAGCGTATCTCTCGAAATCCTTGAGGAGATTAAGCTGGATGAAGACAGTATCTGCTGTAAGATAACGGAGGAACAGATTGACGAGCTGGCAAAACAGGAAGGACTTGCAAAGGACTATCAGACAAGCAAAGACCAGATGGAGTTCATCTCTTCCTGGCAGAAGATTATTGACGTCGGCGGGACTCACGTGGAGGAAATGATTGAAAATGCCATGACAACGTTCATCAATCACTTCAGTGTGGATAAGGTGCTTTTTGTATGGTATGCAAGGGAGCAGCCGAGGATTCTCTACAATGATACGGGAATCACAATTGACGACAGGATACTGAAAAAACTGGAATCTGTTATGAGGGAAAATCCGCAGGGCTTTGCCGTTTCAAAGGTCAGCGACAGTTTTTTTGACTATATGAACGTCATTGATTTGTTCGACGCCAATGATGTCTGCTCTTTTGTTGCAATTCCGTTCTTTAAGAATGATAAGCTTACCAGCCTGCTGATTACATATGTGCAGATGAAGGATAATTGGCATTCCTCTATCGACCGGTACATGCTAAATGATGATGACCGGAAACTGTATCAGCTGTTATTCCGCGAGATGAATTACACGATTAAGCGGATGGAAGCAAACAAAAAGATTTTTGAAATGAATCATAAGCTTCAGACCGCAGCGGTAACGGATATGCTTACCGGAATCTATAACCGCACCGGATTATATGAGGAAATTCATCGCATGACGGAGATATGGATGGAAGGGCGCAAGAGGCATCCGCTGGGACTGATGTTTATCGATCTGGATAACTTTAAGAAGTACAACGATACCTTCGGACATGATGTGGGCGACCTGATTTTAAAGGAAATGGCGGCTGTCTTTACCGACGTCGTGAAGGAAAAAGGATTTGTAAGCCGCTATGGAGGGGATGAATTTATTATTCTGCTTCATACCGGAGATAAGGATGAACTGGAAAACATTGCTAAGGAAATCTACGCGCAGATTGACGCGGGCGAGGGCTTCAAAGAATCCATCGAGAAATATACGGGACAGGCGGTCGAAGTAAAGAAGGAAAACAGGATTACCTGTTCGATTGGAATTGCGATGGCATCTGATGTAAAATCAGAGGAGGACGTCGAAGAGATGATTAAGCTTGCGGATGACAGATTGTACACCGTAAAGACGTCAGTAAAAGGACGCTATGCATTTATATGAAAATTGAGTTACCGGAGCATGTAAAGGAAATTATATATCGGTTGGAATCGGCAGGGTTTGAAGCCTATGCGGTGGGTGGCTGCGTGAGGGATTCCGTATTAAAAAGGACGCCGCAGGATTGGGATATCACGACGTCGGCGAGACCGGCCCAGGTCAAAGCGCTCTTTCCACGCACCATTGATACCGGCATACAGCATGGGACGGTAACGATTATGATGAATCATATCGGATATGAGGTTACTACATACCGGATTGACGGCGAGTATGAGGACGCCAGACATCCCAAAGAAGTAACCTTTACCGGAGAGCTTGCAGAGGATTTAAAGCGCCGGGATTTTACCATAAATGCCATGGCGTACAATGATGAAAAAGGGCTGGTGGACATCTTTGACGGAATCGGCGATTTGAGGCGGCAGGTAATCCGCTGCGTAGGAAATCCATGCGAGCGCTTTACCGAAGACGCCCTCCGCATGCTGCGGGCAGTGCGATTTGCGGCGCAGCTGGGATTTACAATTGAAGAGGAGACGAAAAGCGCGATTGCACAGCTGTCGCCCGCGATTGGAAAGGTCAGTGCGGAGCGGATTCAGACAGAGCTTGTCAAGCTTCTGATGTCCGGACACCCGGAGAAAATAAGAACGGCATATGAACTCTCGCTTACCAAAGTCTTTTTGCCGGAGTTTGATGCGATGATGGAGACAGAGCAGAACAATAAACACCATTGCTGCACCGTAGGCGGGCACACAATCGCCGCACTTTGCAGAATCAGGCAGGATAAAATTCTGCGCCTTGCCATGCTGCTTCATGATGTGGCAAAGCCATGCTGTATCACGACGGACGAAAGCGGACAGAACCATTTTAAGGGGCATCCGGGCGTCGGCGCAGAGATGACCGGAGATATTTTAAAACGGTTAAAATTCGATAACGACACGATTGGCAAGGTCTGCGTGCTGGTCAAATACCACGATGACAGACCGGAGCTGACGGAGCGAAACGTAAGGCGCGCAGTAAACCGCGTGGGGACAGAGCTGTTTCCTCTGCTTCTGGAAGTGAAGGAAGCGGATATATTGGGGCAGAGCGAATACAAAAGAGCGGAGAAACTGGCTTACATCCGGCAGTATCGGGATATGTTTGCAAAAATTATGCGAGAGGAACAGTGTGTAAAAAAATCCGACCTGAAAATCGGCGGAAAAGATCTGATTGCATTGGGCATGAAACCGGGCAAAGAACTGGGAGCCATACTGGATATGCTGTTTGAGATGGTTCTGGATGATCCGGCGAAAAATACAAAGGAAAACTTAATAGAAGAAGCACATAAATTAATAATCCCTTTCATATGATAAAAAGACAAACAGGTCATATGGAGGGGATTTTTTGTATATTCAGCCGGAAACCATAGTAGAACAATACGAGCTGTCAGTAAACCAGATTACAAAGGGCAGAGGTACATATATTTGCAAAACAGATGAAAAGGATATGGTGCTTGTTCCGTTCCGGGGCTCCAATGAGCGTGCGGAATTTTTAAAGAGTGTGATGGAGTATCTCTGTGAAGAGGGCTTCCCCGTTGAAAAAATTTATCTTACCAAAGAGGGATCTGCCGTCGCATTCGATGAGCTGGAGGGAAAATATATCTTAAAGGAGATGTTTCAGGGAACGGAATGCAATATCCGGAATGTGGGGGATATCCGGGAGGCGGTCACACAGCTGGCTCTGCTGCATGCGGTATTGTCCCGATGCCCGCTGGAAATTCCGCAGTTTATGAAGCAGGAAAAAGAAACGCTTTTGTCTGTGTATGAGAAGCATCTTCGGGAATTGATTAAGGTAAAAAATTATATCAGGAACAAAAAGAAGAAAAATGAGTTTGAAAGAAAATTTCAGGAGCAATATCCGGAGTTTATCCGGATGGCGGATCAATCGGTGCGGCTTCTCGCAGAAAACCAGACGGGCTGCTTTGCGTTAAACCATGGAGATTTTAACCAACATAACGTGTTGAAAACGCCGGAGGGATACCGGATTATTCATTTGGAAAATCTAAATTTCGGAATATCGGTAAGCGATCTGGTAAATTTCCTGCGCAAGACAATGGAAAAAAACGGCTGGGAGGAGAACCTGGGAATGAATATGCTCAGATGGTATGCGGAGGTGTTTCCGATTTCCAGAGAGGATTATCGATTGATTTATACGCTGCTGCTTTTTCCGGAAAAATTCTGGAAGATTGCAAACCACTACTACAATTCGCATAAGGCATGGCTGTCCGGCAGGGATATCGAAAAGCTGGATAAAGTGATTGGGCAGGAACCTGCAAGGCGATCCTTTTTGGAAAAATTGTTTTCTTTTATCAAGTAATCTATTATACTAAAAGCATGAAGACGAATAGGATAAAACGGTTAATTTCATATGTGGCGGGGGTACTTGCGCTGCTTGTTCTGGCGGGATGCGGACAAACGGATGCATCGGGGGACGGAAACGTCATCTATTATTATCCGAAGGAAACGCAGGAAACGGAAAATGAAAAGCAGGAGGAGCAGGAGCTGTATGCAATTGTTTCCATAGACACCGCATCGGGAACCATACGCTTGTACCGGTATGCGAACCGGATGGCTTATCAGTACTATTATACATTGGATACGGATTTTGTTGACCGGTACGGAAACTATGACAGCGCGGCGGACTTTGTGCCCGGAAAAGTGGTATATATCGACCAGGTGGACGAAGAGGGCTGCATAGGGAGAATCCAGATTGCGGACAACGTATGGGAATACAGCGGAGTAGAGAAATTTTCGGTGGATGAGGAGCGCGGCATTTTTTATATCGCGGATACAAAGTATAATTATGATGACGAGCTGTATGTGTTTTCGGATAAAAGTCTGTCCGATTTGTCGGAACTGACAGAAAATGATATCCTGACCGTAATCGGCAAGGATAAGAAGATTCTGTCCATCATGGTAACTACCGGACATGGAAGGCTCCAGCTTCTAAATACCGGACTGTTTGAGGACAGCTACCTGCAGCTGGATACCAGCTACTTTGTGACGATTACAAGCAATATGACGATGGAGCTTCCGGAGGGAGACTATACGCTTTCCGTAGCAAATGACGGCTGGGGAGGTTCCACCGATATTACCATCCGCAGGGGCGAGACGACGACGGTTGATCTGGATACATTAAAGGGGGAAGGTCCGCAATATGGCAATATTCTGTTTTTAGTGGACCTTGAGGATGCCGTCGTTCGGGTAGACGGCGAGAAAATCAGTATCGGAACGCCGGTAAAGCTTCGCTACGGATGGCATGCTCTGGTGGTTTCGTCCTCGGAATATGATGATTGGTCGAAGCGATTATATGTTAATTCCAAAGAGGCAACCATCTCGATTGATCTGGATGACGGAACGCTTGATGCGATGGAAAACGACAGCGGCGGTGCTGAGGATGAAAGCGCAGAAGTCGAGACGGAAGCCGCAACAGAGACAGAAGAGGGAAGCGGCGGCAAAGACACAGAAACGACAGAAAAATCCGAAGGAAATCTGACTTCGGAGGATGTAATGGAAGATTATTTGTCAACTTTAACAGAAATGCTCGATTCATTATAGCAAAAATTCCAAAAATCCCTGATTATCCTTGACAAGATGGGAAAAAACAAGTATATATATGATGTAGATAATTCAAGAAAATAACTCGAATTATTATTTATATGAATCCAGAGGAGGAATTTTAATCATGAACAAAGCAGAGTTAGTTGCAGCAGTTGCAGAGAAGGCAGGACTTTCCAAGAAGGATGCAGAAGCTTCTGTAAAGGCTTTTACCGACGTAATCGCAGAGGAATTAAAGAAGGGCGAGAAGGTTACATTAGTTGGATTTGGAACTTTCGAGGTAACTGAGAGAGCAGCCAGAACCGGACGTAATCCACAGACCGGAGCAGAGATGAAGATCGCAGCTTCTAAGGCTCCTAAGTTCAAAGCCGGCAAGGCTTTAAAAGATTCTATCAACTAATCAGGACGATCAGAGATAGTACCGGACCTGACAGGCGGAGCTTGTCAGGTTCATTTTTTTACGATACTTAAGTAATTGCGATACTATTAAGGAGGAGCTATGAGACTGGATAAGTTTTTAAAGGTCTCCCGACTCATAAAGCGGCGCACTGTTGCCAACGAAGCGTGTGATGCCTCGCGCGTAATGGTAAACGGAAAACCGGCAAAGGCGTCAACAAACGTAAAGGTGGGAGACGAAATTGAAATTCTTTTCGGACAAAAATCGGTAAAAGTGCGCGTACTCGACATCGTTGAGACCACGAAAAAGGACGAAGCAAAAGATTTATTTGAATATATATCATAAAGTAACGGACTCTCTAATAAGATGATAAAAAGGGGGTCTGTTTTTTTATGGAAGAAAAAGTAGTTACACAAAAGGCGCATAGAGCGCTGCTGAACAATCGGAAGAGCGGCAGTTTTTCAGGTGTTTTGGATGTGCTGTCCTTTGACCTTTCCGAGATCCTGCTGGAGACGGAAATGGGAATGCTTCATATCAAGGGAAAGGATCTTCATGTGAACCGGCTGAATCTGGAAAAGGGAGAAGTGGATCTGACAGGACAGATTAACAGTATGGAGTATTCGGATGTCGGAAAAACGAAAGAATCGGGAGAAGGCTTCTGGGGGAAGATGTTTAAGTAATGCAGATGGACGCAAACATAATGGAAGAGATTAAGATGTTCCTTCAGGCGGCCGGATTAGGAGGGTTAATGGCCGTTACCTATGATGTGATTCGCCTGACCAGAAGGATACTTCCGCGTGGACTGGTGTGGATTTCGATAGAGGATGTCTGCTACTGGCTGTGCTTTGGACTGATTTATTGGAATATGACCTACTGTCATATGGACGGGGAACTCCGCATTTATGTAATCCTGTCGATGATCCTTGGAGCGGTAATCTATTGCTGTACAAAAAATGCATTGAAAAAAAGAATAAAACCCATTACAATGAAATGGAAGGAACGTTTTCGTAAGAAAGGGGATTAACGTGAGCTCCAGAAAGAAAAAGAAGAGAAGCGCCGGTACAATAAGCATAGGAATCATCGTCTTGGCATTTCTTACAATCATGTCCGTACAGATTGTAAAGCTGAAGCAGAAAGTGGATGTCCAGAATGAACAAATCGAAGAATTGAACGATAAGCTGACAGCGGAATCCGAGCGCGCAGAGGAGATTAAGGAGTTGGAGGAATCCATGCAGGATACGCAGTTTGTGGAGGATCAGGCAAAGAGCAAATTGGGACTGGTCTATGAAAATGAGATTATATTTAAGGAAAAAGAAGATTAAGAGATGTCAAACCTCTTAATCTTCTCTTTTTTTATTTTGCCGTCGAAATCTTTTTTTTCTGTGGTAAATATTTTGACAAACATTTTAAAAGCCGCTTCGTATAATCGGAATCACTTGCCGCTTGGCAGGAGAATACATGATTTGGAGGACTTTCGAAATGAAAGAGAAAAATGTTTTACTAAGGATTGCAAAAGAAGTACTTCGTGGAGTGCTGGGTTTTTTCTGCAGCATGATCTGTATGATGGGATATTATCCCTTTGTGCCTGCCTTTTTTGCGGCGAACTGTCTATTTCCCGGGTATTCGGTGCTTTTGTACATAGGAATGATTGCAGGAATCATATATTTTATGACGCTGACGTCCGTTGTAAAGTATATTTTTCTGCTCGCGGTCATTGCAATCTCGATCCGCTTCTATTTTTGGGCGAACGGCCGATGCAAAGGAAGTGTGGCCGGAATCCTTGCCGGCTGCGTTACGGTAATTCTGAATCTGTCGGGGAGCGTTTTTGCGGGAAATGACAAAAATGAATTGGTACTGGGAATCAGCGAGGGGCTGGTGGTCATCGGGCTTACGATAGCGTTCCATTATCTGATGGCAATGCTCTCCGAGCTGAAAGGGAATCTCTTTCGTGGAAAAAAGGAGATGGAAGTACAAATCATGGAGAGCAGGGCAGCGGACGGCAAGGTGGCGGCGTTTGCGAATGCAGTGGACGGACTGGCCGTTGCGTTCGCCGGAATGAGCAAGGGAAAAGAGACGGCAAAGACGGAGAGCGTAGGCGCATTGGAACAGGAACTGGTCGGGACATTGTGCGCGTCCTGCGACGGCTGCGCCATATGCTGGAAAGAAAATCATATCTCGATTTCATCGAAAATCAAGGACATGCTGCAGGCGGTGGTCGAACACCAAAGCAAGGAAAGTATCCTGAAGCGGGCCTATGTCGCGGAGTGCCCGAGATATCCGAATATGGTCGAAGAAGCCATCCACGCATTCGGCCGGATGGAATTAAATCAGGCATGGTATAAGAGATTACTTGAAAACCGGCGGATTATTGCAGGACAGCTGGATGCCATGGCGGAGTTATTGTGTGATTGGACAAAGAAGGACACAAACCTCGACGCGCAGATGCGCGTAGCGATTGCCAGAATATCGTACGAGGCGAAGGAATACGGACTGATTGTGGAGGATATCCATATGTTCCAGAATGAGGACAGGCGGAAATATGTGATTGCGAGCGTAAGAAGCAAATGGGGAGGCGGAATACCGAGCAAAAACTATGTAAGGGCTCTGGAAAAAGCACTGAAGCTTCCGATGCGGCTGGAGATGGAAGCGAAAAGTATTCTGACGCAGGAGCCGGTAACCTTGACCGCATACGAGGACACGAAATACTATATGATGAGCGGTGTGGCAACAAAGAAAAAGAACGGCTCTTCAGTCAGCGGGGACAGCTTTTCGATTTTTGCATTGGATAACGGAAAACATTACATCTGTCTTTCGGACGGCATGGGCTCCGGGGGACATGCAAGTCAGGAGAGTGAACTCGTCGTAGATTTGCTGCAGAAATTTGTGGAGGCGGGATTTCCAAAGGAAACCGCGATAAAAATGATGAATTCCGCAATGGTTCTGCAGGGGGAGGACAATTCCTTTTCCACGTTTGATTTGGCGGAAATCAACCTGTATACAGGCGAATTGGAGCTTACCAAAATCGGCGCAGCGGCAACTTTTATCAAATCAAAAAACAAAGTGGAATGCGTTATGTCAGATACGCTTCCGACCGGCGTGGATATCTGTCCGCAGGAGGAGTCTACGCAAATGAAGATTTCCGAAGGAGATTTCCTTGTAATGGTAACAGATGGTGTGCTAGAATATTTGCATGTAAAAAAACCGGAAGAGAAGCTGAAGGATTTTATCCTGGACATTCAGACCGACCACGCGGGAGCATTTGCCAAGGAACTTTTAGACCGGGTTCTTCTCTATACCGGAAATTATGCGATGGACGATATGACAATCCTGGTAGCAGGAATGTGGGAGAAATGAGAGCATGATACAAAAGATGTGGGAATATGCCTGCGAATATCATATGATCTGCCAAAAGGACAGGGTGCTGGCAGGCTGCTCCGGCGGAGCGGACTCGGTAGCGCTGCTGCTGGCACTGAAAGAATTGCAGGAGAACTGCGATTTCTCCCTGAGTGCGGTGCATGTGGAGCATGGAATCCGGGGGGAAGAGAGCAAAAATGACCAAAGGTTTGTGGAGGAACTTTGTAACAAGCACGATATACCGCTTACGGTGGTTTCCGTAGATGCGGGGAAGTATGCGAAGGAACATCATATGGGACTGGAAGAAGCCGCGCGGCATGTAAGATACGAGGCTTTTTCGACTGTGGCAGGAACGCTTGGAGGAAACGTGAAGCTTGCGCTGGCACATCATCTCGAGGACAATGCGGAAACGATATTGTTCCAGCTTGCGCGCGGCAGCGGCATTGCGGGACTATGCGGAATCCCGATGGTTCGAAAGGAAGAACATTACACGCTGATCCGGCCGCTTCTTTCAATCGGCAGGGAGGAGATAGAACGCTATCTGGCGGATAAAAAGCAATCGTACTGCATGGATTCCACGAATCTGGACGAAAGCTGCAGCCGGAACCGGATACGGGGACAGATTATGCCGCAGCTTGCGCTTGTAAACAGCAGGGCAGCGGAGCATATCAATCAGAGCGCCATGCAGCTGTGGCAGATCAATGATTATCTGGAGAAGGAGACGGAAAATGCCTACGGACGCTGCTTTGAGAAGAGAGAATGCGGGTATCTGGATATACAGGGCTTATCCGGTCTTCACCCCGCCATACGCTCCGGCGTGGTGCGCAGATGCATATTTGAAATGACAGGAAAGCGGAAGGATATTTCGGCCGTCCATGTGCAGGATATACTCCGGCTTCCCGGAAAACAGACCGGAACCCGGGTACAGCTTCCGTACGGATTAACGGTGACGGTTTCCTATGATCAATTATGTTTTGACACGAAAGACCATGGATTTTGGGAAAAAGAGGAATGTGTGATAGACGCAGCTTTGCTCTCCGAGCTTGAGGATTCGGGCAGAACGCATGTGGTGGCGTTGGGAGAGCATAGGGAAACATTATCGATCCGGGTGGAGCGCTGCGATATCGCGCTGGAAGAAATTGCAAAAAAAACATATACGAAAATTCTGGATTATGATAAGATAAGAGAAGGTTTCGTGATACGGAACCGTATGCCCGGGGATTATTTTGTGATAAACGAAAAGGGGAACCGGAAAACACTCTCCAACTATTTGATAGATGAAAAAATTCCTGCAAAGGAACGGGACCGCATGTATCTTCTTGCAAGGGGAGACGAAGTAATCTGGCTGATTGGCGGCAGAATAAGCGAAAACTATAAGATAACAGGGAATACCAAGCGTATTTTGACCATAGAATACAACGGAGGAATTGCAGATGGATTGCAGCAATAAGCATAAAATTTCCGTATATTTGACGGAAGAACAGCTGAATGATAGAATTGCGCAGATAGGCGAAGAAATCACGAAAAGATTTGAAGGAGAGTCTCTGGTTCTGATTGTTATATTGAAGGGATCCATCTTTTTTGCGACAGAGCTTGCAAAACGTATTTCTCTTCCGATGAACATCGAATTTATGAGTGTATCCAGCTACGGATCTGGTACAGAATCGTCCGGAACCGTAAAAATCAAGAAGGATATCGAGGCTTCGATTGAAGGAGAAAACGTTGTTATTGTGGAAGACATTATAGATTCCGGCAACACATTAAGCCGTCTGATGCCGATGTTAAGGGCGAGACATCCAAAGAGCCTTACGCTTTGTACGCTGCTTGACAAACCGGACCGCCGCGTGGTGGATGACGTAGTCTGCGATTTTACCGGTTTTGTGATTCCGGATAAGTTTGTGGTCGGTTTTGGTCTCGATTACGATCAGAGATACCGCAATCTTCCATATATTGGGTTTATAGAAGACTAGAAGTACATAGGACAGAAATAGAAAAGGAGATCTTGTTTTGAACACGAAAAGAAATAAAATGTATCGCGGATACGGCATATATATTCTGCTGATTCTTGCGGTAATTCTCATCTGGTATGTGATGAGTGAAAACAGTACGACGAATTCTTATACAAGTGCGGAATTTGTGGAGGCGCTTAACAATAATAAAGTGGCATCCGTCAACGTGTCGCAGAACCGGGAGGTTCCTACCGGAAGCCTGTTAATCAAATACACCGACGGAAGCGACCATGTGCTGTACGTATCGGATGTAAACGATGCGCAGCAGCTGATGGAGGATAACGGGTACAATGATTATATCTGTCAAAAGCTTCCGTCAGAGAACTGGATTATGACGCTGCTGCCGTATCTTCTGATTTTCGGGGCAATTTTCATTCTGTTTGTTATTATGAACAACAACGCCGCGGCACAGGGAGGCGGCAGCAGAATGATGAATTTCGGTAAGAGCAGGGCAAAATTATCAACGGAAGAGGATAATAAAGTAAAATTTGACCAGGTCGCCGGACTTGCAGAGGAGAAGGAGGAATTGGAGGAAATTGTAGATTTTCTTCGCTCTCCAAGAAAATATACGCAGCTTGGCGCGCGTATTCCAAAGGGAGTCCTTCTTGTGGGATCTCCCGGAACGGGTAAGACGCTTCTTGCAAAAGCAGTTGCAGGAGAGGCGGGAGTGCCGTTCTTTAGCATTTCCGGATCGGATTTTGTGGAGATGTTCGTCGGAGTCGGAGCATCCCGCGTGCGGGATTTGTTCGAAGACGCGAAGAAGAACGCGCCTTGTATGGTGTTTATCGATGAGATTGACGCTGTGGCAAGACGGCGCGGAACCGGTATGGGCGGCGGCCATGACGAGCGTGAGCAGACATTGAACCAGATGCTTGTTGAGATGGACGGCTTTGGCGTCAATGAGGGCATTATCGTAATGGCCGCAACGAATCGTGTGGATATTCTGGATCCGGCAATTATGCGTCCGGGACGTTTTGACAGAAAGATTGTAGTCGGAAGACCGGACATTGCGGGCAGGGAAGAGATCTTAAATGTCCATGCAAAGAACAAACCGTTGGGGGATGACGTAGACTTAAAGCAGATTGCGCAGACGACTGCCGGATTTACCGGCGCGGATCTGGAAAACCTTCTGAACGAGGCGGCGATCCGCGCCGCGCGGGAGAACCGCTCCTACCTGACGCAGGAGGATATCCGCAAATCCTTTGTTAAGGTCGGCATCGGGGCGGAGAAGAAGAGCCGCATTATTTCGGATAAGGAAAAGAAAATTACCGCATTCCATGAGGCCGGACATGCCATTCTCTTTCATCTGCTTCCTGACGTGGGACCGGTATATACGGTGTCCATTATCCCGACCGGCGCAGGTGCTGCCGGATACACCATGCCTCTTCCGGAAAAGGATGAGATGTTCAATTCGAAGGGACGTATGCTTCAGGAGATTATCGTAGATCTTGGAGGGCGCGTGGCGGAAGAACTGGTATTTGATGATATTACGACCGGTGCGTCGCAGGATATTAAACAGGCAACAAAGCTTGCAAAGAGCATGGTTACGAAATATGGCATGTCGGATGAAATCGGCCTGATTTGTTACGGCGATGACGATGATGAAGTGTTTATCGGACGTGATCTGGCGCATACCAAGGGCTATAGCGAGAGCATGGCAGAGAAGATCGATCTGGAAGTAAAACGCATTATTGATGAATCCTACAAAAAGGCAAAAGCAATGATTGCAGAGCACAGGGATGTGCTGAATGCGTGTGCAAATCTACTCCTTGAGAAAGAAAAGATAACGAGGGAGGAATTTGAGGCATTGTTTGAAGCATAAAGAACAAAATTGTGAAGTGTGCACAGAAAATTCGCGAAAAAATTGTGAAATTTGTGCACACTTTTTTGCAGGGACATGCTATTCTAATTCTCGTAAAACCCCCAATACATTATATAGTTTTTGCTATACCCCATAGTAAAAATACCTTCTCCTAAAAAGACAGCATTACAGCTGTCTTTTTTTTGCGCATCAATCCCTGTTTTCATTATATCGCAGTTCTTCCCATGGCATTACGCTCTTCCATCCGGTTGTATCAAAACCGTCCCGGATGCAATCGCAGTAATATTCATATTTCCGGTTCAGCGGATTATCTCCTGTAAAACGCAAATCTCCCGGCCAGCCGTTTTGATAGCTGTCCACCGCATTCCCGAAGATTTCCGCGCGGTCTTCGGTCGCATAGGTAGCAGAGTAGGAGTTCAGGAAATATACGCCTTCCCAATCTTCTGACCAGTTCTGACTGATTTCGTTGTAGCTGTTCGGATATTGGAAATCCTCCGGATTAAAGCTGTTCCACGTTTCTTCGGAGAAGAGGGCGTCCTCGACATAGGAGCTTCGGAACGCAAGACGACGGTCGATTGCATGGGACAGCTCATGCGCAATAATGTGATCCCATTCAAAGCGGCAGTTGGTGTCCAGCACCATAATAATATGAGAGTCGACTTCGCTCACGAAACCGGCGGGATGCGCAATCTGCTCGTCTTTGGTGCCTGTCAGATCGCCTGTCAGATAGATTTCCATATCGTGATTCATGCCGTAGCATAGCTGGTCAAGAAAGCCTGCGGGAAGGAAGGAAAGGATGCGGTCAAGCTCCTCAAGCGCAGAGAAAATGATGGGGGAAGACAGCTGCTGCTCGGCAAGAAAGAAATCGATGGATTCCGAGATTTCATCTCCCAAAAAGATGGTTACGCCATATTTTTCCTCCAGCTCATCGGCAGCGGACCGGACTTCCTGCAGCTTGCTTGCATCGGATGCGACAAGCGTCTTGCGGATTTCCTTCTCGGAAGAATAGAACGGAATCTGTGCCGGGCTGTCGGAAAAACCGACATAATTCCATACAAGAAGCTGCGGTGCGCCGGCCGGCGAATAGGCAAGAATAAAGCACAGGCCCATATCCTCGAAAACCACCTGATTCAATGAGAGATATGTGGAACCGGAAGAATTCCGATCCCCGCAGTCATAGGTAAAGGAGGCGCCGATGCTGCCGTCGCCCAATATGTGGGAAAATGTGACCGGATAGTTGGAAACGCTGTAATCATAATCCTCCTGAACAAGGATGAAGCTGTCATCGGATAACAGTAAGGCATCTGTACCGTTTGGATACATAAAAAAGCTGGGGGCGGAGTCTGCCGTATCATATACCCAGTAATCTTCATAATAGCTGGTTCTCCCTACGAACGCATGGTCATTGACGTCTCCGGCAAAAAAGGAGTCCCCGTCAAAAGCGGAAACAATGCTGCAAGAGGAGGTGTCAAGCACCATCTGGCGGTAATCAAAGTTTGCGGCGTCGACATAAGTAAGGGCGCAGACGTTTCCGGTGGAGGAAGCGCCCTGATAAGAAGGCGCATAGACGGGCAGCGTAAAACCGTCGGAAAAGGAGAGCCCATCGCCAAAAGTTAACGAATCAAACGTGTGAGAGGATTCGTTGTAAGCGTAAACCGTCAAATCCTGCTCCGTTGGGTAGAGATCCCCGGAATAGTGCTCGAAAAAGTATGCACAATCATACTGCCCGGTCAGCTTTAAGGCATGGTCATATATGCTAATTGTATGAGAGACCTCATCAAATAAGTACAAATAATCGCCGATTACCTGATAATAGCTGCAGAAAATTTTATCGTGGGGAAGCTCGTACAGGACGATGTTCTGCCATGGGCTGTAGACCTCAAAAGAATATTCAAAGGGAATCTCGTCGGTGCTCCCATATTCCGCCATCTCTTCGGGGGTGCCGTAATAGGCATCCCCGACAAACAGAATATCTTCTCCGAAACGATACATATTGTTATATGGTTTGGAATAAAAGAGATCATTCGATATAATAGAAAGATTCTCGCTGCCCGAGACAGGGGCGGCGTCGTACCAGAACTTGGGATCCTCCTTTGCCGCCTTGTCCATCTCCTCAACATCGGTAAAAAAAGACTCGACATCTCCCATGCCGCACCCTGTAAGCGAAAAAGCGGCAAACAGGGCGGTAACTGCACAGATGAAACGACGAGTACAAAAAGAATAGTTCATAGAATGCTCCTTAATATCAGAATGAAACCTTGGCGGTAGAACTTCGTTCAATTAAAATCGGGCGCATGAGCGTTTTACTGATCGGAATGTGATGAATGAGCGCATGAAGCATCACATAGGAGCAGCGCCCGATTTCGTTCCTCTCCTGCCGGATGGTGGTCAGCGGAGGGTTTAATACTTCCGCCATAGGAATATCGTCGAATCCTACGACGCTGATATCTTCCGGCACACGAAGTCCTCTGGCATTACATTCGCCGATTACGCCCTTGGCAATCAGATCATTGCCGCAGATAATGGCGGTAGCACCAGCCCTTAAAAGTCCCGGCACATGGTATTTTGCGCTTTCGGAGACGTAATATCCGTTCGCCATAAGCTCCTTTTTGACAGGGAGACCTTCGGCCGCCATAGCGCTTTCGTATGCCTCCTGACGCTGGTTGGAGACGAGAGAGCCTTCCGAGCCGTTCAGGAAGGCGATTTTTTTATGTCCGAGATTACGAAGGTGCGACACAATCATGGCGATGCCTTCATAGCTGTCCGTACCGACGTAGCAGACATTCGGATTGCACTCGATGAAATTGTCGAGCAAAACGGTCGGCATGGTAGTGTTCTGAAGCTGCGCCATCCATTCGTCCTCCAAAGCAAAGCCCACAAGAAAGGCGCCGCAAAAGCCGTTCTTTAACAGGTAGGTATCATATTTCTCGGTGGACTGAAGCTCCGGCGTAACCGGAACAACCGTAACGTCCCATTTGCTCTTGTAGGCGTTCTGCTTAAAACCAAGTACGATATCATAGCCGAACTCGCCCGGCACATCGTAATCCATATTTTCTATAAGAAGACAAAGCTTTCTGTTTTCTTCCTTTCTGGAACGCTTGGTGCTGTACCCCATTTCCACAGCAGTATCCAGAACGGTCTGCCGCAGTTCTTCGCTGATATCGCTCGCGCCGTTTAATCCTTTCGATACGGTGCTGACAGAGACTCCGAGCTTATTCGCAATATCTTTAATTGTAGTCATATGTATTCCTCATTTTTGTAAATTATAGTGGATAACCCTATTGTAACTATTCAGAACTCTGCCTATATATTTGTAAAAACAGCCTCCTTACGAGACTTGCGCGTCTTTGAAGCCTGATTCTGGCTCATATATGGGGCGGCGGCTCTATTCTAAGAGGTTCTGGATAGCTAATTTCTATTATAAAAAATTGCGCAGATTCTTTCAATATTTTCTCATATAAATTTTCGAAAAAATTATTTTCGAAAAAAATCGAAAATTTTATGTGTATTATTTACAAAAAAGCAGGAAAAAAACAGTAAAAAAAGCGAAAATCAACCCTATAACAGGAAAACCATTGACAAACAAAAAATCACAATCTAAAATTGGAAATACAGAGGTGCGAAAAAATAGGAAAATTTAGACAATCGGTTGTTCTACTTGCAATTTGACGAAAAATGTTGTATAGTTTCAATAAGTTTTTGGAGACATGCCGAAAATGAGAAGAAACTCCTAGCGCATTTCCGCACATTTCATTACGGTATAAGATGCTTTGCATTTTATATAAATACTTTTTCAATATCATTATAAAAGGAGAGGAAAACGATGAAAAAGAAAGTATTATCTTTAGTGCTCGTTGCAGCAATGGCAGCTTCCATGGTTGCATGTGGCAGCAACGATGCAGGAACCAATGAAACACAAGCACCATCTTCTTCCGCAGAGCAGCCATCCGGCGGCAACGAAGGAGGGGAGACAGATCTTTCTGGTACATATGATATCGTTGTTTGGGTATCGGAGTCAGAAGGAGTTGCCCAGCTGACAGAGCAGCAGATCGATGCGTTTGAGGAGGCTAATCCGGGAATCGTTATCAACGCAACGGTTGAAGGCGTTACAGAGTCTAACTCAGCATCCAACATGATTACAGACGTTGAGAGTGGCGCAGATCTTTTCTGCTTCGCACAGGATCAGTTAATAAGACTTGTAGAGGCAGGTGCCCTTACAAAGCTTGGTTCAGGCGCAGCAGCAACCGTTACAGAGCTTAACGACGCTACTTCTCTTAAGGCAGCAACTGTAGGCTCAGATATTTATTGCTATCCGCTTACTTCTGACAATGGTTACTTTATGTTCTATGACAAGAGTGTAGTACAGGAGAGCAGCCTTTCCGATCTTGCAGCAATCGTTGCAGATTGTGAAGCAGCAGGAAGAACCATTTGTATGGAGACAGATACATCCGCTTGGTATGTAGCTTCTTTCTTCTTTGGAACAGGATGCCATTCAGATTGGACAATGGCTGAGGACGGATCTTTCACATCAATTGATGATGACTTTAATTCAGAAGCAGGTCTTATCGCATTGAAGGGTATGCAGCAGATGGTTAAGTCTGACATGTATGTTTCTTCATCAGACGCAGCACAGTTCGCAGCAGCTATTCCTGCAGGTGTAGTTGTTACCGGTACATGGGGAACAAGCGCTGCCAAAGAAGCTCTTGGCGACAATTACGCAGTTGCAGAACTTCCTTCATTTACAGTTGACGGACAGACCTATCATATGGGTTCATACTCAGGATGCAAGCTTATGGGTGTTAAGCCGCAGGATGACGCTATGAAGACAGCAGTTCTTCAGAAGTTAGCCCTTTACCTTACAAGCGCAGAGTGCCAGCTTCAGAGATATGAGCTTGTTGGCTGGGGTCCATCCAACCTTGAGGCTCAGCAGTCTGATGCAGTACAGGCTGATCCGGCACTTGTTGCACTTGCAGCTCAGAGCGCATACGCTACACCACAGGGACAGATTCATGGTTCTTGGTGGGATATCGCTAAGTTACTTGGTGTTGTAGCAGAAGAGTCTACAACAGATGAAGAACTTCAGGCAGGTCTTGATGCATATGAGAAGTCTATCAATGAGTTGTTCACAATGGATGAGGCTACTATGAATGCATTCACATTGATCGGCGCATTCGGCGGATACAATTGGGATACCGACGTTGCAATGACCGAGGATCCTGCAGGAACATGGACCGCTACCGTTGATTTCAAGGCCGGCGATGAGTTCAAGGTTCGTCAGGGACTTAGCTGGGATGTTAACTTCGGTGCTGACGGAGCACTCAACGGCGACAATATCGTAATCGATGCTGACGGAACATATCTTGTAACATTGGTATACGATGGTTCTGAAAATGCTACACTTACTGTAGAAGCACAGTAATATAGGCAACTAACAATGTAAACAACATGAATAATGGGGCTGTCTTGGAATTGATTCCAAGATAGCTCCTATTAGACAATTATAAAGGTAAATACTATGAAGGAACTCTCTTATCTTGATTATCAGGGCTTAAGCAATGGCAAGAGATTTTTATACAATCTCAAAAAGTTTTTCTGCGCGTTCGGCGGCTTTTTTGTTAGACTTGGGAAAGCGATAGGAAACATTGTAAAAAGTATTGTTTTGGGTGTGGTTTTTGGAATTAAAAATCTGTTTTTAGATTTGGTAAAAGGTTCATGGAGAACCAAGTTATCATTTATTATCATGGGCTTTGGCAACCTGAGCTGCGGTCAGATTGTCCGCGGTCTTTTGTATTTGATTTTTGAAGTAATTTTTATTGGATACACAGCCACGACAGGCGTAAAGTGGCTATCAAAGTTAGACAATTTAGGCGACGTAGGTGCGACAGAAGTATACGACGCCGTTTTAGACACATATAAGACGATTCACGTGGATGATTCGTTTAAGATTCTTCTATATGGTGGACTGTCACTCCTTTTCATTTTCCTGTTTGTATTTGTATGGAGAATGAACATTAAGAACAGTAGGGAAAATGACATTTTAAAGACAGAAGGCAAGCGTATTCCGAAGTTTAAGAATGACTTGCATGAACTTGTGGATGGAAGCTTTCATAAGACGCTTCTTACTATTCCGATTATCGGTATTACCTGCTTTACAATTTTACCAATTCTGTTCATGATTGTCGTAGCGTTCACAAGCTATGATGGTGCGCATGACGGATATAGTAATTTGTTTACATGGGTAGGCTGGCAGAACTTTGCAGAACTCTTCAGCACAGGTGAGAGTAATCTCGGATATGCGTTCAAGCACATTCTCGGATGGACGTTGGTCTGGGCGTTCTTTGCAACCTTCTCCAACTACTTCCTTGGCATTGTCGTTGCGCTTCTGATCAACAAGAAGGGCATCCGGTTTAAGAAGATGTGGCGTGGAATTTTCGTACTTACAATCGCTATTCCACAGTTTATCTCCTTACTTTATATGTCAAAGCTTTTTGCAAAGAGCGGTCTTGTAAATGCGTTCCTTATGAAGATTGGTTTACTGTCCGCCCCATATGATTTCTGGGGCAATGTAACGTCGGCAAGAATTCTTGTTATTCTGGTCAACCTCTGGGTAGGTATTCCGTATCTTATGCTTATGTCAACCGGTATTCTTATGAATATTCCGGAAGACTTGTATGAATCGGCGAGAATTGACGGCGCAAATGCGGTACAGCAGTTCTTCAAGATTACGCTTCCGTATATGCTGTTTGTAACAGGTCCATACCTGCTCACAAGCTTCATTGGAAATGTGAACAACTTTAATGTTATCTACCTTCTTGCAGGCGGCGCAAAGGCAGATCCATTGCTTACAACCTCGGGAGGCTCTGCGACGGACGTCGACCTTCTTATTACCTGGTTGTTCAAGATTACGACAGGAACGGAGAGCAATTACAAGCTGGCTTCAGTTGTCGGTATTATGATCTTCATTGTGGTTGCGACATTGTCCGTAATTGTATATAACATTTTACCATCAAATAAGAACGAGGAGGATTTCCAATAATGAGCAAGAAAACTTCCGAAAAGAAATATGCCAGCTTAAAGGCGAAACAGACAGCGAGCAATGTGGTTGTTTATATTATACTTATTCTGTTGGCAATCATTTGGGTTACTCCTTTTGTACTTATTGTATTGGAGTCATTCCGATGTGAGACAACGATGCAGGTCGGATACATAATTCCGCAGAAATGGGGACTGGACAATTATAAGTGGTTATTCTCGAACAGTCAGTATAATTTTAGAAGATGGTATCTGAATACCTTCATAATTGCTCTCTTTGCTTCCATTATACAGACATTCATGGTTCTCTGTATGAGTTATACGCTCTCAAGAATGAGATTTAACGGACGCAGGTTCCTGATGAACTTTATGCTTATCCTTGGAATGTTCCCGGGATTCTTATCCATGATCATTCTTTATAAGGTACTCAGCAACTTTGGACTTACAGGCGCCGGATCTGTTCCGGGATTGATTCTCGTATATACAGCAAGTTCGGCTATGGGTTACTATGTATCAAAGGGATTCTTTGATACGATTCCAAAGTCTCTGGACGAAGCTGCACGAGTTGACGGTGCTACGAGAGCACAGGTTTTGTTCCACATTACGCTTCATATGGCAAAGCCAATTATCATTTATACAGTACTTACATCATTTATGGCGCCTTGGGGAGACTTCATGTTTGCCAACTATATCGCACACAATACCGGAGACGGAATGAACGTAGCGGTTGGTTTGCAGAACATGATTGGTACGGACTCGAGTCTTGCCGCTAACTACACACATTTCTGTGCGGGCGGTGTACTTGTTGCGATTCCTGTAACAATTCTGTTCATGTGTTTACAGAAATATTATGTAGAAGGCGTAACCGGCGGAGCTGTAAAGGGTTAATCGTGAATTTGAAATCGGCAGTCAGAAGTGGCTGCCGATTTTTTACTATAATAATAGAAATCCGGGGGAAATATGAGAAAGAAATTCATTTGCACAATTCTTGCACTATGTATGGGAGCGATGCTTCTGGGCGGATGCAGCCAAAACGGCGCTTCTGAAAGTACAGAGACGGCGGGAAGCACAGAAAGCGCGGAGAATACAGAAAGTACAGAAATTCCTGCAGCGGCAGCGGATTATAAATATGAGCAGGAATTAAATATTATTGATGATAATTACCGCAACTTTTATGAAATCTTTGTATATTCATTCTACGATACCGACGGAGACGGAATCGGAGACCTGAATGGAGTGACAGAGAAACTTGATTATATTGAGGATATGGGATTTAACGGTATCTGGCTGATGCCGATTATGCCTTCCACCACGTATCATAAGTATGACGTAATCGATTATTGCGATATCGATGAGCAGTACGGCACGCTGGATGATTTCGAGAATCTTTTAAAGGAGGCACATGCCAGAGGCATCCGCGTCACGATTGATTTTGTAATGAATCATTCCTCCTCACAGAACCCTTGGTTTCTGGAGGCCTGCTCTTACCTGAAGACGCTCGGAGAGAACGAGGAACCGGATGCGGGTGCGTGCCCATATGTTGATTACTATCATTTTTCAAGACAGGCAAAGGACGGTTACAAAGTCGTAACCGGAACAGACTGGTATTATGAAGCACAGTTTGACTACTCGATGCCGGATTTAAATTTGGAGTGCGATGCTCTCAGGGAAGAATTTGAGCGGATTGCAGATTTTTGGATCGACCTTGGAGTAGACGGGTTCCGGATGGATGCGGCAATGCATTATGAGGAAAATGATGTGGAATTTAACACAGAGGTTATGAATTGGCTCTACAGCTATTGTCTGACCAAAAATCCGCAGTTTTACATGGTTTCCGAGGTCTGGGCGGACAAATCGACGATTGCAAACTATTATGGAAGTTTGACTCCAAGTATGTTTAATTTCGCGGTGTCCAGCGCGGAGGGCGTAATTGTAAAAACCGTACGGAATGGGAATGCAAGCCAATTTGTAAATGCGATGATTGACTATCAGACCAATTTTTCCGAAAAGAATCCGGATTATATTGACGCGCCGTTTCTGACAAATCATGATCAGGTGCGTGTCGCAAATAATCTGGTGGGGGATCAGAATAACCTGAAGATGGCGGCCGGGCTTCTTCTTACGATGAGCGGGAATCCGTTTGTGTATTATGGAGAGGAAATCGGAATGAAAAGCTCCGGGCAGAAGGATGAAAATAAACGTCTTCCGATGGTATGGTCTATGACGGATCTGGACGGAATGACCGTCGGTCCTTCCAACGCAGATAAAGGAATCGAATCCGCGAAATCCGGAGTGGACGAACAGGAAGCGGATGCGGATTCCCTATTGAATTTCTATAAGAGAGCGCTTCGTATCCGCAATGAGAATCCGGAGATCGCAAGAGGAACCGTTGAAAAAGTCAACGCGCTTTGCAATGGCAGCCAGGCTGCAATTACAAAGACCTACGAGGGCAGCGTCATCGGAATCGTATACAATATATCTCCGGAGGAGGCGGCTTCCGTCGATCTGACAGGAACGGCTCTTGAGGGAATGAATATCCGCGGATATATGTCAACAACAGGGGCTGAGGTAACCATGGATGGTCAGACGCTGAACATGCCTGCAGGCACCATTTGTATACTGAAATAGCATAATGGGGAAGGAGACGCAATGGCAAAAGAGGAAAAAGGGAAAAAAGGGGAGCAGAAAGAGGTAAATTTTTTCCGGAGTATTTGCTTTAAGCTGATTTCGGCTTTTTTGGTTCCGGTTATCGGAATGATTGTCTTGGGATTTGCCTCATATTACAAGGCATCGGGTGCAATTGTACAAAGCTATAAGGAATCCACACAGCAAAGCATAAATATGCTGGAGTTGTATCTGGAGCTGGTGGCAACCAGCGAGAGGGATGAATTTAAGTCCTATCTGGTTGATGATCAGCTTAGTACATATTTTGCCGGTCTGGAAGATACAAAGATCGGCTCAACAACGAATAAGGACTATGAGGCCAGCCTGCGGAATAAAATGGCGCTCGACTCCAGAATAAAGTCCATCTATTTTCTGGCGGACGGAGGAAAAAGCATCAATGCCGCATCCGTAAAGGCGCCACAGGATGCCTATACGGCATACATTTCAACCGCTCAGGGCGCCGCCGCAAATGACGACCGTCTCAACTGGTATTTATATGGTATGGACAGTGACGTAGACGATACGGTCGGATTAGAGACCGGAAACTATGCGTTAAGGCTGGTAAGAAGAATGAACGATTTGAAGGCCGTTATGGTTGTCAATGTGGATGCATCCTTTACCCGCAATGCGATGAAGTCTCTGGATCCGGGGGAGGACGGATACGTGGTAATGATTACTTCCGACGGAACAGAATTTTATTCGGATGAGACGTTAGCGCCGGAGGTCCCGATTGTGTACGGAACAGAGTTTTACCAGACGGCAATGGCGGATGAGGAAATGAGCGGGAATAGTATCATCCTCTTAAACGGCGATCCGTATTTATTTGTATATGGAAAAATTTCTTTCGGAAACGTAATGGTGTGTACCCTGATTCCGGAGAGCACGATGCTTGACCAGACGGCGGATATTAAGCAGTTGTCTTTGATTTTTACGCTGGCTGCGGTCGTTCTGGCAATGGTTCTCGGTACGATTCTTTCAAAGAGTATGTCAGGAACGATTCAGTATATACTGCGACAGCTCCGCAAGGTTTCACATGGAGACCTGACGGTTCATCTGACCTCTAAGAGAAAGGATGAGCTGGCTCTTTTGTGTACAGGCGTAAACGATACGGTAACGCATGTGAAAGCATTGATTCAGGATGTAAATGAAGTGAGCGCGAAACTGAAGGAATCCGCATCCTATGTCAGTCAGGCGGCAGGAACGTTTGTGGAGACGTCCGAGGATATTCAGAATGCGGTGTCTGAGATTGAAGTCGGCGTTAAGGAACTTGATTCGGGATCGGAGGACTGCTTAAGCCAGATGGATTCGCTGTCGGATAAGATAACGAATGTAAGCGAGAATGCGGATGAAATCGGCAAGCTGACATCCTCCGCCGGAAGTACGATCAACACCGGAATTGAGTCCGTTCAGGGACTTACGGAAAGCGCAAGATCAACAACGGAAATCACGCAGAATGTAATAAGTGCAATCGGAGAGCTGGAGGACAAGTCCAAGTCCATCAGTAAGATTGTATCCGCAATCAATGACATTGCCGAGCAGACCAACCTGCTGTCTTTAAATGCGTCCATCGAGGCCGCAAGGGCAGGAGAAGCCGGAAAAGGATTTGCGGTTGTGGCGGAGGAAATCCGCAAGCTGTCCGATCAATGTCTGGAATCTGCCGGACGAATTACAAATATCGTCAATGAGATTGTTGCGCAGACAGAAGATGTTGTCGGAATCGCAAAGAAGGCGGAAGCGGTTGTATCTACACAGTCCGGTGCGGTAGAAGAAACCACCCAGTCCTTTAAGATGATTGACAAGCAGGTGGAATCGCTTCTGAAAGCACTTGCGACAATATCGAGCAACGTGGCGGATATGAACAGTTCACGCGCGGAGACCTTAGAGTCGATTGAGAGCATTTCGGCCGTTTCCGCGAAAACAGCAGCCTGCTCCACCACCGTATACTCCAGTGCCGGATCGCAGCTGGATGCGGTAAAAGACCTTGACAAAGCGGCGCAAGAGCTTCATGATAGATCTGAGATGTTAACTGAGATACTGTCAACATTTACAGTCTAATAAGGTTTGGGGTAAACAATGCGATTGATCATAGCAGTCATTTTTGTATTCTTTTTCTTTATACTGGGTCTTCCGGTTCTGGGGGCAGAATGGATTATTTCCAAGTTTAACCGGCATGCGGCGGATATCAGCCAGCTGCGAATCGTACAGTTCGCATTTCGCTGCGTGCTATTTATAAGCGGCGTTAAGGTAGAGGTATACGGACATGAGAAAGTGCCGACGGATGAGCCGGTGCTCTATGTCGGCAACCATAGGGGGATTTTTGATATCGTCGCCACCTATCCGCAGTGCAAAAACCTGACCGGTTATATTGCAAAGGAATCTGTCGGAAAGGTTCCGATTCTCCGCCTGTGGATGAAGCGGCTGTACTGCCTGTTTCTGGTAAGAGAGGACGTTAAGCAGAGCCTGAAGGTAATTCTTTCGGCAATTGAGCAGGTCAGACAGGGGATTTCAATCTGTGTGTTTCCGGAGGGAACCAGAAGCAAAAACCGGGAGCATCCGGAAGAACTGCTTACCTTTAAAGAGGGGACATTTAAGATTGCCCAGAAAACCGGATGTAAGATCGTTCCGATGGGAATTTACGGAAGCGACGAGGTTTTTGAGAACCACAAGCCATGGATAAAGAAAGGCAGGATTACGGTAGTGTACGGAGAACCGATTGATCCAAAGAGCTTTGACAAGGAGTCGTCGAAGAAAATGGGGGCGTACTGTCAGAGTGTGGTTGCCGGGCTGGTAAAGGAAGCAATGAATAAGTAAAAAGATGTTATCCTGCAAAAAGGAGTTCTACATCATTTCTTTTTTCCATAAACTAATAGAAACGGTGCAGGGAAAAGAAAATGAGTAAACGATTTTTTGCAGGATTATTTTGTTTTGTAGCGGTGTTTACTTTATGTTCATGCTCTTTTACGGAAGGGAAGACGGAAAAAATACGAGATATGGAATATACTGTTGTAAAGGAGAAAGAAATACCGGATTTGCTGATGGACAAAATCGAGAGTCAAAAAGAGGAGACAATGAAGCTTACCTATCTGGAGGATGAATATTTATACATTGTAAAAGGGTATGGGAAACAGGAATCCGGCGGGTACAGCATTTCGGTAAAGGACCTTTATCTGACAGAAAATGCCATTTATTTTTCCACAGATTTCCATGGGCCAAAAAAGGGGGAAATCGTCACAGATACGCCAAGCTACCCGTATATTGTGGTAAAACTGGAAAAAATTGACATCCCAGTCGTCTTTGAATAAAAATACATAATGGTACTTATGTACTATTGATAATTCTTTAGCACTTTGCTAAACTAAAACCACTAGATATTGTACGATGTTTGGAATTTAATCGCAAAATAGAGGAGGCCCATCATGGAGCAGGAGATTATAAGAAAAGTACGTTCATCCATCAGTCAGCAGTGCGGAAACCGAGTAAAAATTCAGCTTGATCGTGGACGAAACAAGATTGATATTCAAGAGGGCGTCATTCAGGAAGCGTACCCGAGTGTTTTTACAATTCTGGTCGATGATGAGAAGGATGTAAATCCTCCGCAGCTGTTATCGTTCAGCTATAAGGATGTGATTACGAAAGACATCCGCATGAAGCTTTGCTAGTCAATAAAAAATAATGAATAAATGGCCTTCGGTTCGAATATGTATTTATACAAAGTTCGAAACGGAGGTTTTTTCATTTGGAATTAAAAAAGCAAATTATAAAAAGAGTAAAAAGCAAAGGCAAAGAGTTTACACAGATTACATTGGATGACGACTATATTGTCAAAGACAGCAAACCGGATGTAATCAAAATTATTCATTCTCAGGGAAGCGTATCGGTGGAAGAGACGAGAATCAATTCCGGCGCAGTATGGCTGAACGGACGCATGGATTTTATGGTCCTGTATCGCAGCGACGACGAGTATAATAAGACGGAAGTGTTGAATGGGACAATTCCGTTTCAGGAAAAAATAGCAATGGACGGAATCGGAGAGGTGGATCAGCCGCAGTTAATCATGGAAATGGAGGATTTGTCGGTTGGTCTGATTAATTCCAGAAAGCTTACGATTCGTGCGGTAATCAATGCGCAGGTTGTTGTGGAGGAGGAAGAGGAGGATGCGCTGGCAAGCGCAGTCGAAGAATCCGGCGGTTATCAGCAGAAACAATCCGAGAAAGATATGCTTTCCCTGATTTCCGCAAAGAAGGATGTATTTCGCGTAAAGAAAGAAATTGTGCTGTCAAACAGCAAGCCGAACATAAGAAGAATTTTATGGTACAGCGTAGATGTCAGAAATCTTGACAATGCGGTAAACGGAAATAAAATCCAGATACAGGGGGAACTTTACCCGACGATTCTTTATCAGAGTGAGGAGGATCAGCTGGAGTGGGTGGATACGATGCTTTCCTTTTCGGATGAAATCGAGGCAATCGGCGCAGAAAATCCGGATGTATTCTGGGTAAAGCCGGTTCTTGCCGCAACGGAGGTCGAGGCGAAGAACGATTCGGATGAGGAATGCAGAAAAATTTCCATTGAAATGACCTTTGACGTATATTATAAACTCTGGAAAGAAGAAAAAATAAGTCTGTTGGAAGACATATATGCGCTGGACCGCGAAATTGTACCCAAAAAGGAGAGAACGCTGCTGCCATGCTTCCGCATGAAGAATGTGGCAAAAGTCAGAGTGGCAGATACCTTTACGCTGGAGAATAATCAGGAGAAAATATTGCAGATATGCTCTTACAAGGGAACTATCCGCATTGACCGCACGACGCTGACGGAACAGGGAATCTGTTTTGAGGGAGTTCTACAGGTACATATTCTGTATTTGACCGCGGAAGACAATTTCCCGATTGCGCATGTGGAGGAAGTGCTGCCGTTTGAACAGCTGGTTGAAGTGGACCGGATTTCCGAGAACACATGGTATGAGCATATGGAAGCAATCGACCAGCTGCAGGTCAACCTGCTGGACAATAGCGAGTACGAGATTAAAGCGCTCCTTCGGATTGCCGTTCTTGCGTTTGAGGAGGAAAGCATAGAAAAGATATGCGAACTGGAGGAAACGGAGGAGAATATGATGCATCTGATGGAGAGGCCGGGACTGATTGGATATGCGGTCGGAGAGCATGAAGATTTGTGGGATGTGGCGAAGGCATATCATACAACGGTTGCGGATATTATGGAAACGAACGAACTGAAAAGCCGCAAGTTGAAACCGGGAACAAAGATTATTATTGTAAAAAGTGTAACGGCATGTTAATATATTGATATCTATGGAGTTTAGATTGTTTATATACAAAGGAGAGAACGATGGATAATAATAACTTCAACAATGATCCAAATCTTGGCGCGCCAGACAAGGATGACAACAGCACACCGGAACAGGATTACAACGCCCCACAGCAGGATTACAGTGCCCCACAGCAGGATTACAGTACACCGCAGCAGACCTACGAACAGAATACGAATGGGGAAGCGCAGGAGCCGCAGGCGAATTCGTACAACACGTATTCCCAGTACAACGGCCAGCAATATAATGGCCAGCAATATAATGGCCAGCAATATAATGGCCAGCAATATAACGGCCAGCAATATAATGGCCAGCAATATAACGGTCAGCAGTACAGCGGTCAGCAGTACAATGGTCAGCAATATGGCGGCCAGCAGTACAGTAACGGCCAGCAGTACAATCCGTACAATAACGGCCAATACACAAACCAATATAATACATATGGAAACATAGGCGGAGTACCTTTGGATGAGAAAGGACAGCCGCTCAAGAACCGCTTCGGAATGAAGCTTACCTTCTCGATTCTGGAGATTATCTGCTGTAATCTCATCAGCCTGATTATGGGTATATTGGGATGCGTATTTACTTCAAAGGCGAACTCCGCATACAAAGAGGGAAGATGGGATGAGTTCAAGTCATCGGCAAAGACCGCAACGATTGTTCTTTGGGTAGGATTCGGCGGAATTATACTTTCTTTATTTATGTGGATTATTATAATTGTCGCAGCAGTACAGGAAATGGAGCCATATGAGGACGAAATCTCGGATATCATTGAAAACAACGGCGGCATAGATTACGACGATCTCTACGATCAGCTGATGCAGGATCCGGAATTTTCCGATCTTATGGATGAACTCGACGACAGCTATAACGATAATAATTACGGCGATAGCTACGGAGATCTGCATAATGACGCTGCCTCATTGAGTGATTGGTATACGTTTGCCATTAACGGAAATGTGTATTCCGTTCCGAACTATCCGGATACGTTTGCAGAGGAAGACCTGGAATGGGAGGACTGCTATTATACGGATAAAATTGAAGAGGACGATTATGAACTGTATTATTGGAAAGATCCGGTAAACGGCGGGACAATCGGCCTTGTATGGATTGCAAATATCTTTGACGGTCCATGTTCGCCGGCGGACGGAATCGCTTATCAGGTAAACATTGAGAATGAAGGTATCTATGGAGGATATAAGCCGGATCTGGTATTTGGCAACGGATTGACATTCGATTCTTCTCTGGAGGATATTATTGCGTGTTACGGAGAGCCGGATGATGAATATCATTATTCCGATACTTCATCCTCATCCGATACTTACTACTGGTATATGGATGATGATTACTGCGGCATCGAGGTGGATTTTATTGACGGGCAGCTATACGAAATCTATATCGAATACTACGGCGATTGATAATTTTTTTGAGAAGATCCCTTCGGGGGTCTTCTTTTTTTGCATGCAGCAGCCGAAATATAAAATGAAGTATGCCTAAAATAGTTACGTGCCAGATATTAGCAGAAAAAACAGGTGGAAAAATAGACAAAGTTATGTAACAATGGAATTAACATGGTTCATTATCAACCTGTATAACAATGCACATGGAGGTTAGCATGAAATTAAATTTACACAAAGCAAATCGAAAACGAAAAGTAGTAGTTTCTGCACTGTTGGCAGCATGTATGATAGCGGCGCTTCCGATTGCTGGTGGACAGAACACATACAATCTACTAACCGGAAAAATAGAGGCTTTCGCTACAAACTGGACGCAGAAGAAAAATCAGGCCGAACAGGAGAAGAATCAGGTTCAGCAGGATCTGAACAACACACAGAGTCATATTTCGGATATGCAGCAGGATCAGAAAGATGTAAACAGTAACATTAATTCGACAAATGCCAATCTGAATACGATTCTTGCGGAGATTGAGGACACTTCACAGAAAATCGTCAATAAGCAGGCGGAAATCGAGCAGGCCGCACAGGATCTTGCGGCCGCACAGGCAGACGCGGACGCACAGTATGAGGCCATGAAGCTTCGTATACAGTTTATGTACGAGCATGATACGGACGATTCCATGTGGGAAGCATTGCTCGGCGCAGAAGGAATGGCCGAGATGATGACGAGGCTGGAATACATATCTGATGTATACGCTTCGGATCGTGCGCTGATGGACGCATATCTGTATGCCGTTTCGCTGGTGGAGGAGCGTCAGGAACAGCTGGCGTCCGATATGGAGGATCTGGTTGCGTTACAGGATTCTCTGGAAAGTAAAAAGGCGTCTCTGCAATCGACGCTAAGCAGTCTGAAAAACCAGTCCGCAGATATTGAACAACAGTTGGCGGACGCGGCAAAAGCCGTTACTAATTATCAGAATCAGATCAAAAAGCTGGAGGATCTGATCCGGGAATACGAAGCGGCTGCCGCCGGCGTAAATCCGGACGAGTATGAGGGCGGTGGAACCGGAGCCGGAGGATTTGGTACGGCGAAGTACCTGACAGATGACAGCTATAACCCGAGCTATCGCACAAGTATCGATCCGAATGAGCTGGTATCGTATGCACAGCAGTTCGTTGGAAATCCATACGTATGGGGCGGAAACAGTCTGACAAACGGATGTGATTGCTCCGGATTTGTAAAACTGATTTTTGAACACTATGGCATTACCACGCCGAGATACTCACAGTCCTTCAAGACTTCCGGGCAGCCGGTATCATACAATAACATGAAGGCGGGGGATGTAGTTGTTTATCCCGGACATGTTGCAATTTACATGGGAAATGGTAAAATTGTAGAGGCACAGTCCTCCAAAACGGGTATTACCAATTACCGTTCCGTCAAATGTCATACAATTACCGGAATCCGTAGACTGTTATAATTGCAGGAGCAAAGGATGACTTTTTCCAAACGTATAAAGGAATTTCGACACAGCCAGAAAAGGTATATTGTTACAATAGTTCTTGCAGTCATTGTTTTGCTGCTGGCAGGCTATTCTTATTGGAAGGACAGCGACAGGACAAAACTTGTGTACAGGGATTCTCTGGACCGGATAGCTGCCGAGGTAAACGGAGAGGAGCTTACGTTGTCGGACATGGCATTTTATGTTGCCTACGAGGAAAATCAGGTGGAACAGCAGGCGCTCGCATACAATGCGGACGATACGCAAAAGTACTGGAACTTACATGTGGACGGAGTCTATGTGAGAGTTGCCGCCAGAAATGCGACAATCCAGATGATGGTGCATGATGAGATTTTTTACCAGATGGCGGTAGCGGAGGGAATCGAATTGAGCGGCGAGGAGGAGGATGCACTCTTACTGTCGGTTCAGGATTTCTGGTATGATCTGGAAAGTGAAGGGAAAGAAAAAAAGCTGGGGATAGACCGGGAGAACATCGAGCATACCATGCGCAAGATCATGTATGCCCAGAAAATGCAGCTGATTTACAGTGAATTACAGGGAGCGTCCTATGAGGATTATGAGTTTTACACAGATACTTATGAAGACTTTGCAAAGACGCAGGATGTAAACATAAATAAAGTGATTTTAAAGCGTATCAGATTTGGAGACGTGACGCTGGAACATGGAAAGAAAGAAGAATAAAAAATGTCAGTAAAAATCGGAAGAAACGATCCCTGCTGGTGCAGAAGCGGTAAGAAATATAAGGTGTGCCATGCGGCTTTTGACGAGCGCATTGCAAGAATTGCCGCATCAGGACATAAAGTGCCGACACATGATATTATCAAGAATGCGGATCAGATTGCCGGAATCAAGGAGAGCGCAAAAATCAATATTGCGGTACTGGACTATATTGAAGAACACATCCACGAAGGGATGAATACCGCACAAATCGATAAGATTGTATATGATATGACGACCGATATGGGAGGGATTCCCGCGCCGCTTCATTATGAGGGATTTCCGTACAGCGTATGTACTTCCCTGAACAATCAGGTCTGCCATGGATTTCCGTCTGAGAACGTGATCCTAAAAGAAGGAGACATTATTAACGTGGACTGCTCCACAATCTTAAACGGGTATTTTTCCGATTCATCAAGAATGTTCTGCATCGGAACGATCAGCCCGGAAAAGAAAAAGCTTGTGGATGTGACCAAGGAATGTGTGTATCTTGGGCTCGAGGAAGTAAAACCATGGGGCTTTCTCGGCGATATGGGGCAGGCCGTACATGACCATGCCTTTGCGAACGGCTACTCCGTTGTCCGGGAAATCGGCGGACATGGCGTCGGTCTGGAATTCCACGAGGAGCCATGGGTGGGATACAATTCAAAAAGAGGAACAGAGATGTTGATGGTTCCGGGAATGATTTTTACGATTGAACCGATGGTAAATATGGGGAAACCGGATATCTTTGTGGATGATGAGAATGACTGGGAAGTATATACAGACGACGGACTTCCTTCCGCACAGTGGGAAATCATGGTGCTTGTGACGGAAGACGGGCACGAGGTGCTCTGCTGGTAAAGATATGCTTGAATGAGTCGGAAAGAGACCTCACATCATCGGCTGAACTGCCGGTGGCGTGGGGTTTTACTCTTCTTTACAATAGGAACATAGGAGCAGGACATGAAGCAAAAAATCATTATACTTTTTAGCAGCTTAATATTTCTGGCGGTTGCCGTATACAATCTTGTCCCCGAGGAGCAATTCGAGAAATACGTGCAATCCGTCCAGAAGGAGCAAACGGTCGTCAGGGAAGAGATTGAGCCGGATCAGGAAGAGAACAGGCTTTGGATCCCAAAGCCGGATGGGACGGATGATGCAGAAGACGGATCGCAGAGTGAGGAGGTCAAAGAAGATCTTCATTCAGAAGGAAATCTGCCGGCGCATCTGATGTATTATTATGATACGCTGTCGGAAGAGGAAAAAAGTCTTTACAAGGAACTATACCTGATTATGGCCAATCATATGGATTACACTTATGTGAGGACTACCGATTCAGAGCGTGTGGGGCAGCTTATGGAGTATATTCTTCTGGATAATCCGGAGTTGTTCTATATTGGCAGCCTCAAAACCCAGACCGTTACGCTGGGAGCAAGCGTCTCCATGGCGGTTATGGCGGAGGAAATCATGCCGCGGGAGGAACAGGCTACGGCGAAGGCAGCGATTGAAAATTACCGGAACGTGTGCATTTCGGCGCTGTCGGGGGATATGTCCGATTATGAGAAAGCACTTGCAATCTATGAGTATGTTGTGACGAATTTAACGTACAGCAAGGACGCGCCGTATAATCAAAGCCTGTATTCCGCAGTTCTCGGCGAGAGCGTATGCAGAGGGTATGCATGTGCGTTTAAATACTTGTGTGATGAGGCGGAAATCCCCTGTATCATGGTAACCGGCACTATGCAGGGCGAGAATCATGCATGGAACATGGTGCGTCTGAACGGCGTATGGTGTCAGGTCGACTGTACGGCAGGCGATGATATGGAGGAGGCCGGTTATGCGGTGGATTACAGCTGGTTCGGAGAAACGGATTCTTACATGTGGATGACACATACCGCAAGCAAAGGGGCGGCGCTTCCGGCAGCGGATTCCATGGAAAATTCCTACTATATCCGGGAAGGCAGGTATTTCGACAGCTACAGTCTGGAAAATCTGTCGGCACTTCTTGGAGCAGGAAATAATTTTTCTTTCCAATGTGCAAATCAAACGGTTTATGACCAGTATCAGTACGAGATGTCGAACAGTCAGGAGGTTGCACGTGCAATCGGACAGGGAAAAAGCGTTCAGTTTATGGGAAATGGGAGCACATACACGATTTATGTAGAATTTCAATAAAGTACGCCGGAAGAATTGAGGGAGAAGATGAATATATTTAAGATAAATAGGGAACAGATGGAAAATAATGTCATTCAGGACTTTGACAAAGAGGAACCGGTAAACACCCGCAAGAGCAGGAACAGGGAGCCGCTGGCGAACTGGGCAGTAATCGTTGTGATTCTGCTGCTGGTATCTTTTGCAATTCTGCTGGCAATTCTGGCCTTTATAAAGCTCTCGGACAAGCAGGAGACGGTAAAAGAAGTAACCTATACCTATGAGGAAGTGCAGCAGATGCTCGAGACGGAGAACTATAATGCAACCGTCGCAGAAGAAGCGGCAAGGGTGCAGGGACGCGAGGAGGCGCTGGAAGAATTAAAGATATCTCTTATGGCAGGAGATTCAATCATGCAGGCTGTCCGCCCGCTTTATCCGGACGAGCTGGTGCTTGCATCAAACGGTGCATATGCATTCGTTCCGATTGACTGGACGCTTTCCATGAATGAGATGGAGCAGGCGGGGCTTCGTGTGCTGGAAAACGGCGAATATCAGTATGAGAGAGACGGAGCCGTCGTATCAAGAAAAGGAATCGACGTATCCTCCCATCAGGGAAAAATCAAGTGGGATGAAGTGGCTGCCGACGGTGTGGAGTTTGCATTCATCCGCGCCCTTTACCGGGGTTATGGTTCTACGGGGAAGCTGGTGGAAGACGAATATTTTGACGCGAATATGCAGGGCGCATTAAGCAACGGCATTGAAGCCGGCATATATGTGTTTTCACAGGCAATTACGGAGGAAGAAATCTTAGAGGAAGCCAATCTCGCAATACAGAAGGCGTCGAAATATACGGACAGCTGTACGATTGCAGTGGATGTGGAAAAAATAACAGCGGACTCCGGAAGAATGAATGCGCTCACGCCGGAGGAGAGAACAAGGCTGGTAAAGCTGTTCTGTGAGACTGTGAAAGAAGCAGGGTATACACCAATGATTTACTTCAATCTGGAGATGGCAGTTCTGATGCTGGATCTGAAGGAATTGGAAGACTATGATAAATGGTTTGCCGCATACTCCGACACGCTGTACTACCCATATGATTATGAGATATGGCAGTACAGCGAGAAGGGCGAGGTTGCGGGAATATCCGGGCCGGTAGATCTGGATATCTCAATCGGTAAGCTCGGCAGCTAGGGTTTTAAGTCTGCCGAGAATCTGTTGACGGCCGTTTGCGCTGCGAAAATCGGTATTGCCGATATGACGCAACAGGTATTCCTGAAATATTTTAACCATATCGCTTTGTTCTGTTTCAATGGTAATCATACCGTCCTTTGTATTGGAAAGGATGGCTTTTTTCTCCCGTTTAATCATGATTGTCACATAATCGTTCTCATTGTACGGGATAGGGATAAAATGAAAGTTTTCATAGGCTTCCATCGTATCAATGATGTTTTTTAGGTGGGCGGCATAGGTTTCCGGTGTGTAGAATTCCTTTGCATCCTTGATGCTGCTGGGAAATTCAATCCGCACTTTACCCGAACGCACTTCTTCTGCAGTCGCAAGAGGACAGATTTCCACATTTTCATAGAGCTGCAAATCAGACTCGAACCGGGGAAGATTCTCAATGCAGAACCGGGCAAAATCCGACCGGTAAGAGTCATTTGGCGTCTTTGCGTATTTTTCCAGAATATGGATAGGGACGCTGCTCGACGGGAGCGACAGCCGTTTCTGCATCCGCGCGGACGTAATCGAGCATAAATCTGTAATACAACGGTAGGTCTCTTCGCTGGTCCGATGCACCTTCATCACAGGAATACAGATGTTAAAGTAATCGAGGAAAAACGCTTTCGTTTCCTCCAGCACATGCGTATTCGTTGACACCAGTGTCATTCGTGAAAGAGGATTGTTCGCAATACTCGTAGAAAAAAGAGATATTTTCCCCGGAATAATCATGAGGGTGTGATTAAAGACGCCATCCCGGATGCGGGGATAATAGTATGGTTCCACCATTCCTGTCATATAGGCAGGAATCCAGCGAATGACGTTTTCAAAGGTTACAGCCAGCGAGGTATTCAGATCCAGAATATGTATAATATGAAACCCCTTTTTCACCAGGCGCAGGCGCTGTTCCTCCTGCTCGGCGAGAAATGCGGGATCTTCATAGTACCAGGTCGGATTTTCCTCGGAGCATATGTAAATAGTCTGGGATTCTCCCATCTCGAGCGCCTGCTGATACATGAGCCGGACTGCATTTCGTTTGCCCTCATTGCCGTAAAAAATGAATTGCTCCTGACCGTCTGCGGAAGAAATTCCCTTTTCCTGCTTCGCGTCGCTGCCAATGACGGCTTTCATAGAAGAATTTGGTGACTCAAGAGGCGTGTCCGCCAGCCAAGAAAAGATGGTTCTGGATAATTCCTCTGTGGTAATCTCCCTGGAAAAGGTTACATTTCCGAAGCCCTCCGAAAGCGCTATGCGCTGAGAATTTGATGTACAATGTCGGGCAAAGAATGTGGCGATTGAATTTAAACTTTCCGGATCTCTTGGCCGTCCGCGTCTGCCGGTTTTGAGCTGGCTGATACGCGACGGATCTACATGAAGAAACTCTGCCAGCCCCTTATTGCTGGTTCCGGAAATGCGCATTAAAAATGTTAATTTTTCTGAGAAAACCATTTGAAAATCCCCCTTTGACCAAATATGGTTAGCCTTATTATAGTAAAGTTAGTCTTGTATGACAAGAAAAAAATGATAATTTCAAATTATCAAAAGTGTCATTGACTTTTTAAAAATAGTACTTTTATCACTGGTACTTGTGATATATAATGGGCGTGTGTCAGAGATGGCACCAGTATTAACCCCTTAATACATTATTTTTACTATCCCCAATAGTAAAAAACACCTTCCCACGAAAAAGCAGTCCAGTGACTGCTTTTTTCTTTTCCGGTAGAAGTGTAAGAGAAAAAATGATACCATATAAAATAAGAGGAATCAACAATACATACAGGTAAGGAGAACAGGTATGAGAGAAGAAGTTACGCTTGGAAGGACAGGAATTACTGTGAATAAGAATGGATTCGGTGCTCTTCCAATCCAGAGAATTGAGAAGGCAGATGCAGTATATCTTGCCAGAAAAGCATATAAAGCCGGAATTACGTTTTTTGATACGGCACGCTGGTATACGGACAGTGAAGAAAAGCTTGGCGAAGCGTTTGACGGAATGAGAGAAAACGTGTTCATTGCGACAAAGACCGGCGCAACAACCGCAGAGGCCTTCTGGAAAGACTTAGAGACCTCGCTGAACAACCTTCGCACGAACTATATTGATATTTATCAGTTCCATAATCCGTCCTTCTGCCCGAAACCGGGAGACGGAACCGGACTGTATGAAGCGATGCTTGAAGCAAAAGAGCAGGGAAAGATCCGCCATATCGGAATTACAAACCACAGACTTGCAGTTGCGAAGGAGGCGATCGAGTCCGGGCTGTATGAGACCTTGCAGTTCCCATTCTGCTATCTCGCGACGGAAAAGGACATGGAACTGGTAGCGCTCTGCAAGAAAGCAGACATGGGATTTATCGCGATGAAAGCCTTATCCGGCGGTCTCATCACGAACTCTGCCGCAGCATATGCATTTGAGGCGCAATTTGATAATGTTCTGCCGATCTGGGGCGTACAGAGGGAAAAAGAATTGGACAAGTTTATTTCATACATCGAGAATCCTCCGACAATGACCAAAGAGATAAGGACGCTGATTGAGCATGACGTGAAGGAGTTGAGCGGCGATTTCTGCAGAGGCTGCGGATACTGTATGCCATGCCCGGCCGGAATTGAAATTAACAACTGTGCGAGAATGTCGCTTCTTCTTCGCCGCTCGCCGTCTGAGGCGCAGCTCAACGAAGAAGGCCAGGCTAAGATGAAGAAAATCGAGGACTGCTTAAACTGCGGCCATTGTAAGAGCAAATGCCCTTACGGACTCGACACGCCAAATCTTTTGCGCAAAAACTATGAAGATTACAAGCGCGTGCTCGCAGGGGAAGTTTCCGTTACTTCATGAACTTCTCAATCGCCTCGTTCAGGTCTTCGAGAGCCTTCTTGTCGCCGGTCTCGACAGCATCTACAATACAGTGGTTGATGTGATCTTCCAGGATGATTTTACCGATGTTGTTGATTGCGGATTTTACGGCTGCAATCTGGATCAGAACTTCTGAGCAGTCGCGGCCGTCCTCGACCATTTTTTTGATGGATTCCATATGTCCGATTGCACGATTCATGCGGTTGAGGACGGCTTTGGTGTTTTCATGGTGATGCGGATGCGCACCGTCGTGAGCATGTGTTACCACAGTGCCATCCGCTGATATGTGAGTATGTTCTTTGCTCATAAAATTCCCCTGACTATCTGTTGGAACGTCTCCAAATGTGCATTTTTTCAGCCTCGGCAATGAGCTCGTCGCGGAAAGACGGATGAGCGATGCTGATGATAGCCTCTGCCTTTTCCCATGCGGAAAGTCCCTTGACATTTACCATACCGTATTCCGTTACGACATAATGCGTGTTGGCGCGTGTGTCGGTAACAACGGAGCCGTCCGCTAAAGTAGGGCGGATACGCGAATGCAGGGTTCCGGCTTTGTCCGTAAACGTGGAAGAACAGCAGATAAAGCTCTTTCCGCCGTTTGACAGGTACGCTCCTAACACGAAATCGAGCTGTCCGCCTGCTCCGCTGATGTGCTTAATCCCCGAAGATTCCGAACTGACCTGACCGTATAGGTCTATATCCACGCAGTTGTTGATTGAGATAAAGTTATCGAGAGCGGAAATGGAACGGATATCGTTGGTGTAGCTGACAGGGGCGCTCATAAGCTCCGGATTTTCGTCCATGTAGTCGTACATTTTCTTCGTTCCGGCGCCGAAACCGTATACCTGACGGAAACGGTCGATATTCTTGTGTGCGCCTGTAATCTTGCCCGCTCTGGCAATATCAACAAACGCATCGACATACATTTCTGTGTGAACGCCGAGATCTTTAAGATCCGACTCGGCAATCAGGGAACCTACCGCATTCGGCATACCGCCGATTCCAAGCTGCAGACAGGCACCGTTTGGAATCTGGTCTACAATGAGCCGGGCTACTTTCCGGTCAACCTCGGTTGCAGGGCCGGATGCACCGAGCTCGCCAATCGGAGGATTTTCGCCTTCGACAACATATGTAACATTGGAAATATGAACGCCAACCTCTGAACCGCCATGACAGCGGGGCATGTTCTGATTGACCTCAACGATAATGTAATCCGCCTTCTCACATACAGCGCCAAGATGGGATGCGTTTGGGCCAAAATTAAAATATCCATGGGCGTCCATCGGAGCAACCTGAAACATTGCAACATTTACGGTTGCGGCTCCGTCGCGATAGTAGCGCGGGAGTTCGGAATAGCGCATCGGACAATAGAAGGAACAGCCGCGCGCAATCAGTTTGCGCTCGATGCCCGACATATGCCAGGAATTCCAGGTAAAGTGCTCGCCGGCATCCTCCCGTTCAAAAACAGCAAGCGGTTTTAATAAAATGCCGCCATGCAGCTTGATATCTTTCAATTCATCCGTTCTCTTAGCCAGAGCCTTATCCAGCAGATCCGGCGTTCCGCTGCACCAGCCGTAATCTACCCAGTCCCCGGACTTGACAACCTTGACGGCCTCATCGGCACTGACCAGCTTCTGCTTATATTCGTCTGCAAAACTCATAACAGCCTCCTTGTTAAAAATTTATCATACTATGATTATTATATCATTTCAGATTGTCTGTGGCAACATCCATTCTTCTGCCTGCTTGCGATAATCCTCTGCATTTTTGCGCAGATCCGCAATCATATCGGAATCGGCGGAAAAATTACCTCTCGCGCCTGCAGGAATGGCGAGAAGCGCTTCTGTTTTGGCGTCCGCCCACCGCTCATACACTTCTGCGAGCGCGGCAAGCGGTATACCGCCGCCGGCCTCGATATCCAATGCGGGCGTGGTCTCGTATGCGGCGTTATAGTACCAGAGTGCCGCTTCATTGAAATCCTCCTTTGACAGATAGTAGGCGCCAAGCTCACAGCATACCTCGCTGCAGCCGTTCTGCGCGACATTCTTTAACGCGATGGAGAAAAACCGGTCGATTTCGCCTTTTTGCCGGTAATAGCGCGATAGTACGCAGGTCGGCTCCTCGGAAGGAGCCTGCTGATACAGGCCCTCGAAGAAGGGAGCCGCATCCGCAAAGTCCTCTTCTGTGCCGCATTTCAACAATTCCTTCGCATACATGGTCACAATGGTTGGAGGTAAAAAGCCGTTTTTCTCATAAGAATGAAGAAAGATGGAAAAATCCCGCTTCCCATGCAGCGTATGCGGAAGATGCTGAATCTCAACATCGCTGTCGAAGATGACCGGATCAAGGCGGACGGTTTCATGGACGGGGTTAATCCAGGTAAATGTGCGGAGCCTGCGGAACAACTTCGGGCGCACGTCATATGCGGAATTTTGCACCGTATTATATTCGGAAGGCGTCAGATATTTCATCGTGACAATTTCAATTTCCGGAAGCATAGCAGCCTTTAACATCAAAAAGCGCTTGCGGTTGGTCTCATCCAGATATTCGTCTGCATCCGGGGCATAGATGTATTCTTTGGTGGCTTTGGAAAAAGAAAAATTTCTTGCGGCCGCAAAATCCTCACACCAGGAAAATTCATATACCTTGTCCGTATATTGCATGGCAATCTCCTTGGTTCGATCCGTAGAACCGGTATCCACGATAATAATCTCATCCATGATTTCCTTCAGACTGTCCAGACAGCGGGACAGAACCTTCTCTTCATTTTTTACAATCATGCACAAACTAATGCTAATCATGTCAATTCCCCCTTGGAGCATATTATTATCTATATTTTACATCAAACAAATATGCCAGGCAATGAGTGAACTTAAATTGTACTTTTGTGATATAGTGGTAGAATAAAAGAAAACTTCTTCGATATAAAAATGAGGTAAGAACATGGAAAATCATACAATCGTTACATTAAAAAAAGGCGAGGGACGTACCATCAAAGCCGGCGGGGCGTGGATTTTTGACAACGAGATTGATACCATTACTGGGAGCTTTAAGAACGGCGATGTGGTTACGGTAAGGGATTTTGACGGATACCCGATGGGAAAAGGATTTATCAATCAGAATTCGAAAATCAGAATCCGCATGCTGACACGAAGAAAAGATGAGGAAATAGATGAAGCGTTTTTTGCCATGCGTGTAAAAAATGCATGGGAATACCGCAAGCAGGTCATGTACGTCGGAAGCACAGGCGGGTATACGGATTTAAACTGTTGCCGCGTGATTTTCGGCGAGGCGGACTTTCTGCCGGGGCTTACGGTGGACAAGTATGCGGATGTGCTGGTGGCGGAATGTCTTGCGCTTGGAATGGAGCAGTTTAAGATGCTTATTGTGGAACAGCTTATCGCATGCATGAAAGAGGATGGGATTGAGATCCGGCTGGCGTATGAGCGGAGCGATGCAAAAGAGCGCGATAAGGAAGGTCTGCCGCGGTACAAAGGCGTGATATGGAGCGCCGATGAAACCCTTCGGGAAAGATACGGCGTCAACGATTACGGAAGGGAAAAGGACTGTCCGGTTCCGGAAGTGGAAATCGTCGAAAACGGCATCCGCTATCTGGTGGACGTGGTGTGCGGACAGAAGACCGGATTTTTCTTAGACCAGAAGTATAACAGGCTTGCCATGCAGCGCATTTGTAAACCACAGCAGGGGCGGAGCGTGAGGGTGCTTGACTGCTTTACTCATATGGGAACATTCGCACTGAATGCGGGACTTGCCGGAGCAACAGAAGTAACAGGGCTTGATATCTCGGAATTTGCGGTGCAGCAGGCAGCTGAAAACGCAAAAAGGAACGGACTTTCAGACGCCGTAACATTCCGCTGTGCAAATGTTTTGGACGAGCTTCCAAGGCTTGCAGCGGCAGGAGAGAGCTATGACGTCGTCATTCTTGACCCGCCCGCATTTACAAAGTCCAAAGAAGCGACGAAAAATGCGATTAAGGGGTATCGTGAAATCAACAGGAAGGGGCTTAAACTGGTAAAGGACGGCGGATATCTTGCGACGTGTTCATGTTCACATTTTATGACACAGGAGCTTTTTGCAAAGACCGTCAAGGAGGCGGCAAAGGCGGCGCACAAGCGTCTCCGACAGGTGGAATTTCGCACGCAGGCGCCGGATCATCCGATTCTTTGGACAAATGCTTCTGACACGCCGGAAAGCTACTATTTGAAGTTTTTTATTTTCCAGGTGTGCGAGGAGAAGTAGTTACCAGGAATGCCTATTTTATAGGATTCCTGGAACATTTCAATTTCATAAATCGGAAGCCTGACACACCTTTTGACACACTTTTGCAAAAAAATACCTAAATATTAGCAATCCCCCAGAACAAATCTGAGGGGATTTTATTACTGTGAATAATGATGGCTGATCTTATAAAAGGTTGATGCTAAAATTAACAAATCTTTCGAACTGGTGCAAGAGAAAGTGTAGGTTAGCTTATAATGAACAGTATCTATATCCCCCATTTGAAATGGGGGCCGAGGCAAAGCCGTAGCGTTACCTAGAGCACTAAAAAAACTCCTATGCCATAATGATATTGGTTTCGCAGGCCATATCAAAAGCATAGGAGGTATCCATATGGATAATCAAGGTATACAACATACACGATGGAATTGCACCTATCATATTGTTTTTATCCCTAAATATCGGAGAAAAATAATGTATGGTGAGACAAAAAGAGATTTAGTGGAAATTGTTAAGAAATTATGTGAGATGAAACAAGTACAGCTTATTGATGGGAAAATATGTGTAGATCATGTGCATATGTATGTGGCGATTCCACCTAAAATGTGTGTATCAGAATTCATGTCATATCTGAAGGGCAAAAGAACTGGAGAAGCGGGCAACGAAGTATGGAATGAAGGTCTGCATCGATTTTCACTATTCGGATTTTTGGGCTGACCCAAAGAGACAGCATGCACCTAAGGCATGGGAGGAAATGGCATTGGAAGAAAAATCAGATGCTTTGTATGAATACACAAAAGAGAGTCTGACCGAACTTCTGGATGCCGGCGTGGATGTTGCGATGGTTCAGATTGGTAATGAGATCAACTATGGAATGGCGGGAGAGACGTCTTCCGATAATGTGGTTGCCAATGCCAGCGAAGCCGGTGCATCCGGAGTATTTTGCTGGGAAGGTGCATGGATTCCGGTTGGCAAGGGAGATAATTCTGCAATCTGGGAAAAGTATGGAAGCGGATGGGCAAGCAGCTATGCTTCCGATTATGATCCGGAGGATGCGGGACTGTATTATGGCGGTAGTTCGTGGGATAATCAGGCATTTTTTGATTTTGAGGGACATCCTCTTGCCTCCATCAATGTATGGAAATATTTGAAATACGGAACGACGCTGGACTCTGCCTGTATTTTGCTGTCGGAAATATCGGAGACGCTATAAAAAAGAGTTGTAGGCATGGTAAAATTATGAGAAAATTACAAAAAGACTAAGAGCCGGCATTTTTGGTATCGGACAGATCGGAAAACGGCATCAGGAGGAATACATTTTAAATATATGCAAAAGAAAAAAATGGTACGATTGGTAATATCCGGCTTTGCGCTGACTGCAGTAGTGCTGTGTATGTTATTTTTATTACTGAAGGGGCATCGGGCTTTGCCGGAGGAACAGTCCGGTACTTTAGAAGCAGCAGAGGATGCAGGGAACATGGCAAAAGAGGAAGAAACGTCGGCAGAGCCTGCGGCAAGCGGATCCGGACAGAGCGAAGCCGCGGAGGAACCTCCCGAAGAGGAACCATCCGAAGAGGAATTGTTGGATCTTCGGACGAAGGAGGTGCTTTCTTCCATGACGTTGGAGGAAAAGGTCGCACAGCTTTTTTTCGTGGCACCGGAAAGTCTTGTGGAGACGGATCCTGTAGTGGAGACAGATATGGCCTTTGCGGAGGCATTACATGAATATCCGGTAGGCGGAGTGGTGTATTTTGCCAAGAATCTGCTGGATGCGGAACAGACGACGCAGATGCTAAGCATTGCGCAGGAAAACTACAGGAGCGGGCAAAATTTGCCTCTTTTTCTTGCGGTCGACGAAGAGGGCGGGAGGGTCCGGCGGATCGGAAAAAACGAAAATTTTCATGTAGAGTCCGTCGATGCAATGGGAACGCTTGCAAAGAACGGCGATACAAAAGTAATCTTCGATGCGGCGGATACGATTGGCTCCTATCTGAATGAATTGGGATTTAATGTGGATTTTGCACCGGATGCGGACGTCATTACGAATCCGGAAAATGCAGTGATCGGCGATCGCTCCTTTGGAACGGATCCGTCGCTTGTCTCGGACATGGCGGCAAGCTATTCCGATGGTCTTCATAACAATGGCATTTTGTCCTGCTATAAGCATTTTCCGGGACATGGCGGAACTGCGGAGGATTCCCACACAGGCGCGGCATACTCTTACAAGACGCGTGACGAACTTTATGAGACGGAATTGGTTCCGTTTATGTATGCGGAAGAACATGGGGTGGATTTTGTGATGGTGGCGCATATCTGTGTGCCGGAAGTAACAGGAGAAGAGTTTGTCCCGGCGTTTCCAAAGGCGGGGGAAGGGACAAAAGATATTCCTGCGACATTTTCAAAGATTCTGGTAACCGATATACTTCGGGAGGAGATGGGCTATCAGGGCATTATTATCACAGATTCGTTAAGTATGGGCGCAATTACAGATTACTATGATTCGAATGAAGCAGCAGTATATGCACTGGAAGCAGGGTGCGATATGCTTCTTATGCCGGAGGATTTTCATGGAGCCTACGAGGCGGTTCTTACAGCGGTACAGGACGGAAGAATCAGCAAGGAGCGTCTGGACGAATCGGTGTATCGGATTGTTCGAACAAAAATACTGCTTGAGGACAAATAGGAAACCAATAGAAAAGCTTTTAAAAAAGGAGGTTAAATATGATATTTATCGGAAATCATCTTTCCTCATCCGGAGGATTTGAGGAGATGGGAAAGAATGCATTAAAACTCGGTGCGGACACATTTGCTTTTTTCACAAGAAATCCGCGAGGAGGAAAGGCGAAGAATATTGATGAGAAGGACGTGAAAGCGCTTCTTTCCATCATGGAGGAACATAACTTCGGACCGCTGGTTGCCCATGCGCCCTATACGATGAATCTGTGCTCGGACAAGCCGGATATACGAAGATTCGCCGCAGATATGTTTGCGGATGACTTAAAACGTATGGAATATCTGCCGGGAAATTTCTACAATTTTCATCCGGGCTCCCACGTCGGACAAGGGGAAGAGACAGGCATAGACTACATTGTGGAAGCGGTAAATGAAGCGTTGTTTCCGGAAATGAAAACGACGGTGCTGCTTGAGACCATGGCGGGAAAAGGAAGCGAAATCGGAAGGAATTTCAAGCAGCTTCGCACAATCATCGACCGCGTGGAATTAAAAGATAAGATTGGCGTATGCTTAGATACTTGTCACATATGGGACGGCGGATATGATATCGTCTCCGATTTGGACGGTGTGCTGGATGAATTTGACAAGGTTATTGGGCTGGACCGGCTTTGCGCAATCCATATGAATGACAGCATGAATCCGCTCGGGGCGCACAAGGACCGCCATGAACTGTTAGGGAAAGGAAATATCGGACTGGATGCGCTGGAAAAAGTGGTTACGCATCCTCTTTTGCAGGGGAAACCGTTTATTCTTGAAACACCGAATGATGACGCAGGATATGCGAAAGAAATCGCATGGGTGCGCAGCGTGATGAAATAAGGAAAATTCCCCATGGAAAAGGTAAGAAGGTGCGCCTTAGTTGGGAAAAGGATTAAAAGAAGAATATATAAAGGCTGACCGGATAGTTTCCTGCTATGCGACACATACTATGAATGTGATATTTTGTCGGAATATCTGTGACATGTATCTGTATAAAATATCTGCGAAACAGATTCATATAAGCGATTGCTATATTGTACAACGAATGGTTGTAAAGTCTGAGTCTCGCAATTACCTACAACAGATTCGTATAGTGGAAGGAGAGCGCACATGAGCAGAAAAAAGAAATCCAAGATGGAAAAGCAGGAGCACGAAAGGCAGCTGAAAACACAGCGGGCTTTAGCAGAGCAGGATAATTTGATGTGGGCTGAGAATGCCGGAATCAGCCAATTGGAAGGAAGAATTGCCACGCATAACTGGCAGGGATAATAGATGTAAATTGCCCTGGCGCATGAAATGCGCCGGGGAGATCAGAGGCATTATGAGAGAGAATCAGAAACATAAAAAAGCGGAGCAAAAAGGCTGCTTGTACGCGAAAAAATGCGGCGGGTGTGATTATCAGGGGATAAGCTACGAAGAGCAGCTTCGCCTGAAGCAGAGCTATATGAGAAAACTTATGGAGCCGTTCTGCAAGGTTTCGCCGATTGTCGGAATGGAGGATCCGCTTCATTACCGCCATAAGGTGCATGCTGTCTTTGACCGCACGAAACAGGGAAAGATAGTAGCAGGATGCTACAGGAAAAATTCTCATGATGTGGTGGATGTGGAAAGCTGTATGATTGAGGATGAGGAAGCGGATGCAATCATTCGTGACATAAAAGGACTGCTCCGCTTGTTCAAGATTAAGACCTATGACGAGGACAGCGGGTACGGCCTGCTCCGGCATGTGCTCATCCGCAAAGGATATCATACCGGACAAATCATGGCGGTGCTTGTTTTAAGCTCGCCGATTCTTCCGTCAAAGAACAATTTTGTGAAAGCTCTGCGCAAGAACCATCCGAATATCAGCACAGTGATACTTAACATAAATGATAAGAAAACCAGTATGGTACTCGGAGAGCGCAATATTACGATATATGGAAAAGGATTTATTGAAGACGAGCTTTGCGGGATGAGATTTCGGATTTCTCCGTCTTCTTTCTATCAGGTTAATCCGAAGCAGACCGAAGTCTTGTATCAGAAGGCAATCGCATGCGCACAAATGACCGGAAAAGAGAAGGTAATTGATGCATACTGCGGAACCGGAACCATAGGGCTGATTGCAAGTAAAGCGGCAAAAGAAGTGATTGGCGTCGAATTAAATAAAGACGCAATCCGCGATGCGGTAACCAATGCAAAAATCAATGATGTACATAATATCCGTTTTGTAAATGAGGATGCGGGACAATTTATGGCGGAGATGGCAGCAAAGAAGGAGACGGCAGATGTTGTGATTATGGATCCGCCGCGCGCCGGAAGCGACGAAACATTTCTTGCGTCCGTTATAAAGCTTTCCCCTGAGAAAGTGGTCTACATATCCTGCGGACCGGATACGCTGGCAAGGGATTTGAAATATCTTACAAAACGTGGTTATCAGGTAAAGGAATGTACACCGTTTGATTGCTTTCCAATGACAAGTCACGTCGAGAACGTCGTATTAATCACGAGAAAAGACAAGTAGAAAAGTTTCTAAAATACAAAAACAAGCGGCAGGTGGGAGAGATATGAACTTCCGATTGCAATTACGGATGCAATCACTCCGAAAACCGTAGCGCAGATAATCAAATGGGCTGTGTGTGAGGAACAAGCAAAGCGTCTGGAATGGAACGGCAGGGATATTCCCGTTTAGAGCTGTCAAGCATCCGAAGAAAAAAGTTCCTGTTTCAATGCACAACACCATAAAAAACGCGGATGCTTTGCGATGATAAAACAGGAACTTTTTGGGTACTAATTATGGTTTTCCTTATATAAGATCATCAATCCTTTAAGAAGAAGCTGATCGTCGACAATAATGTTCTTCTTGCATAACGGAATGACTTTCGTGGATAATCCGCCGGTTGCAACAACCGAAGTCTTATATCCGAGATCCTCCCAGATCCGCTCGACCATTCCGTCTATGCAGGAAGCGTGTCCGTAAAGGATACCGCTCTGCATGGAATCAACCGTTGCACTTCCGATTAATTTCTTTGGCTTTTCAATCGCAATCTGCGGAAGATGCGCCGCATGCATGCACAGTCCATCGAGGGAAACATGAATTCCCGGCATAATCATACCGCCGACAAAGCGGCGCTGATCATTGATGACGGAAATGGTAGTGGCCGTTCCGATATCAATCAAAATGAGCGGAGCGCCATACTCGGCAAGTCCGGCAACTGCGCCGACCAGAAGGTCAGGACCTAACTGTGCAGGATCGTCCAGCTTAATATCGACACCGGTTTTAATGTCCGGGGCAACCTCGATAATGCATTTTCCGAGGAGCTGCTCGGCAGCCTTTTTTACAAGTTCGGTAACCGGCGGAACGGAGGAGGAAAGGATTCCTCCCTGAAGCGTGGATGGATCAATTTTATGTAAATCGAAGATGGTCTTCATAGCAATGGCGTGTTCTACGGCAGCTTTTTTTCTGTCTGTGTAGATGCGCTCCTCAAAGATCATCTCGTTCTTATCTTCATCCATGCATCCGAGTACAATGTTTGTGTTTCCAATGTCGATTGTTAAAATCATAAGCGCCTCCTTTGAACCCTCCGATTATGTATTCGCGAGTGATTTCTTTCCGATGTTGATAATCTGTACGATGACGGAGCTGAGCACTAAATTGATGAGCAGCTCGACAACGAAGTTCAATCCTACAAAAGAAGTAACCATGAATACGGCAACGTTTGCATTACCGGCCCAGGCCTTGATTGTATCAAGGAAGAAGATGCTGCATCCCAGTAAGAAAACACCGGTGTTGGCAACAGGCGCGGCGATACCTGCGCATATGACCGCAAGCAGTTTATTTTTTCTGGAAAGTGCAAGATAGACGGATCCGGCTGCAAGTCCGGCGCAAACACCTTTTAAGATACATGTGACAATGGTTCCCGGGATATTAACTGCCAAGAATGCTCCTGCGTCGGTAAAGAGAACAACGACTCCGAATACGAATCCAAGCCATGCTCCGGCCTTATATCCGTAAAGAGCAGCGCCTACGATGATAGGTGCAAGAACGAGAGTGATTGTGAACACTCCGAAACGAATGCTGATGGCAAGCGCCTGCAGCACGATGACGATTGCTGTGAGAAGTCCGATTCCCACGATTGTTTTGGTACTGTTTTTCATTATTCAATTCCTCCATGTTATTATTCCCCGCCGCGTATGCCTTTAAGCAGTTTTTTCAAATGGTATTCCATACGGCTGCCGTCCGGTCAGGTACAGCGTCTTATGGCAAATGAAAAAGGAGATGCCTGTTTGCCCAAACGTTAAGGGATACAATACAGTTACGATGAAAATTTTAGCACTTTGTTAAAAAAAACACAATATATTTTAGGCTTTTTCTTTTCGGGCATATCTGATAGAATAGGAGAAAGGATTTGTAAGAGTCTGCGACAAGGAGAATACATATAGGATGAAAACGCTTAAAGTATTTGACAGAATGGATTATACAGAGGATATGCCTGTCTTTGAAAAGCATACCGTCCGGGCTATTATTGTCCGCGACGGAAAAATCGCAATGCAGAAAGGCAGGGACGGAATGTATAAGATTCTTGGCGGAGGAGTGAACGAAGGAGAGAATTTTTCTGAGGCTTTGGCAAGGGAAGTATCAGAGGAATCCGGACTTATTATCAAAGAGGAGACCATCCGGGAAATCGGTAAGATGCTTGAAATCAGGAGGGACCGTTTTGAGCCGGATAAGAAATATGTATGTCACTCTTACTTTTATTTTTGCGATGCGAAGGACGAGCTGGGGGCGACCGCAATGACAGAGAGCGAGATTGCAATGGGATTTCATCTGGTATGGGCGACTCCGCAGGAAATTATCGAGAGCAATGCACAATTTTTGAAGCAGCCATGGATGGACAGAGACACAGAGATGATCCGAATGCTTTATGAAGGGAAAATTGACGGCGCGAGGATATAAATGAAGGAGCATGTAAATGAGTGTAGAGAAGAAGAAAGTAACCGATCCGCAGGTTACCATTGATGTCAGAAATGAAAAATTAGAGGAACTTGTGGCGGCCTATGCAAAGGAGAAAACGAAAGAGGCATTAAATACCTTATTAAATCATTTGAGAACCTGCCGCGTGCTTGTACCGGCAATGCTAAACGATAAGAAGCAGCCGATTCCGGCTTTTTTAAAGAGCAAAGAGGACGTGATATATCTTCCGATCTATTCACAGAAAGAGCAGATTCCCAAAGAGCCGAAGATTCCTGCAATTATGAATATGCCGTTTCTTGCAGTGCTTCAGATGGCAAATAAGCCCGAGCTTGAGATAAAAGGGATTGCGGTCAATCCGTTTACGCAGAATCTGATCCTGAAGGAAGAATTGATCCGACGCATGGATACCGTCGAAAAAGAGCGCGCAGAAGCAATGAAAAAAGCCGGTGCGGCAGCCAATGCGGATGGGACAATTACACCGCCGCCCGGAATGAAAGCAATCAAGATGAATGCAAAGCAGTATGCAGTCTTTGAACGCAAACAGTTCGAGATGCGCTTCCTTCCGAAGAAGTTCTTTGACGAAGGGAAAGCGTTCATGGATAAACTCTGTGAAAAGAAGGAAGAGTGTGTGGATGCGCTTTTTGAGGAGTCGTATCAGCAGAAGCGCATGTATCCGTATCTTCCGGAGGAATTTTCCGTTATGGCACTCGATATCTCAGACGAACTTCTGATTGCAGACGTTGATCTTCCAAACCGCGATATCGATATGGCGTCTGTGCTCCGCGTATATTTTGTGTGGAACAAGATTAAGGAGCGGGGAAGATATTTTACAATTGAAAAAGGGATGAAAGGAAATGTATTCTGTGAGATTACTTCCGATTGGAAGCACGTCAATTATGGCGCTGCTCCGGTAGAAGGTGCAGAGATTCAGAGAATCATGGATTTGTTAGAAAATGACACCAACGGCAATTGAGCTCCTGACACTGCGTTACAAAGAAAGCGGGAAACATTATGAATATTTCTTCATTTATGTATTTTGCAGGTTTTGGTGTAAAAACAATTTGGTTTAAGAAAAGAGCGCCTATTCTTGGTACGGTTATTGTCACGGACAAATGCAATTTGAAATGCAGACATTGTTCGGTCAATAACATTACAGCGGTTATCCACCCTTATGAGCATTTGAAAGCAGATATTGATACAGCATTTCAAAACGGTGCTAACCATGCAGCAATTTAACCATTCATTGATTTCACTTTTACATCAAGTCCGGTAACGGCGATGCCTAAAAAAGAAAAGCGAAAGATTCTGGATGCAATCATGGTTTACTGTATGGACAAGGGATATACCCGCAGCTCGATCTGGACATTCTCAAGCGGCAAGGACGCAAGGTACTCGTCCATGACCAGAGACAATTTTTTAGGATTCGGATGCTCGGCAACAACCTTGTTGAAAGACCAATTTAAGATTAATACATTTTCTGTGGAAGAATATTGTAAAAGAGTCGAGAAAGAGAACCTTCCAACCTCGCTTACAATCCGTTTTTCCATGCGCCAGCGAATGGTTTATTATTTGTTTTGGAGCGCATACAGCACGAGAGTGGATGCTGCAGATTTTGAAAACTTTTTCGGCGTTCCGTTGAAAAGTATGTATGGCATGGAAGTGAAAATCGCAAAGCTGCTGGGCTTGATAACCGAGGAAAACAGCGTGTATTCCATGACGTTGAAGGGTGCGTTTAATTATCATTATTACGAAAACTTCTACACCCTTGCCTATATTGATAAAATGTGGGGGATTATGAGAAAAGAAGCGTTTCCGCAGAAGATAGAATTGTAGTCAGAGCATGATTTTTATGAGACCACGGCATAATCGCCGTGGTTTTTATCATACAGGAAACTTCGTTCCCTATCTATTTAACATTATTTCGACTTGACAAGATACCCCATGGGGGGTATATATTATAAAAAGATACCCATAGGGGGTATAGCAAGGGCAAGAAAATCATATACTGAATCAGGAAAAAAGAAAGGTCAGCGTCGTAGTATGGATGAGAATCAACAGAATCAGATAGAAGAAAAATCCTGCTGCCATTGCAACAGGAAAAAGAAACGAACCGAAAAAGAGTACAAGGATCTTGTAAATCGTCTCAGCCGCGTAGAAGGGCAGATTCGCGGAATCAAGCGCATGCTGGATGAGGATTGCTACTGCCCGGACATTATGGTGCAGGTGTCGGCAGCAAATGCGGCATTAAACAGCTTTAACAAGGTGCTGCTTGCAGAGCATATCCGTACCTGCGTGGCAGATGATATCAAAGAGGGTAAGGATGAAACCATCGATGAGCTTCTGGATACGCTGCAGAAGTTGATGAGATAGCTGCCCAAAAGAAGGACATGAGGTAAATGTATGATGAAACAATACACAGTTATAGGCATGAGCTGTGCCGCCTGCAGCGCCAGAGTAGAAAAAGCGGTAAGCAAACTGGAAGGAGTAGACTCCTGCTCGGTAAGTTTACTGACAAATTCCATGGGCGTCGAAGGAAGCGCAACGGATGCACAGATTCTTGCGGCGGTGGAGGCTGCCGGATACGGCGCTGTGCCGAAGACAGAACGAAAGGCAAACAAAACAAATACAGCCGGAACAAACACGACTCATTCCGATACAAATATGTATGCGGAAGCGGAGGAGGCGCTAAAGGATTATGAGACCCCGAAACTAAAAAAGCGTCTGTTTGCATCCTTGGGATTTTTAATCGTACTCATGTATTTTTCCATGGGACATATGATGTGGGGATGGCCGGTCCCTGGATTTATGCATGGGAATCATGTGATGATGGGGCTCATCCAGATGCTGCTTACCATTGTTATTATGATTATCAATCAGAAATTCTTTATCAGCGGATTTAAGAGTCTGATCCATGGAGCGCCGAATATGGACACGCTGGTAGCGCTCGGCTCATCCGCGGCGTTTGCTTACAGCACCTATGCGCTTTTTGCAATGACAGATGCACAGTTTAGGGGAGATGCGGCTGCGGTAGAAGGCTATATGATGGAGTTTTACTTTGAATCTGCCGCTATGATTCTGACGTTAATCACAGTCGGAAAAATGCTGGAAGCACATTCAAAGGGAAAGACCACAGACGCCTTAAAAAGCCTGATGAAGCTTGCGCCAAAGACTGCGGCCTTAGAGCGCGATGGAAAAGAGATTACGGTCCCTGTCGACGAAGTGGAAATCGGCGATGTGTTTGTAGTAAGACCGGGAGAAAATGTTCCGGTAGACGGCGTGGTCGTTGACGGAAACAGTGCGGTTAATGAATCCGCGCTGACCGGCGAAAGCATACCGGTAGATAAGACAGAAGGGGACAAGGTGTACGGCGCGACAATCAACCAGTCCGGTTTTCTGCGCTGTAAGGCAACGAGAATCGGCGAGGACACTACACTCTCGCAGATTATCCGGATGGTATCAGACGCGGCAGCAACCAAGGCGCCGATTGCAAAAATCGCAGATAAAGTATCCGGAGTATTTGTACCGGCAGTTATCACTATTGCGGCGATTACATTCGTCATATGGCTCATTGCCGGACAGACTTTCGGATTTGCAATCGCGCGGGCAATTTCCGTACTTGTAATCAGCTGCCCATGCGCACTCGGTCTTGCCACCCCGGTAGCAATCATGGTCGGAAACGGAATGGGCGCAAGAAACGGTGTGCTGTTTAAGAATGCAATGTCTCTGGAAGAGACCGGGAAGATGGAAACCGTAGTCTTAGATAAGACCGGAACCATCACAAACGGAGAACCGAAAGTAACAGACATTCTTCCGGCGGGCGAGACAAAAACAGATTCCGAGCAGGAAGAAAAGCAAAAAGAAAAACTTCTCTGTCTTGCAGCTTCCTTAGAAGCAAAGAGTGAGCATCCGCTTGCAAAAGCAATTATGAAAAAGGCAGAGGAAGAACAATTGGTATTCGATGAAGTATCCGATTTTGCCGCGCTTCCCGGAAACGGACTTACCGCCGTAATAAGTGGGAAAAAGCTTTTCGGCGGAAACCGTAAGTTCATAGAAGAACAGTTAAAGAACAGCGAAGGGGATATAAAGTCGCTGGATGAACAGACTAAAGAGCGTGCGAAGGCACTTGCCAATGAAGGAAAGACACCGCTGTTTTTTGCAACGGACGAGGAATTCTTAGGAACGATTGCAGTGGCCGATACCATCAAGGAAGACAGTCCTTCAGCAATCCAGGAGCTTCAGAACATGGGAATCCGCGTTGTGATGCTTACCGGAGACAACGAACAGACCGCCATGGCTATCGGCGCGCAGGCCGGAGTGGATGAAGTCATCGCAGGGGTGCTCCCGGACGGGAAGGAAGCGGTCATCCGCTGCCTGAAGTCAAAAGGTAAAGTTGCTATGGTAGGCGACGGCATCAATGACGCGCCGGCGCTTACCAGAGCGGATATGGGAATTGCAATCGGTGCGGGAACCGATGTAGCAATAGAAGCAGCAGACATTGTGCTTATGAAGAGCAGACTCACAGATGTTCCGGCAGCAATCCGTTTAAGCCGGGCTACGCTTCGAAATATACATGAAAATCTGTTCTGGGCATTTTTCTATAATGTCATAGGGATTCCCCTTGCAGCCGGAGTGTGGTATCCTGCGTTGGGATGGAAGCTAAACCCGATGTTTGGCGCGGCGGCAATGAGCTTGTCAAGCTTTTGCGTAGTAACCAATGCGCTAAGACTGAATCTGTTTAAAGTACATGACGCAAGTCATGATAAAAAAATAAAACATAAAAGAAAAGAGGAAAAAAACATGGAAAAAACATTACACGTTGAAGGAATGATGTGCGGACACTGTGAGGCCAGAGTAAAGAAGGCATTGGAGGCAATCGCAGAGGTGGAAGAGGCAATTGTAAGCCATACTGAAAGAACCGCAGTCGTAAAACTGAATGCAGAAATTGATGCGGATGTGCTCAAAAAAGCAGTAGAGGATCAGGACTACACCGTAACATCCGTCGAGTAAATTGCAACTATTATTCAAAATTATTATCCATGGGCCGCTTGACAACGGCCCATTTTTGCGTGTACAATATGAATAGAAGTACATATTATATGAACTAAAGTTCATATTTTTGAGATTCTGGTTTCTTATTGGTTGCACATAATCAAGGAGGATGAGTGTATGCAGTATATTGACAGAAATGAGAACATGATACTGCTTCGCGTATATGGTGCAAAAATGGCTTCCGGATTTCGTCAGGAAACTACTGAACCGATAAAGCGAGCAGTGAGAAAAGAAAAAGAGGGATTAAATTTTACGGACATGTTTCACGACATGATTGAAAAGGCACCGGCAGTAGTTTAAAGTTGAGGAAAAAAATCATAACCCCATGCAATGCTTCATAGAATGTACAAAAAGTATTGCAGGGGTTATTTTTATGAAAAAATATATTGAAGAAAGAGCCATTGAAGTAGCCAACTATATTATTGAGAACAATGCTACGGTGCGCCAGACAGCGAAAGTATTCGGAATCAGTAAGAGTACAATACATATGGACATTGTGCACCGTCTGCCGGGAATCAATCTGAACCTGTCCAAAGAAGTGCGAAAGGTTCTCGATGTCAACAAGGCAGAACGCCATATCCGCGGCGGCCTTGCCACAAAGGAAAAATATCTGCACCAGAAGGAGATATAATTTTAACGAAAGTTATGCTATACTAAAGAGAATATCAGGGAAAAAGTACAGAGGAGGTTTATATTTTATGTCAATTCTCAGCAGAAGAATCCGCAGGGGATTCGGAGCAAGTGACAGAAAAAGAGATGCAGGACTTACGACACCGGAGGACATCGAGCGTTATGATGATATTGTATACGGAACAAGCAGGAAATGGCAAAGTCTTGATGTGTATCGCCCAAAGAACGTAAAAATACTTCCGGTTATTGTAAGTATCCATGGCGGTGCATGGATGTATGGAAATAAAGAAGTCTATCAGTGGTATTGCATGAGTCTTGCACAGAGAGGATTTGCAGTCGTAAACTTTACTTATCGTCTTGCGCCGGAATATAAATATCCGGCAGGAATTGAAGACTCCAATGCGGTATTCCAGTGGGTGCTTGAACATGCAGAGGAATATCAGTTCGACACAGAACATATTTTTGCAGTAGGAGACTCCGCAGGAGGACATATGCTCTCCATCTGCGCTGCCATGTATACGAATCCGGAATTTGCAGCAAAGTTCCCATTTAAGGCGGCGGAAAAAAGACATGAGGACGGAAGCGTAACACCATTCCGGCCAACCGCGATAGCGTTGAATTGCGGCGTGTATAGGCTCGGAATCGGACCGGATGTAAGAGAATTTGATAAAGCAATTTTAAAAGAAGTGTTAAAGGAAACCACAAAGGAACAGTTCGATTTGCTAAATCCGCTGCCTTACATGACAGAAAATTTTCCGCCGGCCTATATCATGACAGCCAACAACGACACAACGGTTGATGCGGTTCAGGCGAAAATGCTGAAGGTAAGATTAACGGAGCTCCGCGTACCTTTAAAGGAAAAGGTATACGGAACGGACGAGCAGCCTCTTGGACATGTATTCCACTGCAACATAAAGACCGAGGTAGCAAAGGTCTGCAATGATGACGAATGCAATTTTTTCAAAGAATATTTATCGTAACAACGGAAAAGAACCTTGCGGGAATGTTGTCTGTACCTTATAAT
>CAZTKM010000012.1:0-58858 GCA_964614035.1 uncultured Lachnobacterium sp.
GACAGATTGATGATGCACAAAAAGTTGTTTCTGATGATGAGGCGCGAAAACAGTTTTACCGGGAATATGGAATAGTAGACTGATCTTTATGCGAAGCAATGGAGCAATTCGTAGTATCATAGGGCAAAATAAGGTTTTGCCCCACATCATGTTATAAGATTATAGTTAAAGCAAGGCGCTCTGCATAGGCGGGGCGTCTTTTTAGGAAGCGACCTTGGGGACAATATTTCGGGTGCATTGCAGGAGCGGAATTTCTGCTTGTAATCTGCTCGCCGAGAACCCCGCAATCGTACTGGGTGCAGACGGAGATTGCCGCGTTCATTTCCATGCATGGCAGGGATCGCGTGCTTGCTATTTTGATCGAAGGGGAACCGGAAAGCAGCCTGATTGTAGCCGGTGGACAGACCATAAACGCGTTTGATATCTATACAGGAGAACTGATTGCGGAAAAAGCGGCCGCTTCAAGTGTCAATGAAGTGCTTGTTGCAGGCAGCACCGGTTACTGCTTCTTTGGGGAGGCGGACGGACAATTGGAAATCTATAATCTTACGAAAGGAACGAGCCGGTATGGAAGCACCTATGAAATGAAAGTTCATATTTCCCAGATGGGAATCCGGAACGGTGTTGTGACTATCCGTTCTCTGCCAGACACACAGCTTTATCCGGTATTTGTGGATGACAGCCATTTTGCATGCGTGCAGAACGAAGGAACCATATACTTTATGGATCTTGAAAGCGGCAATGTGACAGAGCTTTGTGCAATGGAGGGCGCAGGCAATCTTGATGTTGCTTTTTCAGCGGATAACAGCAAGGTGTTTTTGAGCGAAGACAGTGGGGATTACCGCCTTGCGGTTGTAGATATTAGGAGATATGAGGAATGCAACACCATTGCATTGGATGTATATGGCAATCTGTATATTTTAAATGCGAAGGATTATGGCCTGATGGAAGTTGTGGAAAACGGCATGCCGTATATGCCAAAGCATTCAACGGGGTATGCAGCATATTATTCAGAAGTGTATCGCTTCCCATACATGACGCTCGAAATGCTCCTTGCGGATGCAAAAGAACAGTATCCGAATGAAGCATTAAGCGAGTTGGAAAAAATACAATACAATATTGACTGATCAGTTCTCCCATGGGCGTATTCGGTAGGTAACGCCAAGGGAGTCGCAGATGGCCTGACATTCGGATTCTTCCTCCGGTGTCAGGGTAGTTGCGACCGTTGTGAGCACGACATTCGGAACATAAGCCTTTGCCTCTTTGGCAAAGTCAAGCATTGCTTCGTATGCCTTTTCTCCAAATTCGCTGCGGACAAGCGCGTGATATTTTGCGGCGTTTGGGGTATTCAGGCTGATGGATACGGTATCAATGAGACCTTTCATTTCCGGGGCAATAGGGCGTTTGTTAATCAGATTGCCCTGACCGTTTGTATTGATGCGGATTGGTTTATGATAGGTCTCTTTCAGATACCGGGCTGCATCAAGAAGCAGATCGATGCGTTCCGTCGGCTCCCCGAAACCGCAGAAGACAATTTCCTGATACAAATCGACGTCAAATTGTTCGAACGCCTTTGTTACTTCTTCAAAGTCCGGTTCATGGTCAAGCCAGAGAGAGTTGGAGCTTTCCATGTGATCTTTCGTTTGTCTTAGACAGAACACGCAGGCGCAGGAGCAACGATTGGTCAGATTCACATATAAGTTGTTATGCACTTTATATACAATCGTCATTTCTTTTTTCATGAAAGTAAAATCTCCTTTATCTTTGATATACAAATAGGTAATTGCGAAACTCTTTGATTTCTGTTGCAAAGTCTGAGTTTCGCAGTTACCTTAATTGATCTAAAACCTCTTCGAAGCATACGCCGTCTGTGAGCGGGATATCCATCTCGATAGATTTCAAAATGCATTTCTTTATAAAAAGGGATGCTTTTTTTACGGAGTCATAAAACGGAACGCCATTCACAGCATCAGCTGAGATGACGGCCGCAAAAATATCTCCGGTGCCGGAGCGCGACTGACCGACCTTGTGGGTTTTTACAAAGGCAGGTTCGGTTCCTTTTTCATAGCAGAAATTACAGATATAGCTTTTTTGCGGGATGCCGGTAATCACGACTTTGGAAGGACCGAGGCTCGTAAGCTTTTGGGCAAGTTCCGTAATCTCTGACTTTTTTATATGTTCTGTGTAGGGCGTATCGGTCAGGATACAGGCCTCCGTCAGATTCGGGGTAATGATATCCGCGTAGGTTACGAGACTTTTTATGCGTCTGCACATATCCGCCGTATAGGTAGAATAGGTCTTTCCGTAGTCCCCCATAACCGGATCGACAATGACAATGGTATCCTCTGTCCGAAAGTCGGTAATGAAATCGCTGACAATGCGGATCTGTTCAGCGGAGCCCAAAAAACCGGTACTGATAGCGGAGAACGTCAGGTTGAGCTTTTTCCATTCCGCAATATAGGCCGGCATGTTCGGAGTGAAGTCTTCCATAAAATGACTTGGATAACCGGTGTGGTTGGAAAAAATCGAAGTCGGAAGAAGACAGCACTGCACCTTCAGCTTTGAAATGACCGGCAGCTCAACTGCGATGGAACATCTTCCGAAACCGCTGAAATCATTGATTAGTGCAATTTTTTTCTGATGATTGTGGGAGTTATTTAAAACAGTATCGGATTTCATGCCGAAAATCCCCTTTTCATATTTTTCAATATCATTCATTCTATCATAAATCTGGTTATAAAAAGTATCTCCAAAACGAGAAAAAATAGTAAGGTCAAAAAACAAATTGTTTGCGTCTCTCGGATTTGATATAATAAAAAAAAACAGAGGGGCTGTTGCTATGAGAAAGCTGTTTGCCAGATTAAAAGAAATGTTATATGACCATTCGATTGATATTGAGCAGAGACTCGGGTTCATGTTCGTGTCTATGGGCGTCGTAGCCGCTTTTTTCGGCCTTTTGATATGTATCGGCGCAAATGTATCTTTAGAGGGAATTATTGTCGTTGCGCTGGCTGTTGTATTGACACCGCTGATTATGTATGTTTCCGCGAAAGGGAGAAGCGGTAATGCCAGCCAGCTGGCCATGATTGCGTTTGTCATAATTGTTATTCCAATCATATGGATTACCGCAGGCGGTTTGAGCAGCGGCGTGAATGTATGGTTTGTGTATGAACTGTTCTTTATTACGCTTGTACTGCATGGCAAAATGACATGGATTGCGATTGTGATTGCCTTTGCCATAAATATGGGATGCTATGCGTTTAGTTATTTTTATCCGGATCTGGTTAAGAAATTTGCGGAACCGGAGCAAGCCTACATCAGTGTGTGCGGCAGTGTCATTATTGTGACAGTCGCGATGTGTACCACTGTCGTTATACAGAAAAATATCTATAAGGCGGAGCAGCAAAAACTCGAGGAACAGCAAAAAGAGTTAGAGCGTGCAAACGGCTATCAGAAAGTGTTCCTTGCGAATATGTCCCATGAAATCCGAAGCCCGATCAATGCAGTGCTCGGAATGAATGAAATGATTAAGCGTACAGACAATCTTGAGGAAATCAAAGAGTATGCCTGCAATATTGAGGAAGCAGGAGGAATCCTTCTCTCGCAGATCAATGATATTCTTGACTTTTCTAAAATCGAGACGGGCAACATGGAAATAATTTGTAATGATTATCATGTGATGTCGGTAATGCACAGCAGCTACAATCTGGTATATCTTCGGGCAAAAGAAAAAGGTCTGGAATTCCGGGTGAAAAACCGTCTGAACATACCAAGAACGCTTTACGGAGATGAGCAGAGGATTCGTCAGATAATAACAAACCTGCTCACAAATTCTGTGAAGTATACGAAAAAAGGATATATAAGCCTTGCGGTTGATTTTGAAAGCATTGACGCCGAAAACATAGATCTTCTGATTATGGTAACGGATACGGGAGTGGGGATTCCGAAGGAGGATATGGATAAAATTTTTGAGTCGTTCCAGAGACTCGATATTGTGAAAAACCGCACCATTGAAGGAACCGGCCTGGGGCTTGCCATTACAAAGAGTCTGGTGGAGCTTATGAACGGCAGGATTGAGGTAAAGAGCGAGGATGGTAAGGGGACGACTTTTACGGTTACGATTCCACAGAAAATCGTGAATCCGGAACCGATGGGAAATTTCCAAAAGTCGGCGGTAAAGAGGACGAAAGAATATAAGGAAGAATTCCATGCACCGACAGCGCGGGTGCTGGTGGTCGATGATATGCAGATGAATCTGTTGGTAATACAGGGACTTTTGAAGGAGACGTGCGTACAGGTGGAGACCGCACTAAGCGGCGAATCGGCATTGAGGCTTACCGGGCAGAAGCAGTACGATCTCATTTTGATGGATCACATGATGCCTTTTATGGATGGGATTGAAGCGTTCCATCGCATCCGGAAGGAGGAAGGCCCGAACAGGAATACTCCGGTAGTTATGCTCACTGCGAATGCAGTAAACGGCGCGGCTGCAGAATATCTGGACGAAGGCTTTTCCGATTATATTGCCAAACCGGTAAAACCGGATATACTGGAGAAAATATTAAGAAAATACATACCGGATTCGAAAATAGAATCGTAACAAAGAAACCGGACATACTCCAAGCGGAATATGTCCGGTTTCTTGCCGTCGCGGCAGGTTTTATCGATGGCAGCCGCCATGGCATCTGCTGCAATCGCCGCCACAGGTGGACTTGCCGTTTTTCTTATCTTTATAGATACTTCTTGCCGCCAATATTGCAATTGCGGCAACAATGAGCAGTACAATAATGGTTCCTATATTCATGGATAAGATTCCTTTCTGTCTCTGGTTATTAGTTAGTATAGACTAACCAAAGCGGTATGTCAATATGCGTTTACAAAAAAATGCAAAAAGTTATTGACTTCTAATAAGTGTTAGCATATACTAACCATAGAAGTATGGAACAGGATGAATCGGATTCATAAAATATGAATAAATGTATATCATTTAGGAAGGGGAGGAAAGTATGCCGCTTACAATGACAAATCCCGGAGAACAGCAGACAATCAAGAAGGTTGGAGGAAAGGAAGACACCAAGCAGTTTTTGGAAAACCTTGGCTTTGTGGTAGGAGGATGCGTTACGGTCATCTCTGATATCGGAGGAAATCTGATCGTGAAGGTCAAAGACTCCCGCGTAGCTATTGGAAAAGATATGGCCAACAAAATTATGGTCTAAAGAAAGGAAGAGAAGCAAACATGAAGACATTAAGAGAAGCGAAGGTCGGAGAGACTGTGTTAGTAAAGAAGCTTTCCGGCGAGGGCCCTGTTAAGAGAAGAATCATGGACATGGGAATTACGAAGGACGTTGAGATTTACATACGAAAGGTTGCGCCGCTCGGAGATCCTGTGGAGGTCACTGTCAGAGGATATGAATTGTCTGTCCGTAAGGCGGATGCCGAAATGATTGAGGTAGAATAGTTTTAGCCGTATGAAGTTGTGCATACGGATTTTTTTAAGACTATAAGTTAGAAAAAACTAACGTAGGGAAGGACAAACAAACACAGTTTGCGTAGATGAAAACAGAATGGATATGTTTTAGTAGATAGGAGAATGAAAAAAATGGCAGTAAAAATTGCTCTCGCAGGTAATCCAAACTGCGGAAAAACAACATTATTTAATGCCCTGACCGGTGCGAATCAGTTCGTCGGCAACTGGCCGGGCGTAACGGTAGAGAAAAAGGAAGGCAGGCTGAAAGGCCACAAGGATATTGTAATTACGGACTTACCGGGTATCTACTCACTGTCTCCGTATACCTTGGAGGAAGTGGTTGCCAGAAATTACCTGATCGGCGAGCAGCCGGATGCAATCATCAATATTGTGGACGGAACAAACATCGAGCGTAATTTATATCTCACCACACAGATTATCGAGCTGGGTATTCCGGTCGTATTGGCGATTAACATGATGGATCTTGTTGAGAAAAACGGCGATCAGGTTGACGTTAAGGCGCTCGGCGAGAATTTGGGATGCGAGGTTGTTGAAATCTCGGCGCTCAAGGGAACCGGTGTAATGAAGGCCGCAGAAACGGCTGTCGCAGCAGCGAAAGCAAAGAAGGCTGTTACCCGCGTACATAAGTTTGACGAGAAAGCGGAAGCTGTTATCGCAAAGGTAGAGGATAAGCTTGGAAGTGAAGTACCGGAGAATCAGAAGCGGTTCTTTTCCATCAAGCTTCTGGAGAAGGATGATAAGATTGCGGAGCAGATGAAGGCCGCGCCGAATGTGGATGCGGAAGTCAGGGAGCTGGAGGATGCGTTTGACGACGATACGGAAAGCATTATCACAAATGAGCGTTATGTGTACATTTCTTCCATTATCGGAAAATGTGTAGCGAAAGCGCAGAGCGGACGCAGACTTACGGTTTCCGACAAAATCGATAAGATTGTAACCAACCGTATTCTGGCCCTTCCGATTTTTGCAGTAATTATGTTTCTGGTTTACTATATTGCAATGTCAACGGTCGGCGCATGGTGCACAGATTGGACGAATGACAATTTATTTGGCGATGGATTCCACCTCTTTGGAATCGGTACGGGTGCGTATGAGGAGGCGTCCGGCGATTATTCTTCCGCTGTTGCAGCGATAGACGCATATGGAGCGCTTGTTATGACCGAGAATGAGGATGGCGAAGAAGAGATTGACGCCGATGCAACGCTTGCGCTTATGCAGTCTGTTACAGAGGGCGAAGCGTATGTAGCTTACGGCGTACAGGATGAGGAAACGCTGGAAGATTATGATATTACTGTGTATTTTGCAGAAGTTCCGGAGGACGCGGACGAGGAAGCGGTAAACGGCATGTCTTACATGGATGCCGTAGCATTTCTGGAAGAGAACGGTTTTGATGAGCCGGATCCGGCTGATTATGGGGTATTTGTTCCTTCTATTCCGGATGCGATTGATTCCGGTCTTCAGGCAATCGGATGTGCCGAGTGGCTTGAGGGACTTATTATCGACGGTATTGTAGCCGGCGTCGGTGCGGTGCTTGGCTTTGTGCCGCAGATGTTAGTATTGTTCATTCTGCTTGCATTCCTTGAGTCCTGCGGATACATGGCGCGTATCGCTTTTATTATGGATCGTATTTTCCGCAAGTTCGGACTTTCCGGAAAATCATTTATTCCGATGCTTGTCGGAGTCGGGTGCGGCGTTCCGGGTATTATGGCGTCGCGTACGATTGAAAATGACAGAGACCGCAAGATGACAATTATCACAACCACCTTTATCCCATGCGGGGCTAAGACTCCGTTTGTCGCAATGATCGCAGGCGCACTATTCGGCGGTTCTCCATGGATTGCCACAAGCGCATACTTCATCGGAATTGCAGCAATCATCTGCTCCGGTATTATCTTAAAGAAGACAAAGATGTTTGCCGGTGATCCGGCGCCGTTCGTTATGGAACTTCCGGCTTACCACCTTCCGACCGTCGGAGCGCTTCTCCGCAGTATGTGGGAACGCGGCTGGTCATTCATCAAGAAGGCGGGAACAATCATTCTGCTTTCAACCATTATTGTATGGTTCTTATCGTTCTTCGGCGTAGTGGACGGACAGCTGCGCATGCTTGCGGAGGATGAACTGGAATTCTCTATTTTAGGAAAAATCGGAAACGCAATCGCATGGATTTTCATTCCGCAGGGATGGGGAAACTGGCAGGCAACCGTTGCATCGATTACCGGACTTGTTGCAAAAGAGAATATTGTCGGCACGTTGGGTATTCTTTATAATGCCGGAGACGGAACTGTCTACCAGAATATGTACAATGCGTTTGTTTCATCAAACGGAGCAGTCGGAGCGGCCGGCATGTCCTTTATGATATTTAACCTTCTCTGCGCACCATGCTTTGCTGCAATGGGAGCAATCAAGCGTGAGATGAACAATCGCAAGTGGTTCTGGTTTGCAATCGGTTATCAGTGCGGTCTGGCTTATCTGGTATCCTTGGTTGTATATCGTATCGCAGGCCTCTTTACAGGCGAGTGCGGATTTGGCTTCTGGACAATTGTGGCGTTTATCATCCTGATCGGATTTGTATATCTGTTATTCCGTCCGTATAAGGAGAGCAGAGAACTCAAGGTGGACAGCAAGATTTTAGAAGCTGCAAAATAGCGAAAGAAGGAGGCCGGCATGTCTGCAGAATTATTGGAACAGAGAGAGATTATAATTGCGAGATTAAGAAAACAGGGATGCCGTATCACGAAGCAGCGCTTACTGCTTTTGGATATTATCCTGGAGGATGAATGCGCCAGTTGTAAAGAAATCTATTACAGGGCTTCCGAAAAGGACGAAACGATTGGAACTGCAACGGTATACCGTATGATCAATACCTTAGAGGAAATCGGGGCAATCAGCCGGAAAAATATGTATAAAATCAGTGTGTAATGCTCTGTAGAAAAATCAGGATGAACATGACATGGTTTATCCTGATTTTTTAGGTCCCGCTGTTGATAATGTTTCTCAATAAGCACAGCCGTTTTTCTCAATAACCCGGGGAAAGCCTTGGTACTGCGCGGGGCAGTTAGATGCGACTAGCTTCGGTTTTAGACGTTTATGGACAGTTAGGCTTGTAAGACAAATTTCAAAACAGATAAAATAAAATAGAAAGTAAACAAAACAGGAAGAAAAGGAGGATTTTACAGATGAAGTCTTTATGGAAGGGCACAGGCTTATTTGCGGCGGGAGTCGCATTCGGAACAGCAGGAATCAGGATCTTGGCAAGCAAGGATGCAAAGAATGTGTACACCCATTGTACGGCGGCAGTTCTCCGCGCAAAGGATTGCGTGATGAAGACAGTAAATACGGTTCAGGAAAACTGTGAGGATATTTACGCCGAGGCAAAAAATATCAATGACGAACGCGCAGCAAAAGAAGAGGAAGCCAGTGTAAACGATTATGAGGTTTAGGATTGAACATGAAACAAAAGGAAGATTGAGGATTCATCTTCCGGTTAAGCGGATGTCGTATGAACAGGCGGATGCTCTGGTCTATCTGATACATACGTACAAAAATGTCACTTTTGTTAAGGTTTATGACCGTACCTCTGATGTGGTAGTCAATTATGTCGGACCGAAGGAAGATACGATAAGTTTTTTGCGGAAGCTGCACCCGGACAAGGAGCATGTGCCGGAGTGTGCGCTTGTGACATCCGGGAGGAAACTGAACAATACATATCAGGAAAAACTGATTGCAAAGGTGGCGTGGCATTATGGAAAGCAGCTTGTACTTCCCTTACCGGTTCGTACGGCAATTCTGGCTTTCCGCGCTGCCGGATATGTGGTAAAAGGGCTTCAATGTCTGTGGAACCGTAAGATTGAGGTTCCGGTTCTCGACGCAACCGCAATCGGCGTGTCAATGCTTCGCGGCGATTTTTCTACGGCAGGTTCAATTATGTTTCTGCTTGGTATCGGGGAATTGTTAGAGGAATGGACGCACAAAAAATCTGTGGATGATCTGGCAAAGACCATGTCGCTGAACGTGGGAAAGGTGTGGCTGAAGACAGAAAACGGACAGGTTCAGGCTGATACCTCCGTCGTCAGGGAAGGGGATGAGGTTGTCGTACATATGGGCAATGTCATTCCGTTTGACGGAATTGTAACAGACGGAGAAGCAATGGTAAATCAGGCCTCATTGACAGGAGAAGCCGTTCCTGTCCCAAAAACAAAAGAGGCTGCTGTTTTTGCAGGAACCGTTCTGGAGGAAGGCGAGATTACGCTCCGGGTAACGGCATCGGAAGGAGCAGGAAGATATGATAAGATTGTAGCGATGATTGAGGAGTCCGAAAAGCTGAAATCAGCGCTCGAAGGGAAAGCGGAGCATCTTGCGGACAAACTGGTGCCGTATTCGCTCGGCGGAACCCTGCTTACCTACCTTGTGACAAGAAATGTGACAAAAGCGTTGTCTATTCTGATGGTTGATTACTCCTGCGCATTAAAGCTTGCAATGCCGATATCCGTTTTGTCTGCGATTCGTGAAGCGGGTCTTTACAATATCAGGGTAAAGGGCGGCAAGTATCTGGAGGCAGTCGCGGAAGCGGATACCATCGTGTTCGACAAGACCGGAACGCTCACGAAAGCAACGCCTACGGTGGTTCGTGTGGTTGCGTTTGATGAACACAAGCCGGATGAACTGCTGCGCATCGCAGCATGTCTGGAAGAGCATTTTCCGCATTCTATGGCAAAGGCGGTTGTGGATGCTGCCAAAGAGAGACAGCTGGTACATGAGGAGATGCATTCGAAGGTAGAATATGTGGTGGCGCATGGAATCTCTTCAAGCATAGAAGGGAAAAAAGCAGTAATCGGAAGCTACCATTTTATATTTGAAGATGAGGCCTGTGTAATCCCGGAGGGAAAACAGGAACTTTACGATTCGCTTCCGCTGGAATGTTCACATCTCTATCTTGCGATCGAGGGAAAGCTTGCGGCGGTAATCTGCATAGAAGATCCGCTTCGAAAAGAGGCGGAAGGCGTGATTAATTCCCTCCGAAGGGCCGGATTTAAGAAAATTGTGATGATGACCGGCGACAGTGAACGAACGGCAGCAGTCATTGCCAAAAAGGTCGGCGTGGACGAATATTATGCGGAAGTATTGCCGGAAGATAAAGCATCCTTTGTCGAGAGGGAGAAGGCGGCCGGACACCGGGTAATTATGATTGGGGACGGAATTAACGATTCTCCGGCACTTTCGGCGGCGGACGCAGGAATTGCAATCAGCGACGGCGCGGAACTGGCAAGAGAAATAGCGGATATTACCATTGCGTCCGATGATCTATATCAGATTGTGACATTAAAATTATTGAGCGACAGTCTGATGAAGCGGATTCGGAAAAATTACAGGCAGATTATTACCTTTAACTCTGCACTGATTATTCTGGGTGTTGCGGGCGTTATCGCCCCGACAACTTCGGCGCTGCTTCACAATACTTCAACTCTCGCAATCGGCGTAAACAGCATGAGAAGTCTGCTGTCATAAGAAAGAGAAAAGGCGGAAAGACAGCTTCCGTCTTTTTTCTTTGCAGGTAAAGGGGCTGCTGCCTGGGAAGATCCGGACTTGCTTCATATTTGCCGCAGGATTTGCTGTCCGCAGACACAATGTCACACAGGTTTGCCCGAAATATTGACAATTTATGACAAAACAATAGAAAAAATCCCAAAATCTTGTATATTATAGACAGGTGTCTTTTTTCAGAGAGAAGGAGATAGATAATGTCGGTAGTGACGGCCATTACGATAAGCTATGTATCTCTTGTTCCGACATGGATGAACATTCTGCTCAATACGCTGTATTTCGCTGCGGATGTGTCTGTCGGATATCAATTTATGTATTACGCGGTCGTGTATGAGCAGGCAGAAAAAGCGGCGCAAAAGTACGCTAACGTGACCGTATTTGATTCCGGGCAGCTTTCCAGCGGAATGAGGCTGCTTGTGATAAAGGCTGCGAAGATGGCGCAGGAAGGAGCTTCGCTGAAAGAGATTCTTTCCGTTCTGTCCGATTTCAGAGAACTGGCAAGTACCAGCTTTGTACTGCGGGAGACGGATTTTATGTAATAGAGATGTTTCTAAAAGAAGATTACAGTATGCAGCATAAGATGATGAACCTGATTATAACTGCCGTTCTCGTGGGAGGTCTGGCTTCCATGCTGATCACGCTGTTTGTGGGAGCATATGAGAGTGCGGCGTTCGTTCTGCTCCGGAAAAAGGAATTGAATGATGTCCTGTTAAAATATCTGCCGCAGGAGAAGCTGCTGGTGCGCTCGGAGAAAGACGAGGGCAGAAAGGCGGCAGCAGAAGCGCCGGATATGCCGGAGGCATCCCTGCAGCAGAAGCTGGAGAAAATCTCCGGTCAGGCTGCGCTTGCAGCCATTCGCGCAAAGCAGGAGCTGGCACAGGTTCCGGTGCTGTTTTTATCTGCCTCGGAGGATATGGAGAGTGCCGTAGCAAACGGAGAGTATGCGGTAAAGGGATTTATCAAAAAGCCGATGCTGCTGCAGCAATTGTATGAGAGCGGGGAAGCCGTTTTGGGAGAATAGACATTTGGAACTGCATGTGCTATAATATTTTCTGGTATTGACAGAGCATTACATGTTTTTATACAAGGAGAATATTTATGGATGTTGATTTACTGAAAGGCTGCGGCAGGACGGTTGTATTTCAGGGAGGACAGACAATCTGTCGAGAGGGCGAGACCGGACATTCCATGTTCATATTGTTACAGGGAAGCGTTGATGTGATGATCAATTCTTTTTCGGATAATCCGCAGTCGGTCGGATCGATGGAAGAAGGAAGCTTTTTTGGCGAGATGTCGCTTCTGGAGTCAAAACCGCGCTCCGCAACAATTGTCGCAGTATCGGGGCAGGTTGTTGTATTGGAAGTGTCAGAGACGGATTTTACGATGCTTTTACTCAATGCGACTTCAATTACATTTCGTATTCTGCTGAGCCTGAATAACCGGTTGAATGCGATGCTGGATAAGATTGACCAGACGGACAAACGGTTCGTATTCCAGTATAAACGGAATCCGATTTATCAGACGGTGCAGAAACTGGATGTTCGTTCCTTTGATGCAATCGCAAAGAAGGATCCGGATTATGTATGGACGCTTCTGAAGTATTTAAGCTCATCTCTTGAAAAATTGAATACGGAGTACATACAACAACTATCGAAATAAGATGGAGGGAAATGGTTTTCATGGGAAAAAAGAAAAAGACGGGATTTTTTCTAAAATCCCGTCTCCGCTTGATTTCGACAGTTATAATTGCTGTTTATCTGGGCATATCGGCTGCCACGCTGTCATATACCCATGTTTTTTATCAGGCGGATGAGGCTCTGACGAATTTCTTATATAAGTATAATCCGCTGGAGCGTGCGGATGAGCGGATTACGATTATAAGCATTGATGAGGCGGCGAAAGCTTTGTATGGGGACAATAACGAATGGTCCAGAGAAAGGTATGCAAAGCTTATTGACATTTTGTCCGGAGACGGGGCTGCGGTAATCGGGCTTGACGTGAATCTGTCCGGGGAAAGAGACGAAGCGGGGGATGCCGCGTTGGTGGAAGCCTGTGCAAAGGCCGGAAATGTCGTGGTACCGATCAACGCTTCCTTCCAGGGACCGGATATGGACGGTGCCGCTCCTGCGGAATCGAATCCAAATGAATTTCGGACGCCGGTGCCTGTGGCTGCTGATGAAGATTTCGGCGAGATGGAGGTGTGTATCGAGTATCCGTTTGAGGATTTGTGCAGCGTAGCCTCAGTGGGCGTTGTCAATGCGCTGCAGCAGTCCGTCGATGGAACAATCCGGAATGCGGCTCTTTCGGTCATGTATTCCGGTAAGGAGTATGATGCGTTTGCGGTGGCGGTATACAAGATATTTCAGGAGAAAAACGAAGAGGCGTTTGAACTCCCGGAGCCGGATCGGGAGGGATTGTTCAGCTTCAATTTCCTTTGGAATACGGACAGCTATCAGCAGATTTCTTATACCGAAATCCTGGACGGCAACTATGATCCCGGGCTGATTGAGGGAAAAATGGTACTCATCGGAGAGTATGATGCGGTTCCTCTTAATAATGTGAAGGATTTTATAAAATCGCGTTTCCAGTATCAGGAGGTAATGGTAGACGCGTCCATTTTGCAGGCTATCATAAGCGATAAAGTCGTTGTGGACGTCGATCCGCTGTTTCAGGCGCTCTTTTATGGAATTACGATTACCTTATTCTATATTTTATTTTCAAGCAGAAAGCGGCTGCTGGCATTTGCAGGTCAGTTCTGCTGGGGATTCTGTGTGTTTTCCATTGCATATACATTGAACATGCATGGATATCGGTTTATGCTTCTGATCCCTCTGATATTCGTACCGTTATCCGTTGTCGTCTTTTTGATTCAGCATACGGTCATACAGTATGCGGAGCGGAAGCGGATGGAAGCGACGCTTAAAATGTACGTGGATTCCAAAGTTGTAGATCAGATTGAGGATGTCTCACCGTATGCGCTCAAAACGGTAAGCGAGCGTAAGCATATCGCAGTGCTGTTTGTCGATATACGAGGCTTTACCACCATATCGGAACAGCTGGATCCGGAACAGGTGGTCGCCATATTAAATGAATATTTCACGCTTGTATATGCTTCCATTCAGGCATGGAACGGAACCCTGGATAAGTTTGTCGGAGACGCCGCGATGGCGATTTTCAATGCGCCGCAGGACGATGAGGAGTACATTATTCATGCGGTGTGCGCTGCAGATGATATTCGCAAGGGATTTGAGTCTGTCAGCGAAGGATACAGGAAAATGTATGGAAAAGAGATTCATATCGGAATCGGTATCAACGCGGGAGAGGCCGTTGTCGGAAATATCGGCTGCCTGAGGAGAATGGATTATACGGCAATCGGAGATACCGTCAATACGGCGTCAAGGCTTGAGTCAAACGCCGCTCCGGGGCAGATTCTGGTAAGCGAAGAGGTAAAGCAGGCCATTGGCGGACGCGCAGATATGGAATATGCCGGCGCACTTGCGCTGAAAGGAAAGAGCCGGAACGTTGATGCATACAGTGTTATGGAAATAGACAAACCGAAGATTCCAAACATGAAGGCGAGAAAGGAATTTATCAATGAAGCACGTTTACTGTATTCCAAAATTGAACCAAATATCCCACTACCTGAAATTCTCAGAAAACTATAATGCAGGGTTTGAATACAATGAATTCTTTCTTCCGCAGATTCTGGATGACGAAGGGAAGGTAAAGGAGATTATCGCGGCATATAAGGCCATGGAACGAGACAGAAGCGAAGACACGCTGCATGGGGTGTTTCTGGATATCTGTGTAAATTCGGATGATCCTTTGATTTTTAAGGCATCGGACTATCGCATACACCAAAGCATGGATATTGCAGCGGAGCTTGGCGTAAAAGCGGTAATTTTTCACACGAACCACATTCCGACATTCCGTCTGGAGAGCTACCGGAAGGGCTGGCTGGATCGGAACGAAGCATATTGGAGAAAACTGCTGGCTGAGTATCCGAGGCTTATGGTTTATATGGAAAATATGTTTGACGACGATCCGGAATTGCTGCGGCTGCTTGCCGATAGAATGAAGGATGAGCCAAGGTTCGGAGTCTGTTTTGATCTGGCGCATGCGTTTCTTTCGAATACCTCGATACCGGAGTGGATTCATGCGCTCGCTCCATATACGAAGCATTTGCATATCAATGACAACGATAAGATTCAGGATACCCACCGCCCGGTGGGAAGCATGCAGCTTCCATGGGAGTTGTACGATAAATATATGGAGGAGCTTCCGGAGGAAAAGCGTCCGACGGTACTGATTGAGGTGCGGGGGTATGAGGATCTGGAGGCGTCTGTGGCATATATGACAGAGCATAAGATGTACCCGTTTTTTTAAGCGCTTGTAACTATTTGCTCATATATGAGGCGGGACTCTGTTTACGCCGTTTTGCGAAAAAATATAATTTTTCTAAAAAAATATCTATAACTGTAGAATAACGAATAATATTCGTATATAATATTCTTATAATATAAGAATATGGAGGGAAAGAAATTGGCAATTCAGGATAATAACGGAGGCAGATTAAGCCTGCACGAGATGTTCATTCTAAAGGCGCTTTACGACCTTGGGGGCGAGGATGTTCCGACGAAAGAAATCGGCCCTTATGTGGAGAAACGGTTTGGGTATGACTATGCAAGAACGACGATTGTGACTTTTTTGCAAAGAATGGTTAAAAAGGGGTATGTGAGCTCTTACCGGAAAGGAAGGGAATCCTTTCACAGTGCCACCATGCCATTTGCAGATTATATTGATGAGAGCATAGATATGTTCTGTGAGCTGTGGTTTGACGGAAACAAGACCAGAATGATGAAATACATTCGGAACAAGTGAAAAATATCCCGGAAACAATATCCTGACACAAGGATAACGGTTTCCGGGATTCTTTTATTGATTTGCGGCCTTCTGCTCTTTCTTTAAGTTCTTCTGCGCAGTGGAAAGCATAAGCTTGATACGGTTCAACTGGTTTACTTCAGAAGCACCCGGATCGTAGTCTATGGCTACGATGTTGGCGGCAGGGAACTCATGGCGGATTTCCTTGATTACGCCTTTGCCGACGATATGATTCGGCAGGCAGGCGAATGGCTGCGCACATACGATGTTCGATGCCCCCTGATGAATCAGCTCTAACATTTCGCCGGTAAGAAACCATCCTTCGCCGGTCTGATTTCCGCAGGATACGATTGGCTCTGCAAGCTTTGCGAGATCCTCGATATATGCGGTCGGCTCAAAATGTTTACTCTTTGCCAGCTCGTCTCTGGCATCTTTTCTTAACCACTCAAAGAACTTGATCAGATGATTGTTCAGCTTTTTGGATTTCTGAGATTCGCCAAGGTAATCCGCCTTAAAGTTCTGGTTGTAGCAGCAGTAAAGTAAGAAATCGGTCAAGTCGGGAACAACAGCTTCCGCTCCCTCCGACTCAAGCAAATCCACAATATAGTTATTTGCTGCCGGAAGGAATTTTACAAGGATCTCTCCTACCACTCCGACGCGCGGCTTCTTTTCGTCCGTAATCGGAAGATTGTCAAAATCACGAATGATTGCACGACACATCTTCTTGTACTTGCGATGGGAGAGTACCTTTGTATTCCCGACAAATGCAATCACTTCCTTTTTCCACTTCTCATGGAGCGCATTGGCGCTTCCCGGAATGGCCTCATACGGACGCATGCGGTATAAGCAGCGCATAAAGATATCGCCGAACTCGAGGGCGTACAGACCATGCTGAATCAGCTTTGGAGAAATCTTAAATCCCGGATTCTTCTCAAGACCTACCATGTTAATGGAGATAACCGGGACATCCGGGTATCCGGCCTTGATTAGCGCTCGCCGGATGAAGCCGATATAGTTGGTCGCACGACATCCGCCTCCGGTCTGGGAAATTAAGATTGCGGTGTGTGTCATATCAAACTTGCCGCTCATAACGGCGGACATAATCTGTCCGATGACAATCAGGGACGGATAGCAGGCGTCGTTATTTACATATTTCAGTCCGACGTCGACGCATTCCCTTGCAGGCACGTCGGGGATGACCATATTGTAGCCGGCGGCACGAAAGGCAGGAACCAAAAGGTCAAAATGAATCGGCGACATCTGCGGACAGATAATCGTGTAATGATCCTTGAACATTTCCTCCGTAAAGAGCACACGCTCATAATTTGCAGGATGAATCGTGCGCTTTTCGTGCTTCTTCTCTTTCGAGCGGAGTGCGGATAGCAAGGACCGGACACGAATACGGGCCGCGCCGAGATTGTTTACTTCATCAATCTTTAAGCATGTGTAGATTTTGCCGGAACCGGTCAATATATCATTGACGCAATCCGTAGTTACGGCGTCAAGCCCACAGCCGAAAGAGTTGAGCTGAATCAGATCAAGATCTTCTCTGGTCTTTACAAAGTTTGCGGCGGAGTAGAGTCTGGTATGGTACATCCACTGATCCATAACGATAAGCGGCCGTTCCAGATTGCCAAGGTGTGATACGGAATCCTCGGTAAGGACGCAGATGCCGTACGAGTTAATCAGCTCCGGAATCCCATGGTTGATCTCCGGGTCTACATGGTAAGGGCGGCCTGCGAGGACGATACCGCGCCGGCCGTTCTCTTCCATGTATTTTAGGACTTCCTCGCCCTTTTTCTGCATATCCATGCGCGTTACCGCAAGCTCCTTCCAGCCCTCCAATACAGCGTCGCGGATCTCGGATTCCGGGATGCCAAATTCCGGTACGCGAAAGACTGCAACCAGCTGCTGGGATAATGTTTCCTCGCTTGTAAAGGCCATAAACGGATTTAGGAAACGAACCTCCCCGTTTGTAATCTCATCTACATTGTTCTTGATATTCTCTGAATAAGAAGTAACAATCGGGCAGTTGTAGTGGTTATTTGCATCCGCAAACTCCTTGCGCTCATACGGAATCGCAGGATAGAAGATGAAATCCACATTCTGATGTATGAGCCATGTAATATGTCCATGGGCAAGCTTTGCGGGATAACACTCGGACTCGCTTGGGATAGAGTCGATTCCAAGCTCGTAAATTTTGCGTGTTGACTGCGGAGAGAGCACCACCCGGAATCCAAGTCTGGTAAAAAAGGTCGCCCAGAACGGGTAATTCTCGTACATATTGAGAACACGCGGGATACCGACGGTTCCCCGGACGGCTTCCTCTTTAGGGAGCGGCTCATAGTCGAAAATTCGTTTGTTCTTATATTCAAAAAGGTTCGGTATATGTTCTTTATTTTTCTCTTTTCCAAGACCACGCTCGCAGCGGTTACCGGTAATATACTGTCTGTTATCCGAGAATTTGTTAATCGTCAAAAGACAATGGTTGGTACATCCCTGACATCTGGCAAGCTTGGTCGTATAGGAGAGCTCGTTGATCTGCTCAATCGTAAGCATGGTGGTCTGGTAGCCTTTTTCGTGCCGTTCACGCGCGATCAGCGCGGCACCGAAAGCACCCATGATTCCGGCAATGTCCGGACGGGTTGCCTCCACGCCGGCAATCTTTTCAAAGCTTCGAAGAACGGCGTCATTGTAGAAGGTTCCTCCCTGCACTACGATATTCTCGCCGAGGTCTTTTGCATCGGAAAGCTTGATGACCTTAAAGAGCGCATTCTTGATTACAGAGTAAGCAAGTCCGGCGGAAATATCAGCGACGGATGCACCTTCCTTCTGCGCCTGCTTTACCTTGGAATTCATAAATACGGTACATCTGGTCCCAAGGTCAATCGGGTTTTTGGCAAAAAGAGCCTCCTTCGCAAAAGCCTGCACAGAATAATTTAAGGACTTTGCAAATGTCTCGATGAAAGAGCCGCATCCGGAAGAGCAGGCCTCATTCAGCAGAACGGAATCAACGGTCTGGTTCTTGATCTTAATGCATTTCATATCCTGTCCGCCGATATCAAGGATACAGTCAACCTTAGGATCAAAGAAGGCAGCAGCGTAATAGTGGGCGACAGTCTCGACCTCGCCTTCATCCAGCATAAGCGCCGCCTTCAGGAGCGCTTCGCCGTATCCGGTTGAGCAGGAGTGCACAATATGTACGTCCTCCGGAAGTAAAGAATAGATTTCCTGAATGGAACCGATTGCAGTAGTAAGCGGGCTGCCGTTGTTATTGTTATAAAAAGAATAGAGCAGATCTCCTGACTCGGATACCAGAGCAATCTTGGTGGTTGTGGAGCCGGCGTCGATTCCTAAATAACAGTTGCCTTTGTAGGATGCCAGATCGGCGGTTCTTACATGACTGCTGCCATGGCGTGCGGTAAAAGCATCATAAGCGGCCTGATCGGCAAAAAGCGGCTCCATCCGGGCAACCTCGAATTCCATTTTGATGCCGCCGGAAAGACGCTCTAATATAGAAGAAAGTGTCGTGACCGTATCTTCCTTATAATTCAGCGCAGATCCGATTGCGGCAAACAGGTGTGAATTGTCCGGGGTAATCGCATGCTCACTGTCTAAGTTTAAGGTGCGGATAAAGGCAGCCTTCAGCTCCGATAGAAAATGAAGCGGGCCTCCTAAAAACGCAACGTGACCGCGAATCGGCTTTCCGCAGGCAAGACCGCTGATGGTCTGGTTTACCACCGCCTGAAAAATGGAGGCGGATAAGTCCTCGCGGGTAGCTCCTTCATTGATGAGCGGCTGAATATCGGTCTTGGCAAATACGCCGCAGCGGGCGGCAATCGGATAGATTGCCTTATAATTCTTTGCGTATTCATTTAAGCCGGAGGCGTCGGTCTGAATCAGGGATGCCATCTGGTCAATGAAGGAACCTGTACCACCGGCACAGATACCGTTCATACGCTGCTCCACATTTCCACCCTCAAAGTAGATGATCTTTGCATCCTCTCCGCCGAGCTCAATTGCGACGTCGGTCTGCGGCGCATAGTGCTGCAATGCGGTAGATACGGAAATAACCTCCTGCACAAACGGAACCTCCAAATGCTTTGCAAGAGTAAGTCCGCCGGAGCCGGTAATCATCGGCGATACATGAAAATCGCCGAGCTGATCGAATGCTTTTTTTAGTAAATCGGATAACGTCTCCTGAATATTGGCAAAATGGCGCTCATAGTCAGAGAAAAGAAGGCTGTCCTGTTCGTCAAGAACGGCAACCTTAACAGTCGTTGATCCAATATCAATTCCCAGCTTATATAAAGCTTTGTTATTCATTTTGAAACCTCCATGAAATAACCAGTAAAAATGTTTTCTTATTATAATGTCATAACGCCGTATGAGCACTCTACATTATACGACACCGTTCGACAAAAAACAACGGACATAAATATTAAAAAAGAATGAACGAAAACGAAAATTTACGTGCAATTTTCAGGGACAATCCGGACATCCTCTGCTTTATCATATGCCAAACCCGACGGCTTTCAGAACCAGCCGTCTTCAATTCGAGGTAAAAATAAGCAAAAATGCCTCTATTCTAAAGAATTCTTAGTTACCATGAAGTTAAATTTTTATGAAATTCGGTCAGGCTGCATTGACAAGTGGAAACCATAACACATATAATTCATGACAAGGAAAAGTCCGCGAAGCGCAGGGCGCGTGTTTTTATTTGTAAAAGAGAGCGGCAAGAAAGTGCAGGTATAGGAGTGTTTTTATGAATTGGATGGATAAATTGGAACGAAAAATCGGAAGGTATGCAATTCCAAGGCTGGACCGGTATCTGGTAATCGGACTGATTGCGGGATATCTGCTTCAGGTGTTGGCCGGCGCAATTCCGGCTTTTGCCGTTCTGTTAAGCTATTGCCAGTTTGACGTATACAGTATCTTACATGGGCAGATCTGGAGAATTGTGTCATGGATTTTAATTCCGCCGACAAGTCTGGACATATTCGCGATTCTGTTTCTGGTATGTGTTCTTATGTGGGGCAATTCTCTGGAAATGCTGCTTGGAACCTTCCGCATGAACGTGTTTTTGATTGGCGGAATTCTGTTGTGCGGCCTTGGCGGCTTCATAATCTATGCGGTTTCCTATTTCATACTTGGAATAGGAATACCGATTTATCTTACCACGTATTACATTTTGCTCTCCATGCTTATGGCCATTGCAATCTGTATGCCGGACGCAGAGGTAAGATTCTGGTTCATACTTCCGATGAAAATGAAGTGGATGCTGTATCTGGAGCTTGCATACATGGCCTATGCAATCATCCGGTTATATGCGCAGACAAAGGCGGCGCTCGGAGTCGCATTCGGAATGATGACAATTATTGTATATTGTTCGCAGATGGTGCTTCCGCTCATCAACATGGCATTGTTTTTCTATTTTATCAGACACCATGTCAGCAGAAAGCAAAGGAAGCGCAAAGCACAGTTTCAGGCGCAATTTGCAGAACCGCGTCCGGGCTCCGGAATTACGAAGCACAAGTGCGTAATCTGCGGAAGAACAGAAAAAGACGATCCGAATCTGACGTTCCGCTATTGTTCAAAATGTGCAGGGAACTATGAATACTGTCAGGATCATCTGTTCACGCACATCCATATAGGAACCATGTAATTTCGGACTTTGTTTTTGAAGGTCTTTGGTTGACAAGGTATCACTTGGATTTTATAATAGAAATATCGCAAAGAGCGGGGTTGTCGCATGTGCGGCAGCCTCTTTTTCGCGGTGCAATGAGATAGATGAAGGAGCAACTATGGAAAACGAAACTATTTCAAAGAACTTTATTGAGCAAATCATTGAGAAGGATTTGGCAGAGGGACATTGTACGACTGTAAAGACGCGTTTTCCACCGGAACCGAATGGGTATCTTCACATCGGACATGCAAAATCCATTCTTCTTAATTATGGGCTTGCGGCCGAGTATAGTGGAAAATTCAATTTCCGTTTTGACGATACGAACCCTACAAAGGAAAAGTCAGAGTTTGTCGAGTCGATTAAGGCTGATGTGCAGTGGCTTGGAGCGGATTGGGAGGACCGGCTATTTTATGCGTCAGACTATTTCGAGCAGATGTATGAATGTGCGGTGGGACTGATCAAAAAGGGAAAAGCTTATGTGTCGGATCTTTCGGCGGAGCAGATCCGCCAATACCGCGGAACGCTTACCGAGCCGGGAAAAGAGGATCCGTATTCCACCAGGAGTATCGAGGAAAACTTACAGCTTTTTGCGGATATGAGAGATGGAAAATATGAGGATGGCAGCAAGGTGCTTCGCGCCCGCATTGATATGTCTTCCTCCAACATCAACATGAGGGATCCGGTGCTTTATCGTGTCGCCCATATGACGCATCACAATACGGGAGATAAGTGGTGCGTATATCCGATGTATGATTTTGCACATCCGATTGAAGATGCGCTGGAGGGGATTACACATTCCATCTGCACGCTGGAGTTTGAAGACCACAGGCCGCTTTACGACTGGGTTGTCATTGAGTGCGGGTTTAAGAATTCCCCGGAGGAATCGCCAAAGCAGATTGAGTTTGCGAAGCTTTATCTGACAAACGTGGTAACCGGCAAGCGCTATATTAAAAAATTGGTGGAGCAGGGAATTGTTGACGGCTGGGATGATCCGAGACTTGTTTCGATTGCGGCTCTTCGAAGAAGAGGATTCACGCCGGAATCCATTCAGAATTTTGTAGAGCTCTGTGGGGTTTCAAAGGCAAACAGCTCGGTGGATTATGCGATGCTTGAGTATTGCATCCGGGAGGATCTTAAACTGAAACGCCCGCGTATGATGGCGGTTCTTGATCCGGTTAAGGTAGTGATTGACAATTATCCGGAAGGACAGGTCGAGTATCTGACGGTTGAGAATAATCTGGAAAATCCAAAGCTCGGCAGCCGCGAAGTTCCGTTTACCCGCGAACTTTACATTGAGCGTGAGGACTTTATGGAAGTGCCGCCAAAGAAATATTTCCGCATGTTTCCGGGAAATGAGGTTCGTCTTATGAATGCGTACTTTGTGACATGCAACAGCTTTGTAAAGGATGAAAACGGAAAGGTGGTCGAGATTCACTGTACCTATGATCCGGCGTCAAAGGGCGGGAACAGCCCGGACGGACGCAAGGTAAAGGGTACCATTCATTGGGTATCAGCAGAATACGGAAAGAAAGTCACTGCCCGTCTATACGAGAATTTAGTTAACGAAGAGCTTGGGGTGTACAACGAGAATGGGGATGTGAATGTAAATCCGAATTCACTTACGGTACTTGAAAACTGTATTGTGGAGCCGGCTTTAGCAGAGGCGAAGGCTTTTGAGAGTTTCCAGTTTGTAAGACAAGGATTTTTCTGCGCAGACTGCAAGGATTCTGCGGAAGGACATCCGGTGTTTAATCGTATTGTTTCACTAAAGAGTTCGTTTAAATTACCTGCTCAGGCATAAGGAGAAGAAATGGAAAAAATATTTAACGGTTTAGAAAAATTTGGATTGGACGTAGAGGAAATGGGAGATCTGTTTTCCGAGGATAAGTCCGAAGAGAAAAAGGAAGAGACTGCGGCCGCATCGGCACAGAGAGCAGTCGATGATATGGAGGAAGGGGAACTTCTTTTCAAAAGGGAACTGACATGTACGGTATGCGACCACAAATTCAAGGCATTGTCTGTGCGGTTGTCAAAGCTTAGAAGACTGACGCCGGATAAAGATTTGAGACCGCGATACAAAGGGGTGGATACATTAAAATATGATGTGTACTCCTGTCCTTATTGCGGCTATACCGCAATGACACGCTATTTCGAACATTTGTCGACACTTCAGATCCGCCTGATCCGCGACGGCGTTTGCAGCAAATATAACAGCACGCTGCTGGATGTACCGGACACCTATGACTACGATATGGCGCTGGAGCGTTACAAGCTGTCTTTGTATAACACCGTTGTGAAGAAAGGCTCCGTAAGCGAGAAAGCGTATACCTGCCTGAAAATGGCATGGCTTTGCAGAGGAAAGAGCGAAGAACTTCTCGCAAAGGGCGAAGACAAAGATTCCGAGATTATCAAGCAGTGTGAAGAGGAAGAATTGTCTTATTATGAGCAGGCGTACGAAGGACTGGTAAAGGCGGTGGCATCGGAATCCTTCCCAATCTGCGGAATGGATCAGCATACGATGGATATTCTGATTGCGCAGATGGCGGTCAGATTGGAAAAATATGATGTGGCATCCAAGATTGTGAGCAGAATCCTTGTGTCAAAGACCGTACCGCGTGCAATCAAAGACCGGGCGCTTGATTTGAAGCAGGAGATTATTGAGACAATAAAAAAAAATTCATAAAGGAAAAGCCTGGCAAAAAAAGAAGAGACTGCATCGGCAATCTCTTCTTTTTTTGAATCAATTTGTCTTTTTCCCGGTCTTCTGCAGCATCATTGCGCGAACCTTGAGCGGTAGTCCGAACAATGTGATGAATCCGTCCGCATCGTGGTGATCATATTGATCGCCTGTTGTAAAGCTTGCAAGCGAATCGCTGTAAAGAGAATACGGAGAAGTGGTGCCGGCCTTGATGATGTTTCCCTTATAAAGCTTAAATTTTACCTCGCCGGTTACATATTCCTGCGTGGAGGTTACAAATGCCTGAAGCGCTTCACGAAGAGGAGTGAACCACTTTCCTTCGTAAACGACCTGCGCAAGCTTGTTGCCGATCTCCTTTTTCATTTCCATGGTGGCGCGGTCAAGGCATAGCTCTTCAAGCTGGTCATGCGCTTCCATAAGGATGGTTCCGCCGGGAGTCTCATAGACGCCGCGTGACTTCATACCAACCACCCGGTTCTCAACAATATCAACGATACCGATTCCATGCTTACCGCCAAGGCGGTTTAATTCACGTATGATGTCCGAAACCTTCATTTCTTTTCCGTTGACCGTCTTTGGGACGCCCTTCTCGAAGGTCATGGTTACATATTCGCCCTCATCCGGAGCTTTTTCAGGGGTAACTCCAAGGACGAGCATATGATCATAGTTTGGCTCAAGGGAAGGATCTTCAAGTTCAAGTCCTTCATGACTGATGTGCCATAAGTTGCGGTCGCGGCTGTAGCTCGAATCCGCAGAGAACGGAAGGTCGATTCCATGTGCGCGGCAGTATTCAATTTCCGCTTCGCGGGAATCCATCTTCCACGTATCCAGTCTCCAGGGCGCGATAACCTTGATGTCCGGTGCCAGAGCTTTGATGCCAAGCTCGAAGCGAATCTGGTCGTTTCCTTTTCCGGTTGCTCCATGACAGATGGCGACAGCGCCCTCTTTGCGGGCAACCTCTACCAATTTCTTGGCGATTCCCGGACGAGCCATGGAAGTGCCGAGCAGATATTTGTGCTCGTATACGGCGCCTGCCTGTACGCATGGAATGATATAGTCTTCACAGAATTCGTCTACGATATCTTCAATATACAGCTTGGATGCACCGGAAAGCTTTGCGCGCTCCTCCAGCCCGTCCAATTCTTCTCCCTGTCCGCAGTTGATACAGCAGCAGACAACTTCATAATCATAGGTTTCCTTCAACCATGGAATAATTGCGGTAGTGTCAAGACCACCGGAGTACGCCAATACAACTTTTTCTTTCATAACGTATGTATCCTTTCTTAAAATCACGCCAAAAACTAGATTAACTATATAACAACTTCCTGTCGAATGCAAGTGAAAAAATATACAAAAAAATGTATAAATATACAAAACTTTGTGAACATTTTCTCTTTACGGATTGAAAAAGGTATACTATATTATAGGGGTAACTATTCAGCCCCATCCATCTGTATGCATAGAAAGAAGGAATGATTTATGATTAAAGCCGGAATTATAGGTGCGACCGGATATGCGGGAGCGGAGCTGGTCCGTATCCTGATGAACCATAAGGAGGTTGAGATTGCATGGTACGGCTCCCGCAGTTATGTGGAACAGGACTATGCGGATATATATGGCAATATGTTTCAGATTGTAGATGCAAAGTGCATGGATGATAACATGGATGAGCTTGCCGCGTTGGCAGATGTTATCTTTACCGCAACCCCGCAGGGATATTTAGCCGGCATTTTATCGGAAGACCTGTTAAATAAGGCAAAGATCATTGACCTTTCCGCAGATTTCCGTATCAAGGATGTCGCTACCTATGAAAAATGGTACAAGATTGAGCATAAGAGTCCGCAGTTCATCGGGGAGGCCGTATATGGACTTTGCGAGATCAACCGCGACAAGGTAAATGCAGACACACGACTGATTGCAAATCCGGGATGTTACACGACCTGCTCCATCCTTACGGCGTACCCGCTTGTCAAGGAAGGACTTATCGATCCGGACACTCTGATCATTGATGCAAAATCCGGAACCTCAGGTGCAGGAAGAGGCGCAAAGCTGCCGAATCTGTTCTGCGAGGTAAACGAGAACATGAAAGCGTACGGCGTGGCAAGCCACCGCCACACGCCGGAGATTGAGGAACAGCTTGGCTATGCCGCAGGAAAAGAAATCTTCGTAAGCTTCACGCCGCATCTTGTTCCGATGAACCGCGGAATTCTTGCGACAGAATATGCATCTTTAAATAAGAAAGCAGACAAAACATATCCTTCCTACGAGGAGATAAAGGCTGTGTATGATCAGTATTATGAGAAAGAGCGTTTTGTACGGGTGCTGAAAAAGGGCGTGTGCCCGGAGACCAAATGGGTGGAAGGCAGCAACTATGTAGATATCAATTTCGTGATTGATGAGAGAACCGGACGCATCGTGATGATGGGCGCGATTGACAACCTTGTAAAAGGCGCAGCCGGTCAGGCGGTTCAGAATATGAACCTGATGTTCGGCTTTGACGAGGCGGAGGGACTAAAGATGGTTCCGATGTTCCCATAATGGGACTGCCTGATTACATATATGCAGGAATTGTGTTAGGAAAGAGGAAGACCGTAGATGAACTATGAAATACGCGTGATGACGCCGGAGGATTACGAAAAAGTATATGAACTGTGGATGAGCATCCATGGATTCGGAATAAGGTCAATCGACGATTCCAGGGAGGGCGTAGAGCGGTTTTTGCGAAGGAATCCATCTACCAGCGTGGTCGCAGTCTGCGACGGAAGAATAGTGGGTGCAATTCTGTGCGGGCATGACGGCCGGCGCGGCTGTATGTATCACGTATGTGTGCATGAAAATTATCGGAAAAACGGTATTGGTAAGGCAATGGCGGTCGCATGCATGCGGGCGCTTCAGGCGGAACAAATCAACAAGGTCAATATCATCGCCTTCAAGTCAAACGAAGTCGGAAATCAGTTCTGGCAGGGGGAGGGATGGACCTTTCGCGACGATCTGAATTATTATGATTTTACGTTAAACGAGGCGAACATTACGAGGTTCAATCAATAGAAGCGGCATAATGAAAATATAGAATGAGAAAAAGGGGATAAAGACATGGCGGAACAGAACATGGATGAACTTTTGGCAAAGGCGCAGGTGCTGATTGAAGCACTGCCCTATATTCAGAGATTTAACCGTAAGATTATCGTGGTAAAATACGGCGGCTCGGCGATGGTGGACGAGAATTTGAAGAAGCAGGTTATTGAGGATGTGACGCTGCTCAAGCTTGTCGGCTTTAAGCCGATTATTGTGCATGGCGGCGGAAAGGAAATCAGCCGGTGGGTCGGAAAAGTCGGGATGGAGCCGGTGTTTGTCAACGGACTCCGCAAGACCGATGAAGCGACCATGGAAATTGCCGAGATGGTACTCAATAAAGTAAACAAGTCTCTGGTAAAGCTTGTGCAGGAGCTTGGCGTATTGTCTGTCGGCATCAGCGGAAAAGACGGCGGTCTTCTCAAGGTGAAGAAGAAGCTTGCCGGCGGGGAAGATATCGGATTTGTCGGGGAGATAACGGAAGTAAATCCAAAGATTCTGTATGACCTTTTGGAGAAGGATTTTCTCCCAATCGTCTGCCCGATCGGCATGGATGACGGATACAATACCTACAATATCAATGCCGACGATGCGGCCTGCGCAATCGCAAGAGCGGTAAAAGCCGAAAAGCTGGCTTTCCTTACGGATATCGAAGGCGTATATAAAGATCCGGATGACAAAGCAACACTGATTTCGGAGCTTGCGGTCTCAGAAGCGAGGGAACTGATCAGGGAGGGCTTCATCGGCGGCGGAATGCTTCCGAAGCTGAACAACTGCATCGACGCAATTGAGAATGGGGTATCCCGCGTACATATTTTAGACGGAAGGATTGCACATTGCTTACTGCTTGAAATCTTTACGAACAAGGGAATCGGAACAGCTATTTTAGGAGATCAGGAGGATAAATTCTACCATGAATAAGCAGCAGTATATTGACGGCGCAGAGGGGAGCCTGCTTCACACATACAATCGTTTTTCACTCGTCCTCGATCATGGGGAGGGCGTATACCTCTATGATACGGACGGCAGGAAATATCTGGATTTTGCCGCCGGAATTGCGGTGTGTGCGCTCGGCTACAGTAACGAGGCCTACAAAAATGCGCTAAAAAATCAGGCGGACGCCCTGCTTCACACCTCCAATCTGTACTATAATCCGCCGGTCATTGCCGCCGCCGAAAAGACTCTGAAGGCAAGCCGGATGGATCGCGTGTTTTTTACAAACAGCGGGACAGAGGCGATCGAAGGAGCAATCAAGGCCGCGAAGAAATATGCGTACACCAGAGACGGTCATGCGGGGCATGAAATCATCGCGATGAATCATTCGTTCCATGGCAGAAGTCTCGGTGCCCTTTCCGTAACCGGAAACGCACATTATCAGGAGCCGTTTGAACCGCTTCTTCCCGGCGTGAAATTTGCGGATTTCAACGATTTGGAGAGCGTGAAGGCACAGGTAACGGATCAGACCTGCGCGATTATCATGGAAACGGTGCAGGGAGAAGGCGGAATTTATCCGGCCAATCCAAAGTTCTTAGAGGGTGTCCGCGCGCTTTGCGACGAGAAAGATATTCTTCTCATCCTGGATGAAATCCAGTGCGGAATGGGACGTACCGGCGAGATGTTCGCATGGCAGAATTATAACATTAAGCCGGATATTATGACTTGTGCAAAGGCGCTGGGGTGCGGTGTTCCCGTAGGGGCATTTCTGATGACGCAGAGGGTTGCCGACAAATCGCTCGCGCCCGGAGATCATGGAACAACCTACGGCGGGAATCCGTTTGCAGGGGCGGCAGTATCCTGTGTGTTCGACCAATTTAAAGAACTGAAAATTACGGAGCATGTGAAGAAAATCGCTCCGTACCTGTCACAGAAGCTTGACCGGCTGATAGAAAAATGGGACTGTCTTACCGCACACCGAGGCATGGGACTTATGCAGGGCGTGGAGTGTACGCTTCCGGTTGGAAAGGTTTCCGCAAAAGCGCTGGAGCAGGGGCTTATCGTAATTACCGCCGGAAGTAATGTACTGCGTTTCGTTCCGCCGTTGGTCGTTGAAAAGGAACACGTCGACGAGATGATTGAAAAGCTGGAGAGGGCACTGCAGGCAACATCCGCCGAATAGGAAGCACAACAGGAATTGCTGCCGGAAATAAACCAGAGCCAAAGCAAATCCCACATCAAAAGCAGACAGGATAGGATGCTTTTGGCGTGGGATTTTGAATAGTTGCAGACAAAAATGAAATATACTTGTAATAATTGTAAAAAGTCGTTAAAATAGTTTTGGGTGCTGGTACTCTTTCCGAACGCGGAAGGAGAACAATGAAAAACAGAATAAGAATGATACTTACAGGAAGTATAATCGGAGCATGCCTGTTGCTGGCAGGATGCAGGACAAATAAAAGGACGCTTATTATCGCGTCTGAAATTGCGGAGGAAAGCGAGACAGACCGTTCATCTGAACAATCAGAGGAAGCCGGGACAGAACATCCGGCTGTTTCACCGGAGACCGCCGGAAAACCGCAGGATGACGGGCCTTTCGAGCAGGAGGTTTATGTGTATGTCTGCGGCGCAGTCAAAAATCCCGGCGTCTATATCCTGAGCAAAACTCCCAGAATCTGCGATGCGGTAGAGGCTGCGGGAGGTTTTTGTGAGAACGCGGCAGAAAATTACTGGAACATGGCAGAGATTATTGCGGACGGACAGATGATATATGTCCCGACGGTGGAGGAGGCCGAGGAGCGAAACTGGGATGTTTTGGGAACAGAGCTTTCCGCAAAAACGAATGATGACCCGGCAGACGCAAATCCGGCGGACGGCGCAGACGGAAAAATCAATCTGAATACCGCAAGCAAAGAGCAGCTGATGCGAATTCCCGGAATCGGGGAGGCAAAAGCGGACAGTATTATTTCTTATAGGGAAAAGAACGGTGCATTTTCAAAAGTGGAAGAGGTAATGAATATCTCGGGAATAAAGGATGGACTGTTTGAAAAAATGAAAGAATATATCACAGTTGAATGAGGTGTGGCATGGCAAAGAAGGTTCTCGTTGTTGATGACGAAAAATTGATTGTGAAAGGAATCCGTTTCAGCTTGGAGCAGGATGGGATGGAAGTGGACTGCGCGTATGACGGCGAAGAGGCGCTGAACATGGCGAAAGAAACTGCATACGACATGATTCTGCTGGATGTAATGCTTCCGAAGATGGACGGATTTGAAGTGTGTCAGGCAATTCGGGAATTTTCCAGCATGCCGATTGTGATGCTGACTGCAAAGGGCGACGATATGGATAAGATTCTCGGCTTGGAATACGGAGCCGACGACTATATCACGAAGCCTTTTAATATTCTGGAAGTAAAGGCCAGAATCAAGGCGATTATGCGAAGAACTTCGGGAAAGGCGCCAAAGGCAGAGGAGAATCCGTCTGTCATTGAGAAGAAGGATTTGAAGCTGGATGTGGACAGCAGAAGACTTTTCATTTTGGGGAAGGAAATCAATCTGACGGCAAAAGAGTTTGACCTGCTGGAACATTTGGTAAGGAATGAAAACAAGGTTTACAGCAGGGAAAATCTTCTGGAGACGGTATGGGGAGCGGATTATCCGGGGGACGCGAGAACGGTGGATGTACATGTCAGAAGACTTCGCGAAAAAATCGAAGCAAATCCGAGCGAGCCTAAGTATGTGCACACAAAATGGGGCGTGGGATATTACTACTATCAAAAATAAAGAACGAGGCTGTTTATGAAAAAAAATAAACGGATTACCGCATTTTTCAAGAGTTTAAAATTCAGACTGATTATTTTGATTCTGGTCATCTCGTTCCTTCCGGGTTTTGTGCTGTATGAGGGTGTATTGTATTCTTATACAAGACGTGCGGTTTCCCTGCGTGAAAGTGAGGTATTGAGTCAGGCGAAGATTCTGGCAAATCAGGCATCAACAAGCAGATACATGACCGATACGAATCAGAGTACGGAGACAATCCAGACGCGAATTAATATGCTGACAACCATCTATGACGGACGCGTCATGATTGTAAATAATGCCTGCCGTATTATTTACGATACCTACAATATGGATCTTCATCATACAATCATATCGGAAGAGGTCATCCGGAGTCTGACCGGAGAGACCATTACGAGCTTTGATTCCGATAACCATTATATAGAGCTTACCATTCCAATCATTGAGCCGGATGATGCGACAGAGACAATCCGCGGAGTATTGGTAGTAAGCGTATCGACGGACAATATTACATTAAATGCCATCTATCTGCGGCGTGTGGCGACAATTATATTTTTGATTGCTTTTTTTGCGACACTCTTTTTTAGCGTTCTGATAATTATCTATCTGGTGCAGCCGATCCGGAAAGTATCGGATGAAATTGCATTGATTCATGCCGGATACGGCAGCGATCAGCTGGAAGTCGATGATTATACGGAAACAGCGGAAATCTGTGAGAACTTTAATAATATGCTGGCACAGATGAAGGTAATGGATCAGTCGAGACAGGAATTTGTCTCCAATGTGTCACATGAGCTCAAGACGCCGATGACGTCCATCAAGGTTCTGGCGGATTCCATCAACAGTATGCCGGACGCTCCGAAAGAAATGTATCAGGAATTTATGGGCGACATTACGAATGAAATCGAGCGGGAGACAAAGATTATCAATGATTTGCTGTCGCTTGTAAAAATGGATAAGTCCGCGGCCAATCTGAATATTACTACGGTCAATATGAATGAACTTTTAGAGCAGATTCTGACAAGACTCCAACCGATTGCGGATAAGCAGCAGGTAGAGCTTGTGTTGGAAAGCTTCCGACCGATTACGGCCGAAATTGATGAAGTCAAGCTGACGCTTGCAATTACCAATCTGGTGGAGAATGCAATCAAGTACAATCGCAATGACGGAACCGGGTATGTACATGTCTCCATCAATGCAGATTATCAGTATTTTTATCTGAAGGTAGAGGATAACGGTATCGGAATACCGGAGGAATCTTTAGATCATATATACGAGCGTTTTTACCGGGTGGATAAATCCCACTCCAGAGAAATCGGCGGAACGGGGCTCGGGCTTGCAATTACAAGAAGCAGCGTTCTGATGCATCGCGGTGCAATTAAGGTGTATAGCGCGCTGGGAGAAGGTACAACCTTTGATGTACGGATTCCACTCAGCTATATTGCATAGGAGGCAGCATGAAAAAGAGAGTATCATGTTTGCTGGTTCTGATTCTGGTTCTTATGATGTTATGCGGATGCGGACAGGAAGAACGAAAGGAAGGAATGCAGCTGTATTATATGAATATCGAGGGAACGAAGATTACGCCTGTCCGGCATGAGTTTGCGTCAGAGGACGTTATGGAATGTGTAAACGAGGTCCTTTTGTGCCTGCAAAGCGAGCCGGAGGACGCGAACGCTATACAGATTATTCCGAATTATATCGTTGTAAATAACTGCAGCTATAATGGGTATATGGTGTCCATTGATTTTGGGGATACCTATTATAATCTCGGCTCGATAGAGGAGGTGCTGATGCGCGCGGCAATTGTGCAGTCCATCCTGCAGATTGAAGGGGTAACCGGAATCAATTTTACGGTGGATATGAAGCCGGTTGTGGATGCGAGCGGTTCCTATGTCGGAATTATGAACAAGGAGAGCTTTGTGGAGAATCCCGGAAAACAGATCAATTCCAGTGCGAAGACAACGCTTACGCTCTACTTTGCAAGTGCAGACGGGACATATCTGGTAAAGGAGACGAGAACGGTTCATTACAGCTCCAATATCGCCATGGATAAGCTGGTTTTGGAGCAGCTCATGGAAGGCCCGAAGGAGAGTGGTCTTCAGGGAACGATTCCTACAGGAACCAGCATTATTACGATTTCAACGGTGGACGGAGTATGTTATGTGAATCTTGACTCTGCATTTCAGAATCAGAACAATGAGATTACAGAACAGGTGGTATTGTATTCAATTGTCAACTCCTTAACCGAACTGGGCAACGTGGATAAGGTGCAGTTGTCAATCAACGGTTCCTCTTCCGGAAAATGCAGATATGATTATGACCTGTCTGTCATGTATGAAATGAATGAGGATTTGCTGCAGGCGCAGGAGAGCATTGTGATTGAAGATACGGAGGAAATATTAAAATAAATGAGAAAACGACCGCTGTTTATGGGCGCGTGCGTTTTTGCGATAGGATTGTTATATGCAAAATATACGAGGTGGTATGGCATTTTACTTTTTATACTGATCGCATGTTATGCAGTGGAGTTTACGATTCGAAAACGGCAATGGGGGAGACTTCTGGTAAGAAGCATCTGGATTACCGGAGTATTCCTGCTTGCCGTTTTTCATATGAATGAAGAACTCTCATTTCGAAAGACGGAGCTATCGCTGATAGCGGCAGATGACCAGCTGCTGCTTTGTGGGAGAATATATAAGAAAGAATTTAAAAATGAAGCATACAGGTATTATCTAAAGGACTGTATTGCAAACAACTCAGATCAACAGGTAATCTGCAATCATGTGATTGCCTATCTGGATGCCGATTCCTATTCCATCGGCGAAATCCTGCTGCTAAAAGGAAAAGTAAATATGTTTGAAAAAGCGTCAAATGAGGGACAGTTTGACTCATGCTCTTTTTATGCAAGTCAGAAAATTGATTTTGCTCTAAAAGAAGTGCAGGTACTAAGAACGGACGGAAAACCGAATCTGGCTGCGGAGTGGCTGTACAGACAGCGGAACAGGATGGCGGAAGTCTATCAGATTTATCTTGGAGAAAGGAATGCCGGGGTGCTTAGCACTATGCTGCTGGGAGAAAAATCGTCGCTGGACTATGAGATAAAGGAGCTTTATCAAAACGCTGGAATTTCGCATGTGCTAAGCATTTCGGGAATGCATGTGTCACTGATTGGCATGGGCGTGTACCGCTTTTTAAGAAAAAGGGGACTCCGGTACAGATTGTCTTTTCTGATTGCGGTTCCTATTCTGAGTATGTATGCGGTTATGACAGGAAGCAGCGTATCGACACTCCGGGCGCTCGGCATGCTTGTTATCGCGATGGCTGCAGACACTCTGGGGCGAAGCTGCGATATGCTAAATGCACTGGGCGCCGTAGTGGGAATCCTTTTGTGGGATAATCCGTTTTTGCTGTGGTACAGCGGCTTTCAGCTTTCGGTATGTGCGGTGATGGGAATCGGGGTATTTGTAAGGTATATCGTCGTAAGAAAAGACATGGGCCGGAAATCAAAACAGAAATCATTAGGACTGAAATTGGTTAATACGATTTACAGCAGTCTTGGAATCTGGCTTGTTACGCTTCCTCTTGTAGCGTGGACATACTTTGAGATCCCGCTCTATTCATTTTTACTGAATGCGTTTATTCTGCCTTTTTTAAAACCGCTGTTTCTTCTCGGCTTATCAGGGGGAATACTTGGCGGAAATTTCGCTAAAATACTGCTTTTTCCATGCAATGTAATCTTGGAAGGCTATGAGGCGCTGGCTGAATTGTGTATGCGCCTGCCCGGCGGAACGTGGATTGCAGGAAGACCTGACATTGGGCGAATTGTAATCTACTATCTGGCGCTGGTAATAGTTGGATTGCTGTGCAGGAAAGCAGCGGACCGGCATCCGGTAAGATGGGCCGGTATTGCGGTGCTGCTGCTTATTGCCTTTTTCCCGGGGAAGAAAGGATTCGAGGTGGATGTGCTTGACGTGGGACAGGGAGACGGAATCTATATCTGCACAAAGGAGGGAACTTCGATTTTTATTGATGGCGGAAGCAGCAATGTAAGCAAGGTGGGGACATACCGCATACTTCCTTTTTTGAAATGCAAGGGAGTCCGCAAGGTGGATTACTGGCTGGTCACACATTCGGATGAAGACCATGTAAGCGGGCTTAGGGAAGTGTTTGAAGAAGGGTATGAGGTAAGATACCTTGTGCTGGCGGAGACGGCGATTCAGAAGGAAGCGTCACAGGGCAATAATGAGTGCGAATCGGGCAAACCGACCGGAGCGAGTGAGTTGACCGGGCTGAGTGAATTGATTGCACTGGCGGAAGAAAACGGAACGGAAATTCTGACCATAAAGGCAGGGGACAGGTTTGAGTTCGGGGAGGAACAGTTTAACTGTCTTTATCCAACGTTAAGTGAGAATACGGATGATGTGAACGACCTTTCGCTTGTCATGCTGTATGAGAGCGAGGACTTAAAATGTATGTTTACGGGAGATATTTCAGATGCAGTAGAACAGAAACTGCTGGACAGGTATGATGCGGAGGTTCTGGATGTGGATGTGTATAAGGTGGCGCACCATGGCTCGAAATATTCAAGCTCTGAAGCCTTTTTGCAGGCTTTGACACCGGAAGTTTCCTTAATATCCTGCAGCAGTACAAATTCCTATGGACATCCCCATGCAGAAACACTGCAAAGGTTAGAGGATGCAAAAAGCAGCGTGCTTGCAACCCCGGAATATGGAGAGATTACGATAGAGGGTGGAGAAGAGATTATGGTAAGCGGATTTTCGGCATGGGAATGATGGCCGCAATTGTGTTGGCTGAGAGAAATTCCCCATGGAGGGAGAGAAAAGTAATTAATATGGGGGAATATGTAACAAAATAACAAAAATGAAAAGGAAGGATATGAAAAAATGAATAGAATGGAAAACATGTTGAGAAAAGAAACGCGGGAATTAGAGAAAACAGCATACCGGATTAGAGACAGACTTAAGGATGCACCGAAAGGGAATCTGCGTATCAAGAAAAAACGAGGATATATGGAATATTATTACGTAGGCAAAGCAGATTCGCCCGGCAGCAACGGGAAATATGTAAAGAATAAGGAAAGACAGCTTGCGGAAAAAAATCATCGCGGACAAATTGTATTCGCTTGGAATTCCATATCGATACGAGTATCCGTTGAATCTGGATGGGGGAATTACAATGTTTCCTGATTTTACTATTCTAAAGAAAACAACAAGAGAAGAGGTATATCTTGAGCATTTTGGAATGACAGCCGCTAAATACAAGAGTGTTGGATGGCTTTTTGAAAGAATTACTGGATATATGAGTGGATAATAAATACCAAGATGCCATGGAGACGAGACAAATCGTCCGATGTAAAAACATATTGACAATACAGACTACATATGGTAGTCTCTAAATAGGACTACATGGAGTAGTCTTAAAAAGGGGGACACCATATGTCAGAGATACAATTGGGAGTAATAGAGGCAAGATTTGCGGAGATGATTTGGCAAAATGAGCCGGTAACATCATCCGAGCTTGTAAAAATGGCTGCAAAGGAATTTGAATGGAAGAGAACAACCACACATACCGTATTGCGCAGATTGGTGGATAAAGGTCTGTTTCGGAATGAGAGCGGAACGGTCACTTCTGTTATTTCAAAGCAGGAGTTCTATTCCAGACACAGCAAAAAATATGTGGAAGATACCTTTCATGGTTCACTTCCGGCATTCATCGCTGCATTTACCAACGGCAGCAGTCTGACTCCGGAGGAAGCAGATGAGATACGTAAAATGATTGACCATGCGGAAGGGAGATGATGCACATGATGACAGATTTTTTAAGCCGGATTATACCGTTGCAATGGTATGAGCCGTTCTGTGAAATGTTAATCAGGGGAGTAAAAGCGAGTCTGTTGATTCTGCTTGTCATATTATTCCGCATGGTGTTTAAGAAAGCTCCCAGCTGGTCGAGGTGCGTTCTCTGGGCAATTGTTTTTGCCCAGCTGCTGATACCGTTTCAGATGGAGTCATCTCTTTCTGCATATAATTACATTCCCGAAAGCGGACCGGTCAATGTATATTACGAGGTAAGAACCGAGAAGTCAGAAATGATGGTTGATTTTCCCGCTGTGCCGGGATATCCGGATAACCAGCCAGTAGTAAGCAGCGAAAAACCAACGCATACCAGTAAGGTATATATTCCTTTTCTCATGGCAATCTGGAGTGTGGGAATTATCGCGTTGCTGATCTATTTTGTGGTCAGTACCGTCAGGGTAAAAATGCGAACGAGGACTGCAGTGCTGCTTCGGGAGAATGTTTATTTGTGCGATGAAGTCCATTCGCCTTTTGTATTTGGGCTGTTCCGGCCGCACATCTATTTATCATCCAGTATGGATGAAGAGAAGATGGAGTATGTGGTAGCACATGAAAAAGCGCATCTAAAGAGAGGCGACCAGTGGTGGAAGCTGATTGGATATTTCGTGATGTGCATTTACTGGATGAATCCGCTGGTGTGGATTTCTTACATTTTATTTTGCAAAGACCTTGAGCTTGCCTGCGATGAGAAGGTAATAAAAGACTTTGATCTGGAAGGAAAAAAGGCTTATTCTGCCGCGCTTCTGGATTGCAGCATGCAAAAGAAAATGGTTTTTGCCGGGCCGTTGGCGTTTGGAGAAGTCGGTGTAAAGGAAAGAGTGAAAAATGTAATCAATTACAAAAGACCGGCCTTCTGGGTAATCCTTTCGGTTGTCATTGTGTGTATTGCTGTCGGAGTTGCATTTTTGACGAGCGCAACGCCTGAATATCAGATTAAAATAACAATCCCGGCGGGAAGTAAGCGGGGCGTTTATTATTCGGAGGAAGAGATTTGTCCTAAGAGAAGTACGCTGAAATTGTCCTGCGGAGATCATCTGGGGGATACACTGGTTGAGATTCTTCCGGTCGAAGTTCAGGAGGAAAACGCATATGATGAAGATCAGTATCTGACCCCGGGAATGCCCGCAGAATTTGAAGTGGAAAAAGGCGCATGGTTTAAGATTGGCATAACGGCAGAAAATTTGTCAGACGAGGACGTTACGGTATATGTAAATGTAAAAAACGTGGATGTCAGAATAGCAGACAAAGTTTCGACTGCGGAAAAGGAGAATATTTCGTCTGCCGGAGAAATAGAAATCCAGACTCCTGTGCTTGATCTGAGTGCAACTACCGGAGCAGACGGCAGTACCATATATTATGCAGATCAGAGCAAAATCATTTTTGGCGGCTATTATGGATTGTTCGTATATGAAATGGACAAGCATCAGATTATCGGCAGCGTTGATTTAGAGCCGATTGGCTGCAGTGATACCCAGGGCGAAAACGCATGTGAAATACGTGTCGCGAAGGACGGCTCCAAAGTATTTTTACATCCGATGAGCAGCGCGCAGATGTATGTATATGATGCGGCAAATCATACGATGCAATCAGAAGAGTACAATCTGGATGGATATGATTTGTATGAGAACCAGTATTCGGGCGATGAAGTCGGAAAATATGCATCATATGATGACGGAGGAGAAACACGATATGTTGTGTTGGTAAATGATTTTACGATTGGAGAATTGGGGTGTACCAAGGATGTGCTATCGTCTTATCAAATAATATTTTCAAGTGCTTTTAATGAATTGTCAGATGTGATAAGCAGGGTTGGATTAGAGAACGCTCTTTTGTGGAACAATACGGCAGATTTGAAAGAAGGTGCGGAAGCCTTAATTAAAATGGCAAGCGATGAAACCGGAGAATATGAGATCTACGGCATTATGAGTGCCAGATACGGAACATACGGACTTCTTCTGAACGATAAAATAGACGGGGAGGATAATTGGAATTTTGAATATGTCCCATGGTGCTATACGGGTGCGCCGGAAGATGAGCCTGTCTTAGAACAAAGCAGCGATGGAGAATATGTATTTTCCTATGTATATAAGGCTAAGGATGACCTTTATTGGCGCAAGTGTATTTTAGACTGCGGCTATCAAAGCGGTCACATGGGGCTGATTCCGGTCTCGGAGAACAGCAACGGACGTTGGGATCATGGGAACGATGAGGAGGTAAATCTGGATTCAGAGAATTCGGACGGGACTCCGTCAAGAGCGTACATTGAAGCTTTACAGGAAAAAATATCTGCGGATATGGTTGCCGGCAGCTTACCGTTTGTTGTTGTTTCTGCAATTAAGGAGGATCCATTACGGCTGGAGGTAGGCGTACTTGAAATGACGGAGGAAAACATAAATACGATTCGTTCTTATGAAACCAATGGCAGTGCAATCACAATCGTCAGTGCAGAAGGAAACGGAATCGAGGATCTGCCTCAAAGCAAGTACGGGCAAAGTCACAGTCAGAAGCCGCCAGAAATATCCGTAGAAGATGAGAATATGGGGGTTAACTATCAGTACGATCCAACGACTCAAAATTATATAGTTGATGGAGACATGGTTTTTCAATACAAGATTGTGCTGAGTGGCGACAGCCAATACACATCCCGTTCAACGATGTATATTGTTTTAGCAAATGACCAGACGGTTACCTTCGATGAGGTGGATAAAAGCTATCACAGCAGTGACATCAATGACCAATTGTCAGGAGTAATCATCATCGGGGTAAAAGATATGGATTGAGGGAATGGTTGGAATATGATAGAATAAATCCATGAAAACAATTGATAACGATATTAAAGCAGGACAACTGAAAAAAGCATATTTACTCTACGGACAGGAGCGTTATCTGATCAGGCAGTATCGGGACAAGCTGATCAATGCCATCTCTTCTAAGGATGACACCATGAATTTTTCTTCTTACGAAGGGGAGGACATCAACCAGAAGGAAATCATTGACCTTGCCGAGACGTTACCTTTCTTTGCGGACCGCAGGCTGATTCTGATTGAAAACAGCGGCTTGTTCAAAAAAAACGGAGACGATTTGGCGGAATATCTTCCGACCATGCCGGACAGTACCTGCTTTGTATTTGCGGAAGAGGAAATCGACAAGCGCTCGAAGCTTTATAAGGCTGTGTCAAAAGCCGGCGGCGCCGCGATTGAATTTGGAACGCAGACGGACGAAACCTTATACCGCTGGGTGGGAAGCCGCATAAAAAAGGAAGGAAAGAACATCACACAGGATGCCTACCGGCTTTTCATAGGAAAGACCGGAACCGATATGGAAAATATTGACCGGGAACTGGAAAAACTCGTCTGCTACTGTATGGATAAGGATGCAATCGGAATCCAGGATGTAGAAGCAATTACCACAGAGCAGACGCAGAATAAAGTCTTTGAGATGGTGGATGCGATTGCTTCCCACAAGGAGAAAAGAGCGTTGGAGCTGTATTATGATTTGCTGGCGCTCAGGGAAGCCCCGATGAGAATTATGTATCTGATTACCAGACAGTTCCATATCCTTATGACGGTTAAGGCGATGAGCAGCCGGGGATTCGGAAATAAAGACATTGCATCAAAGGCAGGATGTCCGGAGTGGGCGGTAAAAAAATATCAGGCGCAATGCAGATCTTTTACCGGCGAGCAGTTAAAGAATGCGGTACGACAGGGCACCGAATATGAAGAAGCGGTAAAGACCGGCCGGATGAATGACCAGATGGCGGTGGAATTATTTATTGTACAGAATAGTTGCTAAACAACAAAATAAAAAACCATCAGCATGACGGGACTGATGGTTTTTCTATATGAGGGTTAATTATTTTAGTTTAAATTAAGCGATTCCGTTTACAAGCTTTGCTAAACGGGAAACTTTTCTGGCTGCGTTATTCTGATGATAAACGCCCTTGGAACAAGCGCTCTCGATAACAGAAGTAGCGTTCTTAAGTTCGGTCTCTGCAACAGCCTTATCAGCGGCAGCAACAGCAGCCTCTACTTTCTTAATAGATGTCTTAACTTCAGATCTGATTGCTTTATTTCTGGCAGCCTTGGTCTCTGTAACTAAAACTCTTTTCTTAGCAGATTTAATGTTAGCCAAATTCGTGCACCTCCAATTGTAAATTTCTTCATTTCAAAATCTTCTTAAAGTCTTCTGCCAAAGCCGGACACGGACGTTTTGACAGAAACACACGAAAGTATAATATTCCAAGCAGTGCGTGTTTGTCAATACATATTTTTTATTTTTATAGGAAAAATAGCATTATACAAAAATCTTTTGGAGGGCATTGCCATGAGAATAGAAGAATACCCGATCCGGACAGATCTGGCATTAGAAACACAGGAAAAAATCAAGAAGGATGAGGGAGAACTAAAGGGCGTCGATTTTTATCAGGAAGACCGCGGGAACGGAATCACAGTCAGCACACTGATTATCTTAACCGAAAATGCGGCAAAAAATATGGGAAGACCGCGCGGACATTATATCACAATAGAAGCCCCCGAGATGGTGGAGGATGACGAGAGCGGCCACCGCGAGATATCCTTGGAGCTTGCGGACATTCTGCGGGAGCTTATTATAAAGAAGCTGGAAAAATCCGCGTCTTACAAGCCGGCGGATGCGGTAAATCAAAAGAAAGCGTCGGAGGATGAATCCGGGCTGGAAAAAATGTCTATACTGATTGTAGGGCTTGGAAATCGCGAAGTGACACCGGATGCTCTTGGGCCGAGAGTGATTGACAATATGTTTATTACCAGACATATCATCAAGGAGTACGGCAAATATGCGTTCGGAGACGAAAAAATCAGCAAAGTCAGCGGAATCGTTCCGGGCGTAATGGCACAGACGGGAATGGAGTGTCTGGAGATTGTGCGCGGGGTGGTAAAAGAGACCAATCCGGATGTTGTAATAACGGTGGATGCGCTTGCAGCTAGAAATGCAAAAAGGCTTGGCAGGACAATTCAGCTTACGGACACCGGAATTACTCCGGGGAGCGGAATCGGAAATCATCGCCACGCGCTGAATGAAAAAAGCGTCGGTGTTCCGGTTATTTCACTCGGCGTACCGACGGTCGTGGACGCCGCGACGATTGTTTCGGATGCGATGAATTCTCTGGTGGAGGCGATGTCGATTTCAAATCTGGAAAAGCTGGATGATAAGGAACGGCAGGAGCTTGCGAGAGAGCTTTTATCCCCGCAGCTGAACGGGATGTTTGTCACTCCGAAGGATATCGACGACTCCATCAAGAGGCTGAGCTTTCTGATATCGGAAGGAATCAATATTGCACTGCTTGGGAATAAGGATATAGATACAGACATAAAATAATTATGTGTGTTTACACATAAAGGTGGTGTTTGTATGCGAAAACAGCTTGGACTAATCGTGACATTAAGCGCAATTGTTATAGTTGGATTCTGCTATCGGTTTGGCGGCGAATTTGTGGAAGCAGCGAAGCGCAGCTTTACCGATGGCTTTTATCATAAAGTAATTGAAATGTTTATCCCCGCTTTTTCTTATTATGAAGATACGGTGTGGGAGGACGATCCGGAAGAGTACGTAGCGATGGATTATGAGAATCTGGCAATTGCGGAGAATGAGCAGATGGGCGGGCTGATTGAAGAAAACAGCACCTATTTGGAAGAAGCAGCTGCCCGGCAGGAGGCAGAAGCGGCGGAGGAGGCGGCTGCTCTTGCTGCGGCGCAGACGGATCTGGCGCTGCGGCAAAAGCAGGCCGCAGTGAATCGGGAGAAATTGTATGACTATGATTATCTACGTCAGAATTTTTATATTATTGACAGCAGCACGACGGCTGGGAGCGAACTTTTGAATGTGGATAAGCTTTTGGGAAAAAGCATGGCAATAGAAGAAAATGACAGCGAAGGGCCGCAGATTCTAATCTATCACACGCATTCCCAGGAGTGCTACATAGATTCCACAGAGGGCGATGCAGGGACATCCGTAATTGCGGTCGGAGAATATCTGACACAGATATTGACGGAAAAATATGGTTTTCGGGTATTGCATCATACAGGAGAATATGATGTGGGAGACCGGGATCATGCATATTCGAATGCGGCTCCCGCGCTGGCCCAGCTGATGGAGGATTATCCGTCGATTCAGGTCGTAATTGATTTACATAGGGACAGTGTGAACGAGTCCGCACATCTGATTACAGAGATCAACGGAAAACCGACCGCAAAAATCATGTTTTTTAACGGCCTTTGCCGGACTACCGCAAAAGGGGCCCTGACGAATCTGCCGAATCCGTATCTGGAGGATAATCTGGCGCTCTCCTTTCAGCTGCAATTGGCTGCAGCCGAGTACTATCCGGATTTTACAAGACCGATTTATCTCAAAGGCTACCGTTATAACATGCAGTATTGTCCGAAGTCCATACTGGTGGAGGTAGGCGCGCAGAATAATACCTTTGAGGAGGCCAAAAATGCGATGGAGCCGCTCGCGGATATTCTCGACCGGGTTTTGCATGGAAAAGAGTAAAAAATAGAGACAAAATATTCGATTTATGATAAAATGAGCGTTAGCGGGAAGCACAACCCGATATTGGAGAAGAGGGGGAATAAATATGGTAGATTATACGGAAGGATCAGGGAAACAGTATCATACCGGTGTAGGGCCGGAGGATATCGGAAGGTATGTGATTTTGCCGGGAGATCCGAAGCGCTGCGCAAAAATTGCACAGCATTTTGACAATCCCATTCTTATGGCGGACAGCCGGGAGTATGTGACATATACGGGAACGATTGACGGCGTGAAGGTAAGCGTAACGTCAACCGGAATCGGAGGGCCGTCTGCTTCTATCGCGATTGATGAACTGACAAAATGCGGGGCGGATACCTTTATTCGTGTCGGTACCTGCGGCGGAATGCAGGAGCATGTTGTCAGCGGAGACATCGTCATTGCAAACGGAGCAATCCGCATGGAAGGGACAAGCAGGGAATTTGCGCCGATTGAATATCCGGCAGTGCCGGACGTGGACGTCATGAATGCGCTGATTCATGCGGCAAAGTGCAAAAAAATCCCGCATCATGTCGGGGTGGTTCAGTGCAAGGATTCCTTTTTCGGACAGCACGAGCCGGAAATCATGCCGGTCAGCTACGAACTGCAGAATAAATGGGAAGCGTGGAAGCGAATGGGCTGCCTTGCGTCCGAGATGGAATCCGCGGCACTTTTCATTGCAGGTTCTTTTCTTAGGGTAAGAGTCGGCTCCTGCTTTCTTGTAGTTGCGAATCAGGAGCGTGCAAAGCGCGGACTTGCGAATCCGCAGGTGCACGACACCGAGCTTGCAATTGTGACCGCGGTAGAGGCAATTCGGGAATTGATAAAACTGGATCGGGAAGAAAAATAATACATAGCAGAGGATAATCATATGGAGAAAAGTGAATTGGTAAAGCTTGCGCTAAAAGCAAGAGAGATGGCATACACGCCATACTCGCACTGGGCGGTCGGGGCAGCGCTTCTGACTGCGGAGGGGAACGTGTACAAGGGCTGCAATATTGAGAACGCATCCTATACCCCGACAAACTGTGCGGAGAGAACGGCTTTTTTTAAAGCCGTAAGTGAAGGCGAAAGGAATTTTGCGGCGATTGCAATCGTAGGAGGCCCGGAGGGACAGGCTCCTCTTGGCGTGTGCGCTCCCTGCGGCGTGTGCCGTCAGGTGATGATGGAGTTCTGCGATTACGAAAAATTCGAGGTAATACTTGGCGTAAGTGAAACAGAATATGAGACATATTCGTTAAAGGATGTAATGCCGATGGGATTTGGACCGGCAGATCTGGGACTTCCGAAACCGGAACTTGTATAATAGTTCTTTAATGGTAGACAAAACAGAGTTTCGCAATTGCATAAAAATGATGAAGAGGAGAGGAAACGAAATGGATCTGAAAAAAATTTTAGCAAGCTGCGATCATACATTATTATTGCAGACAGCGACATGGGATGAGATTAAAGTAATCTGTGACGATGCAATCAGGTATCAGACCGCATCCGTCTGTATTCCGCCATGCTATGTAAAGCAGGCGCATGAATATATGGGGGATGCAATGAAGGTCTGTACCGTAATCGGATTCCCGAACGGCAACTGCACCACCGCAACAAAGGTGTTCGAGACAAAGGATGCCGTTGCAAACGGAGCGGAAGAAATCGATATGGTAATCAATGTCGGCATGCTGAAAGCCAAAAATTATGATTATGTATCGGATGAAATCAAGCAAATCAAGGAAGCCTGTCAGGGCAAGCTCCTCAAGGTCATCATTGAGACCTGCCTTCTGACGGAGAAAGAGAAGATTAAGATGTGTGAAATTGTAACAAAATCCGGCGCAGAATATATCAAGACGTCCACCGGATTTTCTACCGCAGGGGCAACCTTTGACGACATCGCACTCTTTGCAAAGCATATCGGGCCGAATGTAAAAATGAAAGCTGCGGGCGGAATTTCTTCCATAGAGGACGCAGAAAAATTTATGGAACTTGGCGCAGACCGTCTTGGTACAAGCCGTATTGTAAAAATCGTAAAGACAATGCAGTAAGCCAAAATGCCATATGAGGAGAAGCCTTGTATGGCATTTTCGGATTTCCGGATGGAGGGAAAATTATGACAAAATTTAATCGTGTGTTTGTGATTGTTCTGGATTCCATGGGAATAGGAGCAATGCCGGATTCGGAAAAATTCGGCGATGTGGGAGTAGATACATTGGGACATATCTGTGATACGGTGGAGCATTTCCGGATTCCCAATTTTCAGAAGCTTGGACTTGCAAATTTAAAACCGCTTTCCAAAGTAAAGCCGGTGGAGCATCCGCTTGGCTATTTTATGCCAATGAAGGAGGCAAGCAACGGCAAGGATACCATGACCGGACATTGGGAGATGATGGGAATTCATACCACAAAGCCTTTTATTACTTTTACGGAGACCGGTTTCCCGAAGGAACTGATCGAGGAATTGGAAAAACGCTGCGGAAGGGAAATTATCGGAAATAAATCCGCGAGCGGAACGGAAATTCTTGAGGAACTCGCAGAGCAGGAAATCAATGAAGGAAAGCTTATCGTATACACTTCCGCCGACTCTGTGCTTCAGATTTGCGGGAACGAAGAGACGATGGGGCTTGATACCCTGTACCGGTACTGTGAGATTGCAAGAGAGCTTACCTTAAAAGATGAATGGCGGGTGGGACGCGTGATTGCAAGACCATATGTGGGAAAGAAGAAAGGCGAATTCAAGCGCACCAGCAACCGCCATGATTATGCGCTTAAACCGACAGGAAGAACGGTGTTAAACGAGTTGAAGGACGCCGGCTATGATGTGATTTCCGTCGGTAAGATCAATGACATTTTTGTCGGAGAAGGGATTACGGAGAGCAATCATTCGGACAGCAGCGTACATGGAATGGAGCAGACCATTGCTATTGCAAAGAGAGACTTTAAGGGAATCTGCTTTACCAATCTCGTGGATTTTGATGCGCTCTGGGGACATCGGAGAAATCCAATCGGATACGGAGAAGAAATTGAGAAGTTCGACGTAAAGCTTGGGGAACTGCTGGAGGTCATGCGGGAGGATGATCTTGTAATTCTGACCGCAGACCATGGAAATGATCCGACCTATACCGGGACGGACCACACAAGGGAAAAGGTACCGTTCGTGGCGTATTCGCCGTCCTTTACGGGATCGGGAAGGCTGCCCGAACAGGATACGTTTGCAGTGATCGGAGGCACAATCGCAGATAATTTCGGCGTGAAACTGCCGGAACATGCAATCGGATCCTCCATACTGGAACTTTTGAAATAAAGAATAACGGATAGAAAGTACGAGGAAATATTACATGGCAATCGACCAGAGCAAGATTCGCAATTTTTGCATAATTGCCCATATCGATCATGGCAAGTCGACACTTGCGGATCGCATCATTGAAAAAACAGGAACGCTGACCAGCAGGGAAATGCAGGCGCAGGTGCTGGACAATATGGAGCTTGAGAGGGAGCGCGGCATCACAATCAAATCTCAGGCGGTCCGCATTATTTATAAGGCGAAGGATGGGCAGGAATATATCTTCAACCTGATAGACACACCGGGACATGTGGATTTTAACTATGAGGTATCCAGAAGCCTTGCGGCATGCGACGGTGCGATTCTGGTTGTGGATGCGGCCCAGGGCGTGGAGGCCCAGACTCTGGCAAATGTATACCTTGCGCTGGATCATGATCTGGATGTATTTCCGGTCATCAATAAGATTGACCTTCCGAGCGCAAGGCCGGATGAGGTCGCACAGGAAATCGAGGATGTCATCGGAATAGAGGCGATGGATGCTCCGAGGATTTCCGCAAAGACAGGGCTGAATATTGAGGAAGTGCTGGAACAGATTGTTGCAAAAATCCCCGCGCCGACAGGAGACCCGAAAGCTCCGCTTAAAGCATTGATTTTTGACGCGGTCTATGATTCCTATAAAGGCGTCATTGTATTCTGCCGCTTTAAGGAGGGCACCGTTAAGGTCGGAACAAAGATTAAGATGATGGCGACCGGTGCGGAGGCACTGGTCACAGAAGTCGGCTACTTTGGGGCGGGGCAGTTCATTCCCTGCGATGAAATGTCGGCCGGAATGGTCGGCTACATTGCCGCAGGCATTAAGAATGTCAGAGACACCAGAATCGGCGATACGGTCACAGAGGTGGACAACCCATGCGACGAGGCGCTTCCGGGTTACAAGAAAGTAAATCCGATGGTTTACTGCGGCGTGTATCCGGCGGACAGCGCAAAGTACCCGGATTTGAGAGATGCGCTTGAAAAACTGCAGATCAACGATGCGTCGCTTCACTATGAGCCGGAGACTTCCATGGCGCTGGGATTCGGTTTCCGGTGCGGCTTTTTGGGACTCTTGCATCTTGAGATTATTCAGGAACGTCTGGAGCGGGAGTTTGACCTTGATCTTGTGACTACGGCGCCGGGAGTTATTTACAAAGTACACAAGACAAACGGCGAGGTCATCGATCTGACCAATCCGTCGAATCTGCCGGATCCGTCGGAGATTGAATACATGGAAGAGCCGTTTGTGGCGGCGGAGATCATGGTAACCAGCGATTACGTCGGGGCGATTATGAAGCTTTGTCAGGAGCGCCGCGGCATCTATAAGAGCATGGAATATATTGAAGAAAGCAGGGCGTTAATCAAGTATGATCTGCCGTTAAATGAAATTATTTATGATTTCTTTGATGCGTTAAAGTCGCGTTCCAGAGGGTATGCTTCCTTCGATTACGAGCTGAAGGGATACGTCCGCTCAGAGCTTGTGAAACTGGATATTTTAATTAACAGGGAGACAGTAGACGCGCTATCTTTTATTGTATTTAAGGACAATGCCTATGAGCGCGGAAGAAGGCTGTGCGAACGCTTAAAGGAAGAAATTCCGCGCCATTTATTCGAGATTCCGATTCAGGCGTCCGTCGGAGGCAAGGTTATCGCCAGAGAGACCGTAAAGGCAATGCGAAAGGACGTGCTTGCCAAATGCTACGGAGGGGATATTACCCGTAAGAGAAAGCTTCTCGAAAAACAAAAGGAAGGAAAGAAGCGCATGCGGCAGATCGGCAGCGTAGAGATTCCGCAGGAAGTATTTATGAGCGTGCTGAAGTTGGATGAAGAGTGATAGCAGGGCATATGGAAATTAAGAAAAAAAATCTGGAGCTGTATATACATACTCCTTTTTGCGTAAAAAAATGTGCATACTGTGATTTCTTGTCCTTTGTCTGCGACGAGCGCACGCAGCTGGATTACGTGAAAGCCCTGATTCGGGAGATCAACTATTTCGGACCGGTTATGAAGGAGTATGAGGTATCTACTGTTTTTGTGGGCGGCGGAACTCCGAGCTGGCTGACGGAAGATTCGATGCAGGATATTTTCGAAGCGCTTTTCAAAAATTTTGATATCCGGACGGATGCCGAGATTACGATTGAATGTAACCCCGGTACGCTGACCGCAAGAAAGCTGCTGGTGTATAAGGGGTGTAAAGTCAACCGGCTCTCCATCGGGCTTCAATCGACAAATGACGATGAATTAAGGATTCTCGGAAGAATCCATACCTTTGACCAGTTTTTAAAGACCTATGAAATGGCAAGGGTGGCAGGATTTGAAAATATCAGTGTGGATCTGATGAGCGGACTGCCTTATCAGACAACGGAAAAATTTGTACAGTCACTTAAAAAGGTCATATGCTTAAAGCCGGAGCATATTTCGGTATATTCGCTTATGATTGAAAAAGGAACGCCCTTTTACGAGGAGTTCAAGTTCGATGCGGTCAAACAGGAAGCGGGACTGCAGACGGAGGTTCTTCCGACAGAGGACGAGGCCTATCGGATTTACAAGGAAACCCAGCACCGGCTAAAACAGGCCGGATATGAGCAGTACGAGATTTCCAATTATGCGCATAAAGGAAAGGCATGCAGGCATAATATCGGGTACTGGACGAGGGAAAATTATCTGGGGATAGGACTTGGAGCGTCCTCACTGATTGAAAATGTCCGCTATGAAAACCGGAGGGACTTGTATGAGTATATGGAGGAATCCGGAAAAATCAAAGCATATGAACCGGAAAATTACGGCGTGAGCCGGGAAGAACTAAAGGGACTGTCCGGTCAGAAGGAAAAGATGCTCTGGATTGGCACAAACCTTCACAGGAGTGCGGATCCGGTAAGCCGGAAGGCACAGATGGAGGAGTATATGTTTCTTGGACTCCGCATGAATCAGGGAATTTCCCGGTCTGACTTTGAATCGTGTTTCGGAATCGCGATTGAGGCAATCTATCGCGATGCATTAGAAGAGCTGAAGGAGGAAGAACTTCTGTATATGCAGGAGGGCAGGATTGCGCTTACGGATAAGGGGATGGATCTGTCAAATTATGCCATGAGTAAATTTCTGTTTTAATATGTACAGGCGGCGTAAAAGCGGAGTGCGGTATCATTTCCGGTATCATTTTTTGTATGATTTTGTCATTGTTATTCATGCAAATATGTGTTAGAATCTTAGTACATTGTGGTAACACAATCAGAAATTAGTTCTTATTTTTAGAGGAGGAAAAGAAAGATGAAGAAATTAGTTTCTATTTTACTGACAGCCGCTCTTACCGTCGGCTGCTTAGTAGGATGCGGAAGCAATGCAGGAACGGGCGCGCCTTCGGGAACAGAAGTGACAGCCGGCAGCAGCGAAGAAGCAGACACCGGTGTGTCAACAGAGGCCGCTACGGAAGGAAATGCGAATAATACGACAGCAGATGTTTCGGATCCGAATGCGATTCCGGATGAGATGACGTCCGAGGACGGAACCTATCAGATTGCATTCGTAACGGATGTAGGACAGCTGAAGGACGGTTCTTTCAATGAGGGAACATGGAACGGCGTTAAGCTTTATGCGGCAGCCAACGGATTAAGCTACAAGTATTACCAGCCGGCAAACGGTTCTGACGCAACAGACATTGACCGTCAGGATGCTATGGAAGCAGCCGCTGCAGCAGGAGCAGAGCTTGTTGTATGCGCCGGATTCCTTCAGGGAACCGCGCTTACCGCAGCCGCAACCAACTACCCGGATACAAAGTTCCTCTTTGTCGACGGATGGACACTTGGACTTGAGAACGTTACGGCAGTTGTATTCCAGGAAGAGCAGTGCGGTTACTTTGCTGGATATGCAGCAGTAGCCGACGGATTTACAAAGCTTGGATTCTGCGGCGGTGGCGGCGGAACAAACCCGGCATGCTGCCGTTATTTATACGGATTTATTCAGGGAGCTAACGCTGCAGCAGCAGAGTTTGACGTGGAAGGCGTAGAAATCAAGTATACATGGCAGTATGGCGATTCATATTCAGCTTCCACAGAGCTTCAGACACTTGCAAACGGCTGGTATGAGAGCGGCACAGAGATTATCTTCTCCTGCGGCGGTTCCATCGACAGCTCAATCTTTGCAGCAGCATCCGCAAACGACGCTTACACCATCGGTGTTGACGTTAACCAGTCCGGCGATTCTGACACAGTTGTAACTTCAGCCATGAAGGAACTTGCACAGTCTGTTCAGAATGTAGCAACAGACGTTTATGCAGGAAATTGGGACAAGCTCGCAGACGTATGCCAGACTCTCGGCGCAGCTGACGGATGTACAGGTCTTCCTACAGATTCGGCATCATGGAGATTTGAGACATTTACAGTTGACCAGTATCAGGCAATTTTCGATGCGGTAGTAAACGGAGATATTGCAATCGATGCGGATTATGGCGATGGCGAATACAAATTTGCTACGGATTACTCAAACGTAACAGTTATTGCTGTTGACTAATATCTCATTTGAGTTATTATGCAATGAGGCAGCGCACAGTGTGTGTTGCCTCATTTTTATAAATTTGATTGATACGTCCGGTCTTCGCATGTCGAGGGATATACCGGATGAAAGAGGCGGCAGAAGGATGAGAATAGGAATAGTTGATGTTGGTGGAGGACTGCGAGGCGTATATGCTGCAGGAGTTTTTGATTATTGTCTGGATGCGGAAATAAGGTTTGATTTGTGCATAGGCGTGTCGGCGGGAAGCGCCAATGTGGTGTCGTATATTGCCGGACAGAAGAAAAGAAATTACCCGTTTTATACGGAGTATCCTTTTCGAAAGGAATATATGAGCCTTCGAAATCTTATTTTCCGGAAATCCTACCTTAATCTGGATTATATATATGGAATTCTAAGTAATTCTGACGGCGAGAATCCGTTGAATTATCAAGCCTTTACGGAGAACCCCGTCGATTTTATTGCGGTAGCGACCAACGCGGTAACCGGAGAGGCAAAATATTTTGATAAGAAGGATATCCGTCAGGACGATTACAGCGTTTTAAAAGCGTCTTCGGCGATTCCGTTTGTGTGCAGCCCCTGTGAGATAGACGGTGTTCCTTATTTTGACGGCGCTTTGGGAGATACCATCCCGATTGAGAAAGCCTTTCAATGCGGCTGCGATAAAGTGGTGCTTGTCTTGACAAAGCCGAAGGACGTCGTAAGAATGCCGGATATGGATGTAAAACTCTCCAAAATGATTCAAAGAAAATATCCGCTGGCGGCCGCGCGGTTAAGGAACAGGGCAAAACAGTATAACAGCGGCGTGGAGCTGGCAAAGAAGTACGAAGCCGAGGGCCGGGCGCTGATTGTCGCGCCGGATGATACCTGTGGGGTAGATACGCTGACGAAAAATCGTGAGGCGTTGAAGCAATTCTATGAAAAAGGGTATAAGGATGCGCAGAGTATAGCAGCCTTTATCGGGCGGTAGCGAAACAGTATGAATCGTCCGAATACACCTATAAAATGAAAGGAAAGAGAGGAGAAAGCATGGAGAATACATCGGAATATGTCATTGAGATGCTTCATATTACGAAGGAATTTCCTGGCATCAAAGCGAATGATGACATTACGCTCCAGCTGAAAAAGGGGGAAATTCATGCACTTTTGGGGGAAAACGGTGCAGGAAAATCAACTCTGATGAGCGTTCTTTTCGGCTTATACCAGCCGGAGGAAGGCGTTATCAAGAAAGATGGGGTAGAGGTTAAGATCAACAATCCAAATGATGCGACAGCGCTTCATATCGGCATGGTGCATCAGCATTTTAAATTGGTCGATGTTTTTACGGTACTTGATAATATTATCCTCGGAGCGGAAGATACAAAGCTTGGCTTTTTATCCCGCAAGGCGGCAAGGGAAAAGCTTGAGGAATTGTCTGAAAAGTATGGCCTTGCAGTAGATCTGGATGCAAAAATCGAGGATATCACAGTTGGTATGCAGCAGAGAACCGAAATCTTAAAAATGCTTTACAGGGATAATGAGATTCTGATCTTTGACGAGCCGACCGCGGTGCTGACGCCGCAGGAGATTTCGGAGCTTATGCAGATTATGAAAAATCTGGCAAAGGAAGGAAAATCCATTCTGTTTATATCGCATAAGCTCAATGAGATTATGGAGGTATCGAATCGTGTTACCATTCTTCGAAAGGGAAAATATATAGGAACGGTCGACACAGCTGCTACAAACAAACAGGAGCTTTCCAATATGATGGTTGGCAGACCGGTACAGCTTGAAGTTGTAAAGGAGGAAGCGAAACTGTCAGACGTTGTTTTGAGTATAGAGAATATGTGTGTGGCGTCACATTTACATAAGAAGGATGCGGTGCACAACGTATCCATGAAGGTAAGAAGGGGAGAAATCGTATGTATTGCCGGAATTGACGGCAACGGCCAGACCGAATTTATCCATGGTCTTACCGGACTGGATAAAGTATCCTCCGGCAGGGTGGAACTGTGCGGGGAAGATATTACCCATGCATCCGTCGGCAGAAAGGGTAAGAATATGTCGCATATTCCGGAGGACAGGCATAAGCATGGACTCATACTGGACTTTACTCTGGAGGACAATCTGGTGCTGCAGAGATTCCGCGAACCGCAGTTTGCGAGAGCCGGATTTATCCGATTTGACGAGGTGCGGAAGTACGCGGAAAAGCTGATTGGGCAATTTGACATCCGAAGCGGGCAGGGGCCGGTTACAGTCGCGCGAAGTATGTCAGGCGGTAATCAGCAGAAGGCAATTATCGCAAGAGAACTGGACAGGGAGAAAGACCTTGTTGTTGCGGTGCAGCCGACCAGAGGTCTGGATGTAGGCGCAATCGAATATATTCATTCGCAGTTGATTGCGCAAAGGGACGCCGGAAAGGCGGTGCTTCTGGTTTCTCTGGAACTGGACGAGGTACTCAGCTTATCGGACCGCATTCTTGTCATGTACGAAGGAGAAATCGTCGGGGAGCTTGACCCGAAGAAGACAAACGCACAGGAGCTTGGTCTGTATATGGCCGGGGCGAAAAGAAGTAACGGGGAGGGGACAAACGCATGAAAGAGAAATTAAGCCGCTGGTATGAAAAAGACTCAGTGAAAAAGATTCTGTCCTCACTCATCTCCATTTTGATTGGTCTGTGTGTAGGCGCAGTGTTGGTATTGGTTACCGGTATTTTTAAGAGTACGATCTCGGGGAAAGGAATCTGGGAAGGCATAAGGATTGTGTTCTTTGGAATTTTCAGCACAGGGCGGAGCGCAAACGGCGCGCTGGCCTGGGGAGTAAACGCATCAAACTGGGGAAATATGCTGTTTCGGGCAACCCCGCTCATTATGACAGGTCTTTCTGTGGCGGTTGCCTACAAGACCGGATTGTTCAATATCGGTGCTCCGGGACAATATCTGATAGGAACCATGACAAGCCTTGCGATTGCGCTGTCCATTCCTTCGGAGGTGGTTCCTGCCTGGCTGATCTGGATTATTGCAGTGCTCGGAGCGGCAGCTGCGGGCGCATTGTGGGGAGCAATTCCGGGAATCGTAAAGGCATTTTTCAATATTAACGAGGTTATTGCCTGTATTATGACGAACTGGATTGCGGCGAACGTTGTTACCTGGTTTTTCGACGGCTCGGGATTCTGCAATGTGGAAGAGTACGGAAAGACCGGTTACATATATCCGACCAGATACAATAACGTAGCGACGGTAAAGCTCGGGCTGGATAAGATATTTGCCGGTTCACAGGTAAACGGCGGTATCGTTTTTGCAATTCTGATCGCGATTGGAATGTATGTGCTGATCAATAAGACTACGCTTGGCTATCAGCTCAGAGCCTGCGGTTCGAACCGCAATGCCGCAAAATACGCCGGAATCAAGGATAAGCGCAATATCGTGTTATCTATGGGAATTTCGGGAGCGCTGGCAAGCGTCGGCGCCGCGTTATACTGGTTATCCGGAAATACGGAGTTTGTATGGTCAACCTATCAGGCGCTTCCTGCTGTCGGATTTAACGGAATTCCGGTTGCGCTTCTTGCATTAAACAATCCGATCGGCGTTATTTTTGCAGGAATTTTCATGGCGATGCTAAACATTGTCGGACAGCAGCTTACCAATCTGACTGCCTACAATGAGTATATTTCGGACGTCATTATCGCCATTATTGTATATATGGCTGCATTCTCGCTGGTAATTCGCGTCTGGCTGGATGGAAAATCCAAAAAGAAGGCGATTGCCGTAGAAAGCAAAGAAGAAACGAAAAAGGAGGAAGCATAAATGTCAACACTTATTCAACAGACTCTTTTGTATATGGTTCCTCTTATGATTGTCGCTTTGGCGGGCGTATTTGCAGAGCGGAGCGGTATCATCAACCTTGCGCTGGAAGGTATTATGATTTTCGGAGCATTCACAGGCGTACTGTTTGTCAATCTGGTACAGCAGGCCGGCTGGTTTAACGCTGCAAAAGAGAGCGGCAGATGGGGAGCGCTTCAATGGTTTGAGATTCTGGCAATGCTTTTTGCCGGTCTTATGGGAATGCTGTTCTCTTTGCTTCTCGCATTTGCGGCCATCAACCTGAAGGCGGATCAGACGATAGGCGGTACGGCGCTCAACATGCTGGCGCCGGCGCTTGTTTTGTTCATTGTGCGCGTTGTGGCAAATCAGAATACGATTGCCATGGCAGACGGAGACGCCGCTTCGTGGTTTATGTTGAAAAAATCCATGTTCGGGTACGGACGGAATGAGGATATGGGATTTTTGGGAATGACCTTCTTAAATAAGACTTACATAGCAACCTATGTGTGCATTTTGATCTATATCATTTTGTCGATTATCCTTTATACCACAAAATTCGGTCTTCGCCTTCGCTCCTGCGGAGAGAACCCGCAGGCATCGGATTCATTGGGAATCAATGTGTATAAGATGAGATATTCCGGTGTGATGATTTCCGGATTCCTTGCCGGAATGGGAGGCTTTGTATTCGCACTTACCGCCGCAAACTGTACGGCAAACGGCGATGTGGCCGGATTTGGTTTCCTTGCGCTTGCCGTAATGATATTCGGAAACTGGAAGCCGCTTAATATTGCGGGCGGTGCTTTCATTTTTGGACTGTTCAAGTGCATTGCCGCCTGCTATTCGACACTCGATATTAACGGAGACGGCAAATATTTGCTTGTAGATGTCGGAATCAGCGTACATGTATACCGTATGCTTCCATACATCATTACACTTCTTGTACTTGTATTTACATCAAAGCAGTCACGCGCTCCGAAGGCGGAGGGCATTCCTTACGACAAGGGACAGCGGTAAGAAGGAACCAATATAGTAATGAAGAAAATTATTGGATGATGTTAGGAATATTTTTGGGAATGAGTTCCAGAAGAAGAGTTTGACCGGTTGGAGAAAGGCTACGGTAGTAGTTAATTAGTCGAAGTTCGGAAGCGTTAAGCGAATGTTCTACATCATATTGTTCGTATTTCATCGGAACATTGGTATATCCAACCAAATAGTCTGCTGAGGTGTCGAAATATTTTGCGGCGGCAAGCAGAATATCCAGATCGGGTTCTGTCAGATCATGTTCGTATTTGTGAATAGATTGCTGTGTAACGTGAAGAATATCAGCTAAAGCCTGCTGACTGAGATGATGTTCTTCACGCAATTCTTTAAATCTTAGCATTGTTGTACTTGTATGAAGATTTTAAGGGACTAAAGCTGCAAAAGAAAGCAATTATAAAATTTTTGATGCCGCTTTTAAATGAAGAGTTGATTCCTGAGGGTAATATGACGCAAAGAATTGAAAGCAGAGAAGATTTTTCAGAGTTTGCACAGACAGTGCTTATTAAATAATTGAAAAAGTTTATTTTTGCAACTTGTTATGTTTAAATATAACTTGCAAACCTCAGTCTTATATTATATAGTTTTAACAGGTTCTTAAAACAAATTGTATATAGTGCATAAATAAAAAGGGAAAAAAATTAAATCGGGTTCTTAAATTTGGTAAAAATGCCGAGATAAGAGTTTTAAGAACTGAAATAATTTCCACTGTTGCAGATCAAGATACTGTTATTTTCATACAGCTTCTTAGAGGCTACAATTCAACAAAAAATGTATTGATATGATTTCTGCTTTCCGCCCATATCTTACCCTTGTGCCTTGTGATGATGGCCTCGGCAATAGAGAGCCCAAGCCCGAAACTGCCGGTTCGGGTTCTTGCTTTATCGGCACGGTAGAACCGCTTAAAGAGATTATTCAGATCGGCGGCGGGTATTTCTTCCCCTTCATCCGCTACGGACAGCAGACAGCGCCCCTTACCGTACTTCTTAAGAGTAACCCATGTAGTCCCGCCTTCGCGGGAATATTTCTGTGCATTATCCAACAGGATATCTAAGACCTGGCGGAGTTGTCCGGCGTTGCCGTTTACCGTTATATTCTCTGAAATTTCAGCATCCAGTGTAAGGCCCTTCTCAAAAAAAATGGGTTCAAACGGAAGGATGGCGTCAGAGACAAGCCCGCTGAAATCTAAAGGAGAAAAGACAATATCAGTCTGCACGTTGTCAGCGTGTACAAGCTCAAGCATCTGCTCTACGAGACTGCGCATCTGCCTTGACATGATCAGGATGTTTGAAACAAATGAAGAGCGATCCGAGTCATCATAATCCGGATTCTGCATAAGCTCCGCATTTGTCATGATCACGGTCAGGGGCGTTTTCAATTCATGGGATGCATCGGCTATAAACTGGCGCTGCTGTTCCCATGCCTTGTCGACAGGGCTTATGACCCAGTCCGCAAACAGAAAGCTGATGCCGAGGAAGATAAAGAAACAGGCTAAGCCGATAAGGATGCAGTTCCGGATCAAATTATTCAGGGTTGTGAGTTCATTCGAGATGTCAGCAAAAACTAAAGTCTGGCTGCCGGCGGTATTTGCACGGTAAAAGCGGAGATTGTATTTCTCTATGATCCCGATGCGGTCAGAGGATGACAATGTGGAATCAATGAGGTCTTTCAGGAAGCTTTCGTCGGAAAGGTCATAATATCCCCCGCCCGTCGCGATCAGATCTCCGCGGTTGTTTAATTGGAGGGTAAAATATGGCAGACGGATATCATCCTGCCTTTCGTTGGGAAGGTGAGGCAGGAACGGCTGGCTTGCGATATTCTGCATCATATTGACACTGTTATTTTCCAGATTCATTTTTGTGAAAAAATAGATCAGCAACATGATGATGCACAGCATAATGGTCACAATGCTCATGGTGATCATGATGAATTGACGGCGGAGTTTTTTGGTCATACCCACATATCGTTCCTTTCGTCCGGTATATTATTGGAAACAGATCGATCCGTTCCCGGCATCCCGTCATTTATTTCTAAATGGTAACCCATCCTGCGGGCAGCCTTGATAAGAATATTGGAATTGATGCTTGCCAGTTTCTTGCGCAGGAAACCGACATAAACTTCCACATGATTTTCCACCGCGTCCGAGTCATATCCCCATACTCTGGCAAGGATGACTTCTTTGGAAAGATTGCGGCTGCCGGATTGGAGGAGAAAACGCATGATGTCAAATTCCTTTGCGGACAGACGTACCGACTTCGTTCCGCACACAAGCATAGCGGATGACAGATCCAGAGAAGTATTTCCGAAAGCGACCTCATTTACCTGCGTCCCCTGGCGGCGCAGCAGGGCATTGATACAGGCTAAGAGCTCTCTGGTGTCGAAGGGTTTGGTCAAATAATAATCGGCCCCCGCATTCAGTCCTGTAATGCGGTCTTCCAGCCCTGACTTGGCCGTCAGCATTAAAATGGGCGTACTGCATTTCTTTGAACGGACTTTTCTTGTAACCTCATAACCATTCATTTTCGGCATCATCACATCCAGGATCAGAAGGTCGTAAATTCCCAGCTCTGCATATTCTTCACCGGTTTCGCCGTCATAGGCGACCTCCACCTCAAATCCTTTGTTTGACAATAATTTCTGAAGGGAATCCGCCAGCAGCTTTTCATCTTCGATCACAAGTATTTTCATAAT
>CAZTKM010000013.1:0-18479 GCA_964614035.1 uncultured Lachnobacterium sp.
ATGGCACTTGTAAAAGAGTTGAGAAATGAGGACGAGAACGCATGAGGGTTTTGATAGATACAAATGTCCTGATTTCTGCTGCATTAAGTGCAAATGGCATTCCTTTTCAGGCTTATGTGAAAGCGGCATCTTATCCCAATCATGGGCTGATCTGTGAGCAGAACGTGGATGAAATGAAGCGGATATTCAACAAGAAATTTCCAACGCGGCTTGCGTCGTTGGATAAATTTCTTTCTGTTGCGCTCCTGACTTTGGAGTTGGTTCCAATTCCAACAGAAGAAGATATTTCAGAAACACAAATCCGTGATGTGAATGACCGCCCGATTCTTCGGGCGGCCATAGAAGCAAAGGCCGATGTTTTACTTACCGGCGATAAAGATTTTTTGGAATCCGGCGTAGAAAGTCCAAAGATTATGACGCCGGCTGAATTTCTCCAATACTGAAAAAGCGCAAAGCCAGAGACAAATATAGTGCTCTATTCAGATTACTTTTTTAATCCGTATCCGTACGGGTATAGAATTTTGTCCGCATCGGCGGTATCCTTGAGATCGATATCGTTCATATCCTTCATCCAGGTATATTTCAGCGTTCCGGTAAAATCATAATCTCCAAAGAGAACATCCGATACACCGTCGCCCTCAGTTCCGGGCAGCCATGCCATGATAATCGCGTCAAACATGTCCTCATATTCTGTAATATCAATCGGACGTCCCGCAATGATGATTCCAATCACAGGAGCATCATCTGGTAAAGCAGAAAGCTTCTCGCGAAGCGCGTCAAGACTATCACAGTCCGAGGAGGAGATACGAAGCGCATCTGCGCTTCTGTCACCGTCAGACTCTGCGTAAGGCGTCTCGCCGAATACTGCGATAACGGCGTCTGCACCCTCGCAGTTGGAAGCGTCCAGACTGTGGCTCAATTTCACATCGGAGCCGACTGCGTTCTGGAATCCCTCGATCAAGGTCGTTCCCTGCGTGATGTTTCCTGCTTTTCCCTGCCATGTGATTGTCCATCCGCCGCACTGGCTTCCGATATCGTATGCTTTCTGGCCTACAACCGCGATATTCTTTGAGGAGGAAAGGGTGGAGAGGGCAGTTTCGTTTCCAACGTTATCATTCTTTAACAGAACGAGGCTTTCGCGGACGGCGCGGCGCGCAACTTCACGATGCGCTTCGCTTCCGAAGCTGGAAAGCAGCTCCTGCTCTGTGGAGTTTGCTGCTTCGGTATCAAACAGACCTGCGGTAAACTTTACGCGAAGGATTCTTGTAACCGCATCGTCGATCCGCTCTTCGGTAACGCGCCCTTCATATACCAATTCTGTAAGCGTTTCAATGCATTCTTTCCATGTGTTAGGTTCCATAAACATATCAATTCCGGCATTGACGCAAAGATCAACCTGATCCTTATAGGTTGCGCCAGAGGTCTGCTCAATGGCGTTGTAATCACTGACCACAAAACCGGTAAAGCCAAGCTCGTCCTTCAATACTTCGGTGAGAAGGTGCTTGTTTTCATGGCATTTTACTCCGTCCACACTATTGTAGGAGGCCATGACGGTAAGCACGTTTGCATCAAGCGCGCTGGTGTATGGATCAATGACGCCGATGTCAAGCAGGGCGTCGAATTCTTCCGGAGACATCTCGACATTTCCCTGATTTACGCCGTCTGTGGTGTAACCTTCCCCGATAAAATGCTTTGCACAGGCAACCGCATGCTTCTGATCCATGTAGCCGCCGTCTTCTACAAAACCTTGGATTCCGCCGATATATGCGCCGGCAAGCGGAGCGATATCTTCCGTCTTTTCGCTAAAGCATTCATAGGTTCTTCCCCATGTTACATTCTGCGGATTGCCAAGAGTAGGAGCAAACGTCCACTGGATTCCGACTGCGCGAACCTCTTCGCTGACTACGGCACCGATTTCCTCCATCAGCTGTGTGTCATTTGCGGCGCCGAGTCCGATATTGTGCGGAAAAACCGTAGCGCCGAAAATATTGTTGTTTCCATGAACAGCGTCGATTCCATATATGACCGGAATACCAAGCCGGGTATCGAGCGAGGCCAAGATGAAGTCATTGACGCGCTCCTGCCAGTTTTCCGGATTGTTTCCTGTGGACGGTGCGCTTCCGCCGCCGCTTAAGACGGAGCCGACAGCATATTCGGTTACTTCTTCCGGTGTGATTGCGGCCTGTTCTGCCTGTACCATCTGACCGATTTTCTCTTCCAGCGTCATCTGGGCAAGCAATGCGGCGACGCGGTCCTCGACGGAGGCGCCGGAATCCATATAGACGCTTTTGTCCACTTCGTTTCCGGCAGAGACTTCCACGCCGTTCTCGGTGGATTGGGATTCATGTTCAGAGGTGGAAGCGGTATTTGCGGTACTGCATCCGCCAAGTAAAAGTGATGCACTAAGAAGCAGTGCGGTAAGTTTTTTCCATGCATATGTATGTGCTTTCATATGGCTTTCCTTCCTTTTGAGAAATTCTTTTCTTTATTAGAATATAGGATTCATAAATTTATTTCCATACAATATGAAATTAGGATACGAAAATGAAAAAAATGCACCTGATTGGAATGGGATGAGAACGAAAACAAAAGCGGCGGGGCAAAAAACAGGAGAAAAGTATATGGGGATTTTTACTATATTTCGACCTGTTTTTTTGTGAATTTTTTTGCAATATTGTTCGATTTTTTTTGTTAACAAATTAACAAGAAAATGGTATAAATAGAAGTGGTATTTTTTAACGAGGAGGACAATTGTTATGGACAAATTAGTTATGTCACTTATTTGTCTGCCATTTTTGATGGCGATACTTCCCGCTGTGATTAAAAAGAGTACTGTCCGAAGCACTGTGGTATACATCTGTGGCGCGGTAGTCGCGGTTCTTTCTGTCACAACAGCAGTATGGTGGTATTCCATGGGAGGCGGCGCGCTGACCTTTGATTTACCTTATACGGAAGTTTTTGACAAAATTATTCTGGTAGGAGATTTTGTTCTGATGTTCCTGATTATCTACTTATCGGTAAAGCATCATAAGACAATCATCAGTCTCCTTTCCATTGTACAGACTTTGCTGGTAGCAGGGCTTGAGATGTTTGGGCCTCATCCCGCAGAGACCATGCATATCCGCATTGACTGGCTGACATTTATCATGATTTTAATTATCGGTATCATCGGTGTGGCAATCGGTATATACGCGGTCGGATATATGCATGGATATCATATCCATCATCATAAGGAGCTTACTGACCGGAGAAGCTTTTTTTTCGCAATGATTTTTGTGTTCTATGGCGCGATGTTCGGGCTTGTATTGTCCGTAAGCTTAATCTGGCTGTATTTCTTCTGGGAAATTACCAGCGTAACGTCTTTTCTTTTGATTGGATATACAAGAACGGAGGAGGCAATCAACAATTCCTTCAAGGCATTGTGGATGAATCTTCTCGGCGGACTTGGGATTGCAATCGCGATTGCATATGCAATACTTGTACAGGGAACCGTCAATTTGTACGACGTGATTGACAGCGCCGTAGCAGGAGGCGCAGGAAGCGCGGCTCTTGTTCCGATTGCGTTCCTTGCTTTTGCCGCGCTTACCAAGTCGGCGCAGTTTCCGTTTTCGGGCTGGCTGCTCGGCGCAATGGTTGCCCCGACGCCTTCCTCTGCATTGTTACATAGCGCGACCATGGTAAAGGCGGGCGTATATCTTTTGGTGCGTCTCGCAATCGCAATGAACGGAAATTACGTCGGACAGATGGTATATCTGTGCGGAGGATTTACGTTCCTTGTAGCTTCTTGTCTTGCAATCGCACAGAGCGACGGAAAAAAGGTGCTTGCCTATTCCACAATTTCCAACTTAGGACTGATCGTAGCCTGTGCGGGAGCAGGGGATCAGGAGACCATCTGGGCGGCTGTATTCCTGATTATTTTCCATGCGGTATCCAAGTCTATGCTATTCCAGTGCGTCGGCGCAATTGAGAATACAACGGGAAGCCGCGATATCGAGGATATGGAAGGTCTTGCAGTCCGTTTTCCTAAGCTTGCATTTATACTGATGGTAGGTATTGCGGGAATGTTTCTGGCACCGTTTGGTATGCTTATTTCAAAATGGGCAGCTTTGAAAGCATTCGTGGATGCGCCAAGTGCGCTTATGGTACTTTTCATTGTATTCGGAAGTTCAACGACCATGTTCTACTGGACGAAGTGGTTTGCCAAGATTCTTGGTATTCACGCAGAGAGCGGAATTGACCGCACCAAGCCGAATGAGTATGTGTCCATGTATTTCCACGCAATTCTTCTGATACTGCTTTGCGTAGGATTCCCAATCACGTCAAAGTATGTAATCGAGCCTTTGATGAAGGATATGTATGGTTATTCAACGCCGGTAATCTCCGAAGGCAATATCGCAATTATGGTAATTATGATCTGCGCGGTATTCATCGTTCCCGCTATCAATTACTTGCTGACCAGAAACCGCAAGGATAAGGCAGTTATGGTTTATATGGGCGGTGCGAATATCGGAGATAACAAGAATTTTGTCGATTCCATGGGAGAGGCGAAGGAACTGCAGGTTTCCAGCTGGTATATGACGGACTGGTTCGGAGAGGACAAACTTTTTAAGCCTGCTATTCTCGTCGGATCTCTTATAATTGTAATTTTTCTTTGCGTAGTGGTAGGAGGTGCATTCTGATGAGTGAAAATTTGATTCGTATGATTGTAATGCTCCTCTATCTTTTAGCAGGGCCATTTATCGGCGGTTTATTGGACGGCTTTGACCGTAAGATTTCCGCGAGGATGCAGGGACGAAAAGGACCGACCGTCTTACAGCCGTTTTATGATGTGATGAAGCTGACGCAGAAGCAGCTGCTTGCAGTCAATAAGTTCCAGCTTCTTATGGTTATGTCCTATTTATTTTTCGTTATCCTTTCCGGAGTATTGTTCTTTGGAGGATTCGATATGCTGCTTTGCTTTTTCTCATTGTCAACGGCAGCAATGTTTTTGATTCTGGCATCAACTTCAACGCACTCGCCGTTTTCGACGATCGGAACGCACCGGGAGCTTGCGCAGATGATGTCATATGAGCCGATGGTACTTCTTACGGCAGTAGGATTTTACCTTGCGACAGGAACCTTTCAGGTAAGCGATATTATTCAGGCAAAATATCCTGCAATTGTGTATGCGCCGGGATTTTTCATTGGCTTTGTATTTATTCTTACCATCAAATTCCGCAAGTCTCCGTTTGACCTCAGTACAACTCACCATGCGCATCAGGAGGTTGTAAAGGGCGTGACGACGGAAATGGTCGGAATAGAGTATGCAATCACAACGCTCACTGAATGGTATGAGAATGTATTCCTTTTAGCGGTTGTCGGTCTGTTCTTTATCAACAGCAATCCAATCAGCTATCTGGTCGCAGTCATCGCTGTGCTGATTGTGTATTTTATAGAAATTTTGATTGACAATACTTCAGCTCGTGTAAAATGGCAGCTAATGCTCAAAACGGCATGGGGCGTTACCATTGTCGTCGGAGGGTTAAACCTCTTTATCTTAGAGCTGATCAATTATTAATGGAGGATAAAGAAATGAAAAATATTCATAAATCGCCTTGGCTTCTCCATTATGACGGATCAAGCTGTAATGGGTGCGATATTGAGGTTCTGGCATGCACTACACCGGTATATGACGTAGAACGATTCGGAGTGGTCAATACGGGAAACCCGATGCATGCAGACATTTTCCTTATTACCGGAGGCATCAACAGTCAGAATGAGGATGTGGTAAGACAGATTTACGAGCAGATACCAAATCCGAAGGTAGTTGTTGCCGTCGGAACCTGTGCATGTACCGGAGGAATCTTTAAGGAGTGCTACAACATTAAGGGCGGCGTCGATACCGTCATTCCGGTCGATATTTATGTACCCGGATGTGCGGCAAGACCGGAATCAATCATTGACGGCGTCGTAAAGGCAGTAAGCCTTTTCCGGGAGAAGCACTTAAAAGAAAAGGAAGGAGAGAAAGCCTGATGGAAGAACTTCAGAAGGATATATATAAAATTGAAAAAGTCGAGCTCCTTCCGGTCATCATGGAAAAGAAGAATGACTATTGGCGCTTGCTTCAGATCTGCTGCGCGTTTGCAGACGGAAAATACGAGATTACATACTCCTTTGCAACCGGATATGAGATTGCAAATTATCGTCTTGTTGTAGAGAAAGAGGAGGAGGTTCCGAGTATTTCCCGCGTATACAAAGCGGCGATATTCTATGAAAATGAGATGAAAGAACTGTTCGGACTTAATGTCGAGCATATGAAAGTAGATTTGCAGAACAGGCTGTATCGAATTGACGCAGAGGTTCCATTTATGAAAGAGGAGGACAAATAAATGCCAAAAAGAAGTATTGTCCCATTTGGACCGCAGCATCCGGTTCTGCCGGAGCCAATTCATTTGGACCTTGTGCTGGAAGATGAAAAGGTCATCGAAGCCATTCCTTCCATCGGATATGTGCACCGCGGACTGGAAAGCCTTGTAACCAAAAAGGATTTTAACGAGATGGTATATGTAACCGAGCGTATCTGCGGGATATGTTCCTTCATGCATGGAATGGGTTACAGTATGGCAGTTGAGAAAATCATGAATGTGGAGGTTCCCCGGCGTGCGGAGTACCTTCGCACCATCTGGGCGGAGATGTCAAGAATACACAGCCATTTGTTATGGCTCGGTCTGCTCGCGGATGCATTCGGATTTGAATCTCTTTTCATGCAGTCATGGAGACTTCGTGAGAAGGTTCTTGATATGTTTGAGATTTCTACCGGCGGACGTGTCATTTTCTCCGTTAACAAAATCGGCGGAGTATTAAAGGATATGCCTGCCGATATGTTAAATCAGTTCGTTTTAATCCTTGATGAGATGGAGAAGGATCTTCGTTCAACGACGAAGGTATTTCTGGAAGATTACACCGTAAAGAGCCGTCTTGTCGGTGTCGGTATTCTTACCGGGGAAGATGCAGTCCGTCGTGGTGCGGTAGGACCGATGATGCGTGCAAGCGGTATTGAGGTCGATATGCGAAAGACCGGATACGCGGCATACAATGATATCGATTTTGAATTGATTACCAGCAAAGAATGTGACAGCTACGGACGCTGCTGCGTGCGTATCGATGAGATTTTCCAGTCGATTGAAATCATCCGTCAGGCGGTAAAGAAGATTCCCGATACGGAGCTTTCCGCAGCGGTAAAAGGCTTCCCGAACGGAGAGGCGTTTGTCCGTCTGGAGCAGCCTAGAGGAGAGGCGTTCTATTACGTGCGCGCAAACGGATCGAAATTCCTTGACCGGATGAGAGTCCGCACGCCTACGTTTGCAAACCTTCCGGCATTGATACAGACGTTACAGGGATGCCAGTTTGCCGATGTTCCGCTGCTCATCCTTACAATTGATCCATGTATCAGTTGTACAGAAAGATAGGAGGGACGAATCATGGCGCAATTTTTATCATTTACAAAAACCGTAATGAAGAACCTGTTCTCGAAGCCGGCAACAACTGCATATCCGTTTGTACCGCGCGAGTATCCGGAGCGCACGAGGGGACATGTGGAGATTAAGATCGACGAGTGCATCATGTGCGGAATGTGCATGAGAAGCTGTCCTCCCGGAGCTATTGAAGTAAAGCGTGCAGAGAATACATGGAGCATTAACCGCTTTGACTGTGTCCAGTGCGGATACTGCGTAGAGAAGTGCCCGAAGAAGTGTCTTTCCATCATCCCGGGCTATCAGGAACCGGGCGGAGAGAAGCTTGTCGATTCGGTCGTTAAGCCTGTGGCGGAGGAAAAATAGGTATGCATGAATATCATAAAGCAGTGGAATGGGTGGAAAAAGCAAATGCAATGGCGGCAGAAAAAGGCGCTGCAAAGGTAACTGTGCTCAAGGTTACGTTTGGCGAGGCATCGGATTATTCCCCGGAGGTTGTGAAGAATTATTTTGACGAGGCGGCGGAAGGCACGCCTTGCGAGGGCGCAAGATTTGATGTAACAATTACCCGCTGTATGTTAAAATGCCCAAGCTGCGGCAAACTTTTTGCAAAGAAATTGCTGGAATACAGATGTCCGGACTGCAAAGTGGAAGGAAATCCGACCGATTCCGGCAATGAAGTGGAATTAACCGATATTGAGTGTGAGTAACAAAGGAGCCCGCAGTCTCTTAAAAGGAGATTGCGGTCTTTTTATTCATGACAAGGAAAAGTTTGCGAAGCGTACTTTTTCTTGTTTACACATGCAGAGAGAAAAATCGAGGGCAAACATACGAAAATTGAAAAAGGGAACGTCTCGTATGTATGATTTTCAAGGACATACATACGAAAAGAGAAAAATGAAACGTCTCGTATGTATGATTTTTGAGGACATACATACGAAAAACGAAAAGGAGTACATCTTGTATGTATGAAGTTTGAAGAGCATACATACGAAAAACATGAAAGAATACATCTGGTATGTAGTTATTACAAAATCATGCATACGAAAAACATTTTTTAGAGCATTCGTATGTATGCATCTGGAATTGATACATACAACAGAGCTTATATTTGATTTCCGGTATGTATAACACATAAGCAGAACTTCCAGCGGCGCAATCCTACGTAGAGAGTGTTTGGCAGTTCTTGGGTCGATGATCACTAAGAGGCGGAGCGGGCAACAGAAAAATGTAAACAATAGTTAATTTTTTTGAAAATTATTTAACAGAGGTTCAGTTGTAGGCTTCGTTTTTGTCTGATAAGATTATTTTTGCAAAGGCCGATGCAAAAATAACACAAGGAGATGTTTGTATGACATTAGGAAAAGTGATTAGAAAATACAGAAAAATCAGAAATCTGACGCAGGAAGAAATGGCAGGACGGCTCGGAGTAACAGCACCGGCGGTAAATAAGTGGGAAAATGAAAATTCTTATCCTGACATTACGCTCTTAGCGCCGATTGCCAGATTGCTGGATATTTCATTGGACACATTGCTATCATTTCGTGAAGATTTGACCGCAGAGGAGATCAATGATATTGTTCTTGAAGCGGATTTGAAATTGAAAGAAGAATCTTATGATGAAGTCTTTCGGTGGGCGAAGAAAAAGCTGGAACAATATCCGAATTGTGAACAGCTGATTTTGTATATTGCGGTTCTTTTGGATGCGCGGCGCATCGTGCAAAACGTTGCTAAAGAAGAGGAATATGATGAATATATAGGCTCTTTGTATATCCGCGCATTAGATAGTGATGATGAAGCAATACGCATCAGGGCAGCCGATTCTCTGGTCAGCTTTTACATGAGAAAAAGACAGTATGATAAAGCGGAAAAGTATCTGGAATATTTTTCTATACAAAATCCGGAGAGAAAAAGAAAGCAGGCTCAGATTTATGCGGAAACAGGGCGGATAAAGGAAGCGTATAAAGCGTATGAAGAGCTTTTGTTTTCGGATTATCTGAGAGTCAGCATGGAACTGCATGGTATGTATACGCTCGCCTTACAGGACAATGATAGAGATAGAGCGCATAGACTTGTGGATAAGCAAAAGGAATTGGCGAGGTGCTTTGAAATGGGAAAATATTGTGAGATTTCAAGCGGTCTTGAACTCGCTGCATTGGAAAAAGACGCCGATTCCGTAGTTTCTCTAATGGAAGAAATGTTATCCTGCGTGAAGCAAGTCGGAGATTTCGCAAAAGCACCACTTTACGAACACATGGATTTTAAGGAAACAAGCGAGGAAGCTATGACTGAAACCAAAGAAAATCTGTTGAAATGCTTTCGGGATGAAGAAACGTTTAGATTTTTAAAAAATGACGAAAGGTGGCAGAGATTAGTAAAGCAGTAATGTTGGAAAAGAAAAATAATTTTGTGATGTTGATTGCCCGCCAATATGGTACAATAGAACATCAGGAGTAAAACAATAGATATGATCACAAGAAAAATCGTTGTGCAGGGATTGGTGCAGGGTATCGGATTCCGCCCATTTGTTGCAGAAACAGCGGAACAACTTCATATTGCAGGATGGGTTCGTAACACCAACGGAATTGTGACGATTCTTGCAACGGCGGAGGAGGAGCAGATTGCTTCCTTTACCGGACGGCTGCAGACGGAGGCACCGCCAGGCGCGATTGTGCAGGAAATCCGGATTATCGAGCTGCCGCTTCAGATGTATGAGCGTTTTTCCATTGTTGAGAGTGACACAGAGCAAACGGATAACAGCCGCACATTTCCGCTTCTTCCGGCTGATCTTCCGACCTGCAAGCGCTGTGAAGCGGAGCTTCATGATGAAAAAAACCGCAGATTCCGCCATCCGTTTATCAGCTGTACATCATGTGGGCCGAGGTATAGTATCATCAATGAGATACCATATGACCGCGGGCATATTTCTATGAGTATTTTTGATATGTGTCCGGAGTGTGAGAAGGAATACACAGAAAAAGGCAATCCGAGAAGACATGCGCAGACGATTGCCTGTAAGCAGTGCGGACCGACGTTAACCTATAAAGAAAAGAAGTCAGAAACGCAGAGTATCATTGAAAACCCGAATGAAAAAAGACAGGATCATATTGAAAACCGCAATGAGGAAGCGCTTCAATCAGCCGTCAGACATTTGGAAAGCGGGGGAATACTTGCAGTTAAGGATATCGGGGGATATCATCTTGCGGCAAGTCCGTTTGAAGAAGAGACGATAAAAGAACTGCGAAGATTAAAGGGCAGGGAAGATAAGCCGTTTGCGGTTCTGTTTCCGAATGTGGAATGTGTGCGGGAATACTGCGATGTGGACGAGCAGGAGGAGGAACTGTTGATTTCGTCTCCCCGGCCGATTGTGCTTTTGAGAAAGAAAAAGGACGGAGAGAAACTGCATCCTATGGTATGCAAAAACAGTCCCGATATCGGAGCCATGCTTCCCTGCAATCCGGTTCAGATTATGCTTGCGGAAGCGCTTGGGCCTCTTATTATGACGAGCGCGAATGTGACCGGAGAACTGATTACGACAGACGATGAGCAGATGAAGCAGTGGCTTTCGAACGAAACAGTTGCGATACTAAGCCATGACAGACCGATTGTTACCCCATTGGATGATTCGATTGTGCGTGTGGCTGCCGGAAAAAAGCAGACGCTTCGCCGGGCGAGAGGAATTGTCCCCGATCCTGTTCCGTTTCCGTATGACACAGAAGTCTTTGCGGCGGGCGGAGATCTCAAGTCCGGCTTTTGTTTTACGGCCGGGAAAAGGGCATATCTAAGCCAGTATCTCGGCGATTTAGCGGAAGAAAGCTGCTACCACGAATATGAGCGACAGAAGGAACGCATGAAGCGCCTGTTTGGATTTGCGCCGGATGTGTTTGTCTGTGACAGACATCCTGCATATCGCTCGGTATGCGGAGCTGCGCCGGACAAACAAATCTACCGGGTGCAGCACCATAAAGCGCATGTTGCGTCCGTCATTGCCGAGCATGATTTAAGCGGCGGGGTGCTGGGATTTGCATTCGACGGAACCGGATACGGCGAAGACAAGACGATATGGGGAAGCGAAGTGTTTTTATGGAACGAAAAGGAGATGAAGCGTGTGGCACATCTTACGCCGGTAACCCTGATCGGACAGGATGAAGGCGCAAGGAATGCGGATACGGTTTTGTATGGATATGTGTCAAATCTGCTGGAACGCATGGGAAGGGAAGACGAACGCTTACAGGAACACTTTAGGGAAGCATGGGACAAACGGCTTGATATGCGGGATTCTTTGGAAAAAAGCCGCTATGAGCTTGTGGAGAAAGCAATAAAGTGTAAAATAAATTGTGTGCAGTCTACTTCCATGGGAAGATTGTTTGACGCAGTCAGTGCGTTTCTTGATATCTGCCATTATAACAGTTACGAGGGACAGGCACCGGTAGAATTGGAAAATCTTGCAGCGACAACGGACGTCTGTTATCCGCTGTCCATCGACATAGAAGAGGACGAAGAATCCAAAGGACTTTTCATGGATGTTTCAAAGATGTTTGTCGAAATGGCGGATGCACTTTTGCGTGGAAATTCGGCAGCCGAGATTGCGAGGGGATTCTTGTACGCGGTTTCGGATGCAATCGTTAATATAGCAGAAAAAATGAATATTTTGCAGGTCGCCTTGTCAGGCGGAACTTTTCTAAACCGGATTCTTCTGGAGCGTGCGACCGCACAGCTAAGGGAAAAAGAATTTCGGGTATACCGAAACGAAGAGGTTCCTCCGGGCGACGGAGGCATATGCCTCGGACAGGCATATCTTGCAGCAAAGAACAGAGAGGAAAAGTAATATGTGTGTAGCAATACCGGGTAAAGTAATCGCGTTGGAGGACGGACAGGCAACGGTGGATTTTTCAGGAAATCAGGTTCAGGCCTTCGTAGGACTGGTCAATACGAAGGTGGGAGATTATGTGCTTGTGCATGCGGGATGTGTAATTCAGACAATGAAACAGCAGGAAGCGGAAGAGATTATGGAATTGATGGGTGGATTAGAGGCATGACATGGGAAGAAATATGTACCTTTTTAAGACAGTACGACGGCAGGCCCCTTACGCTTATGGAAGTGTGTGGCAGCCATACCGCCGCGATTGCGAAGTTTGGAATCAAGAGTATTGTGTCGAATAAAATTCGACTAATCAGCGGACCTGGGTGTCCGGTTTGCGTGACGCCGTCCGCATATATTGACAGGCTGATTGAACTGGCGGAGACGCCGGGATATTGCGTGGCGTCGTTCGGCGATATGCTCCGCGTTCCCGGAAGCAGGCAGAGTCTTGGCGAAGCAAAGGGCGATGGGGCAAAGACGGTCATGGTGTATTCGCCGATGGATGTGCTAAAGCTCGCAGCAGAAAATCCCGGGATTACATATGTATTTGCGGCTGTCGGATTCGAGACAACGGCGCCGGTATATACGCTCCTGATTGAAGAGGTAATCCGAAGAAAGCTTCAAAATGTGAAGCTGCTGACGTCGCTTAAGACCATGCCGAATGTCATCGACTGGCTGCTTCTTAACGGCGAAAAGCCGGATGGTTTTCTGGCTCCGGGGCATGTGTGCGCAATTATGGGAAGCGGGTATTTTGAGGCGCTGGCAAAAAAGCACCGGATTCCGTTTGCCGTCTCCGGCTTTGGAGACCGGGAGCTTATGATGGCGATCTATGGTCTCGTAAAAATGGCTGAGAGGAAGGATGCATGCGTTAAGAATTATTATCCGGCAGTTGTGGAAGAAAAAGGAAACGTTATAGCAATCGAAAAACTGAAGAAGTATTTTTCAATCAGCAGCGCGATGTGGAGAGGAATGGGAGAGATTGCGGACTCCGGGCTTGTGCTGAAAGAGGAATACAGGATGTATGATGCCGGAAGCGCCGGGCTTGTGGAGGATGTAAAAAGAAATCAGGGCTGCTGCTGCGGCGAAATTCTTACGGGACGGATGGAACCGAAGGACTGTCCGCTGTTTGGAAAGGTATGCCTTCCGGACAGTCCGCAGGGAGCGTGCATGGTATCCTACGAGGGAAGCTGTTATCAGCATTATCTGAATTGCAGATAACGCGCCGGAAAAATCAACCGGCGGTAGAACGGTAAAAAATCCACCGGCAGTTCCTTTATTCTGGGGAGACTGCGGCATATGATAGCTGCAAGGAGGTCATAACATGAATCAGGAAATGATTGGAAAATTTATTGCCGCATGTCGTAAGGAAAAAGGCCTTACACAAATGCAGCTGGCAGAAAAACTAAACATTACGAACCGAGCAGTTTCCAAGTGGGAAACCGGAAAGAGCTGTCCGGACGCATCGATTATGCTGGATTTATGCGATATTCTGGAAATTACGGTAAATGAGCTGCTCTCGGGAGAAAGGATTGCGATGGAAAATTATCAGAAAAAAGCGGAAGAAAATCTTGTTGAACTACAATCTAAGAAGGATAAGGCACAAAAAAGTCTTATGAGAGTGGAGCTGATCTGGCTGGCGGCAGCGCTGCTGTTAACGCCGGTTCACTTCCTCATAAACTATTATTACCCGGAAAATACGGGCACAGGAATCGGCGTCTGCATTATGTTAATTGGACTGGTGCTGTTTGTTATTTACTTCATAAAGTATTATGAAATCAGACTAAAATAGCGCCCGCGGCAGCGTGATTTGTGGATCAACAGAATCGCCGGCAGGAATAGAGAATTGATGGGAAGATACGATGGGAAAACATGCAGAATTGCACAATTATGCGTATATGGTGCGGTGCGCGGACAAAAGTCTGTATACCGGGTGGACGAATGATTTGGAGAAGAGGATTGCGGCGCATAATGCAGGAAAGGGCGCAAAGTACACAAAAAGCAGGCTTCCGGTAGAACTTGTATATTATGAAGCTTTTGCGACGAAGCAGGAGGCAATGAGCCGCGAATGGCATCTAAAGAAGCTGACAAGGGCGCAGAAGGAGATGCTTGTAAAGGAAAAAAACAGCCGGGCGGACAAAAACGAAGTGCCGGATGAGAAGCAGGTGGAGTGATGATGGAACGAATCAGAATGGAACATGGAAGCGGCGGACGCGCAACCGGAAAATTGATAGAAGAAGTATTTGAAAAAGCATTTTTCAATGATACATTATCACAGATGGAGGATGCCGCGGTTGTGGCGGGAACCGGAAAAATTGCAGTCACAACGGACAGCTTTGTGGTAACGCCGCTGGAATTTCCGGGCGGAGATATCGGACGTCTCTGTATTTGCGGAACGGTAAACGACCTCTTGATGAGAGGCGCCGTTCCCAAATACCTTACCTGCGGGTTTATCCTGGAGGAAGGCGCGGACATAGAGCAGTTGAAAAGACTCGTATCGTCCATGGCGCAGACCGCAAAGGAGGCAGGCGTACAGATTGTCGCGGGAGACACGAAGGTCATCGAGGGCAGCGGCGGCGTTTATATTAACACGACGGGAGTGGGCTTTGTGCCGGATGATGTGGATATCAAAGCTTCAAACAGTGTGCCGGGCGATGTGATTATCGTGTCCGGCAATCTCGGCGACCATCACGCCGCCGTACTCAGTCAGCGGATGGAAATCAAAAACTCGATGAAAAGCGACAATGCGCCGTTAAATGAAATGGTAACAAAACTGCTGGATGAAAACATCGCCGTTCATGTCCTTCGGGATGTGACGCGCGGCGGTCTGGCGACGGTGCTAAAGGAGCTTGCCGCAAGCAGCGGAAACCTGTTTGAAATCGAGGAGGAGGTGATTCCGGTGGATCCGCAGGTCAAGGACTTTTGCGGACTGCTCGGTCTGGATCCGTTGTACATGGGAAATGAAGGAAAGCTGGTTGCCATTGTCGCGGAAAAGGACGCCGGGCGCGCATTGAAACTCATCCAAAATTCCAGATACGGAGAGCACGCGGCGATTATCGGAAAAGTAAGTCCGGGCGAGCGGGGGAACGGATCCCAAAAAACGACCGGAAAACTCATCTTAAAAACCCGGATTGGCGGAAGAAGAGTATTGGAGGAACTGCAGGGAGAGGGACTGCCGAGGATATGCTGACCTTGAGGACTTTCATACGGAAAGGGCTGTATACAGAGAGTAAATATGAAAGTAGAGATTGAACTTGTCACAGAAGCGGCTTTGGAAGGCGCAAAAATCAGTACAATTGAAATTACAGATTCTGTGGAACTGGCAAAGCAGCTTTTAGAGAACAATGCCAAAGGAATTCCCGCGGTAAAGGAAGAAAGAACATATCTGATTGAGCCGGATAACATCTACTATGCGGAATCGATTGACAGTAAATGCTTTATTTATACGAAGAAGGACTGTTTTGAGGTAAAATACAAGCTGTATGAACTGGAAATGATGCTGGACTATCGTTTTTTTAGATGCTCAAAATCTATGATATGCAATGTCAAAAAGATTCGTTCCGTCAATTGTTATGTTGTGAATGAAGATGATTTTTGCGGCATGAATTTACATGGTAATTTAAATGATGAAGACGTGAGGAAATGCTTATACTTAGAAGATGAGGAACAAAGATTTGTTGAGTGTGAAGCTTGACTATGGGGAAATTAGAAACATTGAAATCAAAAGGCTGATATCCTGTGACAGTTGTTGACTAATGCACTCGAAACTTCCCCGTTTGCCGGGGAAGGGAAGTATTTCCCACAATATCAAAATAAGTATCACAACGCAAGACGCATAGAACATGAAACATCTATGCGTCTTTTTTTGTATGGAAAGTAGCATTTGTGTTTTTTACAGAAAAAGTATATGATGAAACAAACATAAAACTTAAATTTTTTGAAACCAACCGAACTGTTTTTGCGGGATATATGGTGAAAGCTGCAAAAGAAGGGAGCGCTGTAAATGACGGACGAGGCAATCGTGGAATTGTACTGGGACAGAAAAGAGCAGGCAATCAAAGAGACCGAAGTAAAATACGAACGCTATCTGATGAAGATTTCCTACAATATCCTTTCGGATATGGAGGACAGCAGGGAGAACGTCAACGATACATATTTGAGAGCCTGGAATTCCATGCCGCCGCAGAGACCAGCCATTTTGTCGACTTATCTGGGAAAAATAAGCAGACAGGGGGCGATTGATATTTACCGCAGAAAAACAAGCAAAAAGAGAAACGGAACCGAGTATGAAAGCTGTCTGGAGGAGCTGGAGGAGGTTCTTGCAGACAAAAACAGCGTGGAGGGGTCTGTGGATTCCATGCTGCTTGGAAAGGTGCTGAACGAATATCTTCGTACATTGACGCCCGCCAAACGGAATGTATTGGTCGGCAGATATTTCTATATGGATTCGGTGAAGGACATTGCCGGCTATACCGGGATGAGCGAGCAGAATGTGAAGAATATTCTGCACAGGACAAGAGGAGACCTAAAAGAATATCTTTTAAAGGAGGGCTTTGCACTATGATAAAGGATATTCAGGGAAAGGATTTCATCGATGCCATGGGCAGTATAGATGATGATCTGATTGCGGATGTGGCCCGGCTGAGACAGGAGTATTTAAGCAAAGGCAAGGATCAAAAACGCAGTGCAAAGCGCGCCGTCATTACATGGATCGGAAGCATTGCAGCATCCGTTGTTATTTTGATTGCCGGAGGTACATTCCTTTTAAACAGCCCGATGCTTCGGATGGGAAGTGCGGAAAAAAATTTCGATTCCAATTGCGCCGCAGAGAACAGCATGGAAACCGGAGGCACTGCAGGAAGCGTAGCCGAACTGACAGAGGAGCAGGCAGCAAAAGGAGAAGAAGCGGCAGAAGGAGAACAAGCGGCAGAAGAACCAATCTGTCAGCTTACGCTGGAGGTAAAGGAGGTATATCCAGACAGGAGTTGTCTGCTTGCAGCGATTGAAGAAGTAAACAGGGCGGATGAGGCGTATGACTTTTTGGCAGGAGAACTTGTTTTTGCAGCAATGGAAACAGATTGGAGCATGGAGTATGAAGCGGGGGATCGGATACAGGTTACCTTTGATGCACCGGAGGAGCGGACAGAAGAGGACGGAGTAAGATGGATGATCTATCCGGATGAAAAACCTATGCTGCAATCGGAAAATTAGGAGGACAACATTATGAAAAAGAAGAGTTTATGGAGTGTGGCAGTTGCATTATGTCTGGCGGTATCTTTAACCGCATGCGGAGATGCGGGAAGTTACTCAACGGACAGCTCGCTTGTGCAAATGAATTCGGCTGAGTATGACTATTCCGCAGAATCCGGATACGGAATGAGCGGTGGGGTCGAGGATGCAGCAGTGGCAGAGCAGGAAGCCGAAGTAACGGAGGGTCAGGCAGATGTAAAGACCGGAGATTATTCACAGAAACTGATTCGAACCTACAATTTTTCCTATGAGACTCTGGAATTTGAAAATTCTGTTGCTTTTGTAAGTGAAAAAGTGGCGGAATACGGCGGTTATATCGAGTCGTCAGAGACTTACGGCAGTTCAAGAAGAACAGCGAATTTTACAATCCGCATTCCGGAGAAACAGGCAAATGCTTTTTTAAATGAAGCGGGTGCAATCGGGGAAGTCATATACAAATCGGAGAGTGCAAGAGATATTACCTTGGACTATTATGATATTACCGCAAGACTTGAGACCTTACGTACCCAGCATGACCGCTTAATCGAACTTCTGGAAAGTGCAGCGACACTCGAAGATATTGTACAGTTAGAGAGCGAACTTTCCGATGTAGAATACGAGATTAATTCGTATCAGTCGCAATTGCGTGTGTATGACAATCTGGTCGATTATGTAACAATGTATATTGACATTACCGAGGTATCCCAGATTCAGGTGGTAGAGGAGGACAACTTCTTTACAGAGATCAAGAAGGGACTTTCAAGAAATACGGAAGAAGTAATAGAAGCTATGCTGGATATGATTATTGCGATTATTTCCGCAATTCCGTATCTTATTCTTCTCGGAATCGTAGCGCTTATTGTCTGGCTTATCGTTTGGCTGGTCAATAAGAAGAGCAAAAAAAGAATTCAGAAAAACCAGATGAATTCACAAATGAATTC
>CAZTKM010000013.1:18579-58666 GCA_964614035.1 uncultured Lachnobacterium sp.
ATAAGAAGAGCAAAAAAAGAATTCAGAAAAACCAGATGAATTCACAAATGAATTCTATGAATCAAAATCAAAATAATATAGACAACCGGAAATAAAGTGCTATAATTACAGTATATACGAGAGATAGGAAGGTATTGCTATGGCACTTTCAATTGGCGGCATCGGAAGCTCAGGTTTTACTGCAGTCCGGTCGATGAGTTATTCTGTTGATAATAAAGCGGATTTTTCAGAAGCTTATACGGAGTCGGTTTCAAAGCCGGCGGCGTCCCCGCTCGGAAGAGTGGATGCGGTAAATCCGGTGGGATATGCAAATGCACAGACGGTGCGGGTGGATCAGACGGCGAAGCTTGCGAAAGCACAGGAAATAAACCGGGAATATAACGATATTGCGGCAGCGTTTGAAGGAATTCAGACCGGATACAGTGCAGGAAGTGCATTAACCGGATACGCAATGCCTGGAAGCAGTTTTGATGTATATGCATAAATGATGGATAAGACCATATCGTAACGGATATGGTCTTTTTCTTGAGTTTCCGCAAACTGTAATAAAAGAGTGATTAATCCATCCCAAAGCACCAATCATTTTTAGAAATTTTAATGAAGTGCTTGGAACAGACTTGGAGGAATTGGAAACTCCGGAGGGATATACCGTAAATTTGGAGGTTTAGTTATGCTCTTTAATTCTTATCAATTTTTGCTGTTTTTTCCATTGGTAGTTATTGTATATTATCTGATTCCAATTCGAATTCGATATGTGTGGCTCCTGTTCGCAAGCTATTATTTTTATATGTGTTGGAATACAAAGTATGCATTGTTGTTATTGGCTTCTACAGGAATCACTTACTTTAGCGGACTAATGCTGTCGTGCTGGAAAAGGAAAAGTATTGTAGTAATTAGTGTATGCTTAAATTTGGGAATATTATTTTTCTTTAAGTACTTTGACTTCTTTATTGAGAATGTGAATCAGATATTGTGGCATCTGAATATGGAAATTTTGACACCTGAATTTGATGTCTTGCTACCGGTTGGAATTTCATTTTATATATTTCAGGCATTAAGCTATACGATTGACATTTATCGTGGGGAGGTTGAAGTTGAAAAAAATTTTTTGAAATATACGTTATTTGTTTCCTTTTTTCCACAGTTAGTCGCGGGACCAATTGAGCGTTCAAAAAACTTGTTAAAGCAGATGAGTGAGGAACATCCATTCAGATATGAGAATCTCTGCGAAGGGTTACTCATTATGTTATGGGGATATTTTTTAAAACTTGTGATTGCAGATCGGATTGCCATTTTTGTTGATCATGCATATAGTACGGAAACATTGTATGATGGGAAATATTTGATTGTTGCGAGCGTCTTATTTGCTTTTCAGATCTATTGTGATTTTTATGGATATTCTTCTATTGCAATCGGAGCAGCGAAGGTTATGGGCTTTCAATTGATGGAGAATTTTGAGTGCCCATATTTTTCCAAGAGCGTTGCAGAATTTTGGCGTAGATGGCATATTTCTCTTTCTTCTTGGTTTCGGGATTATTTGTATATTCCGCTTGGTGGAAATCGAAAGGGAAAAATCAGAACGTATTTAAATGTGATGATTGTGTTTATTGTGAGTGGATTGTGGCATGGAGCGAACTGGAGTTTTGCAGTGTGGGGCGGTATAAATGGACTCTGTCAAGTTATCGGAGGAATACTCAGACCGTTATGGAAAACGATGGGGAGAATCAAACTTTTGACACCTTTATACATATTAGTTACGTTTGCTTTTGTGGATTTTTCGTGGATTTTTTTCCGCGCTGATAATATGAATCATGCAGTTGATATATTAGATCGAATGATACATTTTAATAATGTTGAGCTGTTGGAAAATGGTAGATTGTATGATTTGGGATTGAATGAGAAGAATTTTGTTGTTTTACTGTTGGCTCTATTCGTGCTCCTGATTGCTGATGTTTGTAAATATAAGAAATGGTTAATGCATCAGAAGATTATGAGTCTTAGGACGATTCCAAGATGGGGGATTTGTCTTGCGGGAATTGCAGTCGTTTTAATTTTTGGAATTTGGGGAAGCGGCTATCAGGAAACGAATTTCATTTATTTTCAATTCTAAGGTGTTTTGATATTGGAGTTTTACATATGATGAAGATGTTGAAGGCGGGAAAGTTTATACTATTTTGGATGATTGTAGGGGGAATGGTTTTCGGACTTTCATGGGTCATGCTACCTCGAATTCCAGACTTTTATAAAGAAGATAATTGGGATGTGGTATTCTTTGGAACTAGCCAATGCTATTGCACATTTGATCCAGAAGTTTTCGATCAATATGGTTTGAAGACGTACAACAGAGGTCGAGCACAACAGACCATGGATTTTACATATTATTATGTAAAGGATGCTTTAGAGGTCAGCGATGTTGATGTGGTCGTATTGGAAATATTCGGCATGACATATGGAGAAGAGGATTTTTTAGAAGCGAATGAGACCGTTCGAGACAATTCTATGAATGATTTTCGATATTCCGATATAAAGTACGAAATGATTCGAGATTGTGTTCCGAAGGAACTTCAGTGGGAATATCTGTTTCCACTAGATAAATACCATGCGGATTGGTGTCGGTTTGATTATTCTTCGCCGAAAAACTTAATTACAAGTATGTCAAATCGATATTATACGGAAAATTCGGAACGTGGTTTCTGGGGGTGGACGTCAAGTCAAGCATTTGAGTTTCCTCCGATGGAGGTGGCTATGCCTTATATTTGTCAGGAAACCTGCATGGAAATTTATCCGGATAATCTGATGTATTTAGAGCGAATATATGAGATGTGTCAAGAACACCAAGCACGGTTGATTTTAGTTAGAGCGCCCTATCCTGTTGATAATAAGCCAATTCAGATTACGAATACAGTAGAGGATTGGGCAAATGCGCATGGTGTGGAGCTTGTAAATTATACTAAGCTGATATGGGAAATTGGATTGGATCCTCAGACAGATAGCTTGGATGGGGGAACGCATCTGAATAAACAGGGAGCAGATAAAGTATCGGATCATTTTGCAAAATATCTGACAGGAGGGGTATCGTGAAGGATATGGTCCTTTTCTTTGCCAGACACACGAATATGTGGTATGATATAAAGAATGACAAATAAGTGCACATGGGGGGTGGCATTTTGGAAAAACAACAATTACATTATTTGGAACAGCTTTCCGAATTATATCCGACGATCAGCAAAGCATCCGCAGAGATTATAAATCTGCAGGCGATTATGAGCCTGCCAAAAGGAACGGAGCATTTTTTGTCCGATATCCATGGCGAATATGAAGCTTTTTCCCATGTGCTAAAGAACGGTTCGGGAGCAGTCCGGAAGAAGATTGACGATGTATTCGGACACACGTTAAGCTCCGGAGATAAGGCGTCCCTTGCAACTTTGATCTACTATCCGCGGGAAAAGATGGAATTGGTTAAGCGAACGGAAAAGGATATGGAGAACTGGTACAAGATTACGCTGTACCGGCTGATTGAAGTGTGCAAGACGGTTTCCTCCAAGTACACAAGATCCAAGGTGCGCAAAGCGCTGCCGGAGGATTACGCCTACATTATCGAGGAGCTTGTAACCGAAAAACCGGAGGTATTGAACAAGGAATCCTATTACGAGGCGATTATAAATACGATTGTAGAACTGGGACGGTCAGAAGAATTTATCGTCGTGCTTTCCGGTTTGATCCAGCAGCTGGCGGTAGACCATCTGCACATTTTAGGAGATATTTACGACAGAGGCGCGGGCTCGCATTTGATTATGGACAGGCTGTGTACCTACCATTCGCTGGACATTCAGTGGGGAAACCATGATATTATCTGGATGGGTGCGGCGGCAGGCCAGATGGCGTGCGTCGCAACGGTTATCCGTAACAGCATCCGGTACGGCAATCTGGATCTGCTGGAGGAGGGATACGGAATCAATATGGTCCCTCTTGCGACGTTTGCAATGAGCGCATACGCGGACGATCCTTGTGAGCGTTTCGTATTCAAGAGTGCCCCTAGCGGAACGGATAATATGGAGAATGATATCATCAAGAAGATGCATAAGGCGATTGCAATCATTCGATTCAAATTGGAGGGACAGTTGATACTGAAATGGCCGGAGTACGGACTTTCCGACCGGCTGCTTTTAAACAACATCAATTATGATAAGGGTACGGTTACGATTGACGGAAAAGAATACAAGATGATGGATATGAATCTCCCGACGGTAGACAGGGAGCATCCGTATGAGCTTACGGAAGGGGAGCAGGAGGTTATGACGAGACTTTGTTCCTCATTCCTGCACTGCGAGAAGCTGCAGCGGCATATTCAGCTTTTCTTAAAGAAGGGCAGCATGTACCGGGTATACAACGGCAATCTGTTGTACCATGGCTGTGTTCCGATGAATGAAGACGGAAGCTTTGCGAAGGTAAATATCTATGGAACCGAGTATTCCGGAAAAGCGTTGTTTGATGTGCTGGAAGCCTATGTCAGAAAGGCATTTTTTGCTTCGGATCCGAAGGAGAAGGAGAAAGGCGAGGATCTGATATGGTATATCTGGACGGCGCCGAACTCGCCGCTTTACGGGCGCGCCAAGATGGCGACGTTCGAGCGCTATTTTCTGGAGGAAGAGGAGTTGAAGCAGGAGCCGAAGAATGCATATTATACGCTGATAGACAACCCGGATGTTGCGGATAAGATTCTGGCGGAATTCGGACTTTCGGGTAACCGGGTGCATATCATAAACGGACATGTGCCTGTGCATAGAATGAGAGGGGAGAGTCCGGTAAAAGCAAACGGCAAGGTGATCATCATCGACGGCGGTTTTTCAAAGACCTACCGCACCAGAACCGGAATAGCGGGATATACGTTAATCTTTAATTCTTACGGTCTAACCCTGACCGCACATGAACCGTTTGAGTCGTTCGAGACTGCAATCCGGGAAGAGATTGATATTGTATCAAAGCGGGAGGCCGTTGAATATATGGACAAGCGTATACTGGTAGGAGATACGGACAGCGGGAAGAAAATGAGAGAAAGAATTGAGGATATCAAGCTTCTGATCCAGGCATATCAGTCCGGCGAGATTGCAGAATACGAAAAGTGGAGATAAAGGGCATGTCAATTTATCAGATTGATGGATTTGCATATACAAGCAGAGAACGCGCGAAGCAGGCAAAAAAGGAGAGGGACGGTATCCGATATATCAGGGAGAAGACGAATCTGAATGATCCTGACGTGATACTTCGATTGTACAACAAGCTTCTGGACGAAAAATTATTCGAGACGGAGGTCGGCATCACTTTTTTGCACGAGCTCAGGCAGGAACTTCTCATGACGCCCTATATTATGAATGAAGAAATCCGGCCGATTCCGGCAAAGGAAGATGTCAGGGAAGAGCATGAGAGGGAAGAGGAGCGTGAGCGGCAGAGAATAAGAGAGCGCGCAGAAAGAACAAGAAGAGAGGAAGCTTTGCAGAATGAAGCAAACCGCGATTATAAGAAAAAATTCCGGATTGCGACATTCTTTTGCGCCGTTTTTGCGGCCGCGCTGGTGGGGATTTTTGTTATTACCTTTGTGAGCGGAAAGAGTCCGACTATCTTTAACTACGAGGAAGAGATTATAAACAAATACGAGTCCTGGGAAGCGGAACTGAATGAGAGGGAGCGCGCTTTGACGGAGCAGGAGAATCTCCTGCAGCAGAAAATCGAGCAGATGCAGGCGCAGGAATAGAAGGTAGTATAACGGAGAGGCAAAGAATATGGACCGAATCAAAATCCTGGTAGTGGATGATGAAAGCAGAATGAGAAAACTCGTGAAAGACTTTCTGGTCAGACAGAATTATGAAGTCATTGAGGCCGCTGACGGAGAGGCCGCGTTGGATGTGTTTTATGCCGAAAAGGATATTGCGCTGATTATTCTTGACGTTATGATGCCGAAGATCAATGGCTGGGAGGTGTGCAGAGAAATTCGCTCTACCTCAAAAATTCCAATTATCATGCTTACCGCAAAAAGTGATGAAAGCGATGAGTTGATGGGATTTGAGCTTGGCATCGACGAATATGTGACGAAGCCGTTTTCGCCGAAGATTCTTGTGGCGAGAGTGGAAGCCATCCTACGGAGAACCAATAAGATCGGAGAAGCCGCGGAGTTCAAAGAAGTGGGCGGTATTGTGCTGGATAAGGCGGCGCATCAGGTAACAATAGACGGAGAGCCAATCGTGCTTAGCTTTAAGGAATTTGAGCTGTTGGATTATTTTATGGAGAATTCGGGGATTGCGCTTTCGAGGGAGAGAATCTTAAATTCCGTATGGAATTATGATTATTTCGGCGATGCAAGAACCATAGATACTCATGTGAAAAAGCTCCGGAGCAAGATGGGAGCAAAAGGCGATTACATCAAGACCATCTGGGGCATGGGCTATAAGTTTGAGTGTTAATTCCTGCGAATGTATGGAATGGATTTTGAATAGTTTTAATTTTTTCTTTTAAGAAAAAGAGCAGGAAACGAAAAGGAGAAAGCGTATGCTAAACGTTAAGCCGGACAAAAAATTAGGATTTGGATGTATGCGTCTTCCGATATTGGATGGCGACATGACAAAGATTGACGATGAGCAGTTCTGCAGGATGATCGACACATTCATTGAGCAGGGCTTTGTGTATTTTGATACTGCTTATCCGTATCATAACGAGATGTCGGAAGGGGCGGTAAAGCGCTGTCTGGTAGACCGCTGCGACAGAGAAAAATTCCTGCTTGCCGATAAGATGCCGGTATGGATGGCAAAGGAATACAGTGATTACGAAAAGTATTTCAACGTTCAGTTAGAGCGCTGCGGAGTAGAGTATTTTGACTTTTATCTGCTGCACGCCCTTGGTGCAGACCGGATTAAGGAATTGGATGAGATTGGAGGATTCCGGTTTCTGCAGGAAATGAAGGCTGCCGGAAAAATCCGGCATGCCGGTTTTTCGTTCCATGATACGGCAGAGGTGCTCGACCGGGCGCTTACCAGTCATCCGGAAGTTGACTTTATACAGCTGCAGATCAATTATTACGATTGGGACTCGGAAAGCGTACAGTCGAGAGCATGCTATGAAGTGGCGGTTAAGCATGGGGTTCCGGTTGTTGTGATGGAGCCGGTTAAGGGAGGTACGCTTGCAAATCTCGCAGAGGGGCCTGCCGGTGTTATAAAGGAACTTGGGACGGAGGCTTCGTATGCATCCTATGCGATTCGTTTCGCCGCATCCCTTGATAATGTGTTTATGGTTCTTAGCGGAATGTCCGACTATGCGCAGCTCTGTGATAACACTTCTTACATGAAGGACTTTGTTCCGTTGTCCGGGAAGGAGCAGGCGGCCGTCGCAAAGGTAGTGGAGGAACTGAAAAAGCTTCCGACCATACCATGTACGAAATGTAAGTATTGCGTGGCCGGATGCCCAATGAAGATTCAGATACCGGATTTGTTCGAGGCCTACAATACCTCCGTACAGTTCGGGGTAACGCCGGTTACAAAGAGAGGTTATAATCGTGCGGTTTGTGAGGAGCATGCAAGACCTTCCGAGTGCATAAAGTGCGGGAAGTGTGAAGGGCAATGTCCGCAGCACTTAAAAATCCGAGAATTATTGGAACAGGTTTCGGAAACGTTCGAATAATTCCATCATACATTATAAAAAATCTTGTTATTCTTCGGGTAAGGAAGAGATACAGATGACATTAGAGAAGTTGACAAAAGGTCAGACCGCAAAAATTACAGTAGTTGGCGGAGACGGTGCGCTCCGCCAACATTTTTTGGATATGGGCGTAATACCCGGAGCAGAGATTTCCTTTGTGAAGCCTGCACCGATGGGAGATCCGATTGAATTTCAGATTCATGGATATGAACTGACGCTTCGTGTGGACGACGCGAAGAAAATTGAGTGTGAATATGTGGAGATGGAAAAGGAAAATGCCGTTACCGTTTCTGCACAGGATGAGAAGACGGAGCAATCAGAGGCGCCGAGAATACATTGGTAACAGACCTCCCGGGAATCTATTCCATGTCGCCGTATTCCAATGAGGAAATCGTATCAAGGAACTTTGTGCTGAATGAGAAGCCAAAAGCAATCATCAATATCGTGGATGCAACCAATATCGAGCGTAACCTTTATCTTACCATGCAGCTCCTTGAGATGAACATTCCGATGGTAGTTGCTCTCAATATGATGGATGAAGTGCGCGGAAACGGCGGATACATTGATATCAACCGCATGCGGTCCATATCGCAAAATACCAGGAGAAGCCGGACCGTCAGGATTTTTGCGACGAGAACGATCATGACGGTGCGGTACACAGATGTCTGCATGCAGTCATTCATCTGATTGAGGATCATGCAATCAAAGCGGGGATTCCGGTGCGTTTTGCGGCAAGCAAGGTCATCGAGGGAGATTCCCTGATTGAACAGCTCCTCCGGTTAGACCAGAATGAGAAGGAGATGTTAGAGCATATTAAGCTTCAGATGGAGAAGGAGCGCGGACTGGATTCCTGCGCCGCGATTGCGGATATGAGATACTCCTTCATACATAAAGTTTGTGCGAAAACGGTAAAGAAGCCGGCCGAGAGCAAAGAGCATGTAAGAAGCCAGAAAATTGACCGCATACTTACCGGTAAATACACAGCGATTCCGATGTTTGTAATCATTATGATTATCGTGTTTATTCTGACCTTCAACGTGGTGGGAGCATGGCTGCAGGAATTGCTGGAAATGGGGATCGACGCGCTGACGGTACTGGTGGACGAGGCTCTTACAAACGCTGACGTCAACGCGGCGCTTCATGGTTTGGTTATTGACGGAATTTTTGCAGGTGTCGGAAGCGTGTTAAGCTTCCTTCCTGTGATTGTAACGCTGTTCTTCTTTCTGTCCATTTTGGAGGATAGCGGATATATTGCGAGAGTAGCGTTTTTCATGGATAAGCTGCTGCGAAGAATCGGCTTATCAGGAAGAAGCATTGTGCCGATGTTAATCGGTTTTGGATGTACGGTACCGGCTGTTATGGCAACAAGAACGCTTCCAAGCGAACGGGACCGTAAGATGACGATTCTGATGACTCCGTTTATGAGCTGTACGGCGAAACTTCCGGTTTATGCGTTTTTTGTAAGTGCTTTTTTCCCGGGAAAAGGCGGGCTTATCATGGGAGGACTGTATTTTCTTGGAATCCTGGCGGGAATAGCAATCGCCTTCCTGTATAAGGGAACCATCTTCAAAGGAGAAGCCGTTCCGTTTGTCATGGAACTTCCGAACTATCGTCTGCCGGGAGTGAAGAACGTGCTGCAGCTTTTATGGGAAAAGGCAAAGGATTTCCTGCAAAGAGCGTTCTCCATTATTCTTCTTGCCACAATTGCGGTGTGGTTTTTGCAGAGTTTTAACTTGAAATTGAATCTGGCGGAAGATTCCGCAGACAGTATTCTCGCGATGATCTCAAGCCTGCTGGTTCCGGTTCTTACTCCGCTCGGAATGGGAGACTGGAGCATGCATTTTCCTCCCTTACTGCGGCAAGCCTTCTGGTATTCAGTCTGCTGTATACGCCATGCGCGGCGGCAATTACGTCGATTCGAAGAGAGCTGGGAAGGAAATGGGCAGTCGGAGTTGTGGTATGGCAGTGCGTGATTGCATGGATTGCCGCTTTTCTGGTACATAGCATCGGTATGCTTCTGTAACGGGGCGGCTGGTCATGGAGCAGGTTTTTATGGAGGAAACGGATATGAAAAGAAATGAGAGCGAATTTCAGACCATAGCAACCCGGGTGTCTGCGGTTTCCATTATCGGAAATCTGCTGCTTTCCCTGTTAAAGCTTTTTGCGGGAATCTTCGCGCACTCGTCTGCAATGATCAGTGATGCGATTCATTCGGCGTCGGATGTGTTTAGCTCAATCATTGTAATTATCGGAATACATCTGTCCGCCAAGGAGTCGGATAAAGAGCATCCTTACGGACATGAACGGTTAGAATGCGAGGCTGCAATCATTCTTGCAATGGTACTTTTTATCACAGGGCTTGGAATCGGGATCGGGGCGGCAAAAAATATCATACATGGAAATTACGCCGCGCTGCAGGTGCCGGGGCTTGCCGCCCTTGTCGCAGCGATTGTTTCGATTGTAAGTAAGGAAGCAATGTATTGGTATACCAGATATTACGCCAAAAAAATTGATTCAAGTGCACTTATGGCGGATGCATGGCACCATCGTTCCGATTCGTTTTCATCGATCGGCGCGCTGGTCGGTATCATAGCGTCCAGATTTGGATATCCGATTATGGATTCCGTTGCCAGTCTGGTAATTTTTGTATTCATCGTTAAGGCAGCCTATGATATATTCCGGGACTCGATGGATAAGATGGTAGACCATTCCTGTGACGAGAAAACAGAAAGCGCAATGAGAGATTGTGTGCGAAAGCATGAGAAGGTGCTGGGAATCGATCTCCTGCACACAAGAATTTTCGGTAATAAAATATATGTGGATATTGAGATTGAAGTAGATGCTTCTTACACATTGAGGGAGGCGCATGCGATTGCGGAGGCGGTTCATGACGGAATCGAACAGGAATTTCCGAAAGTAAAACATATCATGGTACATGTAAATCCAAAGGAGACAGAGTAAAATGCGCGTCAAATTACGCCAATCCCTGCTGCTTCTGCTTACCGCGGTCATTTGGGGCGTGGCGTTTGTGGCGCAGAGTGTGGGTATGGATTATGTCGGGCCGTTTACATTTTCAGCAACCCGCAATTTTATCGGTGCGGCAGTGCTCATTCCGGTCATACTCGTTCTGGAAAAAAGAAAGACGAAGGAACAAAGGCAGGAGGAACGAGAACAAAGGCCTGTGTTGCTCAAAGGAGGAATCCTGTGCGGATGCTTTCTTTGCATTGCAAGCAGCCTGCAGCAGTTTGGCATCATGTATACGACAGTCGGAAAAGCGGGATTTCTGACCGCAATGTATATTGTGCTTGTTCCGGTTCTCGGTATTTTTGTTAAGAAAAGGGTAAGCGCAAGGATGTGGCTTGCCGTTGCCATCGCCGTATGCGGACTGTATCTTCTGTGCGTTACCAAAGGGGATTTTTCCCTGCAGAAGGGAGATCTTTTGGAGCTTGGCTGTGCCCTCGGCTTTTCCGTACAGATATTGGCGGTCGATTACTACGCGCCGAAGGTCAGCGGAATTAAGCTTTCCTGGATAGAATTTGCGGTGTGCGGAGCGCTTTCCGCAGTCGGAATGTTTGCGTTTGAACATCCGACATGGAGCAGTATTCTGGCTGCATGGGTTCCGATTCTGTATGCAGGCGCATTGTCAACCGGAGTGGCATATACGCTTCAGATTGTTGCGCAGAAGGGATTAAACCCGACGCTGGCATCGCTTATTATGAGTCTGGAATCCGTAATATCACTGATAGCAGGCTGGATGATTTTAGATCAGCAGTTATCGGGGAGAGAACTGCTTGGCTGCGCGGTTATGTTTGCAGCGATTGTGCTCGTGCAGCTTCCGGAGAAGCGGTAAAAGACTTTTTTATCATATATAAAAGAACGGAAAATTCTGTAAATCTACCGATGCCCTATTGACAAAAGCAAACGAAAAGAGGTACACTCGATAATGAGTTAGCGGCTACTAACATAATGCAGCCGCATTTATTAAGACCAATGGTTAGTTAACACTAACTTTTATTAGGAAAGTAAAATGCAAATTTCTTGTGGTCGGGACAGTAAGAAGGAGGAGTGAAATTGGACAGAAGAAAGAAAATGCTGATTCTGGGGATGGTTGGCTGTGCCTGTTATATGATAGGAGACCAGCTTTGGACATTCATGGCTTATGGGCAGGAATCTGAGGAGTTAGGTTTGATGCTTCGTTCCTGCTGGCTTGATATGCCATATTGGAGATTTACGGCCAGCATTCTTTTAGGGGCGGTTGGTACGCCGCTGTATTATCTTGGTTTCCGCGAAATGCATGGGATTGTTGTGGAATGTGCGAAATCAAAGACGGAGCGGAGGATGGCAGGGGTGTTCCAGACCGGCTATCTGGCAGGCTCCATGTGCTGGATCTATGTCCATGCACTTTGTATGGTCCTTTCCATTGTACTAAAAGGCGTTTATGAGGCAAGCGGGGATTTAGATGCCGCTGTAACAGTGGCAGAAAAAGTTCTCTCCTGCAACCTCATTCCCGGCCTGGCGGCATTTGTGGCTGGCGATGGCTGTCTGATGGTCGCAATGCTGGTGCTTGTATGGAAGAAAACACTGCCGGTGGGAAAATGGGCGCTTATTTGCAATCCTGTTTTGATGCCGCTTATTATAGGTAACCTGACAACGCTGCTCCCATGGCCTTTCAGTCAGTTTGACAATTTTACGGAGTCTTTGGGACATTTGACGATTCTGGCTATAGGACTCTCTGTGGTAAATAAGGAAGTGTATGGCTCCGGGTTATCTCATAAAAACATAAGGGGGATTTCATTATGACGAGTATTGTGTCGTCAGAAGACCGGACTGAGCTTCAGAGGCGGAGAGATAAAATAAACCTAACAAGGAGGTTTTACCTTTGAAAAAAGAATCCAATCTAAAACGGCTCCTTAGATTTGCCGGGGGCTACAGGTACCTTACCATAGCGTCGTGGATATTAAGCGCATTGAGCGCTTTGGCAGCGCTGCTTCCGTTTGTGTACATATGGAAAGCCATCAAAGAGGTTCTGGATGCGGCTCCGGATTACGGGAATGTGCAGAACTTATCTCATAACGGCTGGATGGCGGTATTGTTCGCGGCAGCTGCAATCCTGATTTATATTGTGGCCCTGATGTGTTCCCATCTGGCGGCTTTCCGGGTGCAGGCAAATATCCGGACGAAAGCAATGCATCATATCGTTACCCTGCCCATAGGCTTCATGGACGGCATCGGCAGCGGAAAGATCAGGAAGACCATTTATGAATCCAGCGCGGCGACGGAAACCTATCTTGCTCACCAGCTTCCCGACAAGGCAAATGCGTTGGCGACTCCTGTGGGGCTTTTGGTTCTTCTGCTTGTCTTTGACTGGCGGCTGGGGCTTTTAAGCCTCCTCCCAATCGCAGCGGCGTTTGCTATCATGAGCGTCATGACGGGAAAGCGCATGCAAAAGAAAATGGAAGAATACAATAACGCTCTGGGGCAGATGTCTAATGAGGCGGTGGAATATGTAAGGGGCATTTCGGTGGTCAAAACTTTTGGACAGTCGGTGTTTTCATTCAGGAGGTTCAAAGAGTCCATTGACAATTATGAGAAGTGGGTAATAGCCTATACGAAAGACCTGCGTTTTCCCATGATGTGCTACACCACGCTGGTAAACGGAATTTTTGCAGTACTGATTGCGGCAGCGCTTGTGATGACATCGGGCGGGGTAACAAACGAATTTCTACTGAACCTGATGTACTATTGTCTTATAACCCCGATCATTACGCTGACGCTGACAAAAATCATGTACGCCAGCGAAAATAAGCTGATCGTGGCGGATGCCATGTCCCGTATTGACAGCATTTTTGAAATGAGGCCGCTGCCGGAAACAAAAAATCCACAACATCCGAAAGACAACTCGGTGGAGCTTTCCGGCGTTTCCTTCCGCTACAAGGACGCGGAGAGAAATGCACTTGAAAATATTTCCCTCAAGGTCAAACCGGGCGAACATATCGCTTTTGTGGGACCGTCAGGAGGGGGAAAGACCACGCTTGCAAGCATTGTGGCAAGGTTTTGGGACGTAAGTGACGGCAGCGTGAAGATCGGCGGTGTCAATGTAAAGGACATTTCCAAAGAAGAGCTGATGAACACAGTTTCCTTTGTTTTTCAGGATTCCAGACTTTTGAAAACCTCTATATTGGAAAATGTGCGAATGGCAAAGCCGGGCGCTTCCCGCAAAGAAATCCTGAAGGCCCTTCATGACGCGCAGTGCGATGATATCCTCAAAAAGCTGCCGCAGGGCATGGATACGGTTGTGGGAGCGAAGGGCGTGTATTTGTCGGGCGGGGAGCAGCAGCGTATTTCCATTGCGAGGGCAATGCTGAAAAACGCACCGCTCCTGATACTGGACGAAGCAACCGCTTTTGCAGACCCGGACAACGAGGCAAAGGTGCAGGCGGCGTTTTCTGTGCTGGCAAAGGGAAAGACAGTGCTGATGATCGCACACAGGCTTTCCACTGTTACCGGTGCGGACAGGATCGTGGTGGTCAAAGACGGGAAAATAGCAGACACAGGCACCCATGACCAGCTTAGGAGCAGGGGCGGCCTTTATGCCGAAATGTGGAGCCAGTACAACAAAGCCGCGAATTGGAAGGTAGGTGTTTCAAATGCATGAAAGATTAAAGCACACGTTTGCCCTGTCTGACCGGGGCGCAAAGGATATGGTCAAGGCGTTTTTGGCCTGCATCCTGCATAACCTTTCCCTGATGTTCCCGGTGGTGTTATTATATCATCTCATCAGCGACCTGCTGGATGGCGGTATCCCGGAGGGAAGGAGTGCATTTTATATCGCAGGACTTGTCATTTCCCTTGGACTGATTATGCTGACATATTACATTCAGTACAACGCCACCTTTTTTGCCACCTATGTCGAGAGCGGCGTGCGCAGGCTCTCCCTTGCGGAGAAACTGCGGAAGATTCCCTTGTCGTTTTTCGGGAAAAAGGATCTGTCCGACCTGACAACGGTGCTTATGGCAGACTGCGCCACTTTAGAGAGCGGATTATCCCACTGGGTACCTGAATTTGTAGGCTCCGTCATTTCCACTCTCCTGATTGCGGCCGGGCTCTTTGTTTTTGACTGGCGCATGGCTCTTGCCTCACTGTGGGTACTGCCGGTTTCCTTCGGCATCATCCTTTCTTCCGCAGGTATTATGCGGATCAGGCAGGAGAAGGTAACGCAAGTTTCCGTTGCGTGTTCGGACGGAATCCAGGAATGCCTCGAAACCTTGCGTGATTTGAAGGCGAATAATGCGGAGGATGGATACCTGAAAGGGCTGGACAGAAAAATAAAGGATGTGGAAAAGTATACGGTAATAGGCGAGCTTACCAACGCAGTATTTCATACCTGCGGACGCATGATATTGAAGCTTGGGATTGCCACGACTGTGTTAGTGGGAGGCATGCTGCTGGCAGATGACAAAATTACCCTGCTTACGTTTTTTGCCTTCATGATCCTGGTTTCACGTGTATATGATCCGTTGATTGCCGCATTGGATAATTTAAGCGCAATCATCATGATGAGGAATATCCAATGCAGGCGTATGGATGAAATCTTGAGCCATCCGGAACAGGAGGGGACAAAGAAGCTGACAAACAAGGGCTATGACATTACCTTTGACCATGTGGGGTTTTCTTATAACAGCGGCGAAACAGTATTAAGGGATGTGTCCTTTACCGCAAAGCAGGGAGAAGTCACCGCATTGGTGGGTCCTTCCGGCGGAGGCAAAACGACAGTTTCCCGCCTTGCCGCAAGGTTCTGGGATATCCAAAAGGGAAAGATTACAGTTGGCGGCATGGATATCTCGAAAATAGACCCGGAATCGCTGATGTCATTGTATTCCATTGTATTTCAGGATGTCACGCTGTTCAATAATACAGTCATGGAAAACATCCGTCTGGGACGTAAAGATGCGACCGACGAGGAGGTGCTTGCGGCAGCAAGGCTTGCCAATGTGGATGAGTTTGCGGAGAAACTTCCTGATAAGTGGAATACGCTGATTGGCGAGAACGGCTGTGAACTGTCGGGCGGGGAGCGCCAGCGTATTTCCATTGCAAGGGCATTCTTAAAGAACGCCCCGATCATCCTGCTGGACGAGGCAACGGCAAGTCTTGACGTGGAAAATGAAACGTTGATTCAGGAATCCCTGTCAAGGCTGATTGAGAATAAGACGGTAATGATTATTGCGCACCGTATGCGTACCGTTGCCGGGGCGGATCAGATTGTTGTCCTCATCGACGGTGCAGTGGCGGAGCAGGGCAGTTCCGATACGCTTCTGAAAAAGAATGGTATTTATGCCCGCATGGTAAAGCTCCAGACGCAGAGCCAGAATTGGGCGATGGAATAAAAGAGCGGCGTTCGGTTTATTTTTAAGGAAAGTTCAACGAAGGATTTACTGAAGGAATTGGATCGAAGAGGTATTTGGCACGAAAAAATCAGCGATGAGGCAGGGGCACAAAATATAAAGAATATGCAGTATAAGGGCAGCGATAAGCAGGGTAAATGTTTATGACTGCCCTTCTTAATTCATGACAAGGAATCCCGGAAGTCATTTCTTCCGGAATTTTGTTCTGTGTGGAAGAAAAGGAAAAAGTTTCTTGTATTCAATGTGCGGTTGGAGTAAAATCATATTGTGTGAAATTGTATTTTGGCAGGCTCCTTGGGCGCTGCCAAGGTATTGACATAGAGGAGAAAGGAATGTCTGGAAAGATACGAAGGAATCGAAGAACATATCTGAGTTTGCTGATTGTCATCTGTATGGGGGTTATTTTGTGGGGAGGACTCCACTATATTTTGTTTTTGCGGACAAAACTGACGGAGCAGGCGGTTCATAATGTCTTGACTGTTACGGTGCAGCAACAGCAGGCATTCGATAATTTCCTTGCGCTGGATCAGGAGAGGCTTCACAGCTTCGCCATGTATCTCGAGAAAATTGATTCGGATGATATTGAATATATCAGACAGTGGATGAATATATTTGGCGAGGTGGACGCATTTTATTCGGTCGCCGATTTGGAGACAGGAAGACTGTACAACAGCAGGTCGCAGAACATTTCCCAGATGGATGATGAGGAACTGGCGTTTTATCGGGAATTTTCCGGAAGCGGGGTGCGCAACCCTTATATGGGGACACTCACAGATAATACGATGTTTGGGTATTACGAATGTTTTACCTTTGCCGACGGCGTTGAGGGAATGATTCAGAAAAGCTATGACAGCAGCAAAGTATCGGAAATGTTTTCATTATCCTTTTACAATAATCAAGGCTTTGCCTATGTGGTAAATCAGAACGGGGACATTCTTGTCCGATCTGTCGGTATGCTGGGCGATCATTTATACGGTAATATTTTTGATATAGTGGCGGGACATAATGACGAGCATGCAAAGGTTGATACATTTGAGGAGGCGTTGGAACATGAGGAAATCGGCAGCATAATTTTTACCGGAGACGAGGGAGAGTTTGTCTATACTTATGTTCCGGTAAAAAATGTCGATCAATGGTATCTGGTTTCCGTTGTGCGCAAAAGCGCCATCACAGAGGAGACAGATGCGATTCTGCAGAATTCCCTGATGATGGTCGGATTTCTTTTTGCCATACTGGTTGTATGCTTTTGCTTTTTCCTGTTCAACTGGCAGACCAACAGGGATATCCGGAAAAAAGATTTGGAGATTGCATATCAGGAACAGTTTTTTAATATATTTGCGACATATCTTGCCAACAATACGGATGATATATATATGATGATTGATGCGGCGGAACGGCGGCTGGAATATGTAAGTCCCAACGCGGAGAGAATTCTGGGTATTTCCATACATACGATGGCGGACGTTGAGAAGTTTCTATCCGAAACGGTATATGCATCAGGGGAGACGATGGATTTTGGCGATTTGTACAGAATTGAACCGGAAAAGTCCCTAAGAGATATATCGGAGGAATGGGTAAATCCGCAGACCGCCGAGCATAAAAGTTTTCTGCTCGGCGTGTATTGTACGCTGGTGCAGAAGGAGCGTAAGATTATCATTTATATTTCCGATCGGACCAAGGAGCGGGCCGCGCGGGCTACTCTGACGGAGGCGCTGCAGATTGCACAGGTGGCAAACAATGCCAAGAGCACCTTTTTAAGCAGTGTCAGCCATGATATACGCACGCCGATGAACGCGATTATCGGGTTCGTTGCGCTGCTGAAGGACGAGGCGGAAAATCCCGACCATGTGAGGAAATATACGCAGCAGATTGACGCTGCAAGCCAGCATCTTTTGGGATTGATCAATGATGTATTGGATATGAACAAGATTGAGAACGGCAGCGCCACGCTGAATTTTTCCGAGGTGGATCTTGCCGAAATCATCGATGAGATCAACACGATTATTCGACCGCAGACGAAGGCGAAGAATCAGACCTTTGAAATTTTCTCCTCCTCTGTCGTACACGAGCATTTGGAGGCGGATAAGCTTCGAATCAATCAGATTTTGATCAATCTGCTGTCCAATGCCGTAAAATATACGCCGGAGGGCGGATACATCCAGATGAGGCTGGATGAACTGCCGCAGGTAGATGAGAACTACAGCCGGATCCGGTTTACCATCAGCGATAACGGCATGGGAATGAGCGAAGAATATCAAAAGATTATTTTCAAACCCTTTACCAGAGAGAATACCGAGACAATCCGTCAGATTCAGGGAACCGGGTTAGGCATGGCAATTACCAAGAGTCTGGTTGATCTGATGAACGGAACAATCAAGGTGGAAAGCCGGCCGGACGAGGGCAGCATGTTTACGGTGGAATTGGAGTTCCGCATCAGCAAGAAGGAGGAGGATCTCAGATTCTGGAACCGCTACGGCATCGGAAAAATGATTGTGGCGGATGATGACGAGGAGACGTGTCTGAATATTGTAAAAGCAATGGAGCCGACAGGCGTCACTGTGGACTATGCAACCGACGGAGCAAGAGCGGTTCAGATGATGCGCACCGCGTATGAGGAGGGCAATCCTTACCATCTGATTCTGCTGGATTGGAAGATGCCGGATATGGACGGACTGGAGACGGCACGATTGATCCGCAGGGATTATTCGGAGAAAATTCCAATTCTGATTTTCACAGCCTACGATTGGGAGGAAATCAAGGAGGAAGCAGAAGAACTCGGCGTAAATCATTTCATGTCCAAACCGTTCTTTATGACGAACTTCAAGGAAGTGATCAGGCGTGTTATGGGCAGACAGAAGAAGGCCAGACCGGAATCCGACAGCACAATCATAAAGGGAAGACATATTCTTGTGGTGGATGACATCGAGGCAAACCGGCTTGTTCTGGTCAAAATTTTAACCTCACTGGGAGCAGAATGTGATGAGTCCTGCAACGGACAGGAGGCGGTTGATAAATTCATGGATTCCCCGCCCGGCGATTATGATTTGATTCTCATGGATGTACAGATGCCTGTACTGGATGGTTATGCGGCTACAAAAGTCATCCGGGGCAGCAATCATCCTTCGGCAAAGACGATACCGATTATCGCGATGACTGCCAACGCGTTTGTCGAGGACATACGAGTGGCTCTTGAGTCGGGTATGGACGCGCATATTGCCAAGCCGATTCATCTGGAGAAACTGAAGGAAACCCTGCAGGAGGTATTGAGCGGGCAGAGGCAGGAAGAAATAAGTGAAAGAGGGGAAAAGGAATGAGTTTTTTTGAAGAACTGGAGCGTTTGGGAGTGAACGTAAACGAAGGTCTCGAGCGCGTGATGGATGACGAGCCCTTATATGAGACAATGCTGGGCATGTTCGTCGACAAGGCAGAAAGCAATCCTGTCAGGCCGGAGGATTTTGACGCGGAAAATCCGGAAGAACTGATCGGGCGGATACATATGCTGAAAGGACTTACCGGAAATCTGGCAATGACGCCGCTTTATGAGGGATATATGAAGGTGCTGGATCTTCTGCGCACGAACCGCGCAGAGGAGGCGGCAAAGGAATATGAGCGAATTCTTCCCGCGCAGTCGGCGATTATGGATTGTCTGAAACGCCATGCCGGGGCCTGAATACATAGAAGAAAAGATTAGAGGGAGAGAGTATAGTTCAATGGAAAAGGAGTACAAATGCCTGAAAAGGGATGGAGCTGACAGTATATTGATTGTGGATGATGATCCTGTCAACCGCAAAATACTTGGAAAGCTGTTTTCGACATACTATAAGGTCATAGAGGCAGAGAACGGACAAGAGGGACTGAATCATATTCTGTATGGCGATGACCGGTTATGTGCGATACTTCTGGACGTCATGATGCCCGGAATGAACGGCATCGAAGTCCTGAGAAGGATGAAGGAACTGGGACTGTCGGATAAGATACCGGTGTTCATCATTACGTCGGACAACAACGCGGGCGTAGTGGAGGCCGCATATGAGCTGGGCGTTATGGACGTCATCGGAAAGCCGGTGGTGCCATATACGGTCGTCAAGCGCGTGCAGTCGGTCGTGGAACTGTTTGAAGCGCGCAGGAATTTAAACAGCGTGGTGGAAGATCAGAATGTAGCGCTGCTGGAGCAGGCGGAAAAGATTATCCGGCTGAACCAGGGGTTGATTGAAGCGCTGGCCACCATCATTGAGTTTCGAAATGCGGAGTCCGGCGGACATGTACAACGGATCAGTATGATAACAAGGCTTCTGCTCGAAAATACGGTTTTCGGGCAAGGACTGAACGAGGAGGAAATCGACAATATCGCCCTTGCCGCAGTGGTGCATGACGTAGGCAAGATTACAATACCGGATGCGGTGCTGACAAAACCCGGAAAGCTTACCGCCGAGGAGTATGCGATTATGAAGGAGCATACGACGCAGGGGGTGGCAATTCTGGAAAAAATACCGCAGCTGCGCGACAGCGGAATCTATGAATACGCCTGTGATATCGCGCGCCACCACCATGAACGCTGGGACGGCAGAGGATATCCGGACGGCTTAAAAGGCGACGAGATTTCGCCTTGGGCGCAGGTGGTCTCTCTGGCGGACGTCTATGACGCTTTAATCTGCAGACGGGTGTACAAACAGCCGTTTTCCAGAGAAAAGGTTATGGATATGATCAGAACCGGACAGTGCGGCACCTTTAATCCGCAGCTGCTGGAAAGCTTCATGTCTGTGGAGGACACGATTTTTGAGCGGTATCGGAATCTGCCGGAAATCAAGTGCGAATGAGAGAATATACGAGGGAACGTTATGTATCATTGTGATTTACGGTTTTATTTTATAGGTGTCCGTAAACCCCTGCTGGAGTCTGTCAGAGAGATTGCGCCGCTGCAAAGCTTTACGCACATCTTCTGGGAGAGCGGCGAGCCAGAGGAGACAAAAACCGCACAGGCGGATGTGCTGATTGTGGATTTGCAGCGCACAGACGTCAGAGAAACTCTGCGGATGCTCGCGGAACATAAGAAAACGGATGCGGAGTTGATTGTGCTTGCCGACAGGGAACAGACCATGTCTTTTCCGGAGGATATGTCCTTTGTCGAGGATGTCTGGATTATGCCTGTGCCGGAAGCTGAATTTGTCTTCCGTTTCCGGAAAGTGCTGAGGGACTGTAAGCGCAGGATGGATCTGTGGCAGTCTGATCAGTTTATGAATCTTTGCATAAACGGTTCCCCCAATTTAATCTGGTTCAAGGACAAAGAAGGCTGCCACGAGATTGTAAACGACAGCTTTTGCAAAGCAGTCAATAAGACTAAGGAGCAGGTAACGGGCCGCAGACATGCATACATCTGGGATGTGGAGCAGGATGATCCGGCATGCATTGAATCCGAGCAGGAGGTAATGCACAAGAGGGAGACCTGTGTGTCGCAGGAAACCATTCGGACCGGAGACGGCGAAAGAATCCTGACCACGTACAAATCTCCGCTGTACGATCTTGACGGGAGCGTCATGGGTACTGTGGGGATTGCGGTCGATGTAACGAAGGAACAGGCCTACGAGCAGAAAATTATAGAGAAGAACAAGATGCTGGAAATGCTGTTTTCTACCATGGACTGCGGCGTCATGTGCCATACCATGGACGGATCGCGGATTATCAGCATCAATCAGGCCGCCCTAAGACTTCTGGATTACGAGTCGAAGGAGGCGCTGGAAGCGGACGGCTTTGACTGGATTGCGCGAACGGTCATGGACGAGGACAAGGGTATGCTGCGGGAGAGCATCAGTTCCCTGACAAAGCCCGGAGACAGTATCAGCGTGGAATACCGCGTACAGCACAGGGATGGGAAAATATTTCATGTTTTGGGAAACGTCAAGCTCATCGAAGAGGGCGGAGAACTGTATTATCAGCGATTTTTACTGGATTTTACCGCATATAAGCTGCGGGATGAGCAAAGATGGGCCAGAAAAAATCAGGAGCTGCAATATCAGGAGCAGGTGTTTGGAATTTTTTCCACCTTCCTTTCAGACAATGTCGACGATATTTACATGATGCTTGATGCGGATGGAAAGCTGGTGGAATTTGTCAGCCCTAATATCGAGCGCGTGCTGGGCATTCCGAAGGAAAACGTGATGGATGATGTGGCGCAGCTTGGACGGCCGAATTATATCTCGGGAAAACCAATCGGCAGGGAGGAGCTTGTGGAATTAAAACCCGGAATGTCGCTTGAGCCGATGGATACGGAGCGGCGAAATCAAAAGACCGGAGAGAGCAAGTGGTTCCATGAAAGCGTATACTGCGTGCTGGTACAGGGAATCAAAAAGATTATTATTTACATTTCTGACCGAACCAGAGAAAAGCAGGTGCAGAATGCGCTTTCCGAGGCTTTGAATATGGCACAGACTGCAAATAAGGCCAAGAGCGCCTTTTTGAGCAATGTCAGCCATGATATCCGTACCCCAATGAATGCAATTATCGGTTTTATCCCTCTGCTGCAGGAAGAGGCGGATCAACCGGAACACGTGCGGGACTATGCACAGAAAATATCGGCTGCCAGCCAGCATCTTCTGGGACTGATCAACGACGTGCTGGATGTGAATAAGATTGAAAGCGGCGGAGCGGTGTTGAATATCTCCGAGTTTAATCTGGCGGAGCTGATTGATGAGATCAACACAATCATCCGTCCGCAGGCCAATGCAAAAAGCCAGAAATTTGAGATATCCGCCATATCGCTTACGAACGAGCATCTGCTGGGAGATAAGCTGCGCATCAGCCAGATTCTGATCAATATCTTATCAAACGCAGTAAAATATACGCCCGACGGCGGAAGCATCAAGATGACGGTGGACGAACTGTATCAGGTAGACGAAAGCTACAGTTGTATCCGGTTTACCGTCAGCGATAACGGTCAGGGAATGAGTGAAGAATATCAGAAAATAATATTTGAGCCGTTCAGTCGCGAACAGAATACGGCGTGGAACCGGACGCAGGGCACAGGACTGGGAATGACAATCACGAAGAGTCTGGTCGATTTGATGAAGGGTTCCATTAAAGTGGAGAGCAGGCGGGGAGAGGGCTCTGTTTTTACGGTAGAACTGGAGCTGCGCAACCAGAAGAGGGAGGATGATACCGAATTCTGGATCAAACACAATGTGAAGCGCATGATTGTTGCGGATGCGGACGAGGAAGTCTGCTGCGACATTGTAAAGAAGATGGCAGGAACAGGCGTGGAGGTAAGCTATACGACCGGCGTGGAGCAGGTGGTAGATCTGATTCTTGGCGCCGCAGAGGCGGGAAATCCTTATGACCTGATTATGCTCGATTGGGAGATGAAGGATATGGACGGCCTTGCTGCTGCGCACCGGATTCGGGAGGAGTGTTCGGAAATGAGCCCGATTCTTTTGTTTACGACCTCCGACCGGAAAGATATCGAGCGGGAAGCGCATGAAATCGGAACCGAACATTTCATGCAGAAGCCATTCTTTTTGAGCAGCTTTAAGGATGCAATCCAAAATCTGCTGGGCACAGGACATAAGACGATGCGAAGAGACACAGACAAGAATCTGATGCTTGGCAGACGAGTTCTCGTGGCGGAGGATATCGATATTAACCAGATGGTGCTGGTAAAGCTTCTTGGCACGCTGGGAGCGGTGTGCGATATTGCGGAGAACGGGCAGAAGGCGGTCGAGCAGTTTAGCGGATCAAAGGTCAATCAGTATGATTTGATTTTAATGGATATACAGATGCCTGTCATGAATGGGTATGATGCAACAAGGGCAATCCGCGCAAGCGCCCATCCGCAGGCACAGACAATTCCGATTATCGCAATGTCCGCGAACGCTTTCGTGGATGATGTCCGAAAGGCATTAGACGCTGGAATGAACGCACATGTATCCAAGCCGATCGTATTTGAGCATTTTAAGAAAACGATCAGGGATGTGCTGGAAATCAAAGACTGAATTGTAAAAGCAGGCGGCATTGCATGCCGGAAATGATAAAAATCGGGAGATAGAGAATGAAAGAAAAAATTTGGGAATCCAAATACAGCCTATTATTATTGGTAGCCCCTTGCATGCTGCTCTTATTGATTGCATTCCTATGGTTTCAAAACGTATTGAGAAATAATATCAATCAGACGAACTATACAATCATGCAGGAGACGGCCAGACAGCAGTCGTTCAGCTTTGAGACTAAAATACATGGTCAGCTGAACCAGCTGCAGCTGTATGCGCGCAGCTTTGAAAATGTCGATATGAACGACTATAATGCGGTAAAAAGCTTTCTGAATGTCACAGAGGGAGCCGGCAGTTTTCAGACAATCTCAGTGGCGAATACCACCGGAAGACTGGTAAGCAATCATAATACCATGGGTGAAAATATTATGAAAGAGCAGTATTTTCAGGAGGCCATAAGCGGAAATGCAGCGATTGGAATTGACCATTATGACATAGAGGAAAAAGGACTTAAACTGATTCTGGCAGTACCCATCTATCAGGGAGAGACGGTAATCGGCGTACTGACCGGTTCGGAGCAGCTGGTATCGGGAACTGAATTCGTGCTGACGGACAGCTTCGGCGGGCTTGGAGCAACCTTCATTGTCAATCAGGAAGGCGATATTTTGCTGCAGAGCGACAACGGCGTTAACGTAATCGGGGACGAGACCAATAATCTGGACGCTCTGACCAATATAAAAGCAGGAGACACAAAAGAAACCTCCGGTCAGACAGAGAATGATCCGGCGGTAAGCAGCGCGACGGTTTACCGCTGCCGGGTTGACGGCGAAAAATACATTATGATCCAACAGCCGATCGCCTATAATGACTGGAGTCTGATTCTTCTGGTAGACGCCTCGTTTGTCAATTCCCAAAGTACACAGATTCTGATTTATGTATTGATTTTGCTGTTACTGGTTTTACTCTGTATGCATGTGGTCGTAGCGGCTCTGTTCTGGCTGCGGAACTATTCTGACCACTTGAAGAATAAAGCGGAGTGCGATCTTTTGACAAAACTGCTCAATAAAAAGACCTTTGAACTCACAGTGTCAAGTATCATATCGAATCATTCCGCAGATGAGGCAGGTGCCCTGATGTTAATCGATCTGGATAATTTCAAGGGGATCAATGATACAATGGGACATATCGCTGGCGATCAGGTGTTATCCGGCGTGGCAGATAAGATGAGGGAAACCTTCCGCGCACAGGATTATCTGGGACGGATTGGCGGAGATGAATTTGCGGTCTATTTTACGTTTCAAAATAAACCGGATATAGCGGAGCGCTGCGCCGTTATCCAGGCGCGGGTGGAACAGTTTTGCAGCATGGTAGGAAAGATTGCGGATGAGAAAACATGGAATACAAAGATTTCCTGCAGTATAGGAATCGCCATGGATCCGGAGCATGGAACGGATTATGAGAGACTGTACCGAAGCGCAGATCTGGCATTGTATCAGTCAAAAGAAGCAGGTAAGAACCAATATAAGATTTTCAGATAGGGAAAGGCGGTAAGAATATGAAGAGATGGATAGCGGCGCTTTTGGGCTGCAGTATGATTTTATCGCTGACAGCATGTAAAGACGTGAAAAATCAAACGGATGGCGGAGAAGCAATCCAGCAGGTGTCCGAGGAGGGCACTGATGGGGAGTCTGCAACGGAAAGGGAAGGACAGCTTACCCTGAAAATCGGCTTTTCGACCGATGAGTCCGATCCTCGCGTGCAGGCAGCGGAAACCTTTAAACGTCTGGTGGAAGAACAGACGCAGGATCAGATTATCGTGGAATTATATCCGGACGGCAAGCTGGGCTCCGATGCAGAATTGATTCGGGGAGTCATTGACGGAGAAGTGGATATGACGGTTTCCAGCGCCGGCAATTTTGCAAATTATGCCACAAAGGTGGGAGTGTCGGCCTTTCCGTTTCTGTTCTCGGACTTTAAGGAAGCATGGGATTTTGTGGACGGAGAAGCGGAGCAGCAGATAGAGACAGAATTGGAGGACTATAATATCAAGGTGCTGGCGCATTTTGACAACGGATTCCGCTGCGTCACAACCTCTGAAGCGGCAGGTCCGGTTAATAGTGTCTCTGACATGTCGGGAATTAAAATCCGCACGCCGGAAAATCAGATTGTAATGGAAACCTTATCGACCTTGGGCGCAGATCCATATGTACTGGATTTTACTAAACTGTACGATGCACTGAAAAACGGAGAATTTGACGCACAGGAAAATCCGATTCCGGTAATCTATAACAGCCGTTTATACGAGGTGCAGTCTTATCTGGCGGTAACAAATCACAGCTATGATATGATGCCCTTTGTGATTAATATGGATGTTTGGAACGGCCTGACAGGACAGGAGCAGGAGATTCTGCAGTCCGCGGCCATAGAGGCGCAGAAGCAGAACCGGGCAATGATACAGGAGCAGACCACACAGTATATCGAGATGCTGGAAGAACAAGGAATGACTATTACCTATCCGGATCTGGAAGAGTTTCGGGAGGCAACCGCAGAAGTGTATGATTATTTTGCGGATTCCTACGGAGAAGAACTGATGGAGATGTTAAAAGAATAGGTAGAGATTTGTCCTTTGCTGGAAATGGATTCCTTTTATGATGGGAATATGGGTTTTGCCTGCAGGAATCTTCAGCTGGGTAATGGATAGCAGCGGCACGAATGACAAATGCATCAATGCTTTAGATGCGACAAGCAATGCGGCGGAGGCCTCGGAGGAACAGTCGGCAAGCGCGCATGAAATCTATGCGGCGAGTGAACGCTTGACGAAAAATTTGAAGAGTTTGAGGCTATTATACATAAGTTTATGGTCTGATTGCGGAATATTGAAATTAGCGATATGCGGATGGCGGCATCCCATATCGCTTTTTAAATACCTTCACGAAATAGTTGCTGTCGGGATAGCCGACGTACATGGCAATCTCAGAGACAGACAGTTTCGAATTTTTTAACAGCTCGGCAGCTTTTTTGGTGCGAAGCTCTGCAATAAAATCCGAAATGTTTTTTTCGACCTCTTTTTTGAATGTGCGGGAAAGGTGCTCGGCGCTGATATGGTTTTTCTTGGCCAACTCTTGCAGGGTAATGTTCTGTGTGTAGTTTGAGGAGAGATAGGACAGGACATCGCGGATGACGGGGGAGAATCTTCCGAGTTTTTTTGCGGCGGAAACCGCCTGTGTCAGGCGCATAAGCATATCCTTCTGGATGCTTTCCATTTCGGAGAATGAGCGGGCATTGGCATAGCGCTGAATACTTTCCTGCGTAATTTCGTCAATTTTTACAACAGGGCATCCGCCCTGCTCGGCAGCCTTGCGGGCGAGAGTGCGAAGGACGGCAAAGCCATTGCTGTTTGTTGCATAGAGGGACTGCTGTGATGCGTCGGAGCTGGCGTAAAAGCTGCTCGCAATACTTTCAAATGCCAGCCGGACTCCGTCGACATCTCCCTCGGTAATTTTGCGGAGAAAATAATTTTCCATTTCATATTGCTGAAGAATCTGCATGTAGGTTTTGTTGGATTCGAGCACAAGCTCTTCTTTTTTCAAATCTTCATGGAATCCCATGAGTCTGCGGTAAGAATAGTCCGGTGTGGTGGGGATAAATGTGCGCATAGCGGCAAGCGTTGTTCCCTGAAGCATGTTGTAGCTTAGCTGGGGAAAACGGCTGTAGTAGAGCTTTAGCGGAAGGAGAATACCGGCAGGGAGCTTGTGGGAAGCTAAAAGTTCCTGCATCTCTTCGGTCGAGAAGGAACTTTTTACATATGGCCCAAGAAGGAAGTGCTTGCCGTCAAACTGAAACAGGAACAGATTGGTATTCAGATAGTCGGTAATCTCATAGAAAGTCTCCGCATTTATATGGTCAATCAGGTATTCCAGATATTCTGCGGTGTACATTGGCTGGAGGGTGTGCTCGAAACAGCACTCCTTTTCGAAGGCAGCCAAAGAATCATCCTCCTTGGAAATGCAGCAGGTTCGTATGCTGAGTATGTTTGAAATAAATCGCAGAAATAATGTATTGTCCATGAGTTTCCCCTTTTCTTAATCCGATACGTTAATCCGATAGTTTGCAAGCCGATCGTATACAATTCGATCGTATATGGTCTAGTAGTTTTTTACCGGAAAATCAAAAAAATGCTATAATAGTCAATTCTATTCTAACAATATCACGGATAACCTGTTATTGTAAAGATAACAAAAGAAAAAAATCGCCGAAGTGGCGGGGCACAAGTGAAGGAGGTTTTTATGGGTAAAGAGAGAAAATTGAGCCAGAGTGAAATTGATGGAGTACAGTACCGTCGGGCGAAGCTGTGGCAGATTATTTTGGTGGCATGTAATGCACTTGTGGGAATGAGTGTCTATTCCCTGATTGGAATGGCAAGTTACAGTGCCAGTATCGGATATGGAATCTCAACGGCAGTAGTAGGTATCATTCTTACCTGTACCAGAATTCTGGACGGCGTGACCGATCCGATTCTAGCATTTGTATATGACAAGGTGGACACAAAATTCGGACGGCTTCGTATTTTGCTGATTGGCGGATTTGTTGTTGAGGCAATTGCGCTTCTTGCAATGTTCGATTTGTTTTCTTCGAAAGGATTCGGAATTGTTGTTTTTACACTTTTATATGTTGTGTATGTCATTGGTTATACCATTGTAAATATGACCGCGCAGACCTTACCGGCAATTATGACAAATGATCCGAAACAGCGTCCTACGATTGGTGTATGGCAGACAGCCTTTAACTATATGGTTCCGATGATTATGACCGTGGTTTTAAATATGGTTCTGCTTCCGAAGTATGGAGGAAATTATAATCAGGATTTCCTTTCGGCAGCAGTAAGATTTTCCATGATTGTTGCAGCGGTTGGCATTGTGCTGGTATGTATCGGAATTTCCGAGTTTGACAAACCGGAATATTATCTTGGAATCGCAAAGCAGGAACCGTTGAAGCTTAGGGATATGATTGACGTATTAAAGGGAAACAAACCGCTCCAGGCCTATATCGCAGCACAGGCGTCGGATAAGATTGCGCAGCAGACGGCATCGCAGGCGGTCATTACCACAATGCTGTTTGGTATTGTGATCGGGAACATGAGTCTTGCAACCATGCTTTCAGTTATCAGTATGCTTCCTTCCATTATTTTTGCTGTTTTCGGTGCAAAATATGCCGGAAAACACGGAAGCAAAAATGCAATTGTCACATGGACAAAGGTGTGTATGGCAGTTGCGGTTGTCATGGTCATTTTCTTTATTGTAATTGATCCGAATACCATATCAAGTTTCGGTGTTACCATGATTTTATATGTACTTTTTACACTGGCGCTCAACGGTGCAAAAATGTGCGTAACCACAGCGGATACATCCTTCTTGGCAGATATCATTGATTATGAGCTTGACCGGAGCGGAAGATATGTTCCGGCGGTTGTTACCGGAACTTACAGTCTGATTGATAAGCTGGTATCTTCTTTCTCCGCACTGCTTGCTACCGGTGCAGTTGCGATTATTGGATATACGGACACCATGCCGCAGCCGGATGAACTGATGACTACATCGATTTTCGTGATTACCATGCTTGTGTACTTCGGATTGCCGTTAATCGGGTGGATTATCACATTACTTGCAATGAGAAACTGTAAGCTTACCCGCGAGGAGATGGTTGAGGTACAGAAGAGAATTGCATCGAAGAAAGAAGAGCTGACAAAGTAAAATGGAAGGGAATCCTCTATGAGAAAGATAAGTCTTTTTAACGATAATTACATATTTGAAAAAGAGGGGGTAAAGGAAACGGTAACCCTCCCTCATACATGGAATGCAGTAGACGGACAGAGTGCATCGGATTATTACAGAGGATGCTGTTCCTATGAAAAGACGTTTGTGAAGCCGGCATTAGAGGCTAAAGAGCAACTGTATCTGGAAATCAACGGAGCAAATTCATCTTCAAGGGTTTTTTTGAATGGAAAGGAGATGGCTTGTCACGACGGCGGATATTCTACCTACCGCGTGAATTTAACAGATACGTTAGCCGACGAGAATGTGCTTAGGATTCTTGTGGATAACACGCCGAATGATCGTGTGTATCCGCAAAAGGCAGATTTTACTTTTTATGGCGGAATCTATCGTGACGTGAATCTGATTACGGTAGACGAAAGCCATTTTGATCTGGATTACTATGGCGGAAAAGGCTTCTATATCACACCAAAGGTACAGGGAACGGACGCAAGCGTGCGGTTTGACGCGTATTATGTCGGAACGGCAGACCAAATCGTCGTTACCGTGGAAGGCGTTGGAGCGGTTGTGCTTGAACAGGATGAAGCTTTTTCGCAAAATCTGTATGAGGATGCGCAGCATAAGAGAGTAACCCACGCCGCTGGAACTCTTACCATTTCCAACGTGCATTTGTGGAACGGGTTAAAGGCCCCATATCTATATCGGGCAACTGCCAGCCTGTATCGGGAAGGAGCGGCGGTGGATGAGGTGGCTGCAAAGTTTGGATGCCGCACCTATTCCTTCGATCCGAATGAGGGCTTTTTCTTAAACGGTAAAAGCTATCCGCTGCGCGGGGTATCCCGCCATCAGGACCGTCTTGGAGTCGGAAATGCGCTGACGAAAGAGATGCATGCGGAGGATATGGATTTGATACTCTCTGCCGGAGCGAATTCCATCCGCCTTGCACATTACCAGCATGACCAGTTTTTTTACGATCTTTGCGATGAAAAGGGAATTGTTGCATGGGCGGAAATCCCATACATTACCGTTCATATGGATGGCGGGAGAGAGAACACCGTTTCACAGATGAAGGAGCTGATTGTTCAGAATTACAATCACGCATCCATTATCTGCTGGGCGATTTCCAATGAGATTTCCCTTCAGGGGGTAACTGAGGATCTGGTGGAAAACCATAAGCTTTTAAACGATCTGATTCACAGCATGGACCCGCACAGAGTGTCTGCCATGGCAAACCTGTTTTTGTTAGAAACAGACAGCCCGTTGGTAAGCCTGCCGGATATCAGGGGCTACAATCTGTATTACGGCTGGTATGTTGGGGAGGTTTCGGATAATGATGCGTTTTTTGACAAGTTTCACAAAGAACATCCGAATACAGTAATCGGACTGACGGAATACGGCGCAGATTCTGTGATTGGGTTACAGTCTCCGAAGCCGGAAAAAGGCGATTACACGGAAAGCTACCAGGCGCTGTATCACGAGCATATGCTTCAGATGATTTCCCAAAGACCATATCTGTGGGGTACCTATGTGTGGAATATGTTTGAGTTTGCGGCGGCAGGGCGCGATGAGGCAGGCGATCCGGGAAAGAACCATAAGGGACTGATTACCTTTGACAGAAAACAAAAAAAGGATGCATACTACATCTATAAGGCATGGTGGAGCGACGAACCGTTTGTACATCTTTGCGGAAGCAGATATGAAAACCGGATTGAACCGGTTACGGAAATCAAGATATACTCCAATCAGAAGAAGATTGTGCTCTATGTGGATGGAGCACGGTTCGGGGAATCGGACGGGGAGCATATTTTCAAATTTGAAGTGCCGATTACCGGAGAACATCGGATTAAGGCGGTATGTGCAGAGAACGAAGCCCTTTCTGATGAGATGACAATCCGCAAGGTGTCCGAGCCGGACCCGGCTTATTTTATGGATACAACAAAGGTGCGCAACTGGTTTGATGAACCGGAGGAAGAGGAGGATGGCGCAGATGAGGCGCATCTTTCCTTAAACAGCACCATGGCAGAGATTCAGGCAACCCCGCAGGGCGCTGCGCTTTTGGAACAGATGATGGGACAGATGCAGGGATCAGTTGCCGGGGGAATGGGCAAGAATGCTAAAATTCCAAAGGCGATGATGGCAATGATTGCACGGCAGCCATTAAAGAAACTGCTGACACAGGCGGGAATTGATGCAGATGGGGAGCAGGCCAAGATGCTTGCCGCGGCGCTTGCAAAAATTCCAAAGCAGAATTAAATCGGAGGAAAAGTCAGATGGGAAGATTTCCGGACAATTTTTATGTCGGAGCCGCAACAGCGGCACATCAGGTAGAGGGAAATAATATTCACAGCGATTACTGGGCAATGGAGCACTTGAAGCATACGAATTTCAACGAGCCTTCCTTAAATGCGGTGGATCATTACAATCGCTACGAAGAGGATATAAAGATGATGGCGGAGGCAGGATTGAATGCCTACCGTTTTTCCATTGAGTGGGCAAGAATCGAGCCAAAGCAGGGACAGTTTGACGAGAAGGAAATCGAGCATTACCGGAAGGTTCTGCTGTGCTGCAGAGAGCATGGAATCGAGCCGATTGTTACGATGATGCATTTTACCTCGCCGGTATGGGTTATTCAAAACGGCGGCTGGGAAAGTGAATCGACCGTGACGGCATTTGCCGATTATTGTGGATATGTGGCAGAACAGCTTGGAGACCTTATGCATTTTGTCGTTACCATCAATGAAGCCAATATGGGACTTCAGGTGGCTGCAATCGCCGAGCGCTATAAGCGGCAGATGATGGCAAAGATGAAGGACAAAAAGAAGAATAAGGGCAAGGAGGAAAGCTTAGAAGGAACCGCGCAGGTGGGAATGAACTTTAATTCCATGCTAAAGAATATGTTCTGGCAGGGCTTTGAAAATAAAAAGGTATTTGGAACGAAGAAGCCGCAGAATTTTGTAAGCGGAAGAACGCCGCAGGGAGATATTCTTGTTATGAGAGCCCATCAGGCAGCAAAAAAGGCAATGAAGGAGCGGAATCCGAAGCTTTCTGTTGGACTGTCCCTTTCTCTTCATGACATTCAGGCTGTGCATGGCGGAGAAGAAGTGGCTTCAAAGGAATGGCTGGAGGAATTTTCTCATTATCTGCCATACATAAAGGATGATGACTTTTTTGGATTACAGAACTACACAAGATCGTTAATCGGGCCGGATGGCATATGCCCGGTTCCGCAGGGTGCCGAGACAACGCAGATGGATTATGAGTTTTATCCGCAGGCGCTGGCAAATGTGATTCGAAGGGTACACAGAGAATTTGCACAGGCGCAAAAAGCGGATATGCCGGTCATGATTACGGAGAACGGAATCGCAACGGAGGACGATACAAGAAGAGTGGCATTTATTGATGAGGCAACCAAAGGGGTTGCAGCATGTATAGATGAGGGCATCCCGGTAATCGGATACTGCCATTGGTCTTTGATGGACAATTTTGAGTGGCAAAAAGGTTTTTCCATGAAGTTCGGTCTTATCGCCGTGGATCGTGCTACAATGAAACGTACACCGAAGGAGAGTCTGCGTTTTCTAGGACAGATTCGGAAAGGATAACCATGAAGTATTATTGTAATCCGGTAAATATCAATTATCGTTATCAGTTCAATGCAGATCAGAGGAAAAACAGGATTTCCATCTGTCGTGAGGCGGCAGACCCATCCATGATCTGTTTTCAGGGAAGATATTACATTTTTGCATCCATGACCCTTGGGGTGTGGGTGTCGGACGACCTTGTAAATTGGGAAAATCACAGATTGCCGGAGAATCTTCCGCTCTACGATTATGCCCCGGACGTGCGTGTGCTCGGCGAGTATGTATATTTTTGCGCCTCCAGAAAAGGGGAAATATGTGACCGTTACCGCACAAAGGATATTTTACAGGGACCATATGAAAAAATAGAGGGAACCTTTGATTATTGGGACCCGAATCTGTTTGTGGATGAGGATGGGCGCATATACTTCTATTGGGGCTGCTCCAATGAGACTCCAATCTGGGGAGTAGAGCTTGATCCGGTTACCATGAACCCGATTGGAGAGAAAAGGGAATTGCTGTTCGGACATCCGCAGAAGTATGGGTATGAGCGGGTAGGCGAAGACAACAGCAGACTGCCGAGGAGCGAGGAAGAGGTGGAGCGCGCGTTCCAGCATTTTGTAAAGATGCAGGGAACGCCGCTTGAGCAGATTCCTCCGCAGTATATTCCGTTGATCCGCGGCATGTTTACGGACAAGCCATACATCGAAGGCGCATGGATGGACAAGCATGAGGGGAAGTATTATCTGCAATATGCATTCGCGGGAACACAGTACAACACCTATGGAGACGGCGTGTATGTGTCGGATAATCCGCTCGGCCCGTTTGTGCCTGCAAAAAACAATCCGTATTCCTACAAACCAGGCGGATTTTTGCCGGGTGCAGGGCACGGTTCCACCATGAAGGATAAGAACGGAAACCTGTGGCATACTTCAACGATGCGGATCAGCGTAAATCACGATTTCGAGCGAAGAGTCGGCATATGGAAAGCAGCATATGACAAGGATGGAGAACTTTGCTGCAATCAAAGATATGGGGACTGGCCGATTGCGGTAGCGGACGACGAAAAAGAAGACTTTATCTGGAAAAATCCGAAGTGGATGCTGCTGTCCTACAATAAGAAGGCAGCCGCTTCTTCAAACACAGAAGGAAAAGGACCGGAACTGATTGCAAATGAAAATGTACAGAACTGGTGGCAGCCGACAACGAGTGGCAGGAACGAGTGGGTTATGTTGGATCTTGGAAAAGTGCTTGATGTACGTGCAATCCAGATTAATTTTGCGGATGATGAAATCGAAATCCCGGTGCAGGGTAAGATTCGGGGAACCACGCAGGCCAGATATATTGAGGAGGCAGAGCTTGCGACGCAATATCTGCTGGAAGGTTCTGTGGACGGAACAAATTTTTTTACAATCGAAGATAAACGAAACGCCGCCACAGATTTCAGCCATGACTTTCTGGTGAGGGAGGATGGCATAGACGTCCGCTTCCTTCGGCTTTCCAATATGAAGGTGCCATATGACCAGAAGCCGTGTATCAGCGGTCTTCGCGTGTTCGGAAACAGCGAGGGTAAACTTCCGCCGCAGCCAAAGTTCTCGGTAAACCGCGTATCGGGAATTGATATGGAAGTGGAACTTACAAAAGAAGCGCACGCCGATGCAGAGGATGGGGAAATCTGCGGCATCAACATACTCTGGGGACACGAAAAAGACAAGCTGTATCACAGTTATCTTACCTATAACAGCAGGCAAAGAATCGGAGCACTGGTGGAAGGACAATCCTACTATGTGAGGGTGGATGCATTCAATGAGCACGGAATCACAGAAGGAAAGGTCGTATTTGTGGAATAAAGGAGCAGAACAATGGCAATCAAAGCAGTACAGCAGATTATGCTTGGAACTGTGACGGGAAACGAGGCAAAGGCAAAAGAAACTTTGTCGGCAATGAAAGCGGCAGGATATGACGGAATCGAGCTTAACAGCTTTATGGTAAATCCGACGCCGCTCATGGTGCGTATGCTGACCAAGGTAGCGGGAATGCCAACCGGAAAAGGCGGCAATCTCGACTGGGCAGCGCTTACCGCAGAGGCGGGGCTTACCGTAGTAAGTCTTCACAAGGATCTCGGAGGAATCGAGCGAGAGCTTCATCAGACTGCGGAAGAAGCAAAGAAATATAAAACGCACAACGTAGTCATTACCGGAATGTATCGGTTCGATTATCGTGACAAAGCAGCAGTGGCAGCTCTCTGTGAACGTATGAATAAGGCCGGAAAGCAATTGTGTGAGGAAGGGATCAGGCTGTTGTATCACAATCACAATTATGAGTTTCAGAAGGTAGATGAAGCACAGACAGCATATGAGTTTATCGTGGAAAACACAAATCCGGAATACGTCAATTTTGAGTTTGATTCCTACTGGCCGACAGAAGCCGGAGTATCTGCACTCGATGTGATGAAGTGGCAGGGTAGCCGGTTGAAGCTGTATCATATCAATGACCGCGGAACACGATTAAAGAAGCCGATGATGACTCCGATTTTAACATCGGACAGTATGGAGCTTGGATATGGAAATATGAATCTTACGGCACTGACCGGGCAGGCGCTTTCGGCAGGTGCGGAGGCCGTTATACTGGAAAGCCATAAGAATTGGGTAGACAATTCTCCGGTAAAATCCTTCCAGGTTTCCGCAAAATTTATGAATGAGCATGTAAAATAGAAGGAGCATAGCAGATGTATGCAATCAGTTTAAAAACAGAGCATTTGGTAAATCCGATTGGAATTGATATCGTAAATCCGTATTTGTCATGGAACTGCGAAGACGGAATCCGGCAGAGCGCCTACGAGATTGAGGCGTCCTGCGACGGATCGGTGGTTTGGAATACTGGAAAAATTGCCACAAATCAGATGAACGCACAGTTTGACTGCCCGCTAAAAAGCCGCCAGCGGATTACATGGAAAATCCGTCTGTGGGATGAGAACAATCAGGCGGGAGCATGGAGTCAGGAAGCTTTTTTTGAGATGGGACTACTGGAAAGCACAGACTGGAAGGCAAAATGGATCAATCCGGAACTGACCTGCGATCCGGCGGTACATAAACCGGCAAGCTACCTAAGAAAAACCTTTGAGGTGGAGAAGGTCGGAAAAAGCCGCTTCTATGTCACTTCACATGGGCTGTACGAAGCATGGATTAACGGCAGACGCGTGGGGAATTTTGTCCTTGCACCGGGATGCTGCGATTATGATAAGAAGCTTGTATATCAGACCTACGACGTCACAGAACTGCTCTGCGAGGGGAAAAACAGCGTACAGGTAATTCTCGGAGACGGATGGTATCGGAGCGTGTCCGGTGTGGACGGAGACCGGAATCTGTACGGAGAAGATGTTGCGCTGCTTTTCCAGTTAGAAATCAATGGAAATGCAGTATGCGTCTCTGACGGGACATGGGAAGCGTCACAAAACGGAGCAATCCGTGAAAATGATATGCAGCAGGGCGAAGTGGTAGATGCACGATTGCAGGAGCCTTGCGATTTTCATGAGGTAAAGGTGGAAGCCTTCGGCATGGAGCATCTCGTATGCTCAAACTGTGTGGAAATTTCCGAGATGGAGCGCTTTTCCGGAAAACTCATAAAGACTCCGAACGGGGAAACTGTGATTGATTACGGACAGAATCTGGCAGGATATGTCGAGTTTACGGTAAATGCTCACGAGGGAGATACCATTGTCCTTACCCATGGGGAAACGTTGGACGAAAATGGAAATTTTACACAGGAAAATTTTCAAGATCGCAGCCGCCACAAGGAGGGAGGAACCAACCAAAGGGTAACCTATATCTGTGCGGAAGGAAAAAATCACTATAAGACGACGTTTTCCATCTGGGGCTTCCGCTATGCCAGAGTGGAGACCGATATAGATTTAAGCGATGCGGTATTTACATCCATCGCGGTGTATTCGAAGATGGAGCAGACGGGAAGTTTCAAGTGTGGGAATGAAGCGGTAAATAAGCTGGTGGAGAACAGTATCTGGAGCCAGAAGTCCAACTTCTGCGACATGCCGACAGACTGCCCGACCAGAGAGCGCGCGGCATGGACCGGGGATATGGGAGTGTTTGCGCATACCGGAATTTATCTCATGGACTGTTATCCGGTCATCCGCAAGTGGCTCGCGGAATGCCGCATGGCACAGTACGAGGACGGAAGGGTGGCAAACATCGCCCCAAGAAATAATAAGCCAAGCTTTTTCTCAGGACTTCTCGCCGGATCTGTCGGCTGGGGAGATGCGTGCATTATCGTGCCGTACACGCTCTATAAGCGCGACGGGGATGTAAGAATCTTAGAAGAAAATTATGAAATGATGAAAAAGTGGTACGGATACCTGGAGAGTCGTGCGAAAAAGAATCCGATCAATCCGCTCAAGCGGTTAAAGCGGAATCCGTACCGAAGCTATACGATTGAGACCGGAATTGATTACGGCGAGTGGTGCGAGCCGGATGTGGAGAGCACGTCGGCCATGCGGACACCGCAGGGAAAGGTTGCCACTGCATTTTTTGCCCGTTCTGGACAGATGCTGGCGGAAATCGCGGAAGTTCTAGGAAAGCGTGAGGATGCGGCGTATTATAGAAAGAACGCCGAAAAAGCAAAGCGGGCATGGAGACTGATTGCAACAGAAAACGGCAGAATAGACTCCGATCGTCAGGCGGACTACGTCCGGGCGATTGCGTTTGAACTGTTAAGCGAAGAAGAGACAAAGCAGGCGGCGGCAGACTTAAATGAACTGGTTAAGAAATGCGATTATCATTTGAATACCGGATTTTTATCCACGCCGAATCTGTGCCGTGTGCTTGCAGATAACGGTTATGAAGAGACGGCTTACCGGCTGCTTTTGCAGGATACCAGACCGAGCTGGCTGTACGAAGTAAGGCAGAAAGCGACTACCATCTGGGAGACATGGGATGGTGTGAATGAGAAGGGGCAGGTAAAGGCCTCCTTAAATCATTATTCCTACGGTGCAATATGCGGCTGGCTCTTTGACGGTGTGTGTGGGATTCATGTGGAGGACGGCAGAATTATCATCTGCCCGCACCCGGACAAATCCTTAGGATACGCGACCGCAGACTATCAGTCTCCGTATGGCAGGATTATAAGCAGCTGGCGCTACGACGGCGATCAGGTGGCTTTCGAGGTAGTAATTCCTTCCAATGCAACTGCAACGGTCATTCTCCCGGACAAAAGGGTAGAGGAGATTGCGGCAGGAGTACATCATTTTATCTGACGTGCCCAGCGCAAGGACAGAATCAGTCCGATTGCAAGCGAGAATATCATGGTAGCCGCATGTGAAAAAGCGATTCCGTTTGCGCCGAAAGCATAGTCCATAAGAAAAAGTACCGGTATGAATACAAGCCCCTTGTCTAAAAGAGAGGTAAAAATAGCATAGCCTGCCTTCCCGGTAGCCTGTAGGAAAGTCTGGCATAATTGATAGATGCCATAGAAGGGACTGATAATAATAGCGGCAAGCACAAAGATCTGTCCATAAGCAATGACCTCTGCATTGTCAATAAACAGAGTGATAACCTGATTTTTAAATAAGTAGCAGAATACGGTAAGGACAGAGCCAAGAATAAAAGTAAACGTACCCATGTTTAAGATAATTTTGCGAAGCCGTTTGAGATCATGGCGGCCATAATTGTAGGAAATGGCAGGCTGCATACCCATGCAGAATCCCATGAGAAGCATGGTAATCAGCATACTGATTTTTCCGGAAACCCCTTGCGCGGCTAAAGCAACGGAAACGTGTGAGATCATCAGCCGGATTTGTATGGTGCCGGAGATACTTCCGAGTAATGTGGAGCAGGTTATCGGCAGTCCGAGGGTAATGACAGAGACTGCCCATTCCATTGCGGCACAAAATCGGATGCGTTCGGTATCAGGTGTTTCTTTTTACGGAAAATGATGGCAGCCAGAAGCAGACAGCTTGCGATATTGGCAAGCACCGTTGCAAGCGCGGCACCGGCGGCGTCGAGATGAAATCCCAGAATAAAGACGGCATCCAGAATAATATTTAATATCGTTCCTGCCAGATTCGACACCATACCGGAAATCGCGTCGCCGTCGGAGCGGATGATGCCGCCGTAACTTTGACCAAACAGGACAAACGGACTTGCAAAAGCAAATATCCTAAGGTAGGTGCAGGTAAGCGAAAGCGTGTTTTCCTCGGCTCCAAGCAGAATCGCAATCGGTTCGGTAAAGAAAAATACAACAATAAATACAAGGATTCCAACGATAAGACCTCCCAGAAGACAAAAAGCGGAGGTCTTTTTGATGGTTTTCGAATCGCCCTCTCCGAGTGCAATGGAGATATAGGTGGAACCGCCGTTTCCAAACAGCGTGCCGAATGCGGATAATACGGTAAACACCGGCATGCTGAGAAAATCGCAGATATTTTGTTGGGGGTCGCCTGTCTGTCCGATGAAGGAGGTGCCTGCCATATTGTAGATGACCATGACAATCATAAGGATGACAGCCGGAAGCGACAGGCGAAGCAGTAATTGAACGAAAGAACCTTCAGCAAGCATTTTTTGGTTTTTATCCATAGTGATTTCATCTCCTTGCGAAAATGTGTAGATTTAATATATAATCCTGTTTTTAACAGTTGAGAAAAATAGAATCGCTACAATGCTTGAAAA
>CAZTKM010000014.1:0-57016 GCA_964614035.1 uncultured Lachnobacterium sp.
CAGCTTCCGGATGAGGAATTTCCGGCAGTCAGCCAGTATCTTCAATTCCTGATTGACCAGAACGCGAATAAACAGTAACGCATCCGGTCTGTTTTGGTGTGGCAGTTTTGCCTATGTATGTAATAGTATGATATTTTCTCCGGCAGTTTTTTCATAGCGCACAGAAATATGTGTTCCGTCCGTTCTCATTGTCCTTCAAATAATCAGACAGAAGCAATATTCCGAAAGAGCAATCAGTCTGCGGAGGTCTGCCTTATTATTCCCGAAAAATCATATGCACTTTTCCCAATATTCAAAAACATCTTACGTGTATACCCCGGTAAAACTAAAAGAACCTCCCGCTGACAGCTTCTTCGGTTGACAACAAATGAAAATCATATTATATTAGTAACAATTACTGATATCGACAGGCGGAAACTGCGGATGAGGTGCAGAACGCCGGACCAGAATAGAAAAGAGGGCGAAGCATGAAAATCACGAATGATATTAAGTATGTTGGCGTGAACGACCACAAGGTGGATTTATTCGAAGGACAGTATGTTGTTCCGAACGGCATGGCATACAATTCTTATGTAATTATGGATGAAAAAATCGCGGTTATGGATACGGTTGATACACACTTTACCAAGGAATGGCTGGATAATGTAAAAGCCGTACTGGGAGACAGAACGCCGGATTATCTGGTAATACAGCACATGGAGCCGGATCACTCCGCAAATATCGCGCAGTTTTTGGAGGTTTATCCGCAGACGGTTCTGGTAGGAAACGCAAAAACGTTTTCCATGATGGATCAGTTCTACACATTGGATTCTTCAGTGGCAAGAATGGCGGTAAAGGACAAGGAAACGCTCACATTGGGCGCGCATGTCCTGAACTTTGTATTCGCTCCGATGGTTCATTGGCCGGAGGTTATGGTCACGTATGACAGTACGGACAAAGTGCTGTTTTCCGCAGACGGCTTCGGAAAATTCGGCGCATTGGATGTGGAGGAAGAATGGGACTGTGAGGCGAGACGCTACTATTTCGGTATCGTGGGCAAGTACGGCGTGCAGGTGCAGAAATTATTGTCTGCAGCGGCAGCGCTTGATATTCAGACCATCTGCCCGCTTCATGGACCGGTATTGACAGAGAATCTGGAGCATTATATCGGGCAGTATAACACATGGTCCTCCTATCAGCCGGAGGATGAGGGCGTTATGATTGCGTATGCGTCCGTCTACGGACATACGAAGGCTGCTGCAGAGCTGCTGGCGGAGGATTTAAAGGAAAAGGGATGCAAAAAGGTTGTGCTGGCGGATCTTGCCCGCGAGGATCTGGCGGAGTGCGTGGAAGATGCATTCCGTTACGATAAGCTGGTGCTTGCATCTGTTACATATAACGGGGATGTTTTCCCATGTATGAAAACATTCATCAATGGCCTTACCGAAAGAAATTACCAGAACCGGACGGTCGCATGTATGGAAAACGGCTCATGGGCACCGTCCGCAGCAAAAACCATAAAGAAAATGCTGGAAGGATGCAAAAATCTGACGTTTGCCGGGACAACCGTTACGATTTGTTCCGCATTAAGCGACACAAGCAGGGAGCGGATTGCAGAATTAGCGGATGAATTGTGCCGGTAAAGAAGCGGAATAGCATATTGCATTCTTTCTCCTTTTTGCGTTATAGTAGCAAGAGAAGAAACATACAATCAGTTTAGATATGGAGGATATAGGAATGGTGGCATGGAATAATTTTGATACCCTGAAATCCTATAAGGATCTCACAGATAACACAAAAAGGGTAAACCTCGCAGAAGCAATGTCGGGAGAAAGCGGAGCCAGCCGCGTCAAAAATTACAGTGCAGCAATGGGAGCCGGACTTACATACAATTATGCGGCAAAGGAAGTGGATGAGGACATCCTTGCGAAGTTAGAAGCATTGGCAAAGGAAGCGCAGCTTACGGAAAAATATGAGGCGTTATACAACGGAGAAGTAATCAATACCGGCGAGAAGCGTCTCGTCCTTCATCAGCTGACCCGCGGACAGTTAGGAAATACCGTAACCGCAGACGGTGTAGACAAGAGAGCGTTCTATGTGGAGCAGCAGAACAGAATCGCTGATTTTGCAAAGAAGGTACATGCCGGCGAAATCACAAACGCAGCCGGCGAGAAGTTTACAACAGTTGTACAGATTGGTATCGGCGGAAGCGACCTCGGCCCGCGTGCAATGTATCTGGCATTGGAAAATTGGGCTAAGAAGAACAAAACCTTCAAGATGGAAGCTAAGTTCATCAGCAATGTAGATCCGGACGACGCAGCCGCAGTACTTGGTTCGATTGATGTTGCACATTCTATGTTTATCCTTGTATCCAAATCGGGTACAACATTAGAGACATTAACCAATGAATCATTTGTCAAAGATGCTCTTGCAAAGGCAGGACTTGACGCATCCAAGCATATGATTGCAGTGACAAGCGAGACTTCGCCGCTCGCAAAGAGCAGCGACTACTTAGCTGCATTTTTCATGGATGATTATATCGGCGGACGTTTCTCATCTACTTCGGCAGTAGGCGGAGCGGTTCTTTCCCTCGCATTCGGACCGGAGGTATTTGAACGTTTCCTGAAAGGGGCAGCGGAGGAGGATGAACTTGCCAAGAATACAGAGCTTTACAAGAATCCGGCAATGCTGGATGCGCTGATTGGAATCTATGAGCGCAATGTCCTCGGATATCCTGCAACTGCAGTACTCCCATATTCACAGGCGCTTTCCCGCTTTCCGGCTCATTTACAGCAGCTGGATATGGAGTCGAACGGGAAGTCGGTAAACCGTTTTGGCGAGCCTGTAAATTATGTGACCGGGCCGATTATCTTCGGAGAGCCGGGCACAAACGGTCAGCATTCATTCTACCAGTTGTTACATCAGGGAACGGATATTACACCGCTCCAGTTCATCGGATTTAGTAACAGCCAGATTGGAACGGACGTAGATATTCAGGGAAGCACAAGCCAGCAGAAGCTTTGCGCGAACGTAGCGGCTCAGATTGTTGCATTTGCATGCGGCAAAGCGGATGATAATAAGAACAAGAACTTTGAGGGCGGACGCCCATCAAGTATTATCATTGGTAAGCAGCTTACGCCGGAATCGCTTGGCGCTCTTCTTGCGCATTTTGAGAACAAGGTTATGTTCCAGGGATTCGTATGGAATGTCAACAGCTTTGATCAGGAAGGCGTACAGCTTGGAAAGGTGCTTGCCAAGAAGGTACTTGCGCATGAGACGGACGGCGCGTTGAAGGTATTCAGCGATTTGCTGAACATCTAGTACAGCGAATAGTGAAAAGTGAGGGCTTCCCTTCAGATTTGCCCTGGAGGGAAGTCTTTTTTTCATAGACCACTGGTTAAAATGGGTGTATGATAGAAGCCGGATGGACAAAGGAAAACCGGACGTTACGCAGCGTGCATTTTGCAAAAGAGGAAAAGAAACTCCGCTATGAATATTTGAAGGCGGAGATTAAAAAGAAACTGGAAAATATGAAGTAAAGCTTTGTGCTGCTGGCAGCATTCACAGGGTAAATCAAGCAGTATTGCAGAATCATTTTATGAGGATATAAAATCCTTTCAGCGGAAGATGACTGGCTTGTGGAAAAGGGGCTGGATGCCGGATCTGTATGGAACGGATCGCTTTGATCAGACAGTGGATTCCGGACGAGGACGGAATCGAAGACAGCGGAATGGATCTGTGGGATGTGTATGCGGATTACATAAACGGAGTCCGCGAAATTGCGGAAATTAACGCCGCCATGTCCGGGCAGTTTTACACAGAAGAAGATTTGTGCTGACTTTTTCTGACTACTTTGTTACAATAAATCTATCGTTATAATAATGCTTTAGGCAATTGCGAAACTTTCCATTATCAGCGCGAAGCTGTGCGGCGAATGGCTGCGAAGTCTGAGTTTCGTGATTACCTGTATACTGTTTTGGAAAAGAGGTAGAAAAATGGAATTCAAAGAGTTACAGGCTGCAATGATTGCAGCAATGAAAGCAAAGGATAAGGAGCGCAAGGAATCAATCTCGGTATTGGTTTCCGCGGCAAAGAAGATGGCGATTGACGCCGGATGCCGCGAGGATATTCCGGAGGATATGGTCAATCAGGCTGTCTTAAAAGAGATGAAGAGCGTGAAAGAGCAGATTGATACCTGTCCGGCAGAGCGCGCGGAATTAAAAGAATCTTACGAGAGAAGATATGCAGTCATGTCTGAATTCGCTCCGAAGATGCTCTCCGCAGAAGAAATTAAGGAAATTCTTACCGGCAAATATGCCGAGGCTCTTGCAACCGGAAATAAAGGCCAGATTATGAAGACGGTTATGCCGGAATTCAAAGGCAAGGCGGACGGAAAGCTGATTCAGCGGATCATCGCAGAGTTAATCGGTTAATTTTTGGATTCTTAAACAATGGGCAAAGAAACGATAAACATGGAGAAATCTATGACGACCCGCGAAGAGGTCTTACAGTACGGTCTGACTTTTCCGAATACCTATCAGGAAGCGCCGTTTCATGATCCAAACTGGCAGCTGATACGCGTAAAAGGAAGCAGAAAAGCTTTTTTGTGGACCTACGAGAAAGACGGATTTATCAATATTAATATCAAAGTCAATCCGGAGTGGAGAGACTTTTGGCGAAGCGCCTATGCGGCGGTGGTTCCGGCGTATCATCAGAATAAAGAGCACTGGAACACAATCATTCTGGACGGAAGCATTCCGGCGGATGATATCCGGCGTATGATTGCGGAGAGCTACGATCTGGTAACGGACAGTCCTTCGAAAAGAATCTATGAGGCGGTAAAAAGGATTCCCAAAGGAAGGGTTGCGACCTACGGACAGGTGGCGGCGCTTGCCGGGGATAAAAAGATGGCGCGCGCCGTAGGAAATGCGCTGCATCGGAATCCGGATCCGGATTCCATTCCCTGCTACCGCGTGGTAAATTCCAAAGGGGAGCTCTCCGGCGAATTTGCCTTCGGGGGAGCAGGCGCACAGCAGAAGCTTTTGGAAGCGGATGGTATTGAGGTAACCGGAGGAAAAGTTGATCTGGAAAAATATGGAATAAAACGATAAGAAAGCAAAATAAGAAGGCGACATCGGTTATGTTTATCGATGCCGCCTTCTAAACTATCTCGTCCATTGGACTTTACCTCTTTCGTAGATTTTTTTCCCTTTTCTCCTTCGTCTCTTAGAATTTTACTCGATTTGTTCTTCTTATGACATTTGGAATTGTGTTATATCTGAAATATTCTTTACTAACACTAATTCATTTTCCTCATATGTACTGTCATGTTTTCCTCTTTTAAAAACTGTGAAACGAATGCGCTTATGTTCCTGGTGGTCCGTACCTCCTTTTCTTTTTATCGTTTGTTTTGTTTCTCTTTTGTTTATGATTTCATTATAGCATGAGAAAAAGATATTGCAAGACAATTTTGAGAAAAAATCTAAAATTGTCAATAAATTACAAAAAATAAGGCAAAAAATTGTATAGATTAACAAACAAAAGAATAAGATATTGAAAATTTGGTAATCACAGGACGGACGCCAAAAGTGGAAGCGCCACAATTGGCTGGGAAGACACGCATATTATTTTCATTAATAGTCCCATTATAACACAAACTGCGGATTCATCAATAAGGCGCAGCTTTTCGTGCGGTGCAGCTGTGCTGGAAATAAGCCGCTTGAAAAAATTTTCAAATTTTCGCTAAAGAAACGAAATATTTATCCGATAGATAATGTAGAAAGCTTAAGAGTACCTGAGTATCACTCAGGGAACTCTCATTTCAAGGAAGAAAGGAGATGCTGTTTATGCGTATCGATGCATACAACCAGATCGCACAGATCTACGGTGCACAGAATACCTTAAAGACTACCAAGACACAGGCCGCAGGCAAACCGAGAGATCAGGTAACAATCTCACAGGCAGGCCGCGATTTTCAGGTAGCAAAGAATGCAGTATCAGAGGCTTCGGACATCAGGGAGAGCAAAGTTGCACAGCTTAAAAGCCAGATTGAGGCTGGAACCTATCGCGTGGACGAGAGCGACTTCGCGAATAAGCTGCTTGAGAAGTACGGTGCAATTTTGTAAAAGGTGAGGATTTGGCGTGGCCAGTTTAGTTGAAGAGCTTGTAAGCATTCTTGTAGAAGAAGAAAAACTTTATCAGGAGATACTCGGGTATGCAGGGCAGAAGCGCAGCATTTTGATTGCTGCCGATGTTCCGGCGCTTGAGAGACTTACCGGCTTGGAACAGGCCGCTAGTGATTTGCTGTTAAGCTATGGTAATAAGCAGGCACAGACACTGAAGGACATCGCCGGCGTTTTGGGAAAAAACGATGAGCAGATAACTGTAACCAAATTAATTGGATATCTGGCGGGACAGCCGGATATTCAACAGAAGCTTCTGGTCGCAAGAGACCGGCTGCTTGAGACTGCAAACAAAGCGATGGCACTCAATCAGCAGAACGAAGCCTTGTTAAAACAGGCAATTGAATTGACCGAATTTGACCTTACTCTATTCCGAAGCATGAGACAGGCCCCGGAGACTGCCAACTACAATAAGGACGCCTGTAATACGGGCACCCTGCTTGGCAGCAGCGGCTTTGATGCAAAGCAGTAAATTTGATTTAGGAGGAAGCAGGTATGGCAAACGGTTTTGGAAGTTTTTTTGTTGGCAACTCAGGACTTACGGGTGCGCAGAACGCATTAAATGTTACCGCCAACAATTTAGCGAATGTAGACACCAAAGGCTATGTACGCCAGCAGGTGATTTTTTCAGACAAACACTATAATGCATTTCAACGCGAAAAGACCGGCGTCAATGTCCAGCAGGTCGGGCTGGGAGTATCGATTGGCGACGTGGTTCACGCGAGAGATATTTTCTTAGATAAAGCGTATCGTCAGGAAAACGGGCGTCAGAACTTTTATGAAGCATGCTACGACACCGTATCGCAGGTGGAGGACTTGTTTCAGGAGCTCGACGGAGAAGAGTTTAAGCAGAGTATCAGCGATTTGAATACGGCGTTTCAGGAGCTTGCAAAAGCACCGGCGGATGCGGTAAATCAAAATCTGGTTATTCAGAAAAGCGAACTCTTTGTAGCGAGAACGATTGCGCTTTATTCTGATCTTCAGAGTTACCAGGACAACATGAACGAACAAATTAATGAAGCAGTCGAGCGTGTCAATGAGATTGGCAACCGCATTTACGATCTGAATCTGGAGATTCAGAAAGTGGAAAGCGGCGGTGTAGAAACCGCTATGACGCTCCGCGATGAAAGAGACGCGCTGGTGGATGAACTGTCATCCTATGGATCCATATCATCCAGGGAGGACGCCACCGGTTTTCTGTGGCTTGATTTTCAGGACGTAGAGTTTGTTACCGAATACAGATGCAACAATATACAGATGAAGACGGATAACGGAACCGGCTTCTATACGCCGTATTGGCCGCAGTTGTCAGATATTCCGCGCGAGCAGTACTATAAAGTGTTCAACCTCGAAGGCGAGATATCTTCGGAATTGAATACGGATATTGGCTCCATTAAGGCGCTTTTGTTTATGAGGGGAACCGAGTACGGCCGATATGAGGATATGCTTACGACGGATTCCTACTCGGAGATTGAAAATTCCGTTATGATGGAGACCGAGGCACAGCTGGACTATTTTTTCCGCTCGGTAATTACAACAATCAACGATCTGCTCTGCCCGAATACGGAATTGGAAAACAGCATCTATGATTCGACAGGCAAGCTTGTGGCAGCCGAGGGAACAGTGGTGCTTGACGTGGATAAATGCGACGTCGGATCGGACGGAAAGCTGCCGCCGCAGGAAATTTTTACAAGAATGGGATACGATCGGTACAACACCGTAAATTATATAGACGAGGACGGAAAAGAAAGAACCCTGTACGTTTTCAATCAGGAGGATTTGGAGGAGCCTTCCTCCCAGTACCGAATTGGTACGGTAAAGATTAACGATGCGCTCGTTCAGGAGGAATCGCTTCTTCCGGTTATGACGCAGAACGGAGCCGTTGATTACGACCTGGCAGAGGATTTGGCAGCAATCTGGGAGAATCAGGGGCTTACCATTACACCGAAGGACAATTCCCTATGCAGTTTTGAAAACTACTATAACAAGCTGATCGGCAATCTTGGCAGCTTCGGAAATGTATATAGCGAGGAGAGCGAGACGCTTACCACAACGGTCGCCTCATTAGACAATAAGCGTCTTCAGGTCTCAGGTGTTTCTTCGGATGAAGAATTGACAAATATGATTAAATATCAGGCGGCATACAATGCAGCCAGCCGCTACATTACCGTAATCAGTGAGATGACGGAACTGATTGTAACCGGATTAATATAGTAAGAGAAAGGAGGATACTATGCCTTCTACATTTTTTGGATTAAATATTGGTGCAAGCGCTTTGGCTGCATTTCAGACATCTATAAACACAACCGCAAATAATATTGCAAACGTACAGACGGACGGATATACACGCCAGACAGCCAATAAGGAAGCTACGGCGGCAATTCGTGTAAATGCACGTTACGGAAGCATCGGAACCGGTGTGCAGGCAACCTCTATCACACAAGAGCGGGATTTGTATTATGACATCCGATACAGAGGAAATAATTCCAGCCTTGGCTTATATGAGCAGAAATTGTATTACCAGAGCCAGATTGAGGGATTTTTCGAGGATGATTCCGTACAGACCGGATTTGCAACAATATTTGCAAATATGTTCAATTCTCTCGATACGCTTTCCAACAATAATGCAGATGAAAGCGTAAGAAACCAGTTTATCAATGAATCGCAGATACTCTGTACGTTTTTTAATTCCCTGTCAACAAGCCTGAGCTCCCTTCAGGAGGATGTCAATGAAGAGATTAAAAGTCAGGTGCAGAATATCAACGGAATCAGTGAAAAGATTGCACTGTTAAATAAGGAAATCAATTCCATTGAGGTGCGCGGCGGTCATGCAAATGAGCTCCGGGACGAACGGGCGAATCTGCTGGACGAGCTTTCTACGCTGGTCAATGTGGAGACAACAGAGTATGAAGTACAGAATACCAACGGCAGCAACCTCGGAGGAACCGTATTTCGGGTGGTTATTAACGGACAGGTTCTGGTGGACGGAAACGATTATCATACGCTGGACTGCATTTCACAGGATTACAGCAACAATCAGAATGATATCGAGGGACTGTATCATATTGTATGGTCGGATACGGGAATGGATTTCGCAGCCACGACAACCAGCGCAAGCGGAAGCCTCAAGGCGCTTTTTGAAATCAGGGACGGAAATAACGGTACCGCACTGGGCGGAACGATTACGAAAGTTACCGGCCAGTCAATTACAATCACAAACCCGAACATAACGAATCTGAATGCACTGGATATTGCAGTGAGCGGGCAGCTGGCCGTAGGAAACAAGACATACAAGTACGACGGCTGGACGGCGGAAGTCGATGAAGACGGTAAAATCGTATCATATACGTTTCTGTTAAAAGATGCGCTGGATGACAATATTGTGTCCGGAGGATCGCTAACCGGGAAATATCTGACCTGCGGAGCGGCTGTTACAGGAATGGGAATCCCATATTACCAGCAGCAGATGAATGAATTTCTGCGCAACTTCATGCAGATGTTCAATGATATCGAGCGCACAGGAGAAGACCTGGATGGAAATCCGATGTCATCCTTTTTTACGGCGATTACCGCAACAGGAACCGAGTACAATTTTGACGACTGGGCAAAAGATAAGGAAACAGGAGAATTTGTACAGCAGACGGTTGGGAAGACGGGCACTTATACCATTGGCTCCGATTCCCATGCGGCGGCTTATTACAATACCTATTATTTGCTTACCGCTGCAACGGCGGCAGTAAATACAAAATCAATCGGTAACCCGAGATATTTTGCAACAACAAAAGATACCGTAAACGGAACGGACGCTTCCGACCTGATTGATCAGTTGAAGCCGCTTCAGAATCAGATTAAGATGTTCCGCGGTAATGATGCAAGCGCTTTTCTGGAAACCATGATTTCCGACATTACGGTAGATACCCAGAAATCACAGATTTTCTATTCGAATTACAGCAATCTGGAAGAAGCAATCGGCAAACAGAGAATGTCCGTATCCGGCGTAGACGAAGACGAGGAAGGCGTCAATCTGATTAAATACCAGAATGCATACAATATGGCGTCCAAGGTTATTTCCGTAATGAGCGAGTTGTACGACAAGCTGATCAACGAAACCGGAGTATAAAGGTTTTGGGCGTTTCTGCCGATATACAGGTATGTAGAGACAGGAGGAAAAAGGCCATGCGTATTACAAATAACATGATTACAAACAGCACAAAGAGTAATATTAACGGTAACAAGGTTCAGGTTGATAAATACAATACCCAGATGACCACGAACAAGAAGATTTCCAAACCGTCGGAGGATCCGGTAATTGCGATTCGTGCACTCCGTCTGGGAACGAATCTGACACAGATCAATCAGTATGTGGACAACAACATTCCGGATGCGGAAGCATGGCTGGATGTTACCTTTACCGCACTTGACAATATGTATAAGCTGGTCAGCGATATAAGAACCCAATGTGTAAACGGCTCGACCGATACGCTCGGAGCAGACGACCGCGATACGATTTTAAAATCCCTGCAGGCGCTTGCGGATCAGATTTATACCGAGGGAAATTCAGACTACTCAGGGAGAACCATTTTTACCGGATACCGTACTTCGTCGAACCTGACGTTTAACACAGATGAGACAGAGACCACCTATGAGATCGACCAGTCGTTCTCCTATAGCGATCTTGAAGAAAAAAGATACTATACCGGCGATGTGGAGGTTCCGGTCATCTTGGACAGCGACTGTGCAACAACGGTGCAGGAGAAGACCTACGACCGCATCCGCCTGGGATATGATTCCATCGGTACGGTAGATTCTCTCTCCTTTTCTTATGTTGATGCGAATAACGAGGAGCACGTGGACACACCGGATGTTGTTGTATTTGATACGGAGGCGGACTGGGAAGCCGATCAGATGACGACACCGGCCGGAGTAAAGGAAGTGAATCCGGATCAGATCGTATTCATTAAGGAAACCGGCGAATTTATATTCGGGGAAGAGGTGGCAAGGTCTCTTCGGAGCAATCGCGCCGAGATTGACGTGACCTATACCAAGACCGGATTTGAAGCAGGGGAGCTTCGTCCGGAATATTATTACAACTGTACAGACAAATCGGATCCATACAACGAGGATAACTGGGTAACATATACGAAGGAAGACCAGCAGATTCAGTATACGATTGCCGCCAACACAACGCTGACCGTCAATACGCAGGCAAGCAACGTATTCAACAGCGATATACAGCGCGATACGAATGAGATGATCAATATCGTACAAAAAGCAATCAATGCAGACGCGAAGGTAACCGAAATCAAGAAAATGATGACGGAAGAGAAATATTCCGGCGAGGAAGACCAGAAGATGCTGAAGACCTATCTGGATGCGGCGCAAAAGGAACTCGACTATGCGAATGATAATCTGCAGAAGACATTTGAGCAGTATATTACAAATTTTGACAATTATATGACCAGCATTGATACTGCAATCACAAACGTAGGAAGTATGCAGAACCGCCTGAGTATGACAAAGAACCGCGTGGAGAATCAGCAGATGACCATCAAGGAATTGAAGTCTACGAACGAAGACCGGAACATTTCTGATATTCTGATTGATTATACAGCGGCCTATAACGCATATCAGGGAAGTCTTACCGCAGCGGCAAAGCTGGGGAATCAGACTTTGCTCAACTACTTATAGAAACAGGTATTACCGGCCGGATACCGGAAATAATAAAACAAATCGTCGGAGACGAAAGGAGAAAATGACCATGAAGGCAGAAACAAGGATTTTTGGGACAATCGAAATCGAAGATGAGAAGATTGTTACCATGGAAAAGGGAATGATTGGATTCCCCGAGCTGAAGCGTTTTGCGCTGATTTTTGATGAGGAGAAGGAAGAAAAGGACCGAACCATTATGTGGTTTCAGTCCATGGACGACGGGGATATCGCATTCCCTGTGATTGAGCCGCTGCTTGTGCTTGACGACTATCAGCCGGAGTTTAGCGAGGAAATGCTTGCCATACTCGGAGATATGAAGGATGAGGATGTATTTGTGCTCGCTACGGTTACCGTACCGAAAGAGGTAGAGAAGCTTACCTGCAATCTTCAGGCCCCGATCGTGATAAACACGAAGAACAACAAAGGGGCACAGGTAATTGTGGAGAACGATTATCCAATTAAGTATTCTCTGGCACACCTGATAAAAAATAAAAAAGAGAAAGCAGGTGAGTAGAGATGTTGGCATTAACCAGAAAAAAGGGCGAAGCGCTTGTCGTTAACAATAATATCGAAATCACAATCTTAGAGATTCGCGGAGACCAGATTAAGATCGGCATTTCTGCACCGAAGGACGTGCCGATTTACCGCAAAGAAGTATATCTTCAGATTCAGGAAGAAAACAAGGCTGCCATTGATGCGGACAGCTTTGAAGTTTTAAAAGAACTCATGTAAAAATTTTTTTAAAAAACTCCGGAAGGCATATAAACTTTCCGGAGTTTCCTGCCGATAACAGTATTAGAAAAGTCGACAAATGAATTCACATGGAGGTGTTATTATGGCATTAGTAGAAGGAATAGGCGGAGCAGGAATGACATATCAGGGAAGTGTGTCAACTGCACAGCTCAGAACAGAAGCGCAGCCCAAAGAGGACACTACTGCGACAGAGATTACAGCCGACCAGCTTGCAAAAGATACCATGAGCCCGAATACAAAATCAGTCAGCGAGGACGGACAAGGCTCTCAGAACAATGGGCAGAATGCGCAGGCACAGACGGATAAGCAGCGTGAGAGAATAAAGAAGGCAGTAGACGATATCAATAAGAAGGCAATAAATTCAGAAGCAATTTTCGGAATCCATGAGGCAACCAACCGGGTGACAATCAAGATTGTGGACAAAACGACGAAAGAAGTGGTCAAGGAATTTCCACCGGAGAAGACACTGGATATGATTGCAAAGGCCTGGGAACTGGCAGGCCTTATGGTAGACGAAAGAAGATAGGAGGACGAACATTATGCCGATTAGAATGACAGGACTTAATTCAGGATTAGATACAGAATCCATCATCTCTGAATTGATGCAAGCGTATAACACAAAGACAGATAAATACACCAAGAGCCAGACAAAGCTTTCCTGGACACAGGATGCATGGAAGAGTCTGAATACGAAAGTGTACAGCTTATACACCAATATTTCAAATTTAAGATTCTCCAGCGCGTACTCTACGAAAAAGACAACGGTTTCCGACGCAGCCAAAGCTTCCGCAACCGCGTCCGGAAGTGCGGTTACCGGAACACAGAGATTGAACGTTATATCTCTGGCACAGTCCGGATATATGACCGGAGCAAAGCTTGGGGACGACGTGACAAAGGGTACTACGCTTAAAGATCTGGGATACACCGGCGAAGATGTTACGATTACGGTTAAAAACGGTGACGGAACGACATCGGATGTTCAGTTATCCGCAACAGATAAGATTAGCGAGATGCTGGATAAATTTAAGGAGGCCGGACTTAACGCGAACTTTGATGAAGGAAATAAGCGGTTTTATATCAGTGCAAAGAACTCCGGAAAAGACGGAGATTTTGAATTGTCTGCAAACGGCAGCGCAGCTGCGGAAAATGTGATGGATTTGTTAGGAATCAATACAAACCCGGCAGACACCGCCAAGGAAGCAGCAACGAAGCTTGACGGAACAGATGCGGTAATTAAGTTGAACGGCGTGGAATATACAAGCACAACAAATGCATTCTCAATCAACGGATTAAATATCAATGTTACCGGTGTGACCGGAGAGGCGGATGAGGATGCAATTACCATCTCGACTTCCGTTGATTCACAGGGAATCTACGATAAGATTAAGGATTTCTTATCCGAATACAACAGCGTCATTAACGAGATGAGCAAACTTTACAATGCGGACTCCGCAGGAGATTATGAGCCGCTTACCGATGAAGAGAAAGAGGGAATGAGTGACTCCGAGATTGAGAAGTGGGAGACCAAGATTAAGGATTCTCTTCTTCGAAAGGATACTACGCTTGGATCTTTGATTTCTTCGATGTCGGGAGCAATGTCCAAAGTATATGAAGTAAACGGAAAGAGAATGAGCCTTTCAACCTTTGGCATCAGCACCCTGAGTTACTTTACCGCCGCTGAGAATGAAAACTATGCATACCATATCGACGGAGACGCCGACGACAGCAATACATCCGGAAATACAGACAAGCTGATGGAAGCAATCAACAATGATCCGGATTCGGTAATCGAGTTTATGAAGCAGATTTCTACCGGACTTTATAACGCAATTGATGAGAAGATGAAGTCTACGACTCTGAGTTCTGCCTATACGATTTACAATGACAAACAGATGCAGACCCAGATGAATACATATGCAAAGCAGATTAAGGAATGGGAAGCAAAGGTAACGGAGAAGGAAGACTATTACTATCAGATGTTTGCGAAGATGGAGACCGCACTCGGAACGCTCAATAGCAATTCAAGCGTTTTGACAAGCATGATGGGTTAATGGCTTCAGGGAGGAAACGACATGACAAACGGATATGCAGCATATGCAAGCAGTAAGATTATGACGGCATCGCCGGCAGAGCTTACACTGATGCTTTATGAGGGAGCTATCAAGTTTTGCAATATTGCAATTGCAGCCATTGAAAAAAAGGATATTGAGAAGGCTTACACCAATATCCGTAAAGCGCAGCGCATTATTGAAGAGTTTCAGGCCACTTTGGATCACAGGTATAAAGTAGCAGAGGATTTCGATAATGTATATCAATATCTGAGCGAGAGACTTCACGAGGCAAATATGGAGAAGGATCCGGAAATTCTGGAGGAAGTATTAAAGCATCTTCGTACCATGCGTGATACATGGAAAGAAGTGATGCGCCTTACCGCAAACGGAACCAATGTGCAGGTATCATGAGAGAGTCAGGAGAAGTGATGCAGGAGACCTATATTGATATTTTATTACAGAGCCTCAACAAAAAAGAAGAGGTACTAAAAAAAATTATCCGTCTGGACGAGCTTCAAAAGGAACAATTGGCGGACGAATTGTGCCCGGCGGAAGATTTTGACGCAACGGCGGAAAGTAAAGCAAAGTGCATTGAGCAGCTGGATCGGCTTGACAGCGGATTTCAGAAAGTCTACGACCGCGTGAGCGAGGAAATGAAGGGCAATAAGGAAGCTCATGCAGAGCAGATTCGTGCCATGCAGGAATCCATCCGGAAAATCACAGACCTCAGTATAGAAATCCAGGCACAGGAAGCACGCAACAAAGAACTGATGATACAGAGGTTTTCGGATGTAAAGGAAAAGGCGAAATCTTTGCGCACCAGCGGAAAGGCGGCAGATGAGTATTATAAGAACATGATGAAGCTGAATCATGTAGATCCGCAGTTCATGGAAATAAAAAAATAAAAGAGAGAAGGGCGCTCTGCACAATGCAGGGCGCCTTTTTAAAAGAATAGCGCATGGATGTAAGGGATAATTTTACGATGGAAGAATTGAAAGATATGGAATCTGATGCTTACCCAAAATCGCCTGCCATATATGCAACAAAAGATATTTATCAGTCAAGGTTAATCTCATTTTGTGATAAGCCGATATATATTAAGTAATAGTCAACAAATTTATACGATAAAGGAGATTGGGCATGGAGCAATTGCAAGCAGTATTGGATAAAGTAGAAAAAATGTTTTCTGCCGGAGAAAAGTGGGAAATAATAGAAGAAAAATATGCTGAAATAAAAAGCGCATTCCCAAATGATATAGAAACAATTTTTTTCCATCAAATCGATCTCCTATATAAAAACCAGGCATATAAAGAAGCGGTTTTTAAACTAACCATTGAATATACACAAAATGGAAAGAATCCAAATGTGTATAATAAATTAATAGAACTGTTCTGGGAACCGGTAAAAGAAGAAAGAATGCAAAGGTACAATGCAAATGCTTCCATGCTTCAAAACTATGAATTAGCATATGGAGAGTTAAAAGAGTACCCGGAATATTTGGTTTTGTGGTCAGATGATACGATGATTATATACACAGATGGATACGGCAATTTAAGTGGAATTGATTTTGGAAAGTTAGATGAGATATCCGCTTTTCGAAATTCAGTTTTGGCTGTTACAAATGAACTGTGGGAAGTTAATATCGATCGGTTAGAAGTAATCAGCCGCATGGAAGATCCACATTTTGATGAGGAAAACCCGTTATGTTTATTATATGATGACGAGGAATGGGATTTGATGATGCAGCTTTTCGATTTGAAAAGATGGATATCATTGGACAGAATAGTATTTATCCGCATGGAAAATGGATTGTCCATGTACTTGAGTGACTTACAGAATCGTATTCCGAACATTTTTATCGGGGGAGAAAACTATAGGCGGGTTTGCGACTTTATCATACAAATAAGAGAACAAAATTACATGACCAATATGCAGCAATTGAAAGAATACTATAGCAGTAATCAAAGTAGTATCATAGAACATATAAAAAGTGGAAAACCGAGTATTGTGTTTTTTACAACCCGTTTCTCAACGGCTCTGCAATATCATATTAGGGACTGTAATATTTCTGCACAGAAACAGGGCTGCAGGACTGCTGTTATGATTGAGTCGCACAGAACGAGGGTTTGCTCGAGCAATTATATGGTAAAAATTTTGATAGAGAATAAGCCGGATATTATGTTTCAGCTGGATCATTTCCGATATGAGATAGTTAATTTTTATCCGAAAGAAATGATATTTGTTACCTGGGCGCAGGATGTTATGCCTCACATAATGGATTGTGATACACCATCTAAATTAGGAGACAGGGATTTTGTAGTAAGCCAGATGGCAGAGTGGGAAAGCTTTAAAAAAGTCGGCTATTCGTTGGAAAGACTCATTTTTGAACCTATTCCGGCAAATGCGGGGCTATATCATCCGGTAAAGATATCAAAAGAGGATAAAGCAAAATATGGGGCAGATGTGTGCATGATCTGCCATAGCGGCAATGTGATGGCAGTGATTCAGGAAGAAATATCTTGCTTTCCGGAGGCTTCCAGAGAGATGCTTTTAGATGCTTATGTCTCCTATGTAAACTATGCCAAAGAAACCGAGAATGTTTTTTTGGATGGGGATGTTATAAAAGGTTTTTTTGACGTTTTCATTAAAAAATTTTATTCAGCCCAGATTTTGCAAAGCGTATTACTGCGCATGGAAAATTTCCTTTTAACAAGACTAAATCCAGTATTATATAGGCAGATGCTGGCGGATTGGCTGATAGCCGAGAAAGATATTAATGTAAAGTTGTGGGGCAGGGGATGGACCGAAGTTGAAGCATATAAACAATACGCCATGGGAATCGCTCCCAATGGAGAAGAAATGTCTAAAATAATTCAATCTTCAAAGATTGTGCTGGGAAATAATATCGCATTGACAGGCGCTGCACGTGCTGCGGAAACAATGTTATGCGGGGCGTTTTATCTGTCGATTGCTTCTGTACCGAAGCATGATCTCTGCAATATTTTCCAATGGTTCAAGGAGAATGAAGAATTGGAATCATTTCATAATCGTGAAGAATTGATAGAAAAAGTTCGCTACTATCTGCAAAACGATGAAGCCCGAATAAGAAAGGCCGAAACCGGAAGAAAAAAAGCATTGCAAAAATTAACATATGATGTGTTTATGAAAGACGTAATACAGGAAATCGGAAAAAGAATGTAATTACATTGGAGAAGAGTATGGGCATAAAAAGGGTAATTTATGGTTATAGTTCAGTTGGAGAAGCGGTATATCAGGAGCACAGCTTACGAGGGCAGAAAGTGGATTGCTTTTGTGATGACAATACAATCAAAATAGTGCATGCACAGAGTGAAGTGCCGGTTTATACATTTCATCAGCTTTTAGAAATGAGGGATAGCTGCCATTTCATTATTTGCATTCCAAATGCGGAACCTATTATTAAAAAAATTGCGGCGTTTGACAATATGAGCTGGGAATTGGCATCGGAATATTTACAAAAGGAGCATTATGAGAATTTTACATATAGTCTAAAAAATAAAAGTATGGCAGTCCGGGAAGTGGAATCGTGTGAATTTTATCATAATGGACTTAGGAATCCCGAAAAACTTTATATACGAAATTTAGATCTTGAAATTACGGAGAAATGTTCCCTGCGCTGTTATAATTGCTGTAATTTGATGCAGTATTATAAAAAACCGAAAGATTATTCCGCAGATGAACTGCTCTCGGATATGCAAAAATTGCTAAAGTATGTAGATGGGATATATGAGGTTAGAATTCTTGGCGGAGAACCGTTTATGCACAAAGACGTGCAAAGCGTTTTGGAAGGATTAAAAAATATTCCGCAAATAAAAAGAATAGTTATATTGTCCAATGCAACAATTATTCCTTCTGATGATGTGTTTCAATCTATGGAATCAGAAAAGATTGGATTAAGCTTTACAAATTATGGGAAACTGTCAAGAAAATTAGATGAATTTTGTAAAAAGCTTGATGAGATGCAAATTGCATATGATGTCCATGAAATGGGAGGATGGACGCTATGCTCCGAAATAGAAAAGCATAATCGAAGCGAACAGGACCTGAAGGAAGTTTATAACAGATGCTGTGCCAAAAATCTGCTGACAATGCTAAATGGGAAACTGTATATCTGCCCATTTATTGCCAATGCAATGAACTTACATGCGATTCCTTATGAAAAGGATGATGTAGTTGATTTAAAACAGCTTGGAGACATGGATTTAGATAAGGCAAAAGGAATATTATCGCATTTTATTCAGGAAAAAGAGTTTTTTGCGTCGTGTGATTACTGTCTGGGAAGAGATTATGATTCAGAAGAGATAGAACCTGCGGTTCAGGCATCACATCCGCGTGAATATCAGATAGTTGGAGAACGATGAATGGAAAAAGGATTAATAAGTGTGATTGTTCCGGTGTACAATGCAAAAAAATATATTGAGAAATGCGCGGCGTGTGTGTTAAATCAAACCTATACAAATTGGGAATTAATCTTTGTGAATGACGGTTCAGAGGATGAAACGGGTTTGATTTGCAAAGAGATGTGTAAAAACAATAATAAAGTACGATATTTCGAGAAAACAAATGGTGGACCTGCTTCTGCAAGAAATGTGGGTATTCATCATGCGAATGGCGAATTTATGTATTTTATGGATGTTGACGATATTTTACACGAGAATGCGCTGAAAGCATTGATTGATGCATACCGGGTTCATAATGTGGATTTTGTTATTGCCAACTCGCTTAGAATTGATATTTACGGCAACGAAAAAAGAGAATGGACGGATAAAGATATTCTATATGCAAATAGAGAAGAAATTGAACATCTGGTGGAACAGTATGCAAATGACATAAAATCAAATAAAGTATTGTGGAGCGCCTGGGGGAAATTATACAGAACTGACATCGTAGAGAACAATGGACTTCGGTTCAATGAAGATGTACATGCATGGGAGGATGTATTGTTTGTTTTTACCTATCTGGTCTTTTGTAACAGTTGTTACTATCTGGGCAATTGCCTGTACACATATTGTCATTTTGGACAGGATAATGTTGCCAGCGGAAGAAGCTGGTTAGGACCGATGGATTTTAAATATACAATCGATGAAATCAAAAAAATATTATGTGATAAAAAATTTCAAACAGTAATTGAGAATTGTTATAGTGAATATGCAATATGGTCGATGTTTAATAATATCCGATTGATGCCAGGCAGTATTCCGGATTACAGAAAAAAGCTATATAACAATATACATGAATTGGTAAACGACCGGATGTTACAGGAATCCATCCATTCGTATGTGCAAAAACATGAGGATAATGCAAAAATCATACCTTTTTTAATACGGCATAAAATGACCAGAACAGTTATATGGGTGTTTAAGCTCCAGATTTTTAATAAAAGACAGAGAGGGAAAAAATAATGATATATGATATTACAAAAGAACTGTTTTCCGTTGAGGCCTATCCGGGAGATCCGATACCGGATAAAGCGGAATGGTTCTCTATTGAAAACGGAGATGCGTGCAATTTGACGGAAATAAAAATAGGCAGTCATACGGGAACCCACATTGATGCCCCACGCCATTTTTTCACAGAGGGAAAGGGTGTTTCCGAAATCTCTTTAGAAAAATGTACAGGGAAATGTCTGGTTATAAGATGGGACGGGGAATTGGATGATACTTTTTGGAACACAAAAACAGGAAATGACACAAGAAAAATTTTATTTAAAGGGGATGTGAATTTTCGACCGGGGACTGCAGAAAAAATTGCTGATATGGGAATAGATTTAGTTGGCGTAGAAGCTTCAACGGTTGGTGCGCCCGATAAGCAGAAAGAGGTACATGAAGCCTTTCTTGAAAAAGAAGTTGTAATACTTGAAAATATTGATTTGTCAAAAGTGGAAGAGGGCAGATACTTTCTCTCGGCAGCCCCATTAAAAATGGACAGAGTAGATGGTTCGCCGGTAAGGGCATATCTCATTAAGGAATAGCAGAAAGAGAGGAAAAAATGAGCAGTGAATATAGTAATCTGAAGATATTGTACCATACGGATCGGATTGAAAAACTAAAAAAAGGGGAGCGGTGTGCGCCGATATATGTACGCTTAAAACCGACAAACCGCTGTAACCAGCATTGTTATTATTGCTTTTATGACAACGAAAAAAGTAAGGATAATAATGTATATAGTGAGCGATATGTGGACAGACGGCAGGAAATCCCATGGGAAAAAATGCAGGAGCTGATAAAGGATTTTGCTGATATGGGAGTCAAAGCGGTAACATTTAGCGGAGGAGGAGATCCTTTATGCTATCCGCATATTGTCGCGACAGTTCAAATGTTAAGAGAAAATGGTATAGATTTTGCTTTGATAACAAATGGACAGGCACTATCCGAAGACAGGGCAGAGGCATTTAAAGATGCCAAGTGGGTACGGATTTCTATTGAGTCGACCAATCAGGAAACATATAAAAAAATCAGAGGAGTAAGTACATATGAAAGCGTAATAGCTAATGTGAAAAGATTCTCCGAAATCAAAAATAAGGATTGTGCGCTTGGTGTAAACTGCGTGGTTAATAAATATAACTATCAGGAAATATATGAGTTGTGTCGAATCGCCAAAAAAGCGGGTGTGGAGAATATTAAGTTTTCGCCGGTTAATGACGGACTGGACATTGTAGCGAATAATCAATCCATTCGACAGTCTGTAACTACGCAGATCCAAAATGCGAAAAAAGATTTTCAGGATGATTCATTTTCTATCATAGATAAGTACACAACAGATATCAAATTGCGGGAGGATTATAAGAAAGAATACTCTTACTGCTGGGTTCGCGAATTATTTACAATTGTTGCCGCTGATCAAAATGTTTATAATTGTATTGACAAGGCATATATTGAGAGTGGAAAAATCGGAAGCATAGCAGAACAGTCATTTAAGCAGATGTGGTTTTCAGAAGAAACAACCAAAAAGCTTAAGAATTATAATATTGCAAAAGAATGTGATTTCCGGTGTATATATGACGATAGAAATAAAATATTAAATGATGTGTTAACCTTAGATTGCAATCATGTCAACTTTATATAAGAGGAAAAAGGATGCAGGATATAAATTACTTAAAGAATAAAGCCGGTAAAATCAGGAAGGATATCGCCTGGATATCACATAGGACGGGCAGAGGCTATCTTAGCACAGCATACTCTTCGGTAGATTTACTGGTGGGACTGTATCTTGGCGGGATTCTTAATATTGACAAAGAATGTTTAAAAAGCGAAGACCGCGACCGGTTCATTTTGAGCAAAGGACACGCAGGATTAGCACTATATCTGGTGCTTTCCGAAGCAGGGTTGATTGATAAAGCGGAATTATGGAATTTCTCGGGAAAAGAATGCAAATATGCACTTCATCCGACGTGCGACGTAGAACACGGTATAGAGATGTCGGCAGGTTCCCTTGGCCATGGCTTAGCTTTTGCAATCGGACAGGCATATGCAGCAAAAATGGAAGGCAGAGAATATAAGGTTTATACCTTGGTAGGAGACGGAGAGCTGCAGGAGGGTTCAAACTGGGAAGCATTTTTACTGGCCAATGCGTTGCAGTTGGATAATCTGACAATTATTGTTGACCGGAATAACAGGCAGATTTCGGATAAAGTGGAAAATATAGTGCCATTAGGGCATTTGGATAAAAAACTGGCAGCGTTTGGATTGGATATTGAGACTATAAATGGTCATGATATGGAACAAATCTGTCAAAGCCTTTCGAAACATGCTAAGGTAACCCGCGTGGTCATCGCAAATACAATTAAGGGCAAAGGTCTGTCATTTGTGGAAGATAAAGATAACTGGCATGGAAGAAGTCTGAATGATGCTGAGTGGGAACTTGCAAAATCTGAATTGCAGATAAGGGAAGAAGAGTATGATAGATGCATTTGATAACGAACTGGTTGAAATCGCCAAAGAAAATTCAGAAGTGGTTATTGTCGGTGCAGACGATGGGCGTTTTCGCCAAAGAATACCAAAAGAGATAAAGAAGCAGTATGTCAATGTCGGAATTTCTGAATGCAATGCAATCGGAATGGCAGCAGGACTGGCAAGCTGTGGGAAAATCCCATTTGTAACTGCAGGAGGGACATTTTTAATACACAGAGCAAATGAATTTATCCGGGATGATGTATGTATGCAGTCGCGAAATGTGAAAATTGCTGCAATCGGTGCAGGGATGGCGATGAATGCATTGGGGAATACACAGCATATGACGGAGGATATCGCGACGCTTCGCGCATTCCCCAATTTGACGATAGTCAGTGCGGCAACACCGACGGAAGCGAGATTCATAGCAAGAGAAGCTGTGAAGTATAACGGCGCTATGCTGATTCGGTTGGGGAGGCATGAAGGAAAAGACATCTATTGTGAAAAGGAATTAAATTTTCAGATAGGAAAAGGTCAGATTGTGCAGGAGGGCAGTGATATTTCAATCGTATCTACCGGAACCATATTATCAGATGTTATTGCTGCCGCTCAGATATTAGAGCACATGGGGATACAAGCGCAAATTGTGAATATGCATACAGTAAAGCCGTTGGATATACAAATATTGAAGTATATTGAAAAAACAACAGGGAAAATTCTGGCAGTAGAAGAACATTCCATGATTGGGGGATTAAAAGGCGCAATCGCAGAGGCGGTTATGGATAATGATTTACAGATTAAAATGAGAGGAATGGGATTAAAGGATTGCTTCGCTTTTGGATACGGAAGCTATAAGGATATTAAGACATTAAATGGACTTTCCGTAGAAGAAATTGTTAGTAAAGCGAGACAATTGGCGATAGAATCATAGATAATGAATAAGGCAGTTTTTTTAGACCGGGATGGGACAATTAATATAGAGAAAGATTATTTGCATCGAAAGGAAGATTTTGAATTCATACCGGGAGTGATAGAGGGATTGATTCAGCTTCAGAAAGCAGGTTACAAACTGTTTATTATAACCAATCAATCAGGGATAGCGAGAGGTTATTATACAGAAGACGATTTTAAGGAGTTGACTGCATGGATGCTGGAAACAATGGCATTGCAGGGAGTTGTTATCCAGAAGGTATATTATTGTCCTCATTTACCTGCTGCATGTGTATTGCAATATAAAAAGGATTGTAACTGCCGAAAGCCAAAGACGGGAATGATTGAGAAGGCTGTGGCTGATTTTGGGATAGATTTGAATCAGAGCTATGTAATCGGGGATCGAATCCGGGACTGTACAATCTGCCTAAGCACAAACTGTAAAGGCTTTGTGATTGGAGAAACGGAAAGTGCAGGAAAAATAGAAAAGATAAAAAATAAAGAATATTCAAATATTGAATATCGAAAAACATTTTCAGACTGTGTAAAAGAGATTGTGAAGGAGCAAGAGGGATGATTATAGTTACCGGAGCCGGAGGATTTGTCGGAAGCAATATTGCAGAGTATATCAGCAATGCCGGATATAGGGTATTAGGAACATATTACAACAGAAAGCCGGTTGTTTTGCAGGAAGATAATGTGATACAGGTGGATTTGGCGAATTGGGATGATGTACGGAAAAAACTTTGCGAGGGAACTGCCGAAAAAATTGAAGCTGTTTTGCATTTTGCTGCGCAGATGATTGGACCAAATATGGAAGAGTACTTGGAAAACACAGTTCAAAGTACCAGAAATCTGCTGCGGCTGGCACAGGAGAGAAACGTAAAAAGCTTTGTGTACGCATCCTCGATAGCAGTATATGGTATGACTGAGGAAATCGTGAATGAAACCTCAGACAGAACAAATTTATCGGATTACGGAACTGCAAAATACATATGTGAGCGATTATTACAGGATTCTGCTATAGAGAACAGAATTGCAATCAGAATGCCCAGGATGTTAGGGAAACGCGCGGATATGACATGCCCATGGCTGCCAAAATTGACGCAGGCTTTATTGGATGGGGATGCGATTTCATATTTTAATCCGGAAATGCTGTACAATAATCTGGCGCATTGTGACACGCTTGCAGGTTTTATTCTAAAACTGCTTGAAAAAGAACAGCTGGGATATCAGGTGATCGGTATCGGAGCGTCTGAACCGAAAAAAATTATCGAAATAGTTGAGAGATTAAAGACACTGACAAAAAGTAAATCACAACTGATTGAGAGAAAACCAACCGGCAGAAATACCTGTTTTCTGATAGATATCAAAAAGGCGGTAAGCATGGGATATGAACCAATGTCGGTAGATGTAACGTTAGAACGCTTTGTAAATGATATAAAAGAACAGTAGGGGGATTGTATGGGAAAAATTGTTACAAAAGAGCAGATGGCGGAACTTCGAAAGAGCTTAACGGACAAAACGATAGTCTTATGCCATGGAGTGTTTGACCTGGTACATCCCGGACATATTATTCATTTTGAAGAAGCAAAAAAGATGGGGGATATTCTTGTCGTTTCGATTACTGCGGCAAAATATGTGCGGAAAGGACCGGACAGGCCGTATTTTGATGATGAATTGAGATTGAAATTTTTATCAGAAATAAATGTAATCGATTATGTGCTCTTATCGGAAGACTATACGGCAAGAGACATTATTGAGACTGTAGAGCCGGATCTTTATGTAAAAGGCGAGGAATACAAAAGAGCAGAAGATGATGTTACCGGAAAAATTACGGAAGAAGAGGAACTGGTCATTGCACATGGCGGGAAATTAGCCTTTACAGGCGGGCAGGTATTCAGCTCGACAAAATTGATAAACAATGGACTGTCGGCATTACCGGATGATGTGAGAAGGTTTTCTGCCGATTTTAGTAAAAGTCATACCATCGAGGAAATAAAGAATGTAACAGAAAAAATGAAGAATCTGAAAGTTCTGGTAATAGGAGATGCTATTATCGATGAATATGTTTATTGTTCCGTACAGGGTCTTATGTCAAAGGATATGGGATATTCTACCAGATTTAAATCTCAGGAGCAGTATTTGGGGGGGGCCTTGGCAGTTGCCAATCATTTATCCGCTTTTTGCGAAAATGTTACATTGATGAGTATTGTCGGAAATGAAAAGGATGTACATAGCAGAATACTGGATGGGCTGAGTGAAAGAATGAGGATAGATCTTACATTTAGCGAAGAGTATAGGACAATTGTAAAAAAACGTTTTGTCTCGGTAAATGAAAAGCGGGAAGAATTAAGCAAGATTTTTGCAATTAATAACCTGCCGGATACAATGAAGATTGATGATGCGGCTATGGCGCATTTTTATTCAAAACTATCAGAAAAAATTGCTTCATTTGATTTGGTTGTGCTGTGTGATTTCGGGCATGGATTGGTTGATGCGAAAGTCATGGAACTGGTTCAGGAAAAGGCAAGACTGCTTGCTGTCAACTGTCAGACAAATTCTTCCAATTACGGAAAAAATATTATGACAAAATATCACAGGGCAGACTATTTTACATTAGATCAAAAAGAACTCGGAATGGCATTTCCAAACTATATTCTGAGTGAAAAGGAAAAATTATCACAGCTGGAAAAACATTTGGGAGGAAGCGGATGGCTTACCAGAGGGTCAAGCGGAGCGTATTCCATTGAAAACGGATGCATAATGGAATGTCCGGCGTTTACCTTAAAAGTGAAAGATACCATAGGTGCAGGGGATGCCTTTTTTGCTGTTGCAAGTCTGACTGCCGCAGCCGGTTCTTCCATCGAATTGGGAATGTTTATGGGCAATATTGCCGGTGCGTTGGCAGCAAACATTGTCGGCAATAAAGAGGCGGTTGAAAAGGTTAATGTCATAAAATATGCGTCAACTATACTTAATGTATAGAAAAGGAGCGGGATGGAGAACATTTATAGAGATTTTGAAAAGAAATGTACTGACATTTGAAAGGAGAATGTATGCAAATAAGAAAAGCAGTCGTGGTATTGGGCAAGGCACAATAGGGAGTGCTGAATGGGTTTGCAGAAGGCATAATGGAAGGGTTTAAGGAATTAGGAATGAGATTACTTTAAAAAAATGTAAAAAGGGGTTAAGTTCTGGGATAACTCGCCGATATATAAATCAGCAAACAAAAAATAAACCAATTTCAAGGACGAAATAGAAAAGAGGAATGTGCAAGGAAGCACTTATTCAAGGAGGAAACAATTATGGCAATGGTAGTACAACACAATCTTACAGCAATGAACTCTAACCGTCAGTTAGGCATTACAACAAGCGCACAGACAAAGTCTTCTGAAAGGTTATCATCAGGTTACAGAATCAACCGCGCAAGCGATGATGCAGCAGGTCTTAAGATTTCCGAGAAGATGAGAAGCCAGATTCGTGGTCTTGATAAGGCATCTTCCAATGCAGAGGATGGTATCTCTCTTATTCAGACAGCTGAAGGCGCATTGAATGAAGCACACTCAATCTTACAGCGTATGAATGAGCTTGCAGTACAGGGCGCTAACGATACGAATGAAAGCATTGACCGTGATGCAATCAATGAGGAGTTGGATCAGCTTACAACGGAGCTGGATCGCATCTCAACTACTACACAGTTCAATAAGCAGAACTTATTGGATGGTTCATTCAAGGACAAGAACCTTCAGGTAGGTGCAAATGCAAATCAGAAGATTACGCTTAGCATAGACAACATGAATGCACAGTCTCTTGGACTCAGAACGGTAAACAGAACAGTTGCAGATGCAGCACAGACCGGTACAAAGGTTGTGTCAATCAACTATGAAGGAATATCATATACGTATGATACCGACAAGACAAAAGCATCTAACATTGATGCAGCATTAGCGTCATTTTCTGGTACTATTAGAAGCAGATATACTGCTTCAAATTTTGCAGATCAGTTTACGTCTGAGAGCGGATCAATATACTATGTAACCGCATCCGGAGCAAAGTTTACGACCGCAGCTTCTGCAGCTTCACATTATGGAAGCGTGAAGGTAGCCGAAGCAAGTGCAGCATTGAAGGATAAGTTCAATACTTACATTACTACTTCGGCAGTTACTGCAAAGGCGGTATCCGGATATACGGCAAAGGGACAGGTTGGCGTAGATAATTATGAAATCGCAAACAACTCTATTACGGCAATCCAGAACGCTATTAATCAGGTATCATCACAGAGATCTGCACTCGGAGCTGTGCAGAACAGATTAGAGCATACTGTGGCAAACCTTGACAACATAGCAGAGAATGCACAGTCAGCAGAATCACGTATCCGTGATACAGATATGGCATCAGAGATGGTTGAGTACAGCAAGAACAATATTCTTGCACAGGCCGGACAGGCAATGCTTGCACAGGCTAATCAGTCAACTCAGGGAGTTTTATCTTTACTCCAGTAAAAAAGTTATATACAGGGGGTTAAGTTTATATCTTAGCCTCCGATATATATAATAACAGGAAACAATTTCCTGAAAACACAATTTGCCGAAGAAAACTTGGAATTGAAGCGTACGGTCAGGGAAGAGGATTCTGAGGCAGACAAACGAGCGGCAAGGACGCCGCATTTTATTTCAAGGAGGAAACAATTATGGCAATGGTAGTACAACACAATCTTACAGCAATGAACTCTAACCGTCAGTTAGGCATTACAACAAGCGCACAGACAAAGTCTTCTGAAAGGTTATCATCAGGTTACAGAATCAACCGCGCAAGCGATGATGCAGCAGGTCTTAAGATTTCCGAGAAGATGAGAAGCCAGATTCGTGGTCTTGATAAGGCATCTTCCAATGCAGAGGATGGTATCTCTCTTATTCAGACAGCTGAAGGCGCATTGAATGAAGCACACTCAATCTTACAGCGTATGAATGAGCTTGCAGTACAGGGCGCTAACGATACGAATGAAAGCATTGACCGTGATGCAATCAATGAGGAGTTGGATCAGCTTACAACGGAGCTGGATCGCATCTCAACTACTACACAGTTCAATAAGCAGAACTTATTGGATGGTTCATTCAAGGACAAGAACCTTCAGGTAGGTGCAAATGCAAATCAGAAGATTACGCTTAGCATAGACAACATGAATGCACAGTCTCTTGGACTCAGAACGGTAAACAGAACAGTTGCAGATGCAGCACAGACCGGTACAAAGGTTGTGTCAATCAACTATGAAGGAATATCATATACGTATGATACCGACAAGACAAAAGCATCTAACATTGATGCAGCATTAGCGTCATTTTCTGGTACTATTAGAAGCAGATATACTGCTTCAAATTTTGCAGATCAGTTTACGTCTGAGAGCGGATCAATATACTATGTAACCGCATCCGGAGCAAAGTTTACGACCGCAGCTTCTGCAGCTTCACATTATGGAAGCGTGAAGGTAGCCGAAGCAAGTGCAGCATTGAAGGATAAGTTCAATACTTACATTACTACTTCGGCAGTTACTGCAAAGGCGGTATCCGGATATACGGCAAAGGGACAGGTTGGCGTAGATAATTATGAAATCGCAAACAACTCTATTACGGCAATCCAGAACGCTATTAATCAGGTATCATCACAGAGATCTGCACTCGGAGCTGTGCAGAACAGATTAGAGCATACTGTGGCAAACCTTGACAACATAGCAGAGAATGCACAGTCAGCAGAATCACGTATCCGTGATACAGATATGGCATCAGAGATGGTTGAGTACAGCAAGAACAATATTCTTGCACAGGCCGGACAGGCAATGCTTGCACAGGCTAATCAGTCAACTCAGGGAGTTTTATCATTACTGGGATAAGATTAAGTTGAAAATCTATCAGGAATTGCGAAAAAGGGGAACGTCTATCGTTCCCCTCTTTTGCTAGAAAGGACTATATAATAGCATGGAAGAATTAGCAAGAACATTGAGACGAAAAATAAATGATATTTGCGTAGAATATCACTATTTTAAAAAATCAGATACCATACAGAAGTCAAAAGTACTTGCCGGGGAGATACAGGAATATGTTTCCTATTTTATTCAGGGGAATATATTCGGAATGGATGAAGAAGAATACAAAGATCTTTATTCATTTTCGCTTGGAATCTTAGAAGACTATATAGCTTCTATAGAGAATGAGGATGCAGTTCGGATGATTGATACCTTAGATTATGGACTGAGAGAACTGTTATCGGTCTTTGGGAAAGAGGAGAGTGAAGATGAAAAATAATATCTTTGAGAAAAATATAAAAGCAATGGATAAATGGTATCCGGAGTTTGGAGAGGAAATCCGGAAAAAGAAAGAAGAAATTGGGAATTCGGAAAAAGAAAGAGAGATTCAGATTGTCAATGAATTGTCGCTGGACGGACAACAGATTGTAAAGGTAATAAAAGAAACCCGGGCAGTATACCTGTATGGAAAACGCAATGCGGGCGAACCAATTGATATCTGGAGAGAACGGATTGGGGAATTGCATAAATACACCCCGGTTTATCTGGTTGGACTTGGCAATGGAGGGTATCTCAAAAAAATACTGGAGAAAGCGGATGAAACAATTACTGTAATTGCCTACGAGCCTTCGATAGAGTTGTTTTTAAATCTTCTAAATACAGTAGATATATCAAAAGAGATTAAAAGCAGACCGATTGGCTTTATTATAGAGGGGATGAATGAAGCGGCTCTGGATTCTGTTTTACGGAAGATTATCACTTATGAAACGATGGCATATTTAAAGGTAGAGACACACCCTAATTATAGCACGCTTTTCCCGGAAGAAGTAAAGAAAGCCTTAAAGTGCGCACAGAAAATAACAGACTTTTTGCTGGTAAATATAAATTCCGGACGGAAATTTTCAACGGTATTAGCCAAAAATCAGATTGAAAATGCAAAATACGCACTGGAAGGATATAATACCAGGACATTATTTGAGGCAATTCCACATGATCAGCCGGCAATATTAGTGTCTGCGGGACCATCCTTAAATAAGAATATACAGATGCTTAAGAAAGCAAAAGGGAGAGCATTTATTCTGGCGGTGGATACGGCAGTGAAACCATTGCTTAAAGCAGGAATAGAACCGGATGCGTTCATTACTATGGATGCATTAAAGCCAATAAAACTGTTTGATGATGAAAGAATCAACAGTATACCGGTTGTTGCACCTCTTCTCTCAAATAGTGCCTTTATGAACATGCATAGAGGAAAGAAAATATTTTATTTTGACAATTATAAGCTTGGATTTTTCCTGTATATGGAAGTTGGTAAAATTATGCCACCGGTAGAACCGGGTGGGTCTGTGGCATGTCCGGGCTTGTCTATGCTTTATAAGTTTGGATTCAGTCAGATTATTCTTGTCGGACAGGATTTTGCTTTTACGGATAATCGTACACACGCAGACGGGACATTTCAGGATAAGATGCCGGAAATAGATATGACCGGAAAGGTTAAGGTAAAGGGAAACTATGAAGAAACCGTTTGGACCGATCCAAGCTTCACGTTGTTTATTGATTGGTTTGATGAATATATTGCGGGTATGAAGGAACATAGTACAGTAAGAGTTATTAATGCGACTGAAGGCGGTGCATATATTCAGGGAACCGAGCTGATGACCTTGGAGGAAGCGATTGCACAGAACTGTAAGGATGAGACTGTCGATTACAGAGCTCTTATTGAAAATATGAAACCTGATTTTTCGGAGGAGGAAAAGCAGAAGATTATCTGCTATTTAAAGAGCATTCCGGATAAATTTGATGCAATTATCGCATGTGCGGATAAGCTTCGTAAAGAATATGAGACCATATTCCAAATGGGAAAGAAACATAAAGTTGATAAACAAAAATATTTGAAGAGTTTGAAGAAGATAAAGAAATATACAAAAGAATGTGATCAGTTAGAAATGTATGATATGATTGAAAATTCAATACCCTTAGCAGAGTATATATTGCGGACAGAGAGCTTGATGGATATGGCGTCCATAGAGGATGAGGCAAAACAGATTGGGGAGCAGGGAATGAAATATTGCGAACTGGTTAAGGACTGCGCGGAGATCATAAAGGAGTTTGCCCAGGAACAGTATTCCGGGTTGTAAAACAGAAGGGGAGAAAATGGAAATCAATATCATCCGATAATTATCATTTTTAGCTTCGCTATTATGGAGATAGTGTTATACCAATGATGTACTTCTTATATGCTGTGTAATGGATGCTTGCAGAAAGGGATAATGAATGTATAAACTAAGCGTAATAATTCCATGCTATAATGCAGAAAAGTATATTGAACAATGTATGACATCTGTTATAAATCAGACAATTGGCATTCAGAATCTACAGGTCCTTTTAATTAATGATGCATCAACTGACCGGACATTAGCATATTTGGAAGAATATCAGCAGCAATATCCGGACAATATCTTTTTATTTAATCTGAGGATAAATCAGGGGCAGGCAAAGGGGAGAAACCTTGGAATTGAAAATGCTGCCGGAGAATATATCGCATTTTTGGATGCAGATGACTGGTTAGAACTGAGCGCGTATGAAAAATTATTAGCAGCTGCGCAGCGGACGAATGCGGATCTCATACAGGCAAATTATATCGAACACCTTGAAGGAAAAGAATCTGCAATTCTTCCACATAAGCATGAAATAGATGAAGACCTATACGTGCTGAATGAAACACAGGAAAAATCAGAGTTCTTTTCTAAATATCAGCTTTACCCATTGTGGGCAGGTATATATAAGCAAACGCTGTTTCATAATAAGGAGATTCGTTTTAAAGATTTTAGGAAATATGAAGACAATTATTTTGGCGGAATAATTCAGTATGAGATTGATTCCTATTATCCACTTGCAGATTATTTGTATCACTATCGTTTGCGAATGTCATCAAACTCGCATACAATCAATGATTTGGGGCATTTTATACGTTTGGAAGTCGAATTAGAAACATTAAAATACTATATGGAAAATGGATTGTATCATAAATTCTATAACGTTATAAGGAAAAATTTTTTGGAAGCTTTTTATAATAATACAATGCATATCATCTTTTGCAAGTATGATTATATACCGGTTGATCAAATTCAAATGATGCAGAAAATGGTAAGGCAATTTTTCCCGGATTATTTAGACTACTATAGAGAAGGGAATTTTACGGTTAATCTTATTCTGACAGTACCATTTGATTTCCCGATAGAAGAGTGGGAGAACATAAAGAGAATGTATATGAACATGATATGTGGCGGAAAGCCTGATGAAATAGTAAGCTACTTTTCGGAAATGAAAAATTTTTTGGAAATAGGGAACCGCGTATGAGTATAGTTTATGATATGAGGGGAAATATGAAAACAGAAGAACTAACGCCATATTTTATTCATAAATCAGATACAGTAGTTGAGGCATTACAGAAGATTGACCATAATGCAAAAGGTCTTCTGTTTGTTGTGGATGCGAATCGTAAATTGGAGGGTGTCATTACGGATGGCGATATCCGCAGATGGTTAATCAGAACCGGTAAACTGCAAGGTCAGGTGCAGGAATTCATGAACCCAAATCCAAAGGTAATCTATCGGAAAGATATGAAAAGTGCAATGGAATTCATGGTCAGCCGGAAAATTACCGCACTTCCGGTTGTGACTGCAAAGGGAATTGTAACGGATATTATTTTTCGTGATGCAGCTTCCGGCGAACAGACTGAGTTAGAAAATAATTTAACGGATGTTCCTGTGGTTATCATGGCAGGCGGCAAAGGCACGCGGTTGTATCCGTATACGAAGATTCTTCCAAAGCCACTAATCCCAATTGGAGACATTCCGATTATGGAGCGCATTATTGACAAATTCTGTGACGTCGGAGTGAAGATGTTCTACGCGACAGTGAATTACCGCAAGAGCATGATTATGTCCTATTTTAACGACCAGATTTCCGACTATAAGATCTGCTATGTCGAGGAGGATAAGCCGCTTGGTACCGCGGGAAGTCTTACGCTGCTTCCGGATCGGTTCGATCACCCGTTTATTGTGACAAATTGTGATATACTAATCCATGCCGATTACAATGATATTTACAAATACCATCTGGAATCCGGCAATGAGCTTACTATCGTCTCGGCGCTGAAAAATATTGTGGTGCCGTATGGGGTTATTTATTCCAGTGAGAACGGTGCAGTTGAGACCATGGAGGAGAAGCCGAAGCTTTCCTATTTTGTGAATACCGGTATGTACATACTGAATGCAGACCTCGTGGATGATATTCCGAAGGATGAATTTTTCCATATGACACATCTGGCAGACAAGCTTCTATCGGAAGGCCGCCGCGTGGGAATGTATCCGATCAGTGAGGATTCTTTCCTTGATATGGGCGAGTTTGAAGAGATGCACCGGATGGAAGAAAAACTGAATTTGAAATCATAAACATAGGCAGCATAGCAGATTTCCGAAAATAAAGGGCCTGGATGTTGGCTTGTTTAAAAAACAAATAGAATTTTTTAAGTGAGGCGTTTATATGTTTGAACTTAGCAGCTTTATTTCAAAATATGTCACAAAGCGTCCAGAGAGTATGTTTCTTTCTGACATGGAAAAGAATAAAGACGAGCTTTCCAAGAAGATCAAAGGAAAGTCGATCCTTGTCATCGGCGGCGCCGGAAGTATCGGAAGCTCATATATCAAGGCGGTGCTTCCGTATGAACCGAAAACCCTGGTTGTCGTTGATATCAATGAAAACGCGCTTGCGGAGCTTACCAGAGATCTTCGAAGCACGAAGGGAATGTTTGTTCCGGAGGATTATATTCCGTATCCTATGGATTTTGCATCGCCGGTATTTGGGAAAATGTTCCGCAGCAGAGGGGGATTTGATGTTGTTGCGAATTTTTCCGCGCACAAGCATGTAAGAAGTGAAAAAGACATCTATTCCGTAGAGGCGCTGCTTTGGAACAATGTACTCCATGCAAAGAAACTGCTTGATTTGCTGGCGGAATTTCCGCCGGAAGAGTACTTTTGCGTATCCACTGACAAAGCGGCGAATCCGGTCAACATCATGGGTGCAAGCAAGCGGATGATGGAGGACATTATTTTCTCTTATTCCGACAGATTTCCGGTTAAGACGGCGCGATTTGCAAATGTCGCTTTTTCCAACGGATCGCTTCCGGCAGGATTCCTTACGAGAATATCAAAGCTGCAGCCGCTCTCCGCACCTTCGGATGTGAAGCGGTATTTCGTCTCGCCGGAGGAGAGCGGGCAGATTTGTATGATTGCCTGTATGCTTGGCGCGAATCGGGAAATCTTCTTTCCGAAGCTTGAGAAAGCGCAAATGATGACCTTTGATGCGATTGCGACAGCGCTATTGCAGGAATACGGATATGAAGTGCTGCAGTGCGGCTCGGATGAGGAGGCCATTGAGAAGGCGGAAGCTTTGCGTGCGGGAAGCAAATGCTATCCGGTTCATTATTCGGGTTCGAATACTTCCGGGGAAAAGGCGTTTGAGGAGTTCTATACCGATCAGGAAACGGTGGATATGGTGCGGTTTTCCTCGCTTGGCGTGATTACGGGAAAAGAGATGCCGGATGCAGATAAGGTTGATGCGGTATTAAAGGAGTTAAACGCGGCATTTGAAAAGCCGGATCTGCACAAAGAAGATGTGGCGGAAATCATTAAGCGGTACTTACCGAACTTTGAACATATGGAAAAGGGTAAATCTTTAGATTCTAAAATGTAAGAGAAAGAGGGCGATGGTATGGGAAGATTTATTCCGTTATCCATTCCGAATTTTGAAGGAAATGAAAGAAAATATGTAGACGATGCGATTGATCAGGGCTGGGTATCTACAGGCGGAGCATACATTACAAAGCTGGAGCAGATGATGGCAGAATATCTGCATGTGGAGAATGTCGCAGCCTGTCAGAGCGGTACGGCGGGAATTCATCTTGCGCTCATTTCCTGTGGAGTAGAGCCGGGAGATATGGTAATTGTACCGACCCTTACCTTTATTGCAGCAGTGAATCCGGTGCGTTATCAGTTCGCGGAACCGGTGTTTATGGACTGCGATGACAGTCTTTGCATGGATCCGGTCAAGCTGGAGAAATTCTGTAGAGAAGAGTGTGAGATTTCGGGAGATCAGTTAGTTCATAAGGCTACGCAAAAAACGGTAAAAGCCGTTGTGGTTGTCCATGTATTTGGCAATCTTGCGGACATGGAATCCATTATGACAATCGCAGAGAACTACCATCTGAAGGTGGTGGAGGATGCCACAGAGGCGTTAGGCTCAAGATATATAGCCGGACGGTTTGCAGGAAAATATGCCGGAACCATCGGAGACTATGGCGCCTTTTCCTATAACGGCAACAAGATTATTACTACCGGCGGCGGAGGGGCAATAGCCGCAAAAGACCCTGCAAAGGTCGATCATATCCGGTATCTGTCTACACAGGCAAAGGATGATCCGCATTACTATATTCACAACGAGATCGGATATAATTATCGGATGACGAATCTGCAGGCGGCCCTCGGAGTGGCTCAGATGGAGGAGCTTCCGGTGTTTGTGGAGCGCAAGCATAGGAACTACAATCTGTACAAGCAGTTGTTTGCAGGAACAGAGCATATGAGACTTTTGGAATTCCGGGAAGGAACATATTCGAATCAGTGGTTTTATTCCCTGGAATTGGATATGGAATATCTGAATCGTTCGCTGCGGGATGTGATTACGGAATTGGATCAGAAGGGGGTTCAGACACGTGCAATCTGGGGCCTGATTCATCAGCAGAAGCCGTATGAAGGGGCGCTTGTGTATGAGATGGAAAAAGCCCCATATTACAGCAGCTGTATTTTGAACTTCCCGAGCAGTACGCAGATTACGGAAGAAGAGATTCGATTTGCTGCAGAGAAGATAAAGGAAATCTTATGAAAAAAATTTTAGTGTATCCATGTGGAACAGAAATTGGTTTAGAAATATATAAAGCAATCCATAATTCCATTCACTATACTTTATATGGTGGATCAAGCAGCTATGATCATGGAAGGTTTGTATATGAAAATCATATAGATAATCTGCCCTTCATTAAGGACCAAAGCAGTGCGGATGAAATCATTGACTTCAATGAAAAAGTTAAGGAGTATGGGTTTGATTATATATATCCTGCAATGGATGGGGTGCTTACGGTTTTTTCAAAATACAGGGAATTATTAGATCCGATTGTAATTGCACCGGATTATGAGACCACTTGTGTGACAAGGTCAAAGAAAACCAGTTACGGTTTATTTGAAGGGATATTGCCAATTCCATTCGAATATACCGGCAAAGAAATGGTAAACCGGTTTCCGATATTTGTTAAACCGGCAGTAGGGCAAGGGTCTGGCGGGGCGCAATTAGTCAATGCGCAAGAACAATTAGATGCAATTAGCGAGGAGGGAATGCTGTTTCTGGAGTATCTCCCTGGTAAAGAATATACAATTGATTGCTTTACGAATCAGGATGGAAAGTTGATTTATGCAAGAGGAAGAGAGCGCAAGAGAATAAAGGGCGGAATCAGCGTAAATGCCATTTTTTGCGATCGTCCGGAATTTTGGGAATATGCATACAAGATAAATGATAGGTTAAAGCAAAAGGGAGGGTGGTTCTTTCAATTAAAAGAGGATGCAAACGGACAATTGAAGCTGTTGGAAATAGCATCAAGAATAGCCGGAACTTCTTCAATTGTAAGAAACACAGGCGTAAATTTACCACTTCTAACAGTAAATGTTTTTAATGGACAGCCAATTGATTCTGTCATAATAAATGATTATGAAATAGAACTGGATCGGGCGCTTTCCAATACCTATAAGCTTGGTCTGAAATACGATACAGTTTATATCGATTATGATGATACAATTGTGATTGACGGAAAAGTTAATTTGGAAATAATAAGCTTTTTATATCAATGTGTGAATAAGAACAGGAAAATTATTCTGCTTTCAAAGCATGACGGAGACTTAATGAGTGAGTTAAAAAAATACAGGCTGGATTCTCTGTTTGATGAGATTATTCATCTAGATAAAGATGCAAAGAAAAAAGATTACATTAGTGATTTGGCGAGTATTTTTATTGATGATTCCTATGGTGAAAGAATACAGATATGGGAGAAGTATAAAATCCCGGTTTTTGACACACATATGATTGAATGTTTGATGGAGAACTAAGTATGGATAAGGTGTTAATTATTGCAGAAGCAGGTGTAAATCATAATGGAAGTTTAGAATTAGCATATAAATTGGTGGATGAAGCGAAAAAGGCTGGTGCGGATATTGTAAAATTTCAAACGGCAATTCCGGAACTGGTTATTTCCAGATTTGCTCCAAAGGCAGAATACCAAAAGGAGCTTACAGGAGAGCAGGAAAGCCAGCTTGAAATGTGTAAAAAGATACATCTCAAATTCGAGGAATATGTGCCATTAAAAAAGTATTGTGAAGAGGTGGGAATACAATTCCTGTCAACTCCATTTGACTTACCGAGTATAGATTTTTTGACAAAACTTGGATGCAATATATGGAAGATTCCATCCGGTGAGATTACAAATTATCCATATCTTGTTGAAATTGCAAAAAAGCATCAACCTATTATCATGTCTACCGGAATGTGCAGTGAGGATGAAATCGCGGTTGCAATTGAGGTGTTAAATACAAACGGGGCGGGACAAATTCGTTTACTGCATTGCACAACTGAGTATCCTGCACCATATGGAGACGTTAATTTAAATGCAATGTGTTCTATGAAAAGGCGCTTTGGTCTGGAAGTAGGATACTCGGATCATACAAAAGGAATAGAGGTTCCGATTGCCGCCGCAGCAATGGGGGCAGCCATCATTGAAAAGCATTTTACTTTAGATAAAAATATGGAGGGACCGGATCATAAAGCAAGCCTAGAGCCGATGGAATTAAAACAAATGGTAGATTCCATACGGAATATCGAAATGGCACTGGGGACTGGTATCAAGGAGCCGGCTGAGTCCGAAAAGAAAAACATTGCGATTGCAAGAAAGAGTATAGTAGCGGCCAAAAAGATAAAAAAAGGCGAAGCTTTTACAACTGAAAATATTACGACAAAGCGGCCCGGTAATGGAGTATCGCCTATGAGATGGAATGAAGTTCTTGGTACGAGAGCAGTCAGAGATTTTGAAGAGGATGAATTGATAGAATTATGTTGAAAATTGCAGTGTTGACAGCAACTCGGGCGGAATATGGGTTGTTGTCTTCAATAATTAAGCGAATGAATAATGATTCTCAAATAGAGGTAAGAGTTGTCGTGACAGGCACTCATCTGGCACCTGAGTTCGGAAGTACATATAAAGAAGTAGAAGCAGATGGAGTGGAAATAGATGAAAAAATCGAAATTCTTGATGAGAATGATGGAGCTGTTGCCATGTCAAGAACAATGGCGAACGCTTTGATTCATTTTTCCGAATACTTCGACAGGCGACGTCCGGATGCCCTCATGGTTTTGGGGGATCGATATGAAACATTGGCAGTATGTGCGGCGGCAATGAATACACAAATTCCAATTGTTCATTTGTATGGAGGAGAAACAACTCAAGGGGCGATAGATGAGGCTGTCAGACATTCAATCTCTAAAATGAGTTATCTTCATTTTACAAGTACAGAAGAGTATAGAAGAAGAGTGATACAGTTGGGGGAACAACCGGAGAGGGTGTTTGCTGTTGGAGCAATTGGTGTGGAAAATGCCTTAAGCTTATCGCTTTTGACAAAAGCGGAATTGGAAGAATCTGTAGGAATCTCTTTGAAAACGCCGTATATTGTAGCTACCTATCATCCGGTTACACTTGAAAATGAAAGTGTTGAATCACAAATAGATGCATTTTTACAAGCAATTGAGAGAAAATCGGATTATACATATATAGTAACAAAAGCAAATGCTGATGCAGGCGGAAGAAAGGTTAATCAGATGCTTGAAGAATATGCCGAAGATCATCAGAATGTGCATGTGGTAGATTCGCTTGGAGTGAAGCGTTACCTGTCTGCTCTTAAATATTGCAATATGGTTATTGGAAATTCTTCAAGTGGAATTACAGAGGCTCCATCTTTCCATATTCCGACGGTTAATATTGGTAATCGCCAAAAAGGACGTTCCCATGCAGAGACAGTAATTGATTGTAAAAATGATGTGGAGAGTATTGTAAAAGCAATTGATTTGGGAGAGACAAAGGATTTCCGCCAGATTTGTCTGATGGCAGAAAATCCATTTGAGAAGCCGCATGTTGCGGAAAGTATTGTTTCCATCATCAAAAGGGAAATGCTAGACAAACCGATTGAATTAAAAAAAGAATTTTACGATATATCCTTCGGGGAGGTTTAATGATTACATGAAAAATCTTGCAGTTATTCTGGCCAGAAGCGGTTCAAAGGGATTGAAGGACAAAAATATTAAGGAACTTTTGGGAAAGCCTTTGATGGCATATTCGATTGAAGCGGCATTGCAGTCCAAAAAGTATGATACGGTTCATGTGTCAACGGACAGCGAACGCTACGCCGATATTGCCAGAGCGTACGGTGCGGATGTGCCGTTTTTGCGGGATGCCAGCCTGGCTGGGGATAAAGCAAATAGCTGGGATGCACTTCGCTCTGTGGTAAGAAAATACGCCGAAATCGGCAAAGAGTTTGATACGGTTACCCTTTTGCAGCCAACCTCGCCGCTTCGCGATGCGGAGGATATTCAAAATGCATTCGATATTTTTGAGAAGAAAACGGCTTCAAGCGTGGTAAGCGTATGTGAGGTGGAGCATTCGCCGCGGGTATGTAATGTGTTGGGCGAAGAACAATCGCTGAATGGATTTTTAGATACCAGCAAGGTTGGACGCCGGCAGGATATGGACACCTTTTACCGCATCAATGGTGCGATATATATTCAAAGAACGAATCTTCTAATGGATGAAGTAAATATATATGGCGAAGGCTCCTATGCGTATATTATGGATAAGAAAAAGTCGGTGGACATTGATGATGAGTTTGATTTCTTTTTAGCAGAGGCGGCATATTGTATAACAAAAAGGAGACACATGGTAGAACAGGATTTTTTACAGCTGGTTCAAATTGCAGAACAGCAGCAAAAGAGAATCGGGCAGCTGGAGCACACCACCCGGGTTTTAATTTCATCAAATAAGCAGCTGATTGATTGGGTAGACGGAATTGAGAAGGAGATGGAGGATTACAAGAGTAATGCACCGTTTGAACTTCTTACCGATCAGTCGAAGGCCGGGTACTGGTATCCGACTGTGCGCAGCGCAGAAGATACGATTGAGTTGATTATAAACGAGGGAAAGTCTCTGGCCCGCTTCGGAGATGGGGAGTTTTCTGCGATAGCGGGAAGAGTCCGGCACAGATTCCAATCTGAGGCAGACGAAAAACTCGGACAGCGTCTGCGTCAGGTTTTAGAGGCGGAGGAGCCGAAGCTTTTGCTTGGAATCGCCAATAACTACGGAAGTCTTGATGCCTATACCGATCAGGCGAAGCGTGAGATTCGCCGCTATTTGCAGCGCGCGGTACGAAAGGAACATCTCGCTCTCTTAAAACCGGAGCGCGTATATTGCGACGCTTATGTAACACGCCCATATGTAATGTATGCAGACAACAGGACAGACGCACCGGCGGCGCGTTTTTTAAAGCTGAAGCAGATATGGGAGCAGAAGGATATTGTAATCGTGGAAGGCGAGCAGACAAAGGTCGGTCAGGGGAACGATTTATTAGACAATGCGAGGTCTGTAAAACGCGTTCTCGGCCCTGCGGAAAATGCATTTCGAGAGTATGACAGCATTCTGGAAAAATGCTTCTGTTTTGATAAGGACAAATTATTCCTTCTGGCACTCGGGCCGACAGCTGCGGTTCTGGCATATGATTTGTGCATGGCCGGGTATCAGGCGATTGATATCGGGCATCTTGATTTGGAATACGAGTGGTTCTTAAAAGGAGAAGGCAAGCGGGTAGAGATACAAGGCAAATACAACAACGAACTGCCGGAAAAACAGCTCGAAAAATAACAGGCCGCAGGCTGCGCTCTAAATGGAGAAAGCGAGCTTGAAAAGCTCGTCCAGCCGGCGGGGATAGTTGTATGCTTCGCTGACTTTCTGAAAGGCATTATGCGCCATTTCCTTCCGCTCGTGGTCGTGCTCCAGATAGTAAGCGCATGTTTCTACAGCCTCGTCCATGCTGGTGTAATACGCAAAGTCTTCGCCCGGAACAAAAAGTTCGCAAAGCTCGGTCTGATAATTGCTGAGCATAAAGCCTTCACAGGCAAAAATATCAAAGACGCGGAGCGGAATGCCGCTGCGGATCGCCTTGGAGGTAGGGTTCAGATTGATCCTGCTCTCATGGAAAATGACCGGCATTTCTTCAATAGTTCTGGCGAACCCCCTGTTGTGGACATGCGGCAGCATATCGGTATTGCTTCCGGTGTACACATCTACCGAAAAACATTCGGATAATCTGCGCATCAGTTGTTCACGCTCCATCGCGGAAATCTTGTTTCCGATATATAGCTGCGAGATGGTAATTCTATCGGTCAAAAAATTATCCATAGGATATTCATAATAATTCGGCATATGCGCCTTAAAATCATCAATGATATTCTGCGGCAGCATTTCTTCCACGAAGTAATATCCGTATATACCAAGCTGGGCATTAAGAAGTCCATCCAGATAGCCGACGGTGTAATCGCTGACGCCGGTAAGCTTGTCATATGGATTTTTCTCGGAATACAGAGAGCCGACAAAGGATACATCCGCCTGGAATTTTTCAATCTGTCCTGCCGCAGCGCTCTGGATGACCGCCTGTTTCTGCGTTACATTTACTGCCAATGGAAAATGGAACACATGACCGGGATTCAATGGGGCAATTTCCCGATACTGCTCGCGGTCAAAAAGAAATATGCGGTTGCAGTTATTCGCAATTGATTTTGAAAAGAGCTCCATAACCGGAGAGTCGACAATCCAGCTGATGTATGGCAGTTTCATGATTCGACAGACTTCCGAGACGGATGGGAAAAAGTTTATCGTAAAAACGGCATCACATGGCGTCTCAAGCAAGAAATTGCTGACTGATTTGGCAATCTCGCTTAGCGTAAGCTCCTTATTATATATTTCATCTGTTATCTCTTCAACACTGTGTCCAAGCTCTTTTAATCCCAAAATGAGATCCGGTTCGCATATGCTGCCATATCGGTAAAGTAAGATTTTCATAGGATAATCTCTTTTCTGCTATAGTTTTCATTCCTGTTTTTAGCATAGCATACAGTGAAAAAATCAACAAGTAGCAGAGTCTGGGATTTCAAAACGCCAAAAAGAAAAGGGGAAAAAGTAAAACCGGATGTGAAACTGGGAATGGAGCTGGAAGAACCGCAGATCATGGAACGGCTGGTGTTGACAGAGCTTACAAATGATCTATAGGGGATGGCTCTGCTTACGCCGCCTTACAAAGATAAACAGCTTCTGAATAGTTACAAATCTTTTGCACATACTACCCAAAAAAGGAAAAGAGGTAGCATATGGGCGATACATTACTAAATCCGGATACACTGGCGCTTTTGAAAGAATGTGATTCCGGATGCAAGATGGGAACGGAGAGCATGGAGCAGATTATGGGATTTGTGAACAATTCAGATCTTGCAGCGACAATTATGAAGTATAATGAAGACCATATTAAGTTGGGAGAAGAAATTCATGAGATACTGAATTCGGCGGGAGAGCAATCGGCGGAACCAAGTCTTATGGCAAAGGCCTCGTCCTGGATACAGTCCCAGGTTAAGATGATGATCAATGGGGACGCGCATCAGGCTGCGAGTATTCTGATTGACGGCTGCAATATGGGAATTAAGTCGCTCAATGAGTATAAGAACAAATATAAGGATGCAGATGACAGAACCGTTCGAATTTGCGACAAACTGATTAAAACCGAACAGAATTTTATGGATGATTTGCAGGCATTCTTATAGAACTGAAGGAAGCATTATTCCAAAAAGAATAGAGTAACAAAAACCACTTTCTACTATATGTGATAGTAAAAAGTGGTTTTTAAATGTAACTGTCCATCATCATTCCGGAATAGATGGAAGAGACATACGGCGCTGCAAAATTGCGGCCCGGATTTTTATATTCGACAATAACCTTGTCAACATATTTCATAGGATCGATTGCTACGGCATTGGCTTTGCTTCCGACATGATCTTTGAATTCGGTCAATGTCTGGAAAGTCGCGGGAGCCTTCTCCGGTGTAAGCATGTCGGCCAATGTATCCCGATTGACGCTAAGCGTTCCGTCGGACTCCATGTTGATTCCGATTGCCGCAAGAGAATCGCCTTGCTCTTTTACTAAGGAACTTAGTTCTGCAAAAAGACGATGACTATGTCCGGCATTCTCTTCCGAATACTGAGAGGCAGTTTTGAGTGCGCCGTTATAGGCATCCAGAAGCGTCTGGATATTGTCGGCGATGGCATCGGTGTTGGCCTTGAAACTGATGGTTGTCGGGCTCCCTTCCTTACTTGCCCTTTTTAAAGTCAATTCAAAGGCATTGTTGATGGTAAAGGAATTGGAAAGAGAACTCTGTGGGGCTCCGTTTAGCAAAAAGTCAGAGTTTTCCGCCGGTTTTGTGATATTGTTGATACCAAGCAGATTCATGATGTTCATAGATGCGGAGTCCGCACCCGGATTGACTGCAAACAGGCAGGATTCCTCAGGAGTAAGCCCCGTCTGCTTGGATGTCAGGGACAGCGCGCTTGAACCGTTACCATCGCTGATCACTTCGGACTGAACCGCAAGATTGGAGCCATTGATCAGGTTTGCGAGCTTCGTTAAAACCATGTTGTTGGTATCGCCTGAATTCACATTGAATTGGAATTCGTATGCAGAGGCATTGGTGGTCAAATCAAAAGAATAGGAACCGGGAACAAAGGAAAGTGCGTTGTCCTTTAAATAATTTCCGGTATTAATCTGCGGTGTTGCCAGCTTATTGATTTGAATTTTAAAATTGTCTGCCTTATTCTTTTCTTTTCCGTCTCCAATATATTTTACTCCTACGACATCTTCATCGGAAGAGATGGCAACCTTCTTCTGGAAGGAATCGGAGAACTCCCCATAATTATCGGACAGAGAAGCAACGACGTTCTGGATTGTTTTGGCATTCTCCTTGATGTCGATGGCATACTTCTTTGCATTGTCTACGTTCTTAATCTTGTAGAGAGGAGATTCTTTATTCGATTTTACAATGGAATTGTAGATTCTGCGCAAATCGCTTTTCTTGTGGGCGTCATAGCGCGAGGTTGTCTTCTTGCCGTAGACAGAGACGTAGTAGTCATAGGCACTATCTATCTTAGCCATTATGGAATTCCCCTCCTTTCTTCCTTGAAATATGCAGACCGCATGGGGCATAATAAGTCCATTTACTCACATACATTATAACATGCCAAAATAAAAGCTGCAATCACAATATAATAGGTAACAAATGCTTGCCAACGCTAGATTTTGTGTTATCATGAATGGAGAGCCACTAATTTCTAAAAAGTAGTTGACGAAAAAATCATATTATGATATAGTGTGGGAGCTTGGAAATAGGTCTTTTTTTTATGCCCTTTTTTAAGGGCAAGCAAACAAGAATTTAAACGGAGGTGGAAGTTGTGCGTACAAGAATTACATTAGCTTGCACAGAGTGCCAGCGTCGTAATTACAACATGACAAAGGACAAGAAAACTCATCCGGACAGAATGGAAACCAAGAAGTACTGTAGATTCTGCAGGACTCATACAGTACACAAGGAAACCAAATAGTCCGCATGCGAGTGAAGGAGTGAAAAGATGGGACAAACCGAGAACAAAGAGAATGCTCAGAAAGTGAGCTGGTTTACCGGTCTCAAGGCCGAATTTCATAAGATAATCTGGCCTGATCAGAAGTCGCTTGTAAGACAGACGGCAGCTGTTGTCATCGCATCGGTTGTTGTCGGCCTTATTATTGCATTGCTTGATTGGATTATCCAGTACGGCGTGAATTTCCTTGTTGGATTGAGTTTTTGATGGAGGCAAAGTGATTATGGCAGAGGCAAACTGGTATGTAGTTCATACCTACTCGGGTTATGAAAACAAAGTCAAGGCGAACATTGATAAGACAATTGAAAACAGACATCTTGAGGACCAGATCCTGGAGGTTCGTGTTCCAATGGAAGACGTAACGGAGTTAAAGAACGGAGTTCGCAAACGGGTTTCCAAGAAGATGTTTCCGGGCTATGTATTGATTCATATGATTATGAATGACGATACATGGTACGTTGTCAGAAATACCAGAGGCGTTACCGGATTTGTCGGTCCGGGAAGCAAGCCTGTTCCCCTGACAGATGCCGAAATGAGACCGTTAGGTATCAAGTCCGCAAATGTTGTAGTTGATTTTGAGGAGGGCGATACGATCGTCGTAATCGGCGGTGTATGGAAAGACACCACAGGCGTGATTACCGCAATGAATCAGAACAAACAGACAGTTACTATTAACGTAGAGCTGTTCGGTCGCGAAACACCGGTCGAAGTAAGTTTCGCAGATGTTAAGAAAATGAATTAAGGAGGCAATTCCAAATGGCAAAGAAAGTAGAAGGATATATTAAATTACAGATCCCTGCTGGAAAGGCAACACCTGCTCCGCCAGTCGGACCGGCTCTTGGTCAGCATGGTGTAAATATCGTTGAGTTTACAAAGCAGTTCAATGCAAAGACAGCAGACATGGGCGATACAATTATCCCTGTTGTTATTACTGTATATGCAGACAGAAGCTTCAGCTTCGTAACGAAGACACCGCCTGCTCCAGTATTGATTAAGAAAGTCTGCAACATTAAGTCCGGTTCCGGAAAGCCGAACACAGACAAAGTTGCAAAGATTACAAAGGCTCAGCTTCAGGAGATCGCAGAGCTAAAGATGCCTGACTTAAATGCCGCTTCTGTAGAGGCAGCTATGAGCATGATTGCAGGAACCTGCAGATCAATGGGCGTCGAAGTGGTTGACTAGAGATCCACAAGAATGAGTTTGATGTAACAATGTAAATTAGTGGGAGGGCCCTCTCCCGATAATACCACCAGGAGGTTATTTTTCATGAAAAGAGGAAAGAAATATCAAGACGCTGTTAAGGCATTCGATAAGACTGCCCAGTACGACGTTGCTGAAGCAATCGGAATCGTAAAGAAGAATGCAACAGCGAAATTTGACGAGACAATCGAGCTTCATCTTAGAACCGGTTGTGATGGTCGTCATGCAGAACAGCAGATTCGTGGCGCGGTTGTATTGCCGCATGGAACAGGTAAGACAGTTAAGGTTTTGGTTTTCGCAAAAGGAGCGAAATTAGATGAAGCAGTAGCAGCAGGAGCCGACTATGCCGGAGGCGAGGAGTTAATTCCTAAGATCCAGAACGACGGATGGCTGGATTTCGACGTTGTTGTTGCTACACCGGATATGATGGGTGTTGTTGGCCGTTTAGGACGTGTACTCGGACCAAAAGGCTTAATGCCAAACCCAAAGGCCGGAACCGTAACGATGGATGTTACCAAGGCTGTTAACGACATCAAAGCCGGTAAGATTGAGTACAGATTGGACAAGACGAACATTATCCATGTGCCAGTTGGAAAAGCATCTTTCACAGACGAACAGTTAAATGACAACTTCCAGTCTCTTATGGGTGCAATTAATAAAGCAAAACCTGCCAGCTTAAAGGGTCAGTACATTAAGAGTGCGGTATTAACCTCTACAATGGGCCCGGGCGTTAAGTTGAACGTAGTTAAGATTACACAGTAAAAGACATTACGAAGTAAAGGACCTTAAGACCTATCGAACGCCAAGCAAAAGTTTTTTGCGGAAAGTAATTGACATCCGTAATATCGTTTGATATAATTGCAAAGCATATTGCCGAAGACAGTAGGTGCCCTAGAGGCGTAACCGTAGTACCTACCGAGGGAATTTTAAGATGAATATCATCTTTAAAATGACTGATACCTCTCTGTCTATGGCAGAGAGGTTTTTATATGTGAGTAAAGCTCAATATAAAATACTCCGAACCTCACGTCTATATGCGAAAATATTAAAGGAGGTAAAAATCGTGGCAAAAGTCGAATTAAAACAGCCAATCGTTCAGGAGATTTCCGAAACGCTCAAAGGCGCTCAGTCACTCGTAGTTGTTGACTATCGCGGACTTACCGTCGCTGAGGATACTCAGCTGCGAAAAGCTTTAAGAGAAGCAGGTGTTTCTTACAAAGTTTATAAGAACACATATGTCAACCGCGCAGTCGAGGGAACCGAGTTCGAGAGCATCAGGGAAGTTCTTGAAGGACCAAGCGCTTTCGCTGTTTCTACTGAGGACGCTACAGCACCGGCCAGAGTGTTGGCTGATTTCGCTAAGAAGGCTCCTAAGCTGGAAATCAAGGCAGGTATCGTGGAAGGAACCTATTACGATGCGGCAGGGATGCAGAAGATTGCAGCAATCCCGAGCAGAGAAGTTCTTCTTTCCAAGCTGCTTGGAAGCTTACAGTCGCCTGTTACCAATCTTGCCCGCGTTCTTAATCAGATCGCAGAGAAGGGCGGCGCAGCAGATGCAGCTGTAGAGGCGGCGCCTGCAGCAGAGGAAGCCCCGGCAGAGGCTCCTGCGGAGGCAGCAGAAACCGAAAGCAATGAATAAAAGTTGTAAAGTCGAAAACAGATAAATAAAATGGAGGATAATAAGAATGGCAAAATTAACAACAGCTGAGTTTATCGAAGCTATCAAAGAGTTAAGCGTATTAGAGTTAAACGACCTTGTAAAGGCATGTGAAGAAGAGTTTGGCGTATCTGCAGCAGCAGGCGTCGTAGTTGCAGCAGCAGGCCCTGCAGCAGCTGCTGAGGAAGAGAAGACGGAGTTCGATGTAGAGCTTACCGCTGGTTCCGGTGTTCCGGTTATCAAGGCAGTACGTGAGATTACCGGTCTTGGACTTAAGGAAGCTAAGGATCTTGTTACTTCAGCTCCTAAGATGGTTAAGGAAGGCGTTTCTAAAGACGAAGCTGAGTCTATCAAGAAGCAGCTTGAGGAAGCGGGAGCAACTGTTACAATCAAATAGTTTTACTTATAAAATGCTGCGAAATCCCGAGGAGAAATCTTCGGGATTTTTTAATTGCATAACTATTCGGCTCCTTAGAATAAAATCCAAAATTTCTCTTGCATATTTTTGGGAATTGATGTATAGTATACGTTGCACTATTGTGGTGCATTAGGCAATTCTATGCTCTTTTTTAGGGATAAACCCTTGAAAACAGCGGATTTTGACCGAAATTGCACTTTACAAATTCTGCAGTTGGAAAATTCCACAAGATATAGATTTTTTTAGGAAGGATTCAACATAATCTAGATTTTGCTAGATTCCAAATAAAAACGAGAGGTGAAACGTCGATGGAGAAAAACAGAATACGTCCAGTCAAGGCTGGAAAAGGCATGCGTATGAGTTACTCAAGACAAAAAGAGGTTCTTCAAATGCCGAACCTGATCGAAGTTCAGAAAGACTCCTATCAGTGGTTTTTGGACGAAGGTTTAAAAGAAGCATTTGCAGATATCTCTCCAATTGCTGATTACAGCGGTCATTTGAGTTTGGAATTCGTTGATTTTACATTGTGCGAAGATGATGTAAAGTACACGATTTCCGAGTGCAAAGAAAGAGATGCAACATATGCGGCTCCTTTGAAGGTCAAGGTTAGACTTCACAACAAAGAGACAGATGAGATCAATGAACATGAGATTTTCATGGGCGATCTGCCTTTGATGACAGAGACCGGCACATTCGTAATCAATGGCGCAGAACGAGTAATTGTCAGCCAGTTGGTACGTTCGCCGGGTATCTATTACGGGATTGCACATGATAAGGTTGGCAAGACCTTGTACTCATGTACTGTCATTCCTAACCGCGGCGCATGGTTAGAGTATGAGACAGACTCCAATGACGTATTTTTCGTTCGTGTGGATCGTACGCGTAAGGTGCCGATTACCGTATTGCTTCGTGCCCTTGGCGTAGGAACAAATCAGGAAATTCTTGATATGTTTGGCGAAGAGCCAAAGATTGTAGCTTCTCTTGCAAAGGATCCATCTGTAACAGAAAAGGAGCCGAATGGAAGTTTCGAAACCGGCTTGCTCGAACTGTACAAGAAAATCCGTCCGGGCGAACCTCTCTCTGTAGAGAGCGCTGAGAGTCTGATTACAGCGATGTTCTTTGACCCAAGAAGATATGACCTTGCTAAGGTCGGACGCTATAAATTCAATAAGAAGTTGGCACTGAAGAACCGTATTAACGGACATGTTCTTGCCAAGGATGTAGTGGATCCGTCCACCGGCGATGTCCTCGCAGCTGCCGGAACAACGGTAAGCAGAGACCTTGCGGAAGAAATTCAGAATGCTGCGGTTCCGTATGTATGGATTCAGACGGAATCGAGAGATGTTAAGGTTCTTTCCTCTATGATGGTTGACATCAGGACATGGATACCTGAAATTGAGAATCCAAGAGAGCTTGGCGTAAATGAGCTTGTATATTATCCGGTACTGGCTCAGATTCTCGAGGAGAATGCCACATTTGAAGAGCGTGCCGAGGCTATCAAGAGAGAAATCGCTGACCTTATTCCAAAGCATATTACGAAAGAGGATATCTTCGCATCCGTTAACTATAATATGCATCTCGAGTGGGGGATCGGACATGACGACGATATCGACCATTTGGGAAACAGACGTATTCGTACGGTCGGTGAGCTATTGCAGAACCAGTATCGTATCGGACTTTCCCGTCTTGAGAGAGTTGTTCGTGAGAGAATGACTACTCAGGATTTGGAGGGAATTTCACCTCAGAGCTTAATAAATATCAAACCTGTAACAGCTGCTGTGAAGGAGTTCTTCGGATCCTCCCAGCTGTCACAGTTTATGGATCAGAACAATCCGCTTGGCGAGTTAACTCATAAAAGGCGTTTATCTGCACTTGGACCGGGTGGTCTTTCAAGAGACCGCGCCGGATTCGAGGTCCGGGACGTACACTACTCACACTATGGACGTATGTGCCCGATAGAGACGCCGGAAGGTCCTAACATCGGATTGATCAACTCGCTTGCCTGCTACGCGAGAATCAATGAGTATGGTTTTATTGAAGCCCCATACCGTAAGATTGATCACAGCGATCCGCAGAATCCGGTTGTTACCGAGGATGTTGTGTATATGACAGCAGATGAGGAAGACAATTTCCATGTTGCGCAGGCAAATGAAAAATTAGATGCAGAGGGGCATTTTATCCGTAACTCCGTATCCGGACGTTATCGTGAAGAGACGCAGGAGTATGATAAGAACATGTTTGATTACATGGACGTATCTCCTAAAATGGTGTTCTCTGTTGCAACCGCGCTGATTCCGTTCCTTCAGAACGACGATGCAAACCGCGCGCTGATGGGATCAAACATGCAGCGTCAGGCCGTTCCGCTTCTTACTACCGAGGCGCCGGTTGTTGGTACCGGTATGGAGACAAAGGCAGCCGTTGACTCCGGCGTCTGTGTTGTTGCCAAGGCGGCAGGTACGGTTCTCAGTTCAGAGTCTAACCGCATTGTCATAAAAGAGGAGGACGGCAATAGAAGAGAGTATGCTTTGACGAAGTTCTCCCGCAGCAACCAGTCGAACTGCTATAATCAGAGACCGATTGTATTCAAGGGGCAGCACGTTGAAGCTGGAGAAGTAATTGCAGACGGTCCTTCTACTTCACAGGGAGAGCTTGCCCTGGGCAAGAATCCGCTGATTGGATTTATGACATGGGAAGGCTATAACTACGAGGACGCGGTTCTTCTTTCCGAACGTTTGGTGGAGTATGATGTGTATACATCCGTTCATATTGAAGAGTACGAGGTAGAATCTCGTGATACCAAGCTTGGACCGGAGGAAATTACTCGTGATGTTCCCGGCGTTGGAGATGACGCGTTAAAAGATCTGGATGAAAGAGGTATCATCCGCGTTGGCGCAGAGGTTCGCGCCGGAGATATTCTTGTCGGAAAGGTTACTCCTAAGGGAGAGACGGAGCTTACCGCGGAAGAGAGACTTCTTCGCGCAATTTTCGGCGAGAAGGCAAGAGAAGTCCGCGATACTTCGCTTAAAGTGCCACATGGCGCCTATGGTATTGTGGTTGCGGCAAAAGTATTTACACGTGAGGCCGGAGATGAGCTTTCTCCGGGAGTGAATCAGGCAGTCCGCATCTATATTGCGCAGAAGAGAAAGATTTCTGTCGGCGATAAGATGGCAGGCCGTCATGGTAACAAGGGTGTAGTTTCCCGCGTGCTTCCAGTTGAGGATATGCCATTCCTTCCAAACGGACGTCCGCTGGACATCGTCTTGAATCCGCTTGGCGTACCTTCCCGAATGAATATCGGTCAGGTTCTTGAGATTCATGTGAGTCTTGCCGCTAAAGCGCTTGGCTTTAATATCGAGACGCCTGTATTTGACGGAGCAAGAGAAATTGATATTCAGGATACGCTGGAACTCGCAAACGATTATGTAAATCTTCCTTTTGACAAGGAGGAGGCAAAGGATCCGGAGTGGGCAGAAGGAACCGAGATTTTCTACGAGAAGTACAAGGATATTTTAAGAGAGGATGTTATGGAGTACCTTTCTGCAAACAGGGAGCACCGGAGTGTATGGAAAGGTGTTCCGATATCACGTGACGGAAAAGTGCAGCTGCGCGATGGAAGAACCGGAGAGTGCTTCGACGGCAAGGTTACAATCGGACACATGCACTATTTGAAACTCCATCACTTGGTTGACGATAAGATTCATGCGCGCTCAACCGGTCCTTACTCATTAGTAACCCAGCAGCCGTTAGGCGGTAAGGCCCAGTTCGGCGGACAGCGTTTCGGAGAAATGGAAGTTTGGGCGCTTGAAGCATACGGCGCAGCTTACACACTGCAGGAAATTCTTACGGTTAAGTCCGATGATGTGGTCGGACGTGTGAAGACTTATGAAGCAATCATCAAGGGAGACAATATTCCTGAGCCGGGTATTCCGGAGTCATTCAAGGTACTTTTGAAAGAACTTCAGTCTCTTGGACTGGACGTCAAAGTGCTTGACGAAGACAGAAATGAAGTGGAACTGATCGAAACCAGTGAATATGGCAATACCGATATTAATGCGATCATTGGCAATGACAAGGACTATGCGTTTGAGGATAGTGAATCCTTTGAACAGCATGGATTTACCAAGCAGGAATTTGACGCAAAGAACGAAGAACTCGTTGACATCGAAGAAGAAGAGTATACCGAGAGCGATGAGGATTTTTACGATGATGCAGACGAAGAAGACTTCGAAGAAGAATAGTTAGGAAGGGAGTGCCATAAATGCCAGAAAATAATAATGCAGAGATCAATCAGGCAATGTCTTTTGATGCAATTCAGATTGGACTTGCATCTCCTGAGAAGATTCGTGAATGGTCATACGGAGAAGTGAAAAAGCCGGAGACGATCAACTACAGAACGTTAAAGCCTGAGAAAGACGGTTTGTTCTGCGAAAAAATCTTTGGACCGACCAAGGATTGGGAATGTCACTGTGGTAAATATAAGAAGATCCGTTATAAGGGTGTTGTCTGCGACCGCTGCGGCGTCGAAATCACAAAGTCAAGCGTCCGCAGAGAGCGTATGGGACATATCGAGCTGGCTGCTCCTGTTTCTCATATCTGGTACTTCAAGGGTATTCCGTCACGTATGGGATTGCTCCTTGATTTATCTCCGCGTGTACTTGAAAGAGTATTGTATTTTGCAGCCTACATTGTGCTTGATGCAGGGAATACTTCTCTCGGATATAAGCAGGTGCTTGCCGAAGGTGAATATCAGGAGGCCAGAGAGCAGTACGGCAACACCTTCCGCGTAGGGATGGGAGCCGAAGCGATTCGTGAGCTTTTGGAAGCGATTGATCTGGAAAAGGATTCCGCAGATCTTAAGGCCGAACTTGAGAATGCAACCGGTCAGAAGCGCGCGAGAATCATCAAGAGACTGGAAGTCGTAGAAGCCTTTCGTGAATCCGGAAACAAGCCTGAGTGGATGATTATGAGTGTTATTCCGGTTATTCCGCCGGATCTTCGCCCGATGGTTCAGCTGGACGGCGGACGTTTTGCAACCTCCGATCTGAATGATTTATATAGAAGGATTATCAATCGAAACAATCGTCTGAGAAGACTTCTGGAATTAGGCGCGCCGGATATTATCGTTCGCAATGAGAAGCGCATGCTGCAGGAAGCTGTCGACGCGCTCATCGATAACGGACGCCGCGGACGTCCGGTAACCGGCCCTGGAAACAGAGCGCTTAAATCGTTATCGGATATGTTAAAAGGTAAGGGAGGCCGTTTCCGCCAGAACTTACTTGGAAAGCGAGTGGACTACTCAGGACGTTCCGTTATCTGTGTAGAGCCAAAGCTTAAAATTTATCAGTGCGGTTTGCCAAAGGAAATGGCAATCGAATTGTTCAAACCATTCGTTATGAAAGAACTTGCAGCAAATGGAACCGCACACAATATTAAGAGCGCAAAGAAGATGGTGGAGCGGCTCCAGCCGGAGGTATGGGATGTTCTGGAGGATGTGATCAAAGAGCATCCGGTAATGCTTAATCGTGCTCCTACGCTTCATCGATTGGGAATCCAGGCATTCGAGCCGATCCTTGTGGAAGGAAAAGCAATCAAGCTTCATCCGCTGGTATGTACCGCGTTCAATGCCGACTTTGACGGAGATCAGATGGCTGTTCATCTTCCGCTTTCAGTCGAGGCGCAGGCTGAGTGCAGATTCATGCTTCTCTCGCCAAACAACCTGCTGAAGCCGTCGGATGGCGGACTTGTAGCCGTTCCTTCGCAGGATATGATTCTTGGGGTATACTATCTTACCATGAGAAAGCTTGCCGATTATAAGGATGATCCGGAGAAGGCTGCCAAGGTAACCTCTGATAAAGTTTACAAGGACCTTGACGAGTTAAAGAAGCTCACGACTCCGGATGCCAAGACCGGCAAGAGCGAGGTTGGATTATATGATTACATCTGGTTCGAGGATGTAACGGAAGGAAATCGTCGTGTTCTCTGTAAGCCGATCGATTTGTTTGGATATCGTTTCGGAAGTGCAAATCTTGCAATGCTTGCATACGAAAACAAAGAGATTACGCTTCATCAGACAATCTATGTGCATCGTACGGTAACGTTGGAGGACGGAACCGAAATTGCAGGATTTATCCCTACAACGGTAGGGCTTCTGATTTTTAATGAGAACATACCGCAGGATCTGGGATTTGTTGACAGAACAAATCCGGAGAATGCATTAAAGCTTGAGGTTGATTTCCATGTCGGAAAGAAACAGATCAAGAAGATTCTTGAAAAGGTAATCAATGTCCATGGCGCTACAACGACTGCTGAGGTTCTTGATAACGTAAAGGCAATGGGCTATAAGTATTCTACTCAGGCAGCCATGACGGTATCGATTTCTGATATGACAGTGCCGCCTCAGAAACCACAGATGATTGAGGATGCACAGAATACGGTAGACCGTATTACAAAGCAGTATAAGCGTGGTCTTATTACAGATGAAGAACGCTATAAAGAGGTTGTCGAGACATGGAAAGAGACGGACGAAGAGCTTACCCATGCGCTTCTTTCCGGACTTGACAAGTACAACAACATCTTTATGATGGCCGATTCGGGAGCGCGTGGTTCTGATAAGCAGATTAAGCAGCTTGCAGGTATGCGTGGTCTGATGGCGGATACAACCGGAAGAACAATCGAGCTGCCTATTAAGTCAAACTTTCGTGAAGGTCTTGACGTATTGGAATATTTCATGTCGGCACATGGAGCTCGTAAGGGACTTTCGGATACCGCCCTTCGTACTGCAGACTCCGGATACCTTACCAGACGACTGGTCGATGTATCGCAGCACATCATTGTTCGCGAATCTGACTGTTGCTCAGGAACAAACCGCGAGATTCCGGGAATGATGGTAAGAGCTTTCATGGAAGGAAAAGAAGAAATCGAGAGTTTACAGGAACGAATTACGGGACGTTTTTCCTGCGATTCGATCTATGATAAAGACGGCAACATGATTGTAAAGGCGAACCATATGATTACGCCGAAACGTGCTGCGGCAATCGTAAGCAAGGGTGTTGACGAGAACGGCAATCCGATTGAATCGGTAAAGATCCGTACAGTGCTTACCTGCCGTTCACATATGGGTGTATGCGCAAAGTGTTACGGAGCGAACATGGCAACCGGCCAGGCAGTTCAAGTCGGCGAAGCAATCGGTATTATCGCGGCACAGTCCATTGGCGAGCCTGGTACACAGCTTACCATGAGAACTTTCCATACAGGCGGCGTTGCCGGTAACGACATTACACAAGGTCTTCCTCGAGTAGAGGAAATTTTTGAGGCACGTAAGCCAAAGGGACTTGCAATTATTACCGAGTTCGGCGGCGTGGCAACAATTAAGGATACCAAGAAAAAGCGTGAGGTTATCGTTACAAATAACGAGACCGGAGAAACGAAGACGTATCTGATTCCTTATGGTTCACGTATTAAGATTATGGATGGCGCAGTGCTAGATGCCGGCGACGAGCTTACCGAGGGTTCGGTAAATCCGCATGATATCTTAAAAATCAAGGGCGTGCGCGCCGTTCAGGATTATATGCTTCGCGAGGTACAGCGTGTATATCGTCTGCAAGGCGTAGAAATCAATGATAAGCATATTGAAGTCATTGTCCGCCAGTGTTTGCAGAAGGTTCGTGTTGAGGAGGCCGGAGACAGCGGGCTTCTGCCGGGAAGCATGGTAGATACCCTTGATCTTCTCGAATTAAACGAGCGATTGGAAGAAGAAGGGAAGGCATTGGCAGAGTCTTCACAGGTGCTTCTTGGCATCACAAAGGCTTCGCTCGCTACAAACTCATTCCTTTCAGCCGCATCCTTCCAGGAGACGACCAAGGTTCTTACCGAAGCAGCAATTAAGGGTAAGATCGATCCTCTGATTGGCATGAAGGAAAATGTAATTATCGGTAAGCTGATTCCGGCAGGTACCGGAATGAGAAGATATCGTAACATCAAGCTGGACAGCGATATCAATATCGATGATGAGATTTCCTTTGATGATCTGGATGATCTTGATTTCGAGGATGAGAATGTGGAAGCAGTAGCAGCTGAATCTGAGGAAGAATAAAGAATCAAGGAAAATGTCTGACAGCAGACAAAGAGAAAAGTATCTTTCAGGCGCGATGCATGCTGCCCGAAAGGTACTTTTTGCTTTTTCATTTTTTGCTTGACAACCCACAGAGAAATAATTATAATAATTTAGCGTGCATTAGAGCGCGCAGTTTTAAATTATACTTACAGGAGGTGAAAATAATGCCAACATTCAACCAGTTAGTAAGAAAGGGACGTC
>CAZTKM010000015.1:0-55397 GCA_964614035.1 uncultured Lachnobacterium sp.
TTTAGGAGGGTTTTTATGAAGAAAATATTATTTGTTTCCTCGGAAGCTGTGCCGTATATCAAGACAGGGGGACTTGCGGATGTCGTAGGCTCTCTGCCCAGGTATTTTGATAAGGATAACTATGACGTGCGTGTTATTCTTCCAAAATATGCGTGTATGGACAGCTCTTTTTTGGCGGACTTAAAGTTTTTATGCCATTTTTATGTGAATCTGAACTGGAGAAAACAGTACGCGGGGATTTTGACGGCGGAGTATAAGGGAATAACCTACTATTTTGTGGATAATGAGTTCTATTTTAACGGGCCGAATCCTTACAACAATATTTATGAAGACGTAGAAAAATTTGCATTTTTCTCAAAGGCTGTACTGATGGCTCTTCCGTACATTGATTTTGCGGCGGACGTCATTCACTGTAACGACTGGCAGACCGGACTTCTCCCGGTATTCCTTCGGACGGCTTTCGGAAGCGATCCGTATTATGCCAAAATCAAGACCGTATTTTCCATTCATAATATGAAGTTTCAGGGAAGATGGAAAATCAAAGAAATCATAGACATTACCGGGCTTCCCGCATCTTTGTTCAATCCGAACGAACTCGAGTCCTACGGCGAGTCGAACTATTTGAAGGGCGGGATCGTCTATTCGAACGCGGTAACAACCGTAAGTCCATCCTATGCGTTTGACATTACGACGCCGGAAGGCGGAGAGGGGCTTAACGGCTTAATGTATGCAAGGCGGGACGATCTGTATGGAATTTTAAACGGTCTTGATTTTGAGGAATATAATCCGGAGAATGATCCGTACATCCGGGTGCATTTTGGCGCGGCGGATCCGTTTGAGGGAAAAGCAAAAAATAAGCGTCTGCTGCAGGAAGGCGCGGGACTTCCGGTAAGAGAAGATGCATTCTTAATCGGCATGGTTTCCCGGATGACTGACCAGAAGGGCTTTGACCTTGTGGCAAATGCGCTGGACGAGATGCTTTCGACCATGAATGTGCAGTTTGCGGTTCTCGGAACCGGAGAAAGCAGATACGAAGACATGTTCCTCCATTTCCAGAATAAATATCCGGACAAAATTCACGCGCATATCGGTTACTCGGAGGAGCGGGCGCACCAGATTTACGCATCCTGCGACGCTTTTTTGATGCCGTCCCTGTTCGAGCCATGCGGTCTGACCCAGCTTATGGCTATGAGATACGGAACGATTCCGATTGTAAGGGAGACGGGCGGACTCAAGGATACCGTTTCCGCTTACAATGAGTATGAGCATACAGGTACCGGATTCTCATTTGCGAATTACGATGCGAACGATATGCTGCATATTGTAACATATGCGAAAAATATATTCGATCATGATCGAGCAGGCTGGCAGGATATGATGAAACGTGCCATGAATCAGGATTACTCATGGAGAGCATCTGCACATGAGTACGAGAAGCTGTATGACAAGCTGCTGGCAATCGAATAGGGCGGTATCCGTCCGGCGGCTATTCTAAAATGCACAGCTCATTTGTTTTGCGCCTATAGTAATATGCGTTGTCTGACAGGATTTCTTCATCCGTAAGCTCGGTACCATTGACCTGGGCAATTATGGTGCGAAGGGCTTCCGGATCGGGGGACTGCCCGGCCGGAAAAACCAGCACTTCATGGATGCTGCTTGGTATGATAACAAAATCCGATTCAAAATGATTGGACAGTTCGGACAGAAGCCTGTCATACAACAGCACAGTTGCTCCGTTTGTACGGTACTTGTTGGTCAGAATGTACACCGGGTAATCCAGTTCATCAAGAGGAAGGGCATCCTGCCCCATAACGGAACAGATGAGATTTGCGATGTCTTCCATTTGAGCGGGGAGAAGTTTTGGCGTGTTTTTCCCCGCGATGGCAAGCAGCGTGTCTGTGTCGACGTTCTTCCAGAAGTCCAGATGCTCATTATAGATTAAGATATAGGATTGATCTCTGCCGGATATGCCCACTAAGTAATAGAATATGACGGCAAAATCCAGATACCGCACATGCGGAATCTTTTTAAGCAGCTCTTCATTGCGTTTGTAATTTACCAATCGATAAATAATGTGGTCTCCGGCTTTCTCAAAGTCCGTATATTGCGCGGGATCGAAGCTCTGCTTTGGCAGGTTTTTCTGATAGCAGGTCAGTATGTCGTCGCAGATTGCATCCAGCGAATCCCCTTTCATATACCGATTGTAGTACGGTAAAAGATTGATCGTAGGGGATATATTCGTATTGTCCGGTGTAATGATGATTCCATCGTAAGAGACACCGTTATTTTTGGTAACTTTGTGCACCCGGAATTTCTGTGCTCCGAGTCTGTCTGTCATTGCTTTTTCAAATAATGCTATAAATTCCTGATAATCCATAGTTCTCCTTTTACTAATTACATAATCACCGGGAAATTGCACGAAGTGTGCAGGACAAAAGAAAACCGCGATGCGGAATACATCGTGGTTTTACTTTAGCACTATTCGGGGAGAAGTACAAGTTTATTTTTAAAAAATAGATTTCTTTGAAAAGTGATACTTGATTTTACCATACGGATTTGTTATGATTGTTGTTGCTTGATAGAGTATGCCGATATGGCTCAGCAGGTAGAGCGTCTCACTCGTAATGAGAAGGTCAGGGGTTCGAATCCCCTTATCGGCTTGGGAGTCGTATTTTTGCGGCTCCTTCTTAATAAGGAGACGGACGATGAAAGAGAAGTTGTCAAAGATTTGGAACGATATTAAGAAAAATGAGAAGATTTCAAAAGCTTGGGAAAGCATAAAGAAAAATAAACAGATTGTGGCGATTGTGTTATATTGCGCGGTTGTACTTGCGGCGATTCTGTCCGGCATACTGGGAATGAGACAGCCGGTTGTCGCAGTATGTATGGTACTGATTCTTGAGGTTGCAATCGCGGCTCTTATGCACAATGTCGAGATCTGGATTCACGCGGTTGTACTGCTGATTGAAATTCTTGCAGCTATCCTTATTGCAAGAGTGCCGCTCATGATTTTATGCGCGTTGGTCTATGTGGCGACGATTCTCGCGCTCAGAGTGTTATATAAAGGAAAGGATATAAAATATGGACAGTGACAGTTACAGTTACAGTCAGAAGCAGCTTGATGATTTATGTTTACGGATGATTTCTTTCTTTGAAGGGGATCCCAAAAGAATTCAACATTTTGTAAAGGTACACAGTTTTGCAAGAATCATCGGAATCGGGGAAGAACTCGATGGCGCGACGCTGCTTATTCTCGAAGCCGCAGCATACACCCATGACATCGGTATCCGCCCGGCGGAAGAGAAGTACGGAAAGTGCGACGGAAAACTGCAGGAGCAGGAGGGGCCGGTTCCGGCACAGCAGATGTTATCGGAACTCGGATTTGAGAATTACATGATTGAAAGAATCTGTTATCTCATCGGCCATCATCATACATATGCGAACGTGGAAGGAATGGATTATCAGATATTGATTGAAGCGGATTTTCTGGTTAATCTGTTTGAGGACGATGCAAACGGCCGCGAAATCCGGGAAGTTTATGAGCGCATTTTTAAGACAGAGACAGGAAAACGGATATTCTGCGAGATGTTCGGTTATGCGGAGGAAGCATGAATAAAATCAATTATCAGACCAGAATGGAGTCTTTGATCAGGGAGCATTGCGGCGCGGGAGAAATCCCGCGTCTTTTGTTACATAGCTGCTGCGGGCCCTGCAGCTCGTACTGCATTGAGACGCTGTCAAAGCATTTTCAGGTAACGGTTCTGTATTACAATCCCAATATTTACCCGCCGGAGGAGTATGAACTGCGCGCAAGGGAGCAGGAACGTTTTATCAGGGAATTTCCGACGAAGTATCCGGTCACTTTTTTGGAGGGGCGGTTCAATCCGCAGGAGTTTTATGATGCGGTAAAGGGATATGAGGATGTTCCTGAGGGTGGTAAGCGGTGCTTTAAATGCTATGAGCTGCGGCTGCGGGAGGCGGCGGAAGCTGCAAAGGATAAAGGGTTTGATTTTTTTACCACAACATTATCGATTAGTCCGCTGAAAAATGCGGATAAACTAAATGAGATTGGCAAAAAACTGGAAGAAGAATATAATGTAAAATATCTGTATTCCGATTTTAAGAAAAAAGACGGATATAAGAAATCTACGGAAATCGCAAAACAGTATGATATGTACCGGCAATATTACTGCGGATGCGTTTTTTCAAAGGCCGAGCGCGACAGGCAGATTGCGGCGAAGGAAGAAAGCGAGGAATAGAACATGGCACAATTATGGGGAGGACGCTTTACGAAGGAAACCGATCAGCTGGTTTACAATTTCAACGCGTCCATATCGTTTGATCAGAAATTCTATAAGCAGGATATTGAGGGAAGCATTGCTCATGTGAAGATGCTCGGAAAACAGCACATTCTGACGGAAAAGGAAACGAACGATATCGTCGCCTGCCTGCAGGATATTTTAAGGGATGTCGGGAATGGGACGCTTGAGATTACAGGCGAGTATGAGGATATTCACAGCTTTGTGGAAGCAAACCTCATCAAACGACTTGGCGATACCGGAAAGAAGCTTCATACCGGAAGAAGCAGAAACGATCAGGTGGCTCTTGATATGAGACTTTATACCAGAGAGCAGGTCAAGGAAACGGATGCTCTGATTGGAACGCTGCTTGAAGTGATTCTTTCCGTTATGAAGGAACATACGGAGACGATTATGCCGGGGTTTACGCATTTGCAAAAGGCACAGCCGATTACGCTGGCTCATCATATGGGCGCTTATTTTGAGATGTTCAAGCGTGACCGTCTGCGTCTGCACGATATCTATGAGCGGATGAATTACTGCCCGTTGGGTTCGGGCGCTCTTGCAGGGACGACCTATCCGCTGGACAGGGAATATACGGCGGAACTGCTCGGCTTTTACGGCCCATGCCTAAACAGTATGGACGGAGTGTCCGACCGGGATTATCTGATCGAGTTTCTTGCAGCGCTTTCTACCATTATGATGCATCTTTCGCGGTTTTCGGAGGAAGTGATTATCTGGAATTCGAACGAATATCAGTTTGTGGAAATTGACGATGCCTACAGCACCGGAAGCAGTATTATGCCGCAGAAAAAAAATCCGGATATCGCGGAGCTCGTCCGGGGAAAGACCGGGCGCGTGTACGGTGCGCTTACATCGCTTCTTACCACTATGAAGGGGATTCCGCTTGCATATAATAAGGATATGCAGGAGGATAAAGAGCTTTCCTTTGACGCATTCGATACGGCAAAGGGCTGTATTGCCCTGTTTACCGGAATGCTTAAGACCATCCGGTTTAATCGGGATGTTATGCAAAGGAGCGCAAATAAAGGCTTTACAAATGCAACGGATGCGGCGGATTATCTGGTAAATCATGGAATTCCGTTCCGGGATGCGCATGGAATCATCGGGCAGATTGTTCTCTACTGTATGGAGCGGGATATTGCAATTGACGATATGAGTCTGGAGGAGCTTCAGAAGTTTTCTCCGGTGTTTGAGCAGGACATTTATGATGCGATTTCCATGGAGACATGCGTGAATAAGCGTCTTACTATAGGAGCTCCGGGAAAACAGGCAATGGAAGACGTGATTGCCCGGGAAGAAGAGCAATTGTGCAAGTTGAACAAGTTTTTCGAAAAGTAAAAGGTAATTTAATAAGGTTTTTGTCTTGTAATTCTTTCGAAATTCAACTATTATATTGTCTATCAAAGACAGATGTTCGCGTGAAACGGACAAATAGAAAGAGGAGTGTTTTCGTAAAATGAGTGAGAAATTAAAGGTTGGTATTTTAGGCGGTACGGGAATGGTAGGGCAGAGATTTATTGCTCTTCTTGAGAATCATCCATGGTTTGAGGTAACCACAATTGCCGCAAGCCCAAGAAGCGCAGGTAAGACATATGAGGAGGCGGTCGGCGGACGCTGGAAGATGAGTACACCGATGCCGGAAGCGGTTAAGAACATCGTGGTAATGAATGTGAATGATGTCGAGAAGGCTGCTGCGGAGGTTGATTTCGTATTTTCCGCTGTTGATATGACAAAGGAAGAAATCAAAAAAATCGAAGAGGATTACGCAAAGACGGAGACTCCGGTCGTATCGAACAACAGCGCGCACCGCTGGACTCCGGATGTCCCGATGGTAGTTCCGGAGATCAATCCGGAGCACATGGATGTAATAAAATATCAGAGAGAACGTCTCGGCACAAAAAAAGGATTTGTTGCCGTAAAGCCAAACTGCTCCATTCAGTCATATGCCCCGGTTCTTACGGCATGGAGAGAATTTGAACCGTATGAGGTAGTGGTTTCGACCTATCAAGCGATTTCCGGCGCAGGAAAAGTCTTCAAGGATTGGCCTGAGATGGTAGGGAATATTATTCCGTACATCGGAGGGGAAGAGGAAAAGTCAGAGAAAGAGCCGCTCCGCATCTGGGGATATCTGGATGATGCAAAGAAAGCGATTGTTCCGGCAGTAGAGCCGGTTATTACAGCTCAGTGTATCCGGGTGCCGGTACTGGACGGACATACCGCTTCCGTATTTGTGAAATTTAGGAAAAAGCCGACGAAGGAGCAGCTGATTGAGGCGCTTCATGCATTTCGCGGAGTTCCGCAGGAACTGGAACTTCCAAGCGCGCCAAAGCAGTTTATTCAGTATTTGGAGGAGGATAACCGTCCTCAGATTACGCTCGATGTAAACTACGAGAACGGAATGGGCGTCTCTGTCGGACGGCTTCGCGAAGACAGCGTGTATGACTGGAAGTTCGTCGGGCTGGCGCACAATACAGTCCGCGGTGCTGCGGGCGGCGCCGTTCTTTGCGCAGAGCTGTTAAAAGCACAGGGCTATATTACAAAAAAGTAAGCAAAAAAGTAAGCTGCTTATTATTGTAACCAAAATTAAAAAATGATATAATAAATAGCGGATTTCCATGATTGGACATCCGCTATTTATGATACATGCAGGAATACACGATTTACAATGGGAGAAAAGGCATGAATGCAAAAGGAACGGATTTAAAGAATTTGGAGGAGATGTATAAGCAGGCTGGCAATCAGTTGATTATTTTGTATGGGCAGAAAGGTTCACAGCTGCAGCAATTGATCAAAGAGTTTTTGAATGGGAAAAAGTCCTTTTATTATTGCTGCCGTCAGGCATCTGCAGAGCTTCAGAACAGAATGTTCGGAGAAGAGATCGTGCGTGCATTTCATGCGAAACTCACAAAATATACTTATGACGAATATTTTAACCGTATCAAAACAGGAGATCCTTCAAAACTTGTTTTGGTAATCGATGAAGCGCAGTATTTGATGAAGAAGGATCCGGAATTTGTAAAGAGCATCATTAAGCTTCGCATGAAACGTCTGTATCCGGGGCCGGTTATGATTCTTCTGGTATCGTCCTCCCTCGTGTGGGCTTCCAAAGATGCGGCGGAGCTCTTTGGCGAGGATGTGAAGCATGTAGATACCTTTTATCGTGTGGAGAATTTGAATTTTCTTGAAGTGGTGCGTTTGTTTCCGGAATACAGTGTAGCCGAAACGATTAAAATTTACGGAGCCATGGGCGGTGTGCCGGATTATCTGGATCGTTGGAACCGGAAAGCCAATTTCAAGACAAATGTATGTAATCTTGTTTTGTCCAGGGACGGATATCTTTTCCATGAGGCTGAGAATTTAATCGCGGGGGAACTGCGCGAGCTGTCTGTTTATAATACAATCCTATCTACAATCGCATCGGGAAAGAACAAGCTGAATGATTTATACCATGAGACCGGTTTTTCAAGGGCAAAAATCAGCGTATACATGAAGAACCTCGCGGAATTCGACATTGTGGAAAAACTGGTTTCCTTTGAGACCGGCGGATGGGAGAACGCAAAAAAAGGCGTATATCAGATTCAAAATACATTTGTTAATTTCTGGTTTAAGTTTGTATATCCGCATTTGTCGGATTTGTTTTTGATGAGTGAGGACAAATTCTATGATACCTACATCGCGAATGAACTGGATGGGTATCTGGAGCGATATTTCCGCAATGTATGCATGGAGTATCTTGCATTATTAAACCAGATGCACCGTCTTCCGATTGAGATACATAAGATGGGAACATGGGTAGGAAAGACCGGAAATATTGATATTATTGCACAGAGCAGAGACAGACAGAATATCATCGGATTCTGCAACTGGAAAGCGCCGCAGATGACGATGGCAATGTGCGAGGATATGGCAACCGCAATGTCGCAGGCAAAGATTTCTTCGGAACATTATTACCTGTTTTCGGCAACCGATTTTGAGCCGGCCTTAAAGCAATATGTGCTGCGTGATCCAGGTTTTATTTTAATAGATATGAAGGAATTGTAATTTTTCTATGGGGAAATCGTTAATTATTACAGAGAAACCTTCTGTTGCCAGAGAGTTTGCAAACGTGCTGCATGTAAGCGGCAGACAGAACGGATATATCGAGAATTCGGATTATGTGATTACCTGGTGTGTCGGACATCTGGTTGGGCTTGTATATCCGGAATCCTACGATCTGAAATACAAAAAATGGAAACTGGAAGACCTGCCTTTTTTGCCGAAGAATTACAAATATGATGTAATCAAGGACGTAAAAGACCAGTACAATATTGTGCATGGCATGCTGCAGAGAGAGGATATTGACCGCGTATACTGGGCCGGCGACGCCGGAAAAGAAGGTCAGACCATCGAGGAGAATATCCGCAATTTCGGCGGCGTGAGGGAAGGAATGGAGGAACTCCGCGTCTGGATTGATTCCCAGACGGAGGAGGAAATTCTGCGCGGTATCCGCGAGGCAAAACCGATGTCCGCGTATGAAAATCTCGGAAAGTCCGGCATTATGCGCACAATCGAAGATTATGCGATGGGAATCAATTTCTCGCGGGTCATGTCAATCAAGTACGGAAGTCTGCTAAATGATGCGGCAGGGACAAAATCCTATACGGCGATTGCGGTCGGACGCGTGATGACCTGCGTGCTCGGAATGGTGGTAATCCGCGAGCGGGAGATTCGCAATTTTACGGAAACGCCGTTTTACAGGGTGGTCGGAACCTTTGGAAAGGCGGAGATTGAAGGCGAATGGAAGGCTGTCGAAACCTCGAAGTACTTTAACTCGCCGCTTCTTTATAAGGAAAACGGATTTAAGGAAGAGCAGGAAGCGAAGAACCTGATTGACGAGCTTACAGGGAAGGCGGCAAAGGTCGTATCCATCGAAAAGGGCACCACGAGAAAGCGAGCGCCGCTGCTGTTTAATCTGGCGGAGCTGCAGGCGGAATGTGCCAAGCGGTTTAAAATCAGCCCGGATGAGACGCTCCGGATTGCACAGGAACTCTACGAGAAAAAACTTACTACATATCCGAGAACGGACGCGAGGGTGCTTTCTACCGCAATCGCGAAGGAAATTTCCAAGAATATCAATAAATTGCGCAACTATGAGCCGGTCAGCGGCTTCGTAGAAGAGATTATGAAAAAGCAGCTCTATGCGAATATTGCAAAGACGGCCTATACGGATGACAGCAAAGTGACGGATCACTATGCGATTATTCCGACCGGACAGCTGACGGAATACCAGTCGCTGAGCGCGCTGCAAAAGGCGGTATATGACCTGATTGTGCGCCGTTTTTTAAGCATTTTCTATCCGGCTGCCGAATATCGGAACGTAAAGCTTGTCGTGGGGGTAGAGAATGAACAGTTCTTCGCTTCTGCAAAAGTACTAAAATCGCCGGGATACTTAGAAATTGCAAATACCCCGAAAAAGAAATCCTTTGAAGAGGAAAACGCGCGCATTTTGGGCGGCCGGCCAATGCCGGACGAAGACGGATCTGAGAATAACAGTGAAGACGGCGCGGTCGCAAATCCAAAGGTCCTTTTGGAGCTTGCAGACCAATTACACAACGGAGATGAGATTTCGGTTAAGGGCTATGAGATAAAGTCCGGGAAAACCTCGCCTCCCAAGCGCTATACGTCCGGCTCTATGGTGCTTGCAATGGAAAACGCGGGCCAGCTGATTGAGGATGAAGAACTTCGGGAACAGATCAAAGGCTCCGGAATCGGCACCTCAGCGACCAGAGCAGAGATAATTCAGAAGCTTGTCCGCATTGGCTATTTGAATCTGAACAAAAAGACACAGATTCTTTCGCCGGAAAATCTCGGAGAGATGATTTATGAGGTTGTCAACATGACGGTACCGGCGCTTCTGAATCCGAAGATGACCGCCTCCTGGGAAAAAGGGCTGGAGGGAATCACACAGGGAACGGTTGATTATTTGGACTATCGGGAAAAACTGGAGGATTTCATCCGCAAAGAAACGCTTTCCATGATGAATCAGAATATACGGATTCCTCTTGCGGAGAAAATCAGCGAATTCGCCGGAAAGGATGCAAAGGGAATCGGCGCCAGACGCAGGATTGGGGCGGCATGTCCGATCTGCGGCGGAGAACTGGTAACCACACCGTTCGGCTTCGGATGTGCAAATTACAAAAAAGATAAATCAGGATGTAATTTTCATATCGGAGAGATTGCAGGCGTGGCTTTGTCGGATGAGCAGGTAAAGATGCTTCTCGCAGAAGGGCATACAGAGACGATCAAAGGCTTCAAGTCTAAGGCAGGTAAAAAATTCTCTGCGATGCTGAGATTTGAGCGGACGGAAGAAAAAAATTACGCAATCAAATTTGATTTCGCGGATGTCGAGCCGGAAATATTGCCGGATGTGGTCTGTCCGGCCTGCGGAGGACAGATGAAAAAGACCTCATTCGGTTACGGATGCGTGAATTACAGACAGGACGATCCCGAAAGCTGCCGGTTTTCGGTCGGACAGATTGCCGGAAAAAATCTTAGCCCTGCAAACGTGACGCAGCTCTTAAAGGAGAAGAGGACGGATACGCTTCGCGGTTTTAAGTCGAAATCCGGAAAGAAATTCGATGCATGTCTCGTTTTGAAAGAGGATGAAAACGGAAAACCGACGATACAGTTTGATTTTGAAAATGTGGAGGCTAAGATTGTAAAGGATGTGAAATGCCCGCTCTGCGGAGGCGAAATTGCGGTAACTTCGTTTGGGTACGGCTGTAAGAACTATGAGAAGGACAATCCGGACAGCTGTCGTTTCTCCATCGGAAAGATTGCCGACAAGAGTCTGACAGAGGCAAATGTTAAGCAGCTTCTTACCGAGGGCGTCACAGATACGATTCGGGGATTCAAATCCAAAACCGGAAAGAAATTCGACGCAAGAGTCGCGTTGGATAAGGATGAGGAAGGGAAAATCAAAGGAATTAAATTCGATTTTAACAATTTGGAACCGGTCACTTTAAAGGATGCATCCTGCCCATTGTGTCAGGGAAGGATTGCAAAGACCCCATTTGGATATGGGTGCACAAATTACAAAAAAGATGATGAGAACAGCTGCCGGTTTATGATCGGAAAAATTGCAGGAGTCATGTTAAAAGAGGATCAGGTCAGAGAACTTCTTACCCAAAAGAGGACCGGACCGATTAGCGGCTTTATCGCAAAGACCGGAATGATGTTTGAAGCCCCATTAAAACTGACGGAAGAGGGAAGGGTGGAATTTGATTTCCCGGAGAAACCAAAACCGGTGGATTCCACTGTAGCGTGCCCGAAATGCGGGAAGCATATGAAGAAATCACAGTGGAATTACGAATGTGAGTGCGGATTTAAGGTGTCCCATACGATTGCAAAGGTAGAACTCTCCGAAGAAACCATGAAGGAGCTTCTTGCAACCCGAAAGACAGAGAATAAGATTGCCGGATTTGTTTCAAAGGCAGGCAATACGTTTGACGCCTGTCTGAAATTCGAGGACGGACAGATTAAATTTGACTTTGACAATCCGGGCAGGAAAGAAAACCCTGCAAAGAAAGAACCGGAAACGATTGATGAGGCGGAACAGAATATAAATATGGAAGGAAATCAAGAAAATGGAAACAGCCAAGATTTGTAATCTCTATAACTTAGAGGAAACCATTGCGGGAGAGTATCTTTCCCAGTTTACGTATCCATGGGAAGCATTAAAAGGAATCGGAGACTTCATTAAGAGGATCGGGCCGACGCTTGATACGGAAAAGTATGAACAAAGAGGAGAATATGTGTGGGTTGCAAAGAATGCGACTGTTTTTCCGTCCGCATATCTGAATGGGCCTCTCATTATTGATGAGAACGCGGAAATACGCCACTGTGCCTTTATCCGCGGAAACGCAATCGTCGGAAAGGGTTCGGTTGTCGGCAATTCCACCGAGCTGAAGAACGTGATTATTTTCAACAGCGTTCAGGTTCCGCATTACAATTATGTAGGAGATTCCATTTTAGGATTCAAATCCCACATGGGGGCGGGCTCCATCACCTCAAATGTAAAATCCGATAAGACGCTTGTCACAGTTAAGGATTTATACGGTTCAAAAGAAGAAATTAAAACAGGACGTAAAAAAATTGGAGCGATGCTGGGAGATTATGTGGAGGTTGGCTGCAACTCGGTTCTAAATCCCGGAACAGTAATCGGCCCGCATTCAAATGTGTATCCGTTGTCAAGAGTGCGCGGCGTTATTCCCGAAAATTCCATTTTTAAGGATAAGGATCACGTCGTGGCAAAGCATGAATAAGCATTACAAAAGTATGATATTTTTTTCACGAAAATAGTTTCTTCCTATGGACTTATGGAAAAAAATGTGAGAAAATATGTGCAGTATGTCGGGTTGTTTTTTCAACCGGACATTTGAATCACGACACGAAACGAAAGGAGTCAAACAATGATTTACACGAAGGAAGTTGAAAACATGTGTCCGGTTGCCAAGGGCGCAAAGCATGAGCCAGCTCCAATCCCGGAAGAGGGAAAATGGGTTCATGCAAAGAAAATTGAGGATATTTCAGGCTTTACACATGGTGTAGGCTGGTGCGCTCCGCAGCAGGGCGCCTGCAAGCTTTCACTTAACGTTAAGGAAGGTGTTATCGTAGAGGCATTGATTGAGACCATCGGATGCTCCGGCATGACCCACTCTGCAGCTATGGCAGCCGAAATTTTGCAGGGCAAGACCATTCTTGAAGCTTTAAACACCGACTTAGTATGTGACGCTATCAATACAGCAATGAGAGAGTTATTCTTACAGATTGTTTACGGACGTACCCAGAGTGCGTTCTCTGATGACGGACTTGCCGTAGGAGCCGGTCTTGAGGATTTGGGAAAAGGGCTTCGCTCTCAGGTTGGTACCATGTATGCAACAAAAGAGAAGGGCGTTCGTTACCTTGAGATGGCTGAAGGTTATGTAACCGGAATCGCATTGGATGAGAATAATGAAGTTATCGGATATCAGTTCGTTTCTCTCGGAAAGATGACTGACTTCATCAAGAAGGGCGATGATCCTAATACCGCCTGGGAAAAGGCGAAAGGTCAGTATGGTCGTGTAGCTGACGCAGTTAAGATTATCGATCCGCGTCAGGAATAGAAGTGAGTGCAAGAGAGTCAACATGCCGGCATGATTGACGAAAGGAAAGGAGAACGAGATAAAATGGCTTTATTTGAATCATATGAAAGAAGAATTGACCAGATCAACGCTGTGTTGAACAGCTATGGTATCAGCTCAATCGAAGAGGCTGAGAAGATTACAAAGGATGCTGGACTGGACGTATACGAGCAGGTTAAGAAAATCCAGCCGATTTGTTTTGAAAATGCATGCTGGGCTTATACGGTAGGCGCAGCTATCGCAATTAAGAAAGGATGCAGAAGAGCCGCTGATGCTGCGGCAGCAATCGGCGAGGGACTTCAGTCATTCTGTATTCCGGGTTCCGTCGCAGACCATCGTAAGGTAGGTCTCGGACATGGCAACCTTGGAAAGATGTTATTAGAGGAAGAGACCGAATGCTTCTGCTTTTTGGCAGGACATGAGTCATTTGCAGCGGCAGAAGGCGCAATCGGTATCGCAGAAAAGGCGAATAAAGTTCGTAAGAAACCGCTTCGCGTTATCTTAAACGGCCTTGGAAAAGACGCTGCACAGATTATCTCACGTATTAACGGATTTACATTTGTTGAGACAAAGTATGACTATAAGGAAGCAAAGCTTAACATCGTATACGAGAAAGCTTTCTCTGACGGTATTCGCGCAACCGTAAAATGCTATGGTGCGGATGATGTTCAGGAAGGCGTTGCAATCATGCAGTATGAGAACGTCGGTGTATCTATTACCGGTAACTCAACCAACCCTACACGTTTCCAGCATCCGGTAGCAGGTACATATAAGAAAGAATGTATCGAGCAGGGCAAGAAGTACTTCTCGGTAGCATCAGGCGGTGGTACAGGTCGTACACTTCATCCGGATAACATGGCCGCAGGCCCGGCTTCCTACGGTATGACAGATACTTTAGGACGTATGCATTCCGATGCACAGTTTGCAGGATCTTCCTCAGTTCCGGCTCACGTAGAGATGATGGGACTGATCGGAATGGGTAACAACCCAATGGTTGGAGCTACTGTGGCAGTTGCCGTCTCGGTGGAGGAAGCAGCGGAAGCAGGTAAGTTCTAAAAAATCCATCTTTAAAAATAAATAGGAGTGGCGGAATAAAGGCCACTCCTGTTTTTATGTTTTTATTCAAGCGATTACGCAATTGACATTATTCTTGCGAGGATATATAATTAAAAAAGTGAGTAAAACAGAGTATTTGTTTTGCAAAGCGAATTATTGATTGAGTTAAAAGCTCAAATTTTATAAGTTGATTACTTTATAATCAGTGCGTGAGCACATCATCTTGTGAAACGGTCAATATGAGTTGCCAAGCATCCGGAGAAACCGCCGGTGGCGGGTTCTTCCGGTAGCATGTATTTGCAGAAATACTCTTATAGGGAATAGATTTTTTTCTGACGTTTAGAGCAAGTGGTGTGCCGCCGCTTGCTTTTTTGTGTTTGCCGGGCAAAACTAAAAAGGTATGTTTCTCTCGTTTGCAGTAAAAGGAAGAAAAGACATGAATCAGAAATCAGCGCCTATTTATGAGGCATTAGAGCATTTTCGAAAAAAAAGAGTGGTTCCGTTCGACGTTCCGGGCCATAAAAGAGGAAGGGGAAACCCGGAACTTGTCGAGCTTCTCGGAGAGAAATGCGTCGGTCTGGACGTCAATTCCATGAAACCACTGGATAATCTGGGACATCCGGTTTCTGTGATAAAGGAAGCGCAGGAACTTACCGCGGAAGCGTTCGGCGCAAGCCATGCATTTTTTATGGTAAACGGAACAACCAGCGCAGTGCAGACGATGATTCTGGCAGTCTGCAAGGCGGGCGATAAGATTATTCTTCCCCGGAATGTACACAAGAGCGTAATCAATGCGCTTGTGCTTTGCGGCGGAATACCGGTCTATGTCGAGGTAAAGGTAAATCCGAAAATCGGCATTGCCCTCGGCGTGGAAGTGGAAGAGATGCGCCGCGTCATTTGCGAAAATCCTGATGCGGTCGCGGTGTTTTTAAATAATCCGACCTACTATGGAATTTGCTCCAATATGGTTGAGATTGCAAGGATGGCACATGAGAAAGGAATGAAAGTTCTGGCGGATGAGGCGCATGGAACGCATTTATATTTTAACGAGGAGCTTCCGGTTGCGGGCATTGCGGCAGGCGCCGATCTTGCGGCGGTATCCATGCACAAGTCCGGCGGCAGTTTGACGCAGAGCTCCATTCTGCTATGCGGCGAACATGTGGATGCGGATTATGTGAGACAGATTATCAATCTGACGCAGACGACCAGCGCGTCCTACCTTTTGTTGTCCAGTCTTGATATCTCAAGACGGAATCTTGCGCTTCGCGGGGAGGAGTCCTTTGCGAAAGTAAGCCGCATGGCGGAATATGCAAGAAGCGAAATCAATGCAATCGGCGGCTATTATGCGTATGGAAAAGAATTGATTGACGGCGACAGCGTATTCGATTATGACGTGACGAAGCTATCGGTATATACGCAGGGCATCGGACTTACCGGAATAGAAGTGTACGATCTGCTCCGCGATGAGTATGACATTCAGATTGAATTTGGCGATATCGGAAATATTCTGGCATACATTTCAATCGGAGACCGGATTCAGGATATCGAGCGCCTTGTCGGGGCGTTGGAAGACATCAAGCGTGTGTTCGGAAAGAACACAAACGACCTGTACTGCGGGGATTTTATTCAGCCGGAGGTGGTTCTGACGCCGAATCAGGCGTTCTATGCGAAAAAGAAGCAGGTTCCGATTGAGCATACCTCGGGAATGATTTGCGGGGAGCTTGTGATGTGTTATCCGCCCGGAATACCGATTCTTACACCGGGAGAGAAAATTACGGATGAGATTATTGAATACATACAGTATGCGAGAGAGAAAGGATGCTCTCTTCAGGGAACGCTTGATCCGAAAGTTTTGCATTTGTGCGTGATTGATAAGGAGGTCTAAGATGGATATCTGGTTTTCACAGATGGACACAGATAATGTCAAGACCAGCGTCCGCGTGGATAAGCAATTGTTTTCGCAGGAAAACGATTATCAGCGGATTGACGTATTTGAGTCGAAGGAATTCGGTAAAATGATTGTTTTGGACGGCGATATCATTTTTTCCGAGGCAGACGAATTTATCTATAATGAAATGGTTGTCCATGTACCGATGGCGGTTCATCCGCATGTAAAGGATGTGCTGATTATCGGCGGAGGCGACGGCGGGGTTGCCCGCACCTGCATCGAGTACCCGGAGATTGAGCACATCGACGTCGTCGAACCGGATGAGATGTTTGTCTCCGTCAGTAAAGAGTTTTTCCCGGAAACCGCCAAAGGCTTCGAAGATCCGCGCGTTACGGTTACCAACATGGACGGTCTTAGGTTTCTTCGCAGATGCAGCGATAAATATGATTTGATTATCAACGATTCCACCGATCCGTTTGGCCATACGGAGGGACTTTTCACAAAGGAATTCTATGGCAGCTGTTATCGCGCGCTCCACGACGACGGAATCATGGTGTACCAGCATGGCAGTCCGTTCTATGATGAGGATGAGGCGGCCTTCCGGGCAATGCACCGGAAGGTATACCGGTCTTTTCCAATCAGCCGCGTTTATCAGGCCAGCATACCGACCTGCCCGGCAGGAATCTGGATGTTCGGTTTTGCTTCCAAAAAGTATCATCCGTTACATGATTTTGACCCGGTGCGCTGGAAGGCAAGAAATATAAAAACATGGTATTATACCACCAATCTTCACAGAGGCGCATTTATGCTCCCGAAATATGTGGAGGATCTTCTGGAAGAGGAAGAAGGAAAGAAACATACGGAATAAAAGACTTGTTGTACGAGGAGGTAAAAATGAGTAGATTAATGATTATCGGATGCGGCGGAGTGGCTTCCGTTGCGATTCACAAATGCTGCCGGAACAGTGAAGTATTTGAGGAGATTATGATTGCAAGCCGCACCGTAAGCAAGTGCGATGCGCTAAAGGAAAAATTGCAGCCGGCCACCAAAACAAAGATTACGACTGCAAAGATTGACGCCGACAATACGACGGAACTTACGGAATTGATTCGGTCGTATAAGCCGGATGCGGTGCTCAATGTGGCGCTTCCGTATCAGGATCTTACCATCATGGATGCATGCCTTGCGGCAGGCGTTCACTATATTGATACCGCAAACTACGAAGCGGAGGATACCGACGATCCGAAGTGGAGAGCCGTTTATGAAAAACGCTGCAAGGAGCTTGGATTTTCTGCCTATTTTGATTATTCATGGCAGTGGGCTTATCAGGAAAAATACGAAAAGGCGGGACTTACCGCGCTGCTCGGAACAGGATTCGATCCGGGCGTAACAAGCGTATTTACGGCGTATGCACAGAAGCATTTTTTTGATGAAATCCACACCATAGATATCTTAGACTGCAACGGCGGAGACCATGGATATCCGTTTGCAACCAATTTCAATCCTGAAATCAATCTTCGCGAGGTTTCCGCGCCGGGCTCCTACTGGGAGAACGGAAAATGGATTGAGGTTCCCGCAATGAGCATCAAGCGGGAGTACAACTTTAAGGGCGTCGGAGAAAAGGATATGTACCTGCTGCACCATGAGGAAATTGAAGCGCTCGCAAAGAATATTCCCGGAGTAAAAAGAATCCGTTTCTTCATGACGTTTGGACAGAGCTACCTGACACATATGAAATGCCTGGAGAATGTCGGAATGCTTAGTACGACTCCGATAGAATTTAACGGCCAGCAGATTGTACCGATTCAGTTTTTAAAGGCGCTTCTCCCTGACCCGGCATCTCTCGGACCAAGAACCGTCGGAAAGACGAATATCGGATGCATCTTTACCGGGGTGAAGGATGGAAAAGAGAGAAGCATCTATATTTATAATGTATGCGACCATCAGGAATGCTACAAAGAAGTTGAGTCACAGGCGATTTCTTATACCACAGGCGTGCCTGCAATGATCGGGGCAATGATGGTTGTAACCGGACAGTGGAGCAGACCGGGCGTATACACGACCGATGAGTTTGATCCGGATCCATACATGGAAGCTTTGAATAAGTGGGGACTTCCATGGGTAGTAGAAGAGAATCCGGTATTGGTGGATTAGAACAAAACAATAATAACCCAGAGGAATAAGGAATGCAGCTGCAGGAAGTTCCAACCCCGTCGTATGTCATTGACGAAGGAAAACTGATTGACAATTTAAACATACTAAAGCGCGTGCAAAAGGAAGCAGGGTGCAAAATCCTTCTTGCGCAGAAGGCTTTTTCCATGTACAGCGAGTATCCGCTGATCGGACAGTATCTTGCGGGAACAACCGCAAGCGGTCTGTATGAGGCAAAACTCGGCTGCGAAGAGATGGGCAGGGAAAACCATGTCTTTGCACCGGCATATCATGAGAATGAGATCGAAGAACTGGCATGTATCTGCGACCATGTGATTTTCAATTCCTTCTCACAGATTGAGAAGTTCGCTTTAAAATGCAAAGGTGTAGAGAATGGGAGCAATGCATTTTCTATGACCGATCATGCCGTCTGCGCGCCGTCTCTCGGACTGCGCATAAATCCGGAGTGCTCAACACAGAAGGAACACGCAATTTACGACCCTTGCGCGCCGGGTTCGAGACTTGGCGTGACGCTCTCCAATTTTAAGAAAGCCCTGCAGGAAAATCCGCATGCGCTGGATTTGATTGAAGGACTTCATTTTCATACGCTCTGCGAGCAGAACTCGGACGACCTTGAAAGAACCGTTGCGGCGGTAGAAGAAAAATTCGGCGAATACCTTCCTCAGATGAAATGGCTGAATATGGGCGGAGGACACCATATCACAAGAGAGGACTATGACAGGGAAAAGCTGATTTCCATAATCCGGCGTTTGAAAGAAACCTACCGTCTGGAAATCTATTTAGAGCCGGGAGAGGCAGTTGCGCTTGACGCCGGATACCTCGTTACCGAAATCATGGATGTGGTTGACAATGGAATCAAAACCCTGATTTTAGATACATCCGCAGCCTGCCATATGCCGGACGTGCTCGAGATGCCGTACCGCCCTCCGTTAAAAGACAGCGGAGAAGCCGGAGAGAAGAAGTATACCTATCGTCTTTCTTCCTGCACCTGCTTAGCAGGCGATATCATAGGCGATTATTCGTTTGACGAAGAAAAGCGTCCGAAGGACAGACTGTATTTTACGGATATGGCAATCTATTCCATGGTAAAAAACAATACCTTCAACGGAATCGGGCTTCCGTCCATTTATGTGATGAGAAAAGACGGAAGCTGCGAGCTTATAAGGAAGTTCGGATATGAAGATTTTAAAATGAGATTATAGGTAACGATTCGTAAGGCAGCTGCTTTTTGAGAATGTATGGGAGTTCTGAATAGTTACAATTATAGAAAGACAGCACAGATGTATAACAGATTAACCAATCAACTGATGAAAAATTTAATCACTCCCGGCATTGACGGATATCGTATGCCGGGAGAATTCGAAGAGCACGAAGGCTGTGTGATGATTTGGCCGGTGCGTCCAGGCTCATGGCCGCATGGTGCGGCGGAAGCGCAAAAAACATTTATCGAAATTGCACACGCGATATCACAGAGCGAAAAAGTATGGATGCTATGCAGCCATTCCCATGAGGATGAAGTAAAGCGCGCGTTGGAGCAGGCGGATATTTCCAATGCACAGATTATCGAAATCGAAACGGATGACGCATGGGCGAGAGACATCGGGCCAACCTGCGTCGTAAAGGAAGAGGCGCAGGGCACAGCTTTGACCGCCGGCGGCAGCCGGAAGGTGCGCGGAATCGATTGGCAGTTCAATGCGTGGGGCGGAAAAACGGACGGTTTATATGCGCATTGGGACAAGGATAATGCCGCCGCAAAACGAATCTGCGACGCACTTGGAATCGACTGCTACGATGCGCAGGATTTTGTATTGGAGGGCGGCTCCATACATTCGGACGGCGAGGGGACGGTAATCGTGACGGAGGCGTGCCTGTTAAGCGCCGGAAGAAACCCGCAGATGAGCAAGGCGCAGATTGAAAATGAATTGATGGAATATCTTGGAGCGGAGAAAATCATCTGGCTTCCGAACGGAATTTACAATGATGAAACAAATGAACACGTCGATAATGTCTGCGCTTTTGTAAAGCCGGGCGAGGTGGTTCTTGCGTGGACGGATGATGTGAATGACCCGCAGTTTCTTCTAAGCTGCAAGGATCTTGCGATTTTGGAGCGGGAGACGGATGCAAAAGGCCGGAAACTCGTGGTTCATAAGCTGCCGATTCCGAAGAAGCCGGTCTGTATCACGCAGGAAGAAGTCGACGGACTGTCATTTGAGGAGGGCGAGGACGTCCGCGAAGCCGGAGAGCGTCTGGCCGCCAGCTATATCAATTTCTATATCTCCAACGGCGGGGTTGTGGTCCCGCAATTCGGGGATGAACAGGATGCGGCTGCGGCGGAAACGCTGCAGCGGCTTTTTCCAAACCGGACAATTTATCCAATCTATGCGCGCCCGGTAATTGTCGGCGGCGGAAATATTCATTGCATTACGCAGCAGATTCCGAAATTTTAAGGCGGGTGCTGCGACAAAAACAGGATGATGAGGGAGAACATATGCGTCAGGTTACAATTGCAGCCATTCAGATGAGATGTGCAGCGAATGCTGCGGAGAATATCAACAAGGCGGAAAACATGGTAAGAGAAGCGGCCCGAAAAGGAGCCAATGTGGTTCTGCTGCCGGAACTGTTTGAAAGACCGTATTTTTGTCAGGAAAGAAGATATGAGTACTATGATTTCGCCAAACCGACAGAAGAAAATGACGCGGTAAAGCATTTTGTACCGGTCGCAAAGGAATTGGGCGTCGTTCTTCCAATCAGCTTTTATGAAAAAGACAACAACCGCCTATACAACAGCGCCGCTGTCATTGATGCAGACGGAACGCTGCTCGGCGTGTATCGGAAGACACATATCCCGGACGACCATTTTTATCAGGAAAAGTTTTATTTTTCGCCGGGGGACACAGGCTTTCGGGTGTGGAACACAAAATTCGGCAGAATCGGAATCGGAATCTGCTGGGATCAGTGGTTTCCGGAAACGGCGCGCGCACTTGCCGTACAAGGCGCGGAAATGATCCTTTACCCGACGGCAATCGGAAGCGAACCGATTCTGGAATGCGACAGCATGCCGCATTGGCGCAGATGCATGCAGGGACAAGCAGGAAGCAGCCTTCTTCCTGTCGCAGCAGCGAACCGGATTGGATTGGAGGAAGTGCTGCCATGCAAAGAAAACGGAATGCAGAGCTCAAGTCTGAATTTTTACGGCTCGTCCTTCATCACAGATGAGACCGGAGCAATTGTCGCCGACGGAAGCAGGGAACAGGAGGAAATTCTGACGGCATTCTTCGATTTGGACGAAATCGCAGAGAACAGGCTTAGCTGGGGAATCTTCCGGGACCGCAGACCTGAGTGCTATGGAGATATTACCTGCTCTGGTGTGGGAAAATGAGCGAAGAGCAGCTCTATCCGGCAGAGAGATGAAAGAGTTTGAAACCGAAATGATGCTTGACAATCATAAAGGAGCACATGGAATTTGAAAACCATGTGCTTTTTTATATATTTTGTCATGTATTTTCAATAAAACCAGCACTTTTTGCAAAAAAAAGGAAAATTTTCTGCGATTTTAAGTAAATTTTGCTATGAAATGTCGAAAAAAGGTGTATAATAGTAAAAAAGAACTATCAGAAGAGAAGAGGATTGCAAAAAAATTGGAACGACCATTTGTAAGTATGCGGAAGAAACGAATCGGTGAGATTCTTGAGCAGGCAGGAATTATTTCCCCGGAGCAAATTACAGAAGCCTTAAATGCACAGAAGACGACGCACCAGGGACAGAAACTTGGTGCTGTTTTGATTGAACTCGGATTTATATCGGATCAGCAGATGGCGAATGTGCTTGCAGATCAGCTGGGATACGAGACTGTTACGCTGTCATCTATACGTGTACCGGAAGAGATTCTGAAACTGACCGACGAGACAATATTGAAGAAATACGGAATCATGCCGTTCGGCTTCAATGAGAAGAACCAAAGCGTGTTAAATGTTGCAATGAGTGATCCTCTTGACATACGTGCGGTAGACGACATTTCGATTATAACTGGATTTCAGGTACAGATTTACGTGACGACAACCAGAGATATCTTTTCGACGATCGACCGTTATTACGGCAATATCGAAGCACTGAAGGTTGCCCAGCAGTTCACAAGAGAGCGCGAGGAGCAGGAGAAAGAGAGAAATATTGACGATGTTGCAAATGAGGACATGATCAATCAGGCTCCGATTGTAAAGCTTGTCCGGCAGATTATCGAGCAGGCAGTCCGCAAGCGTGCCAGCGATATTCATATCGAGCCGATGGAGAATCATCTTAGAATTCGTTATCGTGTGGACGGCGTGCTCCAGAAAGCAATGATTCACGACATCACGATTCATTCGGCTGTCATTGCCCGCATTAAGATTATCAGCGGACTGGACATTTCGGAAAAACGAAGACCGCAGGACGGACGTGCGACTGCAATGGTTGACGGACAGGAATATGATATTCGTGTATCTTTGCTTCCGACCGTATACGGCGAGAAAGTCGTAATGCGTCTTACCTTGAAAAAGGCGCTGACCAGAGACAAAAAGGATCTGGGCTTCCCACCGGCAGAACTGGAGAAGTTCGACAAGATTTTAAGCCACCCGAACGGAATTATCCTCGTAACGGGGCCGACCGGAAGCGGCAAATCCACCACATTGTATACTGCGCTCAGCGAGCTGAATGTAGAAGGCGTAAATATTATTACCGTTGAAGATCCGGTCGAGGCGAATATTCCGGGAATCAATCAGGTTCAGGTAAATGAAAAAGCCGGACTAACCTTCGCGTCGGCACTCCGTTCCATCTTGCGGCAGGACCCGGACATCATCATGATTGGTGAGATTCGGGATCAGGAGACGGCGGAGATTGCGGTCAAAGCATCCATTACCGGACATTTGGTTGTAAGTACCTTGCATACGAACAGTTCCGCCAATACCATCACGCGTCTGGCGGACATGGGAGTGGAAAATTATCTGATTGCCGATTCCGTAGTGGGCGTTATCGCACAGCGGCTGGTTCGCCGCGTCTGTCCGGAATGCAGCACCGAGCGGGAGGCTGCCGATGCCGAACGCGAGATTCTCGGCATAAAGGAAACCGCACCGAAGATTATGATAAAGCAGGCAAACCACAGGGATTGCATGACCTGCGGCGGCAGCGGTTATTTCGGACGAATCGGTGTGTACGAGATTATGCCGGTTACCCCGGCAATCCGCAGCGTAATCAGCAAAGGCTCAACGGCAGACGAAATTGAGAAGATTTCCCTCGCGGAAGGCATGAAAACGCTCCGCATGGCAGCGGCTGAATATGTATTGGAAGGCATAACAACAGTAGATGAAGTGACACGAATTACGTATGAGGACTAGAACATGGAAACGAATATAAGAAATCTTCTTGCTGCAGCAAAAGAACGCGGAGCATCCGATTTACATATTACCGTCGGCATAAGACCAAAATGCAGGGATCATGGAATTCTTATGGAACTGGATCAATTTGACAAGATTCTTCCAAATCTTGCGGAAGAGATTGTGACGTCCATGATGGGAGACAGACAGAAGGCGATTCTGGCGGAAAAAGGCGAGGTGGACTTCGCATACTCCATTCCGGAGCTTGGCCGGTTTCGTGTCAACGTATTTAAGCAGAGAGGCTCCTATGCAGCCGTCCTGCGTCTGGTCGGAACGACGATTCCGTCAGCGGAATCGCTTGGCGTTCCTCCTTCGGTAGTGGAACTCACAAAGAAAAAGCGCGGGCTTGTGCTTGTCACAGGGCCGACCGGAAGCGGTAAATCGACCACACTTGCCTCGCTGATTGATATTATCAATCAGGAACAGAATGTACATATTATTACGCTCGAGGATCCAATCGAGTATCTGCATAATCACAGAAAAGCGATTGTAAATCAAAGAGAGATCGGGCTTGACACAAATTCGTATGCGAACGCGCTCCGCGCAGCGCTTCGTGAAGATCCGGATATCGTTCTGGTGGGAGAGATGCGAGACCTGGATACGATTTCAACGGCAATAACCGCAGCAGAGACCGGACATCTGGTGTTCTCAACCCTTCATACCATCGGAGCTGCGCCGACCATCGACCGTATTATCGACGTATTTCCGCCGCATCAGCAGCAGCAGATCCGAATCCAGCTGGCGAGCGTATTGGAATGTGTCATATCCCAGCAGCTTTTGCAGACGATAGACGGAAAAGGCCGGGTTGCAGCGTTTGAGGTCATGCATGGCACGCCGGCGATTAAGAATCTGATTCGGGAAGGAAAGACGCATCAGATCAATTCCATCATCCAGACCAGCAAGAAGTTCGGTATGCAGACGATGGACGACGCATTGTTCGATTTGTACTTAAAGCACAGGATTGACGGTGCAAAAGCGGTAGAGTATGCGGTAGATGCAGCTGCTATGCAGGAAAAATTATACTAAAGCCGAAAGGAATAACGGATGGCAAGTTTTAAATATGAAATTATAAGACCGGATGGAAAAAATAAAAAAGGAACAGTCGAGGCAAATACGCTGGAACAGGCAAGTGCGGAGTTAAAAGCCGACGGAAGCTTTATCGTATCCCTAAAAGCCGCGTCAGCGCTGGATAAGGATGTCGAAATCCACATCGGCGCAGCGGTAAAGCCCAGAGAACTGTCGGTATTCTGCAGACAGTTCGAAAGTATCTTAAACGCCGGAGTAACCGCAATCGATGCGCTCGATATGCTGTCGGAGCAGACAGAGAATAAGACATTTAAGACCGCAATCCAGAATGTCCGGGATGATGTGCAGAAGGGCGACAGCCTTTCCATAGCAATGTCGAAGCATCCGAAGGTATTTCCTGAAATCATGATTCACATGATCAATGCAGGAGAAGCATCCGGTAGTCTGGACGTCGCCTTCAACCGTCTGGGTATGCAGTTTGAGAAGGATTCCAGATTAAAGGGAATGATTGCAAAATCCATGATTTATCCAATTATCCTGATTATCGTAATTATCGTTGTCGTAATTATTATGATGGTAAAAATCGTGCCGACCTTTACCTCCACCTTTGACGAGGTAGGAGCGGAGCTTCCGGCAATCACGAAGATTGTCATGGGAATCAGCGATTTTCTGGTACATTCCTGGTACTGGATGGCGGGCGGTATCTTTGCTTTGTGGTTTATCGCCCGGGAATTTAAAAAGACGGAGCGGGGCGCGCTGCTCTTCGGAAGAATCGGTCTAAAGCTGCCGCTCTTCGGAACACTGAATATAAAGACCGCGTCGGCAACTTTTACAAGAACGCTGAGCACGCTGACGTCATCCGGTATTCCGCTTGTCGATGCACTTGGAATCGTCGAGAAGCTGATGAAAAATGCGATCGTAAAACAGGTGCTTCACAGAGCGCAAAAGGATGTTACGGAGGGCGTCCCTCTCTCGAAACCGCTGGAGGACAGCGAGGTATTTCCGCCGATGGTATACCACATGGTACGGATCGGAGAGGAAACCGGTAACATGGAGGACATGCTCGACAAGATTGCCGAGTATTACGACGAAGAAGTGGAGATGGCAACACAGGCGCTGCTCGCCGCGATGGAGCCGCTCATCATCGTTCTGATGGCACTGATTGTCGTACCGATTATTCTGGCAATCATGATGCCGATGTACAGTCTGTACAGCGCAATCGAGTAATCACTTATGGTTATCGGCGGCCTTGCCATGAGACCGCTTGATAATAGATAAACAAATTTTTACTTATACGGAGGGTAAAGAAAATGAAATTAGTAAACAGAATCAAGGAAAACAAAGGAAACAACAAAGGATTCTCTCTTGTAGAGTTAATCATCGTTATTGCCATTATGGCAATCTTAGTTGGTATCGTAGGAACACAGGTTATTCCATATATCAACCGTTCAAGAGTAGCAAAAGACCAGCAGATCTTAAGTGCATTACTTACAGACGGAACATCCGCGTTCTCAATGAATGCTGAAAAGGCTGGTACAGACACTACAATTATATTAAATCGTGATACAGGAACTAATGATTTTGTTATTGCAGGAACTGCTGATGTAACTGTGAAGAATACTTTCTGTGAATTGAATAATGTTGATAGTGGTGTATGGGCTGCAACATCAAAAGTTACACTTAGTCTCTCTTCAACAGCAGGTAAGACTATTGACACGATTACCATTAAATATTCTGATACAACCGGTGTTGTTTCTTTGGAGACAGATGCTACAAATTCTGATACTGATAATACTGATAATGCAGATTTATATGGATCAGGACATGCGTTAACATCTAGCAAATAACATTTAACCAATTCCATCCGAAAGAACATGCCATCGGCAGCTTCTTCGGATGCATGGTACATGGCAGCCCACCGCGAAGCATTTTGCGATTCTGCCCGCAGACCTTTTTTGCACGCCGGTACTTAATGAGTGATGTATCACGAATTTAGTACCGCTGCGTGCAAAACGAGCGAGAGCGCGTCTGCAGGCAGAATACGCAAAATGATTGCGGTGGAGAGAAAAGGTAAATAGATAAGGTTAACAGTAAAAGGAATCCATCATGCCAGCATTTATGACCGCATTCATTTACATCATTATATTCTTATATGGAATCGTAATCGGAAGCTTCCTAAACGTATGCATCTATCGTATACCAAAGAAAGAAAGCATCGTATTTCCAAGCTCCCACTGTATGGAATGCGGGCATAAATTAAGCTGGTATGACCTGTTTCCGGTTTTTTCGTTTTTATTGCTAAAGGGCAGGTGCCGATACTGTGGAGCAAAAATTTCGAAGCAGTACCCAATCGTAGAGGCTGTAAACGGAATTTTGTATGTGATCGTTTTCATGGCGAACGGTCTGAACGCAAAAAGCATCCTGTATTGTCTTATGACATCTGCCTTAATAGTAATAACTGTGATCGACGAACGAACCTTTGAGATTCCGGTATCCCTCAATTATTTTCTGGCGCTACTAGGAGTCTTTATGTGCTTTTTGGATTCCGAGAATCTATTGGAGCATATTATCGGCGCGGTAAGCGTATCGCTGTTTCTCGGCTTTTTATTCCTGCTGTCGGGCGGAAGCGCCATCGGCGGCGGCGATGTAAAGCTTATGGCGGCAGCCGGGCTGATTTTGGGCTGGAAGCTGATACTCCTCGCATTTTTGGCAGGCTGTATCATCGGTTCAGTCGTGCATGTCCTTCGCATGAAACTGACGAAAGCAAAGCATGTCCTTGCGATGGGACCTTACCTGTCACTAGGAATATTTCTGATGGCATTGTGGGGAGACCGTTTGATTTCATGGTATTTGGGACTGATTTTAGGATAGAAATGTTTTTTGATCCGAGCAAACTGATACAAGTCTGCTGGAATCAGAGAGCAGAATCCATATGCGAAATAAAGGAGACATAAGATGGCAAAACTGATTTTGAGTATTGAGACCAGTATCTGGTGGACAAAGGTTGCACTTGTTGAGGAACATAAAAAAACCCACAACATTGTGAACGCATTTTTCTTCCGTACCCCGGAGCATGCGGTGGAAGACGGCTATATCCGCGATAAGGAGTCTTTTGCAAACGTATTGAAGGCGGAACTCTTAAACCGGCAGATTCAGGAGAAAAATGTAATTTTCTCAATCAACTCCTCCAAGGTCATCACGAGGGAGATTACGATACCGTATGTCAAGGACGACAAAATCGAGACGATTGTGGAGAGTCAGGCAAAAGACTACTTCCCGATGGATGTGTCCGGGTATACGATTTCCTATACCAGGATGGGAGTGGCCCAGGCACCGGATAAAAAGAGCCTGAAGCTTCTCTTGATTGCAATTCCCGACAATCTGCTGAGCAATTATGCTTCCTTTGCCGCAGAGGCAGGACTGAATATCTTAAACTTCGAGTATATCGGAAACAGCGTAGTATCCTTTATTAAGGAGCACTATGCGGAGGACGGTGTAATCGTCCAGCTGGAAGAACAGTCCACCGTAATCAGTATCATCGCAAATAAGCAGCTGGTATTTCAGCGTGTATCCCCATACGGCTATGAGACGTCTCTGGCCGCCGTCATTGAGCACAAGATTTTAGGTGCGGAGGATGAGATTCAGGCATTTGATTTTCTGTTGTCCCATGACGTGCTGAACGTGGAGCCGAATGCGGGAGATTATCCGAATTCGTCCATCGAAGATCCGGAGAAGCGGCAGGAGGTATTGAACGACGCTTACGCGGATGTGCGGGACGCGCTGGTATATTATATCCGCGTTGTGATTACCGCGCTGGATTACTATAAATCACAGGCCAAGACCGAGCAGCTCGGAAAGCTCTATCTCGCCGGAGACGGAATCCGGTTCGCAGGAATCAAGAAAATGTTCCTTCAGGAGACCGGACTGCAGCTGGAAGAGCGCGATTTCTTTACCTACGTCAACTTCCGGAACAAGGATGGCATGGACTCGGAACGTGCAATCAATTCGCTCGGCTTTGTATCCGTTATCGGAGCAACGATTCATCCAATCAATGCGAAGCCGAAGGAATTAAAGGCGCAGGAGACGAAAAAGGGTAGCTTAAAGACCGCTTATATCGTATTTTTCGGTGCATTCGCAATCAGTCTGGTGCTGATTGTCCTTGGCGTGACAAGAAAAGTGCTTGCCACCTCGCAGCAGGCGATTTTGCAGCAGAGATTACAGGAACTGTCATATGTGCAGGTAATCTATGATGAAAATGAAGCGGCAGCGACAGAAGCCGCACAGTATCGGGCGTTTGATGAAGCCACCTACACCAACAACGAGCAGTTTTCCGAGCTGATTTCACAGCTGGAGCAGAATCTGCCGAATACGATTACGGTAATCAGTCTTACCATTACCGGAGACAATATTTCCATCAACATGGTTTCGGATAACCGGCCGTCGGTAGCGCTGTTAATCATGAATATGAAAAAGATTCCATGTCTTACGAACGTGTCGGTTCTTTCTCTCGTGGAGGAAGCGGACGACGAAGGAAACAGTACGTGGAGTTTTTCGGCGACGGCAACCTATGTCAAGGCAGTCGAGGAAGAAGCAGCCGGACAGACGGCTGAGTAAAGGAGTGTGGGACGATGAAATCAAAGACAAAATTATCCAATCAGGAAATACGAATGATTCTCTTGGGTCTTGCACTTATCATGGTTGCGGTATCTTATTTCCTTGTATTCAGCAAATCGGTAAAGGCGGCGCAGGAGATTGAGGCGCAGAACGCAGAGGATCAGCAGCGGGTAACCGAGCTTGAACTGATGCAGCAGAGACAGGACGAGGTCATTGCAGAGACGGAAGGATACAGACAGGAAGTGCAGGATATCATTGAAAAGTACCCGACGGATGTGCCGACAGAAAAAGCCATCATGGTTATTGAAGACTTGGAAAATACGACAAAAGTGCATGTTTCAAGTATCAATCTTCTGATGAACAATCTGATTGGCGATGTGGCAGGCACTACGACAACGGTGGACGCGGAGGGAAATGAGATAACGGTTTCTTCCGAAAATACCAGAGTGGGATTTTACGATGCGCTCAGCATGAACTATGAGGGTACATACGAAGACATCAAAAGCATGGCGGAGTATATTGCCGGCTTGAAGGATCGCATGACGGTGCCGGCAATCACGATGTCCTATGATACGGAGACCGGCAACATCAGCGGTACATTTACGGTAAATATGTTTTATCTTACCAATACGGATAAGGAGTATACGGATCCTTCGGTAAAAGGTATCGGTTCAGGCGTACCGGACATCTTTAAGTCTGGCAGCGGAAACAGGATAATGAACATGAATGTAGAGGGTGATGATTCTGAGGAAAATGAAGAAGAAATGGAACAGCTTCCGCCGGATAACAACTAAACACAGACATGCGGGCTTTACGCTGATAGAGGTAATTCTCTCCATGGCGATTCTTGCGATTGTTACCATCCCTCTTCTGACGTATTTTGCGGACTCTATGCGCTACAGCGCAAAAATGGCGGTCCGGCAGAAGGGAACCGCGCTCGCGCAGGAGATTACGGAAGGGTTAAAGGCCGAGGATCAGCTTTTACAGAAGCTCGACGACGGCTACGGCGTGAAGTGTCTGGAGGACGACGGTTATGCCTTAAAGTCAAGCAGCATGAATCCTGCCGACGGAACAGGTGCGGTTACGTACCAGACAGACGAGCCGGACGGAAAGTATCATGTGGAGATTACGGTTTCCACAGATACGGCGGCAAATGCAAAAACGCGCCCGATTACATACGGAATCAACAACATCTGCGACGTGCTTGCCATAGAGAATGAGCAGTACAATCAGGCGGTTTCCTACTTCCTGTCCATCAACTCGGCAAATGTTACGCAGAACGCCAGCGTTGCCGTTTTGAGCGAGCAGGAGGTCAAAAATCACATGTCCAGAAACATGTATATGGACATTGTCTATACTGAGGGAGACGCTTCGCCATACTACGTTCAGGTGTATTACATCTATTCCTGTGAAGGCTTAAATTCGGTAAATCCGAGAACCTATTATACGGAGAAAGAAATTTTGGCGGACATCTATATGACGCAGCTGAGCAGTATCTATCTTCTGTACGATCAGATGCCCGGAAAAGATGATGAGCTTGAAGTAACGAGCAACACGACGCTCCCGGAGAATCCGGTGCTTTATCTCATCTGCCAGAATCCGGCAGCTTCAAGTTCTTATAAGCTGAAAGTTACGAAGCTTGCATCGGATCAGAAAATCCGTTCCAATATCAGTGAAAACGGCGGTTCGAGCGATTACGGCGGAGTGTACAACATGAATTCGTCGGGACTGCTCGATACGGCATATGCCACCGGGGTTTCGGAATCGGGAAATCCCATCCGGCTGGTTGAGATTACGGCAGCCGTATATGAAAAAAATGACACAGGAGATTATACTTCGGAAACTCCGGTTATTTCCATAACAACAACGAAAGGAGATTAACCATGAACTTATCCGGTAATAAGAAAAACAGAAACCGCGGAGCCTCGCTTGTGGCAGTTCTTGTGGTAATCGCTTTTGTTGGAATTATCGGCGCGGTTGTCGCAAGCGTTACAATTGCGAATATCCAGATGAAGGAAGTGGAGCAGTCCGGTAAGAAAAATTTTTACAGCGCGGAAGAAGTCATGGACGAGCTTACCATAGGACTAAATGATATTGCAGCACAGGCAATGCAGAGCTCTTACACGACGATTCTTGCGGATTACCGCGACATTATGGTAGCAGGAGAAGACATTCAGGCGAAGTTTACCAAAATCTATATCGATACGCTGATGAATGACTTCTGGGACAAGGATGATGCAACCAGAGATGATAAGCGGGAGCAGTACGATCCGCTTGATGTTACGAATATTATATATACATACGGATTCTATAACGTTGAAACGTTAAAGGCAGTTATGCGCCCGGAGACAAAGAATTATATATCGGTTATCAACAATGAGGACGCTTCCTTTGAGGCGGACTATGTGGACGGAATATTTACGTTAAATAACGTTAAGGTAACGTATCAGGACGATCGGGGGTATGAGACGACGATTACAACGGATATGGTATTCCATACGCCGGTCTTGAACTTTGACGGCTCCAATGTGGTAAAGGACTATATGCGTTGTGCGGTTCTGGCGGATGATCAGCTGCTGTTTAACATGTCGAACATTTCCATCAACGGAAACGTGTATGCGGGCGCAGGCGGAATCCGGACGGCGGACAATGGCAGCGCGACAATCAGCGGCAGCAAGCTTGTGACAAGAGGAGATATTGTTGCGACAAGCGGTTCCACGCTGGATATCGGCAAGGACGCCGCGGAGATATGGGCGGAAAATATCGGAACGGAAGGAACCGGTACAGCCGCAGTATTAAATATGAACGGAAAAATCTATGTCGCGGACGATCTGAATGTCAATGCGAAGAACAGTACGGTTACCTTATCCGGACAGTACTATGGGTATAACTATTTGCAGGATTATGTGACGACGACGCCGAATGTTACCGCGGCAAATTACAGCAGTGCAATGGTGATTAACGGAAGGAACAGCAGAATAGACCTTTCCGGACTCAACTATCTGCTTTTGTCCGGACGCACCTACATTTCGCGCGGAGTTGATGCGGACAATAAAGATATTATTCTGGGCGAATCCGTTTCGGTTCGTACAAACCAGCTTGCTTACTATATCCCGACGCAGTATGTGGACGTGGACGCCGTACAATTCAAGCCGGAAGGTCTGACGGCCTATGCGAACAGCATCGGCATCGGCGAATCGACGCTGCTGTCCTATCTGAATACGGAAAGTCCGATTGTGCCGTATTATTTCCAGTCGAACGGAACGTCTTCAACCAGATATTACTTAAACTTTAAGGATGAGAACAGCGCAAACCAGTTCTTCTCCAATTATTATCAGGTCAATTCTTACAATACCAACGCGTTTGCGAGCCAGTATGCGGATGCGATTCTGATCAGGCTGGATGATGAATCGCTTGTCTATACGTTAAAGGGCGACGTCATGTACCAGTCCGCAGAGGGAGCGGAGCTTGGCGTTAAGAATGTAACCATCGCGGGAGACGCTGCGTGGGATCCGGACGGCGCATATTGGAATCTTGCCGACCGGCTGGCAACCACGTATATGTCCAATCAGATGTATCTGGAGGACATGCACACCGATATCTCTTCGGAAAATGCGCGGTTTGCCGGAAACGATAAGACAATCAATCCGCTGTTTGACAATGTGCTTCGTACGGATCTTATTCAAAGTGAGCTTGCACAGGAGGACGTCGGCGGTGTGCATCCGCCAAAGGTAAAGGCGGAAAAGACTTTGCTTCCGGGTTCAACCACCAAGTATCAGCTGCTTGCTGTTGTCAACAACTCGGCGGATCTCAGTCCGGCATACGAAATCGGAGAGGACTGCGTCTGCGGAATCGTCATTGCTACCGGGGATGTCGTTGTGAAGAACGATTTCCGCGGTATGATCTGGGCAGGCGGAACAATCAGCTTTGCGAACAGCAATATTTCGCTGGTTTCCGATGAAACATATGTATCGAATCTGTTTGCGGCTGATATTGCAAGGCTTACGAACGGTTCGACGGAGGCTCCGCTTTTTGCAACATATTTTAAGGATTACAATATTTTAGCCGATAGTGTAATTGGAGAGATTCAGATTGATCAGTATCTGACCTATCAGAATTGGAAGAAGAACGAGGGATAATACATGAGACTTCGGGAGAACCAGAAGGGAATGTCTTTGGTGGAAATCATCATTGTGATTGCAATGATTGGCATACTTGCCGGAACTTCGATTTCCATGCTTTCCTATATTATGATGGGAAATACGCAGAAGGCTGCAAAAACAGTCAGCACAGCAATCGAAAAACAACAGGCAAACACCATGAGCAAGGCGGGCGTTCCGTATTTGTATATCTATAAGCTGAGCGACGGATATTACATGAAGACAATTATAGATGTGGAGATTGCAGACAGCAACGATACGGATTTTTCACAGCTGGACAGCTCCGGCACGAAGCTTGCCGGGACAAATGTCACAATCTCAAAGGTGGATTCCGCAGGAACAGCAGGAGATGTGACAGAGACGGATTTTATTCGTGTAGTATACAAAAAATCCGGTGTGTTTGACAGCAGCAAAACGAACGTGAGTCAGATTATCATAGACGGTTCGGGAACCTATAAAATTACGCTTATTGAAGCGACCGGAAAGCACATTTTGGAGTAGAAGGAATGGGTATGAGACACGATAATCGGGGCCTTACCATGGTGGAAATGATTATTGCGGTTGCAATGTCGACCATCATTTTGGGAGCCGCTGCTTTATTTTTGAAAAATGCAATATCGAGTTATCAGATGGCTGCTGCAACCATTGATTTGCAGATGGAGTCGCAGATTGTGATGGAACAGGTCGGCACATGGATTATGGAAGGAAACAGTACCGAGATTATTGATGTTACGGATCCGATATCCGGTGGGACAACGCAGGTGCTTGCCATATATACGGTTCCGAGACTTGTGGAACATTCGAAATGGCCTTTGGGAATGCCGGAACCGTCAACTGTCGGCTCGCTTCGTGTAATCTGGCAGAAGGATAACCGGCTATACATGGTTCTGGAGGAGGATATCGATTATTTGTTCGGCACGAGAAATGCGGCGACGGCTCCCGATTATAATTCTCAGGCATATAAGGATGCAGTGGCTGCGTATCCGACGCTGCCGTTTACAGAAGCAACGAAGGAAAATTTTTACAGGAATTACATCAACACCATGTCAAATGAGGTAAACTGTGTAAGCGAGTATGTGGACACGTTTTCCGTTACCAAGACACAGATTCGACAGTCGTCAAGCTCCGGCGACGGTACGGAAAATGAGAATTTGATTTACAATGAGAAAATTACGATTGATCTGAAACTGCGTGAGGCGAAACAGGAATTTTTGCTGACAAATGAGTTCAAGGTTCGAAATGAGATTTATTAGAACAAATAGGCTTTGGCTTTAAGGAGGTTAGGATGGCTATGATACGAAAATTGGGACATATGCTGCAAGGCGCATATAAGCAGATTGCAGCGGCAATTCTGGTAATTGCGCTTGTTCTTGTGATGATTCCGATTACACAAAAACAGGACGAGTCCGTCGCATATGGCTATAGTACAACGTCAAACGGCGCTATCCGCGGGGTAGTTGATCGCATTACGGAGCTGCCGCAATATGGGAAAACCATTTCTTCCGGCCTTCGCGGAACGAAGGAACAGCCGTTTTTCATTCTGGAAGTGGTTCCGTACGAGGAGGAAGCGGAGTTTGGCTATCTGGTTGGCGGATGTGAGCCGATTGATGTGGATAATGTGCCGAAGGGGGAAATTCAGGGAATTATTTCTTCGATATCACAGGCGGCTGCGTTTAACAGTAACGGCGGCGATTTCACATATTTTCCGGAAGATGATATAGCTTCCGATTACAATGCATCCAATACCGTTTCGATTACTGAAGTCACAAGCGATTATTCTGAGGCTGGATATTTGGAGTATGTTGGCGATGGGAACGGAAACTGGGACTATATTAAGTCAAATAACACATATTATGCTGTACGTTCGGAGAACGGCAGCTGTGAATGGCGCGCAAGTGTGCCAGACGGAAGCACTGTTAAATGGTCGGTGGATGAATATAATCCTCTTCAAGAAGGGTATTATCTGCATGTAACGCGTGAAGCATCGCCCGACGATCCTGCATATTGCGCAAAGGTCAGCTGTTATATCAGCAATGAAGTCTTTTTGACTAAGACAATGGGAATGTCCGAGGAGGAGGCCTCCAATTTCAGCGTTCTTGTAAAGACTGTTTCCGCGAAAGAATTGAACGATAATCCGGAATGGATTGATTATGCGGATCTGATTAATGTGGCTCCGTCAAGCCATGTAGGAAGTCTTCCGGATATTTATAAGAAGTACAACAGGCTGAACCACACTGATTTTTCGAGCGGTTCGTATTATTCGTCAAACGGATTTATTGCCGATGACATTTCGTGGAATGTCGCGCTTCGTATGTACAATAAAGTAACGGCGGATGAGAATTATGCCGGACTGATTCTGGATGATATCGTCTACAACGACGGTTCATGGAATGTCAGCCAAGACCTCAAGAATTCAATTACGAAAAGCGTTACATTGGATGTCTATGACCTGCAGGGAAATAAAGTGGACAGTACAAGCGGTACAACACTTTATGGATATAAGAATAACATGTATAAGTTTGCAATTATGCTGATGTCCATGGATCAGGATATGTTCCGGCTGCTGTATCTGACGCCGCAGGATGAATCGAATCCGGCTTCTACGGTAATCCGGGACGGAAAGAATACCCTGCAAAAAGGCGATGCGCAGGATTATTGGTGCACGCAGACGTTTCTTTTTGTGCCGGATTATACCTACAAATGGTGGTCGTATTGGAATGGAAATGAAGAGGCGTGGAATAATTATCATATAGATCAGACGATTACAGCAAGAAAGGGATTTGTAAATGACCATGTGTATACCTATCAGGGATATTCGGCAATCGCACAATGCTATCTGAATCCAATGTATAATAGCGATTCGTCGATTGAGCAGTATGCAGATTTTGCAGCGTATTGTAAAGAGGAGGGTATCTCACTTTCGGACATTAACCCTGCAATTGCAGTCCGCTTTATATTGGGAACTTATCAGAAAGACCGCATTGATTTGCTGGAATTGAATGTGCTTGATATCGAGCCTTGCGTCGCGCTGGACAGTAATAATCAGCCGGACTGGCAGGTAGATGAAGCGTATATCCGAAAGCTGGTTCCTTCCTTTAAGGGAACGATTCATGTGGTACATCAGACAACCGCGGAATTCAACGGCAAAATCGAGGATCTGAACAGTACCTATCAGATGATTTTTATGGGTACGGACTGCGGAGCATATAATCTTACTACCATTACGGACAACGGAGTATCGATAAATGTTCCGGAATGGAATGATTCAGCACTCGGAAACAGGATTTACGTGCATACCGGTGATAAGATGTATGCAACGCAGGTGGAATACAGACAGTCGTCATCCTCGACGTCCTATCGGAACAGATCGGTAAAGTTTCTGGATTCCATCAATTATAACAGCGTAAGTGCTGAAACTGCGGCGGAAGTAAGATTCCTCGGCAATGATATCACAGAAAACAAAAAGAAGGATCTTGAGAATTATTTAAAGTGCGGATATCCGATTGTCACTACATCCTATTTGTATGAATTAAACACCAATTTCATTGATCCGGATTGTTATGTTTATCAGCTTGTAAATGAAAATAAATCCGCAGCGGATACCAAGCTGTTGAAGTTTTCGAATATGGCCGGAATTAAGAAGGTTTTGGCTTCCAAGGATTCGGTCGTTACATTTACCAATACACCGGCGCTGTATAACGGAAATACGCAAAGCTCTACAAGCGCGAAGCTTGTCAGTCCGAATTATCTGAACCCGGGCGGCGGAGCCGCTTCCCTCGATTTTGGGTTTACGGTATCAGAACCGGGGTATGCATACCGGATTTATGTGGATCAGGACAGGGACAGCAAGTTTTCATCCGATGAGATTGTATATGCTGCCGGCGCTGCACAGGGGGAAAACAGTTACAGCTATCGGATTGCAAGCGCGATGTATGGTTCTGTCATGTGGAAGATTGAGGTATACAATACGGCAAACGAGCAGATCCGGTATCAGACGTTCGGCTGCTCGGCGGTTAAGAGAAGAAATACGGTCGCCAAGAAAACCATCAATGTCCTTCAGATTATGCCGGATAATACTTCGGGTGGAGGTTATCTGAACCTACAGGAAAGCGATCTTTTTAAGAAATATTATAATGGTCTGGAAGACTATAATGTAACGATGACGTCCATTTCGTGGACGAAATTTGAGAATCTCTTTAAGTTTTCTGGAGGAAAATATTCGTATCAGACGGATTCCAACGGAAAAGGAATCGAGGTAAATGCGGATAAAATCAAACCGTTAGAGATAGACGGTATGGAGGTTTCGCTTGATACCTTCAATATGATTATTGTTGGATTCTCGGATACTTATGGAGCGCAGGATATTTCAAATACCTATGGCGCGGTATACTGGCTGCAGCATTATGCGGACAGCGGAAAGAGTATTTTGTTTACCCATGATACGACTTCCTTGTATAATTTGCAGTATGACCCTAAACCTTCCAGTGCGCCAATTATTTTCGGCTCCACCTTAAACGCCATGATGCGTGATCGTCTGGGCATGAATACTTACGGAATGATCAGTAATCAGCTGAGTTCTGCCGATAAGACTTCCGTTAAGAATTATCAGTCGAAGGTTTACGGTGGTAATTATACGGATATTTCTTCCGATGCGATTCATGGATACACATATGCTTCGATACAGAGGCTCGGTGATCCGATGGAAAAGAAAAGCGAGCGGAAAAATGGAAATACGCTTACCCAGAGTAAAGGGTACAAGATGATTTACAATAAGATTTCCGGTTTTAGTGATACTACAGATACCACAACAACCGCAACGCAGGTAAATCAGGGGCAGATTACGACGTATCCGTATTTTATCTCGGATGATTCGGATGCAAACAGAAACATTCCGGTTGCAGCAACGCATTCCCAGTGGTACACTTTGAATCTGGAGGATGAGGACGTTACGGTCTGGTATACGCTTGGATTAGGAAGCGGAACAGCTGGTCTTACATATGCCGTTTCTCCGCAGGACGCCGCAAATAATTACTATATTTACAGTAAGGGTAATTTGTTTTATTCCGGCGTCGGACATTCAGAGGTATCGAATGATGTGGAAGCGAAGCTTTTTGTTAATACGATGGTTGCCGCTTATCAGGCGTCCATGGAGCCGCCTGTCGTAGAGATTTTAAATGGCGAAGCGGTGTCCGTTGTTCCGATGAATTATACCATTGAGATTCCGCAGGAAATCAACGTTGTCGAAGGCGTAGAAGAAGCGGAAGAGCTTTCCGGAATCTATGAAGTGGAGTTCGCTCCTTTTGATATGAATCTGGTATCGACAACAATGACAATGACCGTTAAAATAGGAGATACTTATGTGGATGAGATCTATCAGGACGGCAGAAAGATTTCTGCAAATTCCGCGCACCAATTTGTCGGAGTCCAGAACGGTCAAAGCTATACCTTGAATTATGATTTGAGGAATTTTAATGAGGCGGATGAGAATTACCGGAACATTAAATTTGAGATATCAAACGACAAGGTTGAGGGTTCCAATACCACCAATCTGAATATGAGTATTCAACCGTTGTTTGCATTAGATTAAATGCGAAGGGGCAGTGAACCACAGGTTCATTGCTCCTTTTTTGAGTTCTTTTGTGCCATGAGAGAAGAAAGGACAGGCAGAAGCGGGCGCAAATGACCAGTGACGAGCTTTATGAAGAGGTTATGAAGTCTCTATAGGAAAAACAGATAGCGCAGAGGTAGATTTCTCCATTGCAGAAAATTAATGCCGGGCATCTGTTCCTATAAAGCGTTTGATTATTTTTACAAGTATGTTAGAATTGTTTTATGCGATTAATGTAACATACATTAGGGAATAAGATATGACACATCAGGAGGAAGAAAAAATGTTTTGTAAAAATTGTGGAGCACAGTATATGTCTGACGAAGCGGTTATGTGCGTTCAGTGTGGCTGCGCGAAGGGTACCGGAATGAATTTCTGCCATAACTGCGGACAGCCGGTTCAGCCGAACAGTGCCGTATGTCTGAATTGCGGCGTCCCGACAACCGGCGTTGCAGGACCGGATGCAAAGTCCAAGCTTACCGCGGGACTTCTTGGAATTTTCCTTGGAGCATTCGGAGTACATAACTTTTATCTCGGTTACACCGGAAAAGCGATTGCACAGGTATTGATTACCGTAGTGTCGTGCTTTACGTTGTCGGTTGTATCGGGAATCTGGGGCTTGATTGAAGGAATTCTGATTCTTACAGGAAACATTGCTGTAGACGGCAAGGGCAATCCGTTAAAGGAATAGTAAGGAATGATTGTCAGAACTTCAGGTTATATTTTTGACAACTTTTCGGTATATCCATGTTCCTTGACGCTCAAAGCTTCAAGTGCTATCATAGCTTATGTGTGAGTGAATTATGTAGAAAGACGAAGGTTTTGCTAGTGGAAAATTTGGTGTTATCTCTTTTGGTTGAGAATAATCCGGGTGTTACAAGCCGTATTTCCGGTTTGTTCAGCCGCAGAGGATTCAATATTGATAGTTTTTCAGCAGGAGTGACTGCGGATCCGCGTTTTGAGCGTATTACGATTGTTGCGAGCGGGGATGAACAGATATTGGAGCAGATTGAGAAGCAGCTGGAAAAATTGGAGGATGTCTTGGCAATCAAGAAGCTGGAACATGGAAATTCCGTCAAGAGAGAACTGATGCTTGTAAAGCTTTGCGCGACGGAGAGCGACAGGCAGAATTTAAAAACTGTTGCGGAAATTTTTCATGGTAAAATCGTTGATGTGACGGCAGATTCTATGATTATCGAACTAACCGGCAATCAGGATAAGCTCAGTAATTTCCTTGAGCTTCTGGAGGCGGATGGGTATGAGGTGCTGGAGCTTGCCCGCACCGGACTTACCGGACTTACCAGAGGATCAAGCGATGTCAGATACTTAGATTAGAGAATATTATTTATAGGAGGACGACAAGAAATGTCAGACGCAAGAATTTTTTATCAGGAAGATTGTAATTTATCTTTATTGGAGGGCAAGACCATTGCGATTATCGGATATGGTAGTCAGGGTCATGCACATGCTCTTAATGCGAAGGAGTCAGGCTGCAATGTGATCGTTGGTTTATACGAGGGCAGCAAGTCCTGGGATAAGGCTGTTAAGCAGGGATTTGAAGTCTATACGGCAGCTGAAGCTGCAAAGAAGGCTGACATCATTATGATTCTGATCAATGACGAGAAGCAGGCGGCTCTTTACAAGAAAGACATTGAGCCAAATCTGGAAGCAGGAAATATGTTAATGTTTGCTCATGGTTTCAATATTCATTTTGGATGCATCGTTCCACCGGCAGATGTGGACGTTACAATGATTGCGCCTAAGGGACCGGGACATACCGTTCGTTCTGAGTATCAGGCAGGAAAAGGAGTTCCTTGTCTGGTAGCTGTCGAGCAGGATGCAACAGGCAGGGCCCTTGATCTTGCATTGGCATATGCTTTGGCAATCGGTGGGGCAAGAGCCGGCGTTCTTGAGACAACATTCAGAACTGAGACCGAAACAGATCTTTTTGGCGAGCAGGCAGTTCTTTGCGGTGGCGTATGCGCACTGATGCAGGCAGGCTTTGAGACTCTCTGCGAGGCAGGCTATGATCCGAGAAATGCATATTTTGAGTGTATTCATGAGATGAAGCTGATTGTTGACTTGATTTACCAGTCGGGATTTGCCGGAATGAGATATTCGATTTCGAATACCGCTGAGTATGGCGATTACATTACCGGTCCGAAGATTATCACAGAGGATACGAAGAAAGCGATGAAGCAGATTCTTGCGAATATTCAGGATGGTTCATTTGCTAAGGAATTCCTGCTTGACATGTCTGAGTCAGGAAAGCAGGTTCATTTCAAGGCTATGAGAAAGCTTGCTTCCGAGCATCCGTCTGAGAAGGTCGGAGAGGAAATCCGTAAGCTTTACAGCTGGAATAATGAAGAGGATAAATTCATCAACAACTAATACAACGATTTTCCGGGCATATTTGATATGCCCGGTTTTTTTATGGGCTGCAAAAATCCGGAGGAGCAAGAACATGCTTCCGAATTGCGACTGTTTTCTTGTGATATTCGGATTCCTGTGCTAAAATATAGTTGGTTTGTTATACGATTTTGGAAGGATAATTGGATGATATAGGAACTGCTTAAACATAGAGTATTGGATTTTGGGGAACAAAGGAGGAGTGTCGTATGAATATTATAAGTCAGATCTGCGGGTTATCAGTGCTGTGCGTATTGTTAATCGGCTATTTCCATCAGAAGCGAATCGGACTTCATTCGGAAAGGGTTTTTTTCTTTGTTTTGATGACTTCTTTTTTATGCGTCCTTCTGGATATGTTTTCCCTGATTGCAATTTATCATAGGGAGTATATGCCGCTGCTGCTGTTGAAATTTATCTGCAAAAGCTATATTGTTTCCCTTGTTCTGGTAGGATTTGCGGCGCTCTGCTATATCATCAATGATATTTATGACGAAAAGAAATTCCATAAAATGTTCTCCAAAGTCGGTATTCTTGTCTGCGTAGAAGCGGCTGTAATCTATCTTTTGCCAATCTATTTTCATGTGGATGAGCTGGCTGTTTATACCTATGGCCCATCCGTTCTTTTGACATATGTTTTCACGCTGTCGTTTATAGCGGCGACGATCGCATATATTCTGATACATAGAAAAGAGATAAACAAAAGGCGTATGAGCATGGTTGCAATCTGGATGGGAGTCTGGTTTGCGGCGGCAATCATTCAGTTTTTCAATAATCAGATTCTGATTGTCGGATTCGCCTGCTCACTCGGTATGCTGATTCTTTATGTGACTCTGGAAAATCCGGAGAACAATATGGATAAGCGCGTCGGATGCTTTCATACCCATGCGCTGATGGAGTATCTGAAGCAGTGCTACGACAGAAAGGAATTCAAGAGTATTCTTTTGATTTCCATGGCGGGAATTCAGGGGAAGAACATTTCCACCAAGTATGTGAACGAGTGTATTATCGAGCTGGTGCATTTTTTTGAAAATTATCCGTCTGCAAAGGTGTTTAAGAATATTGAGCAGGAGCTTCTGGTTCTGTTTCCGGATGTGTCGGAGATGAACCGGGTGTTCCAGAACATGCAGGATACTTATTATGCGGACTTTTTCTACAATTCCGATCTGGAAGAGAAGAAGAAGGGGTTTCCAAAGACATTGTTTGTACTGGTTACCGACAGCCATATCGTATCCACTCCGGAGGAACTGTTTCAGGTATTTCAGTATGTGAGGCTGGAAAACCAGCATATCAACAGAACAATCGTCTGCTATGTTAATGAGATGATTCTTGCCGCACTCAAGCAGAATGAGGATATCAAGCAGGAGATTATCGATGCTGTGGAGGAAGACCGGGTGGAAATTTTTTTGCAGCCGATTTTCTCCACAAAGGATCGGAAGTTTTTATCTGCGGAGGTTCTGGCGCGAATCCGCAATCGCGACGGTTCCATTATGAATCCGGGCGTATTCATTCCGATGGCGGAGGAGAGCGGGCTGATCGTCCGTATCGGAGAACGGATTTTTGAGAAGACCTGTTCTTTCCTGAAAAATAACAGGATTGAAGATCTCGGGCTGCAGTTTGTGGAAGTGAATCTTTCCGTTGTGCAGTGCGAGCAGATGGATCTTGCGGACCGCTACATTCAGCTGATGGAAAAGTACGCCGTCAAGCCATGGTGGATCAATCTGGAGATTACTGAGACCAGCTCCGTACAGATTAAGAATACACTGCTCAAAAACATGAATCAGCTGATTAAATACGGCGTGACCTTCTCGCTGGATGATTTCGGTAACGGACAGTCCAATCTGAATTATATGATTGACATGCCGGTTTCTGTTATGAAATTCGACATGAATATGACAAAAGCATATTTTGAGAATTATAAGGCGAAATATGTGGTGCAGTCCACAATCAGACTGGCACATGACATGGAAATGTATGTTGTTGCCGAGGGCGTGGAGACAAAGGAACAGCTCGACGAGATGAGCAAAGTCGGCGTGGATTTCATTCAGGGATATTACTTCTCCAAGCCGCTGTCTGTGCATGACTTCCTTGATTTTATCAGGGCAAATCAGCAGCGCCCGCGTTTATTGACAAATTAGACCGCAATGTGTAGAATGAATTTATTGCGTGTAAACAGGTGGATGATGTGATTTTTCCGCAAATAAGAAATAGAAGAGGCAAAATTATGGCAGAACTTTATAACCACAAGGTCGTGGAGCCAAAATGGCAGAAATATTGGGAAGAACATGAGACGTTCAAGACCGATGTATGGGATTTTTCAAAACCGAAATACTACGTGCTCGATATGTTTCCGTACCCATCGGGAGTGGGGCTTCATGCAGGGCATCCGGAAGGGTATACTGCAACGGATATTATGTCGCGCATGAAGAGGATGCAGGGATACAATGTGCTTCATCCGATGGGATATGATTCTTTCGGTCTTCCTGCAGAGCAGTATGCGGTAAGTACAGGGAATCATCCGAACGGATTTACGCAGGAGAATATCAAGACATTCTCGAAGCAGCTAAAAGAGCTGGGATTCGACTATGACTGGTCGAAGATGGTTGCGACTTCCGATCCGAAGTTCTACAAGTGGACACAGTGGATTTTTAAGCAGCTGTATGAGGCGGGATATGCAAAATATATTGACATGCCCGTCAACTGGTGCGAAGAGCTTGGAACCGTTCTGTCCAATGATGAGGTTATCGACGGAAAATCCGAGCGCGGAGGATACCCGGTTGTCCGTAAAAATATGAAGCAGTGGGTAATCGATCAGCCTGCTTTTGCCGAGAAATTATTGGAGGGATTAGAGGAGATTGACTGGCCGGCGTCCACAAAAGAAATTCAGCGCAACTGGATCGGAAAGAGTACCGGTGTGGAGGTGGATTTCAAGATTGTCGGAGGCGGAGAGTTTTCTATCTATACGACATGTATCGAGACCATTTACGGTATTACCTTCATGGTTCTTGCCCCGGACGGAGAAATCGTCAAGGGTCTGATGGATCGTGTGGAGAATAAGGAAGAGGTCGCTGCATATATTGCGGAGACCGCGAAGAAGAACGACATGGATCGTACGGAGCTCAACAAGACAAAGTCCGGATGCAGGCTGGAAGGCTTGTATGCAATCAATCCGGTCAACGGGAAAGAGGTTCCTCTGTTCATCGGCGATTTCGTTCTTGCAAGCTACGGAACGGGAGCCGTTATGGCGGTTCCAAGCCACGACCAGCGTGATTTCGAGTATGCGCAGGCTCATGGCGTCGACATGATTCAGGTGATCGACGGCGAAGGCGCGGATGTGTCCGAGAAGGCGCTTGAAAAGCAGGATTACCTTGGAAAGGGCTTTAAGCTGATCAACTCGGAAGAGTTTACCGGATATATCGTGGAGGACGCAAAGGAAGCGATTACGGTTAAGCTTGAGAACATGGGCGCAGCCAGAAGAAAAGTCAATTATCATTTCCGCGAGTGGATTTTTGCCCGCCAGAGATACTGGGGAGAGCCTGTTCCATGTGTATACAAGGAAGACGGAGGGATTTATTTCCTGCCGGATGAAGAGCTTCCTCTGATTCTGCCGGAGCTTGAAGATTACAAGGGAAAGAACGGGAAAGCGCCGCTTGAGAATGCAACCGAGTGGAAGCAGTACAATAAGAATGGAATTAAGGGCGTAAGAGAGACATCTACCATGCCCGGTTCGGCGGGATCTTCCTGGTATTATATGCGGTATATCGATCCGGATAACGAGGAAGAATTTGCCAATCAGGAGCTGTTGAAGCACTGGCTTCCGGTTGATTTGTATGTCGGCGGGCCGGAGCATGCAGTCGGACATCTGATGTATTCGAGAATCTGGAACAGATTCTTATACGACAAAGGCCTTTCTCCGGTCAAGGAGCCGTTTCAGAAGCTGGTTCATCAGGGAATGATTCTCGGCGAGAACGGAATTAAGATGGGAAAGAGGTTCCCGGAGTTTGTTGTGAATCCAAGCGATGTCGTGGAGGAGTACGGTGCGGATACCCTTCGTCTTTACGAGATGTTTATGGGGCCGCTGGAAGTCTCTAAGCCTTGGAGCTCAACCGGTGTAGTCGGAGCAAGAAAATTCATTACGCGTGTGTGGAACTTTTTCACGAATCCGGATAACATCACAGAGGAGAATGACGACACGCTTACGAAGGTGTATCATCAGACCGTTAAAAAGGTTACCAATGACTTCGAGCAGCTCGGTTTCAATACCGCAATCAGCCAGATGATGATTTTCGTCAATGAAGTATACAAGGCCGGAAAGTGCCCGAGAGAATACGCAGAAGGATTAATCAAGATGCTTTCCTGCATCTGCCCTCATGTCGGAGAAGAAATCTGGCAGATTTTAGGACATACGGATACAATTGCATTCGAGAGCTGGCCGGTTTATGACGAGGCAAAATGTGTAGAGAACACCGTCGAGATTGCGGTTCAGATCAATGGTAAAATCAAGGGAACCCTTGCAATCGGAAAAGACGATCCGAAGGACGAAGTCCTTGCAAAGGCGAAGGAAGTCCTTGGAGATAAGCTTGGCGGAACGATTGTAAAAGAGATTTACGTTCCGGGAAGAATTGTAAATATTGTTGTAAAATAAACAAAAAGACTGCACCTGACAGCTGTATGCATCAGGTACAGTCTTTGATCATTTTTTCAGCTGATACGGTGGGAGAGAAGGATCTCCGCCGCGCAGCTTCTGCATGGTACGCTGAATGGCATCCTTCGAATCCTTCCAGTCGGCATCCTTGTTTTTATAGTCGTATTTTTCAATGAACCATGCGACATCCTCATAAATCCGGTTCATGTTTTTTTCCATAAGCGGAAGCACTGCGTCGTAGAACTCGGTTCTTTCCTTTTCGCTTAGCGCCTCGTCGGCGCCGACGCACAATACTTTAAAATGGGATAAGCAGAATCCTTTGGTATTGGCAAGCTGTTTGCGAAAGTCTGCATCTTTCCTGTACATGGAAAAGAATGTTTTCATATAGGCGCTAAAGGTATTGTTTACGGTGGTGCAGATAAAGCAGGAGGATTCACGCTCGTCAATCCAGTTTACGATGGAGTTTGAGGAGGGAGCGTCTTTCTTTGAAAAGAAGCCCTTTTTTCCAACAGAATCCGGCTTGAAATCCTTAAATTCTTTTCGCATTTCTTCTATGTGGCGAAGGGTAAGGGTTTTTAAGATCCATGCGTTTCCCAGCGAATTTCCATAGTCGTACATTTTCTTAAAGTGGGCGCGGCAGAAGCCTTCCCGGTCTGTCATGTCGCGGATATCCGACTCCATGTAGGAAGCACCATGTCCGAGTACATAGTTCATGGCGTGTTCCTCTGCCTTGCGCTCAATGTAACAGAACGGACATTCCCCTGCGTTTTCCATAGCGTCTGAAATCGGTATTGTGTGCAGCTGTTCTTTCATTTAGTTTTCCTCCGGTTTATAGTCTTGGCAGAATTGAATAAAGGATGCCAGCGTCTTCGTCGGCATGATGTGCTCCTTGTAGGCGAATCCGACCTCGCGCTTCGGAATGTCGATCGGGAGCGGGATTTCCCAAAGCGTTCCGTCCTTCAATTCGTCTTTGATAAAGTTCTTGATTACGCAGGCGCATCCGACTCCGATTTTTGCGAAATCAATCAGCAGATCCATGTTCGATACGTCGATGGAATCCGCGGCCGTAATGTGATTCTTCTGAAAATAGTCGTCAATATACTGTCTGGTAATGTTATTCTTGTCCAGAAGCATGAGCGTGGAATTTTCCAATATCCGGCTTTTATCGATTCCGCGCGCCTTCAGGTTGTCTACATATTCGCTGCTTGCAACAAAGATATCCTCGATGGCGGCAATGGAGCGGAAGTGGATTCCCTTCAGATTATCCGGCTTCCCAATCAAGCCGATATCAATTTTGTTTTCGTCCAGAAGCTTTAAGGTTTCATAGGTGGACTGGCATTTAATCGATATATTGACATGAGGATTCTGATGGATGAATTCCTTTAAGTACGGCAGAAGCAGATACTTGCAGAGTGTTGTGCTTACTCCAATCTGCAGATGTCCGACGCCAAGCTCAATGGAGCGCTTCAGTTTTTCTTCGCCCTCGTTCAGAGATTCGAAGGCTTCGCGCACATGACCATACAGCAAGGAACCCTCTTCGGTCAGAAGCACGCCGCGGGAGCTTCTTAGGAAAAGCCTGCAGTTTAAGCTCTCCTCGAGTTTCTGGATGGATTTGCTGATTGCAGGCTGGCTGATATACAATTCCTTGGCGGCCTTGGAGATATTCCCGGCGTTTGCAACCGTATAAAAGATCCAATAGGACGATAAATTCTGATTCAATGCTTTTTCCTCCGTAAAATATTATGCCGTATTGGGCTTTCTGAAAGCATTATATCATGAAGTTAGGTTATGGTAAACATATTTATTATGTATTTTGATTATATATTGCGTTATGCTAGAATGCTAATCAGAAGCAGGGGATTTACCGTTTTTTCACTCACACATATTTGGTAATACAACTGCGGTAGATTATTGTTTAGGAGGGAACAGAAGTATGGGAATGACAATGACACAGAAAATCCTTGCAGCACATGCGGGATTGGAATCGGTTTCGGCGGGACAGCTGATTGAAGCCAGTCTGGATCTTGTGCTCGGAAATGATATCACTTCTCCGGTTGCGATACATGAGATTGAGAAGATGAACGTGGACGGAGTGTTCCACAAGGATAAGATTGCGCTTGTCATGGATCATTTTGCACCAAACAAGGATATTAAGTCTGCACAGCATTGTAAATGTGTCAGAGAATTTGCATGTAAGCATGATATTACCAATTTCTTTGATGTGGGAGAGATGGGAATTGAACATGCGCTTTTGCCGGAGCAGGGACTTACCGTTGCCGGCGATGTGATTATCGGCGCCGATTCGCACACATGTACATACGGAGCGCTCGGAGCGTTCTCTACCGGCGTCGGCAGTACGGACATGGCTGCCGGCATGGCGACCGGAAAGGCATGGTTTAAGGTTCCGTCTGCAATCAAATTCAACATTACCGGAAAGCCGGCGAAGTGGATTAGCGGCAAGGACGTCATTCTCCACATCATCGGCATGATTGGTGTGGACGGAGCGTTATACCGCTCGATGGAGTTCGTTGGAGACGGTATCCGGTATCTTACCATGGACGATCGGTTTACCATTGCAAACATGGCGATTGAGGCAGGCGGAAAGAATGGGATTTTTCCGGTGGATGATCTGACCAGAGACTATATGAAAGAGCATTCCGCCCGTCCGTTCACAGAGTATGTGGCGGATGCGGATGCAGAGTATGACGAGGAGTACACCATCGATCTTAGCACCTTAAAGCCGACGGTATCATTTCCTCATCTTCCTGAGAATACAAGAACCATCGATGAGGTCGGAGAGGTAAAAATCGATCAGGTTGTAATCGGCTCCTGCACCAACGGACGGATGGACGATCTTCGCATTGCGGCAGAAATCCTGAAGGGGAAGAAGGTTAAGAAGGGGCTTCGCGTTATCGTAATTCCCGCAACCCAGAAAATCTATCTGCAGGCAATGGAAGAGGGGCTCCTTCGTATCTTTATCGAGGCCGGTGCGATTGTCAGCACTCCGACCTGCGGTCCATGTCTCGGCGGATATATGGGAGTTCTCGCGGAGGGAGAGCGCTGTGTGTCAACCACGAACCGCAATTTCGTCGGACGTATGGGACACGTGGAGTCGGAGGTATATCTTGCCAGTCCGGCGGTTGCGGCTGCAAGTGCAATTACCGGCAGGATTTCCGGGCCGGATGAAGTGATATAGGATTGGAGGTAAGAAGATGAAAGCAGCACATGGTCGTGTATTTAAGTATGGGGACAATGTAGATACGGATGTTATTATTCCTGCAAGATATTTGAATTCCTCCGATCCGAAGGAGCTTGCAACGCACTGCATGGAGGATATTGATCAGAATTTTGTAAAAACCGTTAAGAAAGGCGATATTATCGTTGCGAATAAGAATTTCGGCTGCGGCTCTTCGAGAGAACATGCTCCGATTTCGATTAAGGCAAGCGGGGTAAGCTGCGTGATTGCGGAGACCTTTGCACGCATTTTTTACCGCAACGCAATCAATATCGGACTGCCTATTATTGAGTGCCCTGAGGCGGCAAAAGCAATTTCTGCGGGAGACGAGGTTGAAGTTAATTTCGATACTGGTATAATTACTAATGTAACGACAGGAAAATCATATCAGGGACAGGCGTTCCCTCCGTTTATGCAGAAGATTATTGACTGCGAGGGACTGGTAAATTACATCAATCAGAAGAACGCTTAAAGAGGAGCATCTATGTTACCCGGTGTATATCAGGCAACGAAAAAAGATGGCAGCGTGTATTACCGCTCGAATATCACATATCGCAATCAGCATATAAGCCTCGGAAGCTTTGCTGCAGAGCAGGAAGCCCATGAGGCTTATTGTGTTGCAAATGATTTTTTGTGCGGCACAGTCTCCTTTGACGACGTTCTTGAAAAGTACATAACAAAGGAGCACAGTACGGACGAATCGAAGCGCTTTTCTTTTGAACCGCTTCCGTTCGATAAAATGGTTTCCCTGTTCAATTTCCGCGATCACAGGATGTATGTTGCGAATCCGATTTATCTGAGAAATAATTATTTCAGCTATTATCTGTCGCCGACCGAAGAATTGAAGTTCGATATTGATGATCTGTTTTACTATTCGCAGCATAGGATATTGAGGCGGAAGGGGCATTTGTATGTCAACGATTATGGGATGCAGGTTACCATTTTGAGCCGCTACGGTTTGAAGAGCTATGCGGTGCGCAGACGGGATTATGATTTTGCAAATGGCGATGCGGCCGATCTGCGCTATTCCAATGTGATTGTCCGGAATCGTTATTACGGCGTTACGTCCTATGTGAAAAGGGGAAAGACCAGATACCGCGTCAAGATTCACATCAACGGCAATTATACGGTCGGTACATATTCCACAGAAGAAAAGGCGGCGATTGCATACAATAAGGCGGTTGATCTGGCAAGGGAAGCCGGAATTAACCGGAATTATAATGAAAATTATGTGGATACCCTGACGGCGAGCGAGTATGCGGATCTCTATTTAAAAGTTAAGATTTCGGAAAGATATCAGAAATATCTGGATGCAATGATGTCAAAACAGAAGACCAAACAAAATACCGGCCTGCCAAAAGGTTGACACAGAATATCGATTTATTTATAATCTTATGAAAGTTTATGACAATAAAGAGAGGAAAGAGGAAGAAAGATGAGCATGATGTATTCCAGTACCAGAAATAAGGAACTTAAATTTACAGCTTCCGAGGCAATCTTGAAGGGACTTGCGGATGACGGCGGATTATTTGTGCCGGATTCGATTCCTGCGCTTGATGTAAGTTTGGAGAATCTTGCAAAAATGAGCTATCGGGAGACGGCTTATGAGGTGATGAAGCTCTTTTTATCTGATTTTACGGAGGAAGAACTGAAAAACTGCATCGACCGCGCTTATGACGGCAAGTTTGATACGGAGGAGATTGCTCCGCTCGTTTCGGCGGACGGCGCATACTATTTGGAGCTGTTCCATGGTTCAACAATTGCGTTCAAGGATATGGCGCTTTCCATTCTGCCTCATTTACTGATCACCGCCGCCGGAAAGAATCAGGTAAAAAACGATATTGTCATTCTTACCGCGACTTCGGGAGATACCGGTAAGGCTGCGCTTGCCGGGTTTGCAGATGTAAAGGGGACGAAGATTATCGTATTTTATCCGAAAAACGGCGTCAGCCCGATTCAGGAAAAGCAGATGGTAACCCAGAAGGGGGAGAATACGTTTGTTGTCGGCATCAACGGTAACTTCGATCAGGCCCAGACCGGCGTTAAGCAGATGTTTAATGATAAAGCATTTGCGGCGGAGCTGGATGCTTCCGGTTTTCAGTTTTCTTCCGCCAATTCAATCAACATCGGCCGCCTTGTTCCGCAGATTGTATATTATGTCTACGCATACGCAAAGCTTTATGCAAACGGCGTGATTGCGAAGGATGAGAAGATTAATATTGTGGTTCCGACCGGTAACTTTGGAAATATTCTTGCTGCTTTTTATGCGAAAAACATGGGACTTCCGGTTGCTAAACTAATCTGCGCATCCAATGAGAACAAGGTTCTTTTTGATTTCTTTTCTACCGGATGCTATGACAGAAACAGGGAGTTTATTCTGACAAGCTCGCCTTCTATGGATATTCTGATTTCCTCCAATCTGGAGCGGCTGATTTACCGTATCGCCGGAAATGATGCGGATCGGAATACAGCGCTTATGCAGAGTCTTTCCGAAACCGGCAGGTATGAGATTACTCCGGAAATGAGAAGAGAGCTGGATTGCTTTTATGGGAATTATACAAGCGAGCAGGAGACTGCGGATACCATTAAGAACCTCTACGATAAGACCGGGTATATTATTGATACCCATACAGCGGTTGCGGCCGGCGTTTATCGCAAATATATTGCGGAAACAGGCGATAAAGATACTAGGACGGTAATTGCGTCTACCGCCAGTCCGTTTAAGTTTACGCGGAGCGTGATGCATGCCATTGATTCGAAATACGATTCCATGGGGGATTTTGAATTGGTTGATGAGCTTTCCAGAATTGGGAATGTTGCGGTGCCGAAGGCGATTGAGGATATCCGAAGCGCCAAGGTGCTTCACGATACGGTTTGTGATGTGGATGAGATGCCGGATGCGGTAAAAAAATTCCTTGGAATCAAATAATATATGATGAGCATAAAAAAATCACTTAGACATACACACTTACGCAAAAATATCTAAGTGATTTTTTATACTTTTCTTATCTTGCCTTTCGTTGTGTTTATGATACATTGTCCGGCAGTTTGATGACTTCGAAAATAAAGTTTACCGTTCCGAATGAGTAGAGGATTGGGAAATGGTAGGAACGGTTTTCGAAATCTACTATGAGTGAATCCACAACCTCCGGCGTGGTAATGCTCAAATCCATGGAGGCTTCGTTTGATACGTTTACAATAAACAGGCCGTTATGGAGATTTAGGAAATCTTCCATGGATGCCTGCACATACTCGTCAAATTCTGTGAATTCGTCCCCTACATATCTGGAAGCAAATTGTGCGGCGGTGGAATCGTCCATACTTAAATATGCGGAGATGGAATAATCACCGATTACGGATTGCTTGATGCAGCACTCAACCGGATAAGCGTTAATCTCGCTGCAGGACAGAATCGTGAAGTCTTCTCCCAGAAAGCGCACAAAATTATTAAAAAGCAATTCAATGTACATCACGCCGTATCGTGTCGGCGGAATCTCGGATGCAACAAAAAGCTTCTGTAATAGCTTGGATACAATATTGCGGCTGTTCTGCGTCAGATCCAAATCGAGCATTTCGTTTTGCTCGCGGTAATCCGTAATGTAGTACTCCAGATCCGTATTCGTGATGACTCCTTCGTCCACAAGAATCTGACCTAAAAGAAGAAAGTCGGGACTCTGTGCGGAAAGAAGCTCAACAACCTGCTCGTCGGTCAGATAACCCTGCTCGACGGCAAGCTCACCGAATTTTTTGTCCGCGTGCGTCTGCTCGATAAAAATATGATTGACCTCTGATGCGGTCATATATCCTGCATGTATTGCAAGTGTTCCCAGACGCATACGCGTTCCGGAGAGCTTCTTCATTGCGGAAAACAGTTCGTCCTGGGTAACTGCTCCCTGAGACAGGAGATAATTTCCAAAAAATTGTGTAAACATTTTTTATCTCCCTTCAAGACATTTTAACACAACATCTATTACCTGCTGCTGGTCAATCGGTTTCTGAATAAAGTCTCTTGCACCGGCTTCAAGCGTACACTTGAGCTGTGTCTGCGTCCCTACCGAAGAAACAATAATAATCGTAGCATTCGGATCAAATGCCATAATTTCTGAAATTGCTATATTACCGTCCTTTTTCGGCATAACGATATCAAGAAATACAATATCGGGCTTGTACTCCTTATATTTATCAATAGCACTTTGTCCATCAGTTGCCTCGACGAAAGTCGGAGTACCTAAAGTGGAAATAATATCCTTCAATTGTTTTCTCGCGAGGATCGAATCATCGCTGATTAAAATTTTCATCTCGTCGATTTTCATGCTTGCAACTCCTTTTGTAATTAGATATATTTATATTACACTAAAAAAAAGCTGGAATCAATGATTTATTAACAAAAATTACTAATAAAAGGAGTACTTTTTATGTCAATGATGATAATGGACATTGCAATTCTTCTGGTAGGAATGTATCTGGCGAGAGTTGCATACGGAATGATGAAAGCGAAAAAAGTAAACAAGATGATTCTTCCGGAGGGCGATATGAAAAAATGCAGGGATGAACAGGGCTTCGTGGAATATATTGCGCCCAGAATGCTGGCTTTTTCGATTCTGACAATGGCGGCGGCGTGCGTCGGATGGTATTTTGACGCTATGAATACGCAGGGATATAAGAGCCTGATTGGCGCTTCCATTTTTCTTTTTGCACTGATTCTTTTTTCGATTCAGTTCAAAAAGTCAAAAAAACGGTTTTTTTCCGAATAGCCGCTCAATTAAAATTTTGGAAAAATAATTGACAAAAAAATAACGTCGAGTATGATATAAATGTGATTTGTGGCTTTATTTTTTTAGCATACAAAAATAAATGAAAAGAGAGGAAAAGGAAGATGGCAGAAATCAATTTAAGCAAGTATGGTATTACCGGAACCACTGAGGTTGTTCACAATCCTTCTTACGACCTGTTGTTTGAAGAAGAGACCAGAACGGATCTTGAGGGATATGAGAAAGGTCAGGTTACAGAGCTTGGCGCTGTGAACGTTATGACCGGAATTTACACCGGACGTTCTCCAAAAGACAAATATATTGTAATGGATCAGAATTCCAAGGATACCGTATGGTGGACGACAGAGGGATACAAGAATGACAATCATCCGATGAGCGAAGAAGTATGGGCAACCGTTAAGGATATTGCAAAGAAAGAGCTTTCCAACAAGAGATTGTTTGTAGTGGATGCATTCTGCGGCGCGAACAAGGATACCCGCATGGCAGTCCGTTTTATCATGGAGGTTGCATGGCAGGCTCATTTCATTAAGAACATGTTTATCGTTCCGACCGCTGAGGAGCTTGCAGGCTTTGAGCCGGATTTCGTGGTATACAATGCTTCCAAGGCTAAGGTTGAGAATTTCAAGGAGCTGGGACTGAACTCCGAGACATGCGTTGCATTCAACATTACAAGCCGCGAGCAGGTTATCATCAATACATGGTACGGCGGCGAGATGAAGAAGGGTATGTTCTCTATGATGAACTACTATCTCCCTCTTAAAGGTATCGCTTCCATGCATTGCTCGGCCAACACCGATATGAACGGAGAGAACACCGCAGTATTCTTTGGCCTTTCCGGAACAGGCAAGACTACGCTTTCCACAGATCCGAAGCGTCTTCTGATCGGCGATGATGAGCATGGCTGGGATGACAACGGCGTATTTAACT
>CAZTKM010000016.1:0-53855 GCA_964614035.1 uncultured Lachnobacterium sp.
GGGCTATAAATTCAGCATTTTTCAAGCTTTTTTATTAATCAGCAGACACTAATTACCGAATTCAGCATATCCTTTATTTCATATTGAACATCTTGAGTACTCATATTTTTATCTATTCTAAAATGTGTACCATTCGCATGTATATCGTATAAAAATGTTTTTTTAGAAGACTTCCATATATATCTTTGTTTATGTGGTGTTGGAAGATATACTTTATACACTACATCCCCGAATTCATAGCCGATAACAATGTATCCAACTATATGATTATAATCCCATATTCTCTTAGGATAAGTTTCCACTTCCAAACATCTTTGAAATGTATCTTCGTTTACATTAGAAAAAACCTCTTGTCTAAGCACTTCAACATATTTATCGTATCTTAAACGTAATGTTTTTTTATCTAATGCATATATTGGTATTTCTATAATCTTGTACACTTATTAATTCACCTTTCTTTCCGGAACAATATCCAAAATATCATCCAACTTACAATCTAACGTCAAGCAAATCTTCTCCAATACCCCTACTCGAACGTCTTCATTTCTACCAAGTTTCGCCATAGCATTTGTACTGATTTTGTCTTCTTTTATAAGTTCCGTTTTCATAATTCCACGCTCATTTAAGATGTCCCATAATCTATCATAGTTAACCGACACTTCACATTTATTGCCTTAATTCAACTCATTCCACACATCCACATAATTCTGCAATCCGCCCGGTCGCATCGCAAAACTCACATAACTTGCCGGCTCTTCCCTTGCAAGTCTGGCAAGAATTCCTATATCCTCCGGGTCATCAAATACAACCTGTGCCTCTGCCTTATCGCAATCTATCACAAGTTCTCTTCCGTCCATATCAGACATAACAACCGAACGACTGCCGGCATCATAATGATACAATGTATAATTTAGTGCCATGTAACCACCTCACTTACTACACCATCCCAAAATGCTCCAGCGCATCCTTTATCGCCTTTTCTTTCTCCACCGGACACTGAGGCTGTCTACTATCTTCCGACTTCGGCAAATTGTAATTCTCCCCAACCTCTATTCCACATTTTCTTTTTACCTGTGAAATATACAAATTAGAAACCTTCAACCCATGCTCTTTCAGCACATAATCCTTAATCTCCGCATAAGTTGCCTTACTCTCCGCCGAAGTCAAATCCAGCTCATCTAATTCTATCTCAACTTCGATTACATCATCCGGCTTGCGTTGGGACAAGAGAACGACCGTCTCCACATGCACCGTCTGCCCGAACTGGTCCACAGCCTGCACCTTCCTAATCTCGTACCCTCCGTCGCAAAGGATCCTTGCATCCCTTGCGAGAGTCGCAGAATCACAGCTTACATAAACAATGCGCTTGGGCATCATCTTCAGCATCGTATTCAGGCAGACCTCATCGCACCCTTTTCTTGGCGGATCCACCACAATCACATCCGGGCGAAGCATCTTTGATGCCGCACCGTTTTTACTTTCCCGCTCATAGAATTCCGGAAGTACTTTCTCCGCTTTCCCCACGAAAAATTCAGCGTTTGTTACCCCATTTAACTTTGCATTGTTCTTCGCGTCTTCAATTGCCTGTGGAACAATTTCCACGCCGTATACCTGCTTTGCCTTTTGTGACAGGAACAAGGAAATCGTTCCGATTCCGCAGTACAGATCCCACACGCTTTCTGTTCCGGTCAGTTCCGCAAAGTCAAGCGCGCAGCTATACAATTTCTCCGTCTGTACCGGATTTACCTGATAAAATGACTGTGGGGAGATGTGGAATGCGAACTGTTTAATATAGTCTGTGATATAAACCTGTCCCCAGATGCACTCTGTGCGGTCGCCGAGAATCCTATTCGTATTTTCCGTATTCACATTGTAGGAAATTGATGTCATTCCCGTAATCGCACAAAGCGCCTCGGACAGCTTCTTCGCATGTGGAAAACTCTTTCCGTTGATAATCAGACACACCATGATTTCTTTCGTTGCAAATCCATAGCGAATCAGCACATGGCGGAGCATTCCTTCTCCTGTGGTCTCATCATAAGGGGCAATCGCATATTCTTTCATCCATTTCTTAATGATTGCCAGAATTTCTTTGTTCTGCTCCACCCCAAGATAACAGTCCTCCACCGGAATAATATTATGGCTTCTGCTTGCGTAAAAGCCAAACACGATGTCGCCATTTCTGTCATAGCCGACCGGAAACTGCGCTTTGTTCCGGTATCGGAAAGGCTCATCCATCCCGATGATCGGGAGCATCTTTTCCTTCATTTCCGCTTCATCAAAACGCCCCAGACGCACCAGGTTCCCAAGCACCTTGTCCTGCTTGAACATAAGCTGCCTTTCGTAGGACATCGCCTGAATCTGACATCCCCCGCACTGTCTGTAAATCGGACATTTTGGCGCAATGCGAAAAGTGGAAGGAGTTAACACCTCTTCCACTCTTGCATATCCGTAATTCTTTTTCAGTTTTGTTACTCTTGCGTAAATCACATCGCCGATACAGGCGTCCTTCACAAAAAAGGTCATTCCTTCGTATTTGCCGATGCCTTCTCCATCGACTCCGATATCGGTAATTGTCAGTTCAAATAAATCATTTTTTTGCATGTATTTCCTCGGTCTATATGGTTCTGCGGATGTTTGAATCAAGCAAGCGATTAAATCCCTGCCACTGGGCGCTGTTTTCCGGCGCCGCATTTACAGCCTCTTTAAAGGTCTCCAATTTTGCATCCAGATTATCTGCAAAGCTTAGTGCCAGTGCCTCAATAAGAGCCGGTTTCTTAGGCGATCCGAATTCCAGTTCACCATGATGTGCCAGAATACAATGCTTTAATTCATTTGCAAGCACCACCGGGAATCCGTCGATTTTTCTGATTTCTTCTCCAATCCACTCGGTTCCGATCACGATATGTCCAAGCAGCTGTCCCTCATCGGTGTAATCGTTTTCCGGAAATACCGACAGTTCTCTCAACTTTCCGATGTCATGGAAAACAGAGGCTGTAATCAGCAGATCATGATTCAGAATCGGATACGCAGCCACAAAATATTCACAGTTTCTGGTTACGCTCAGTGTATGCTCCAGCAGTCCGCCTGCAAATCCATGGTGTACGCTCTTTGCGGCGGAATGGAATTTGAACCTTTTTGCAAAATCCGCATCATCAAAAAATGTATGTAACAGCTGACTGAGATATGGGTTTTTTACCGCTGCAATGATATCCAGAAGTTCCTGATACATTTCATCAATATTTTTCTCGCTGACAGGAATATAATCTCTCGGATCATACTCGCCTTCCGACACTTTTCTCGCGCGCTTGATGGAACACTGAAGCTTTCCCTGAAAGCTGTTGATGTCTCCATGGATCTCGATATAATCCATCGCCTCAAATTCTTCGATTCCGACAGAAGCCGGATCCCAGATTTTTGCATCGAGTGTTCCTGTTTTATCCTGTAAAATGACATTGTCATACGGCTTTCCGCTTTTTGTAAGTGCAGATGCCTTGCTCTTTACCAGATAGACATCGCAGATTCTCTCGCCTTCGCGAAGTGTTTCGATATATCTCATTCCATCCTCCAACTATTTTAATATTCCTGCCTCAACGGTATATGTGATTTCGGAGTACCCGTTCGCTCCCTTTCGCTCGACCATGAGTTCTACATTCTGGCCGGGTTCACAGGCTAACAACTTTGCGCTGTAAGCGCTTGCCGCAGACACAGGTTCCCCATTCACGCGGATAATCACATCTCCGCTCTGAAGTCCTGCATTCATTGCAGGCGAATCCAAAGTTACCTCTCTGATATATACGCCCTTTGGAATATCATATGCCCTTGCAACTTTATCTGTAACCGTTGATACATGAAGCCCCAGATACGGAATTGCCTTGCCCTCGCAGAGCATCTCGATTACCGGAACAAGGTCAGAGGTCGCCACCGCTGTCAATGTATTATTGGCATTTTTCGTATTATAGCTTTGCATCACAATGCCGATTACTTCACCCTGCACGTTAATCAGTATTCCGCTTCCGTCCTTGCTTCCAATGATATCCGTTGTAAAAAGGGAATAGTTATGATCTTCCGTTGTGATCTCATTCTCTGTGGATGTAATATTGCCCGTCAGAATAGAGTAGTTTGTCCCCAACGGACTTCCGAGTGCAATTACCATGGTTCCGTTCTTCATTCTGGCGGAGTTACCGATTGGCGCGATTTTGATTGTCTCTCTGGTTGCCTTCGTAAGATCCGCTTTTTGGGCAGCAAGAATTGCAAGACCGGTGTTTCCATCCTGCTTCTTAAGCTGTACTTCACACACACTTTCATCCATAAAAGTGACGCTCAGGCTCTTCGCACCGTTCACTACTTTCTTATCGGTAAGAATGAGAAGCTCCGTATCATTCTCTCCGATTATGACGCCGGAACCCTGTCCTTCCATCTCATATGGATTATTAAAAATATCCGTATCATTTAAGACGCTTGTGATTGTAACAATGGAGTGATTGACATCCATGCCGATTGCGTACAGCTGATTCTGTATATCCTGATAATCCTCTATCGTAAGGCTAAAATCCACCGGAACATCGACAGGCTCCTCCACTGTTTCGGTTGGATTTTCCGTTGTCTCCGTCTGTTGTGTTACCGTTTCTGTTTCTGTTGCTTCGTCTTCGGCGGCAATGAGCTGGGTGTCTTCCGTCGCTGCCTCTGCCACAGCATGATTCTTTATGATTTTAGGCAATACAATAGCAAAGACGATACACGCGGCTGCTGCAAAAACGATACCGCACAAAGCGGCATACAGCAGGCGGTACACCAGTCTCTTTTTATTCAGAGGTTTATCTTTGATTTTTTCCCGGACAAATTCCTTCTTCTGTGACTGCTTGTCTTCCATAAAAAGTGCCTCCAAAAAACATTATATGCGCATTTATTCGCTCTTGCAACCATTTTTACCTTTGAAAATGGCCCGCCATAGAGTATAATCAAAGTAGTTTCATCACTAAGATTATAAGGAATTATGCAACATGAATCACAAAGTTTTTACCACACTCGAATATCACAAGATCTTAGAGCAGCTGTCCGGCTATGCATCCTCTGAAGAGGCAAAACGCCGCTGCCTTAAGATTCACCCGCTTACGGATATAAACCAGATCAATGAACTGCAGCAGAATACCAAGGATGCTTTAAGCCTCCTGTACAAAAACAGCAGCATAACATTTTCCGGAGTTTTCAATGTGCAGGCTTCTTTGAAACGCTTAGAGATTGGCGCTTCCCTGAACACGACAGAGCTTCTTCATATATGCAGTCTCCTTGAAGCAGCGAAACGTGCAAAGGCATATAACCGCACAGAGCGCGAGGAAGAACAGACAGATTCCATTTCTCCTCTCTTTGCAGAAATCGAACCTCTATCTCCGCTCCACGAAGAAATCCGGCGGTGTATTCTATCCGAGGATGAAATCGCAGACGACGCCAGTCCTGCGCTTGCTAAAATTCGAAAATCCATACGCGGAATGAACGACCGCATTCACACACAGCTTACTGCCGTTATGAACAATACAAGCACGAGAAGCTATCTGCAGGATGCGGTTATAACCATGCGCGACGGCCGCTACTGTCTTCCTGTCAAAGCCGAAGCAAAGGGGAACGTTCCCGGCATGATACACGATCAGTCTTCCAGCGGCTCGACACTGTTTATAGAGCCGATGGCTGTTGTCAATCTGAACAATGAGCTCAAGGAGCTGTTCATCAAAGAGCAGGAGGAAATCAACGTCATCCTCTCGGAGCTGTCCAATCAGGTGGCCGGCTATTCTACGGCAATTCTGACAGATTACACCGCCCTGTCGGAGCTGGATTTTATATTTGCCAAGGCGAATCTTGCCAAAAGCTATAACGGTGTCGCTCCCATATTAAACGACCATGGCTATATCAATATCCGAAAAGGCCGTCATCCGCTCTTAGACCCCAATAGGGTGGTTCCGATTGATGTTACAATCGGCGATACCTACAGACAGCTGATTGTGACCGGGCCGAATACCGGCGGAAAAACAGTCTCTCTCAAGACGGTTGGTTTACTTACTCTCATGGGGCAGTCCGGACTCCATATTCCGGCCGCCGACCGTTCAGAGCTTGCTGTTTTCGAAGAGGTTTTTGCCGATATCGGTGACGAGCAGAGTATTGAGCAAAGCCTGAGCACGTTTTCTTCCCATATGGTCAACATTGTAAAAATCTTAGACAAAGCCGACGACCGAAGCCTTGTGCTGTTCGACGAGCTCTGTGCCGGGACAGATCCGACGGAAGGCGCCGCGCTCGCAATTGCCATCCTGCACAAGCTGCATCAATACGGCGCAATTACCATGGCGACTACGCATTACAGCGAGTTGAAAGTATACGCGCTTACCGGCGAGGGCGTCGAAAATGCCTGTTGTGAATTTAATGTGGAGACGCTCAGCCCGACCTACCGGTTATTGATCGGTATTCCTGGAAAGAGTAATGCTTTTGCAATTTCCTCCAAGCTTGGGCTGGCGGATAACATCATCGAAGATGCAAGAGCGCGGCTCGGTCAGAAGGATGTGGACTTTGAAGATTTACTGTCCAATCTCGAGGCAAGCCGCCGGACGATTGAAAAGGAGCAGCAGGAGATTGACCGTTATAAATCCGAAATTGAGGATTTGAAGAAAAAACTGGAACAAAAGCAAGAGCATTTGGATCAGAGCAAAGAAAAAATTCTAAGGCAGGCAAACGAGGAGGCTCTTTCGATTCTGAAAGAGGCAAAGGATCTTGCAGATGAAACCATCCGCAACTTCAACAAATACGGTCAGGGCAGCGTTCCGATGAGCCAGATGGAAAAAGAGCGCGCAAACCTCCGGAGCAAGATGTCTGAAAAAGAGAAAAAGCTTTCCAACATCCAGAAGCAGGAAGCGGCAAAACACAAGGTTCCAAAGAATCTCCGCATCGGAGACAGCGTAAAGGTTCTGTCCATGAATTTGAAAGGCACCGTTCATACCCTGCCAAATGCCAAGGGCGATTTGTATGTGCAGATGGGCATTCTGCGCTCCCTCGTCAATATCAATGATCTGGTTTTAATCGACGAGGATACATCCCCTGCCGCCAAAAAGTACGGCAGCGGCAGCGGAAAAATTAAGATGAGCAAATCCGCATATGTTTCCGCCGAAATCAATCTGATTGGGAAAACAACGGATGAAGCAATTGCGGAATTAGACAAATATCTGGATGACGCATACATTGCGCATCTTCCATCTGTCCGTATTGTTCATGGAAAAGGAACAGGCGCACTTCGTAACGCAGTGCATAACCATCTGAAGCGCCTGAAATATGTAAAGTCCTTCCACCTTGGGGAGTTCGGGGAAGGAGATGCCGGCGTAACAATCGCCGAATTTGAATAAAGGAGAAGACTATGGCAAAGCAAAAAATTCTTATTGTCGATGACGACAATAATATCGCAGAGTTAATTTCTTTGTATCTTACCAAAGAGTGCTATGATACACAGATTGTAAACGACGGAGAAGAGGCTCTTCGCGCATTCGAGCAGTACAATCCCAATCTGATTTTGCTGGATTTGATGCTTCCCGGCATGGACGGCTATCAGGTGTGCCGTGAAATCCGCTCCAAGGCAAATGTGCCGATTATCATGCTCTCCGCAAAAGGCGAGATTTTCGATAAGGTGCTCGGGCTGGAATTGGGCGCGGATGATTACATGATAAAGCCCTTCGACTCCAAGGAGCTTGTAGCGCGGGTAAAAGCGGTTCTGCGCCGTTACCAGCCGGTCAAAGCGGAGCCGGCGCCTGTCGAGCTCAAATGCGTGGAATATCCGGATCTGACGGTCAATTTATCCAATTACTCTGTCATCTATCAGGGCCATGCCGTCGATATGCCTCCGAAGGAGCTGGAGCTTTTATATTTCCTTGCCTCCTCCCCGAATCAGGTTTTTACGCGGGAACAGCTTCTGGATCACATCTGGGGATATGAGTATATCGGAGATACCAGAACTGTCGATGTACACGTAAAGCGGCTCCGCGAAAAAATCAATGATCATGAGGACTGGCAGATTGCGACCGTATGGGGAATCGGATACAAATTTGAGGTAAAAGAATGAAACGAACGCTTTATGCCAAGCTGCTGCTAAGCTATCTTCTTTTTGCAATTGCAGGAATTATTGTCGTATGCACATTTACGCAGAAAATGACAAGCCGCCATCTTATGCAGGCGGAAAGCGAAAAGCTCTATCGTGAAGCAAATCTTCTGGCGATCAATTATGCAGCAAATTATTATAACAATACCATTTCAGTTGAATCACTCCAGAACAACATGGAAACAATCTCCAGCTATCTTGCTGCTGAAATCTGGATTGTGGACAATCAGGGGTTCCTCTTAATCAATTCCGCCGAGCCCATTGCCGACGAGGAAGAAGCCCCTGTAATTGAGGGATTTGACATTGGAGATTTTGGCAGTAGATATGCGATTACCGGAACCTTTTACGATAACTTTTCTTCTGAGGTTCTGACCGTATTTACTCCGATTACCGTCGGATATAAAAATTGCGGCTATGTTCTGATTCACAAGCCGCTTTCTGCAATTACAAGAGACACAAATAAATTTGTGGATATCACATTTTATACGGTTGGCATTATTTTCGTATGCTCGTTCATCATCCTTTTGATTTTTACATGGGTTGTGTATATTCCGATGCGGAAAATTACCAATGCCGCAAATTCCTATGCACAGGGCGATTTTGATAAGGTTATTTCCATCCATTCCTCCGACGAGGTCGGCTATCTCGCCAACACCTTAAATTATATGGCAAAAGAACTCAGCACCCAGGAGGAGGAGCAGCGGAAATTTGTATCCAATGTTTCTCACGATTTCCGTTCGCCGCTCACCTCTATTAAGGGGTTTGTGGAGGCAATGCTCGACGGAACCATTCCTGCCGAGATGCAGGAAAAGTACTTAAATATCATTCTGTTTGAGACGGAACGGCTCAATAAACTGACGCAAAGCTTATTGGACCTTAACCGTTTCGGCCAGCATGGTATTATTCTCGATATTGCGGACTTCGATATCAACAATATGATTCGCACCACAATCCTTACTTTCGAGGGAAAATGTTCGGAAAAAGGCATGTATTTTGAGCTTGTCCTGACCGGTAAAGAGCTCTTAGTGACAGGCGATATGGCAAAGATTCAGCAGGTACTTTACAATCTGATTGATAACGCGGTAAAGTTTTCGCATCATAACTCATCCGTCAAGATTGAGACCAGCGTAAAAAACGAAAAGGTCTTTGTGTCGGTAAAGGATTCCGGTATCGGAATTCCGTCTGACAGTATTAAGAAAATCTGGGACCGTTTTTATAAAACGGATCTTTCCCGCGGGAAGGACAAAAAGGGAACCGGTCTTGGACTTTCCATTGTAAAAGAGATTATTCAGGCGCATCATCAGAATATCAATGTAATCAGTACGGAGGGCGTAGGAACCGAATTTATATTCACGCTCCCGCTCTCGGTCAAGGAAGATGAAGTAAATTAAAATAAGACCCTTTTTTCCGGGTCTTATTTTATATTCCAGCGTCCGCCCTTCTCGTCGTACATCGCAAAATGAGGTGTAAAATAATCGGCGGATTCTACAAATTCCTCTTTTTCTGTTGATAAAACGCCATTGAACAAATCATACTCAAACCGGTATCCTTCCGTTGTGTATGCTAACAGCAATACGCGTATTCTGGCTCCCGCCTGAATCTCTATGCCGGTATCGACAGCGCAGTCAAGGTCTTCTCCCCAGACCGGGTCATGCTGATATTCAAGCGGAATCTGCTCTATGAAAAGTTCCTCCTGTTCCTCTTGCTCTGTTTCTTCTGCCGTATCCTCTGCCGCTTCTTCATCGGCAGCTTCCGGATCCTGGGCTTCCTCATTTTCCTCAAGAATGTCCTGAACGTATAGAATTTTATCGTCCGCTTCGACCACATAGCATAATGTCGAAAACTCAAAAAGTCCGTTTCCGTCCAGATTGACGGTCACATCATCCACCACGTTTAACATGCCGTCCACATACTCCGGCATGGCAATCATACTGCCGCTCAAAATATCTTCCGACATACTCTGGAAGCCTACATAACTGTGAACGACCTCTGTGGTCTTTTTATTTCCGTCTGCAAACAGAATCGTCATATTCCCATCGTAGGAGATGTCAATCGGAAGCGACGCGGTCCCCTGATATGCATATCCGTTTAATGCAAGCGGATACTCTGTGGTTCCGAAATAAATATTCGCTTCCGTTGTATCCGTATATTCCTTCGGCACAATTGTGATGAGCACATCATACGTTCCCTTTGCGAAGTCAAATCCGGTTACCCGGACCGAATAATCTTCGATCATGCCGGCATCTTCCTGTAAGGCAGATGACCATTCTTCCTTTAGATTGGACACATTTGATTCAATCACTTTTGAAGTATCTTCGAGATACAAAAGCTGATTGGACATTTTGTCAAGCGCCACACTCATATTGTTATAGCGGTACCCTGTGATTCCCAGGAGTACCGCCATACATATCAAGATTATTCCGAGCGCAATTCGAAAAATCATATCTATCTTGTTCTTCAAATTTTCATCTCCGTTTTTCTTTTTATTCCTCAGGCATAACAATCGCAATATGCACGTCGTCCAGCTGCTTCTGCTCTACGCTTGCCGGTGCGCCCATCATGATATCCATTGCATTCTTATTCATCGGGAACGGAATAATCTCCCGAATACTCTCCTCGCCGCAGATTAACATTATCATACGGTCAACACCCGGTGCAATTCCTCCATGCGGCGGCGCACCATAACAGAACGCATTGTACATAGCCGGGAACTTTGCCTTCACATCCTCTTCCCCAAGCCCGACAAGCTCAAATGCCTTAATCATGATTTCCGGATCATGATTACGGATTGCCCCTGAAGATAATTCTACCCCATTACATACCAAATCATACTGATAAGCTAAAATAGAAAGCGGTTCCTGATTGCAGAGCGCATCCATACCTCCCTGCGGCATGGAAAATGGGTTATGGCAGAATTCCAATTCGCCGGACTCCTCGCCGATCTCATACATCGGAAAATCTACAATCCAGCAGAATTCATACGTGTTCTGCTTCATATGCTTCCCGCTTGCGGCGCCGAGGAGTTTCCGAAGAACACCTGCAGTCTTCTGGGCTGCAAGGAGCTTTCCTGCGGTAAGCCCGACGAAATCGCCCGGCTTTAGGTTCAACGCCGCAACTACCGCTTCCTTTCTCTCCTGAAGGAACTTCGATATTCCTCCTACAAGCTCTCCGTTCTCATCCAGCTTGAACCAGTATGCCTTATTTGCGGTCGCAACCTCGACATCCGCGCAAATCCTGTCGATCACTTTTCTGGTAGCGGTAAATTCGTCCACTACGATAGCCTTGACCACGTTACCCTCAAACGGCCCGAATCCACAGCCGGCCATAACCTCTGTAGCGTCCAAAAGAACCAAGTCAATGCGAAGGTCCGGCTTGTCGCTGCCGTATTTATCCATAGCCTCAAGGTAAGGGATTCTCACAAACGGAGCCTTGGAAGCGTTGGTATACACGCCGTATGCTTCAAATACCGGCGGAAGAACTTCCTCAATGACTGCAAATACATCCTCCTGCGTCGCAAACGCCATCTCCATATCAAGCTGATAGAACTCTCCCGGGGAACGGTCTGCTCTTGCATCCTCATCGCGGAAGCATGGTGCAATCTGAAAGTACCGGTCAAATCCGGAAGCCATAAGAATCTGCTTGAACTGCTGCGGAGCCTGCGGCAGCGCATAGAACTTTCCCGGATGGTTTCTTGCCGGAACCAGGTAATCTCTTGCTCCTTCCGGCGAAGAGCAGGTAAGAATCGGAGTCGTAATCTCCATAAAACCGAGCTCATTCATCCTCCGCCGAAGATCCGCGACAATCTTACTTCTAAGAATAATTTTATTCTTTACCTCCGGATTTCTAAGATCAAGGTATCTGTACTTTAACCGGGTATTTTCGTCCGCATCCTTCGACTGATTAATTTCAAACGGAAGTGCGTTGTATCTGCATCTGCTGAGAATCTCAATGCTCTCCGGCACCACCTCGACTTCGCCGGTAGGAAGCTGCGTATTCTTGCTGGAGCGCTCTCTTACCTCTCCGGTTACAGAGATTGTACTCTCCTTATTGATGCCGTCGATGATGTTCATCATCTCTTCCGTCTCTATCACAACCTGCGTTGTTCCGTAGAAATCCCTAAGAATCAGAAAGCCTAAATTTTTACTAACCTTTCGAATATTCTCAAACCACCCTACAAGAGTAACCTTCTTTCCTGCATCCGCAAGGCGAAGCTCGTTACAGTTGTGTGTTCTCGACTGTGTCATCCCTTTTGTCTCCTTTTACTAATTATTGAAAAACTCTGTGAACTGCTCGTAGCCTTCTTTTTCGAGCTGCTCCTTCTGGAACTTCTTATTCTTGTTCATTCGCACAACAAGAACCGTCTGCCCGTTTTCTCTGGCTTCCTTCGCCTGCCGCATGACGTCAACAAGCTTCTCCGCCGGATAGTTTTTCTCGACAAGGTAAGCTGCCTTCTTCGGCCGCTTCGGAATCTGAAAGCCGCTCTCCATCAGCAGAAGAATAATGCGCTCGAATCCAATGGAAAATCCGCATGCGGGTACATCGTTTCCGGTAAACTTTCCGATCATCTTGTCGTATCGTCCGCCGCCGCCGCATGCCGCCCCAAGCTCCGGCATGGAAATCTCAAAAATTGTCCCGGTATAATAGCTCATACCGCGAACCAGAGTAGGATCAAATACCAACGTAAACTCTGCTTCCTTCGTCGCGTTTACCGCCGTTGCGATCTCGGTCATGTTCTTTGCAACATCCGCATCCAGATACCCGCCTAAGGTCTCAGCCAGAAAACTTACGCCTTCCGCAACATCCTTCTTCTCTTCCAGAAGCCGGAACAGGCTCAGATATTTATCAACAGAATCCTGCGGATATCCGTCCTCTGTAAGCTCTCTGGCTACACCCTCCGCACCAATCTTGTCCATCTTATCAAGGGTAATAAATACGCTGTCATAATCTTCCTCTGCAAATCCGCTGTATGCAGCCATTGCCTTTAAGATCCGGCGCTCATTGATGCGAATCTCAAAGTTCCGAAACCCAAGTCTTCCGATCGTGGTTGTTGTCGCTGTAATAAGCTCAATCTCGGCAAGGTTACTCGGCTCTCCCAATATGTCGATATCACACTGGGTAAACTGGCGATAACGTCCCCTCTGCGGACGATCCGCTCTCCAGACGCTCCCAATCTGAAGCGCTTTAAAAGGCGACGGCAGATTGTTCGCATTGTTGGAGTAGAATCTTGCAAGCGGAACGGTAAGGTCATAGCGCATACCGAAATCCACGACGTCCGCCTCCTCCTTCGCATTACAGATATCCAGCTTCTCGCCTCTCTTTAGCACTTTAAAAATAAGTTTCTCATTTTCCCCTCCCTGCTTATTCGACAGGTTTGCAATGTTCTCCATACATGGAGTTTCAATCGGGGTAAACCCAAAGCTTCTATAGGTTTCTTTGATTACGCTTGTGACATAATCGCGGATTTCCATTTCCGCGGGTAATATATCCTTCATACCGTTGACCGGCTTCCTGCTTAATGCCATGACAATTTCCTCCTGATTTCTCTAATCTATTGTATTTTCGAAGGTTCGTGTTGTCAACGCTTATTTCAAGCACCTGCTGCACTTTTCATACCCTTCTTCCAGCAGTGCTTCTACGGTTTTATCCGTCTGGGATATATTTTTGCTTGTCATATCCACATAGCTGCAGGTCGATACATGTATCTTCTTGGTGTTCGTATTGATGACATAGGTTACCGGCTGGTCTGTTCCCTCTATGGTTCCTGACGCCGTATCGGATGCTGTCCCGACGCCGTCCGCCGTTGCAGTGACCGCCGCCTGCTTATTCAGACCGAGCGTATCGGAAATCTTATCCCAATTCTTATGAATGAGAAACACTGCTGCCGCGACTACGATAAGCACAGTAAGAATCGTAGACACTGTCTTCTTTGAGCTGCTCTTTGATTTGCTCTTAGCTTTACTTTTCTTTCCGACGCTGTTTAAGGATTTTGTATACGAAAGTCCTGTGCCCGGAAGCGACGCTCTTACCCTGGCGCCTGACTTTGTATTAAAGGAAGCGCCTGCATACTTTCCTCCGACCGAAACCCCGGCGCTCTTCTTTCCTATATTCAGCTTCACACCGTCTGCAATCTTGATACTCTTACGAAAATTAAGTCCCATAACTTTCCTCCTGATTATTTCAGACAATCCTTCAGAATTGCCATAGCATCTGTTAAGTTCTCTCCAAGCACTTCCTGCGTCTTTTTAAAATCATATCTTTTATGCAGCTCATTCTGTGCCTGCAAGAAGCTTTCTTTCCCATATTTCTCTATAAACATTGCCTGTGCCTTGCACGCGACTGCTCCGTCGTTTCCGTCCTTGTAAAAACCCTTTTTACAGCTTTCCAATTCTTCGCACTCATAACATCCATCGATTTACTTTTCTTTGCAGCAGACAATATTCGGGCATTTTCCACCGTCAAATAACGTTCCGTAGGAACAGCAGTCGAACACAGATTTGCAGCCTCCGCACCATTCTCCCAGAAAGCAGTGATTGCAGGAGAATCCGCAGTATGCAACCGGATCAATACCGCATCTTGCTCTTTTTACGATTGCCGATTTGTAGTTCCCGCCTGCCTGTCTGCGGTACTCCTTACGGTCGCTTGTATAGTATTCAATAATCTCCATTTTCCTTCTCCTTTTGTAAAATTTGTTCCCCGCCATTTCTGTGTTATTTCTCAAACAACGCTCTTTTCCTTTGAATCATCTCGTCGATTTTTTCCATGTAAAGCCCTATGTCCTTTACATTCTCGCAGCGCTCCATGCGATGCGTTCCATCCTCGTTCAAGGTCTGCCATACACGCTTTGTCGTTGCCCCTGCCCCGAGCGCAATAATCGTCTGCTTTTCTTCGATAATCAGGATATTGTATACGCCGGCTTTTCCTTTTGCCGCATACCCGACATTTTCCATGTTGCCTGCCATTCCCTTCTGGCGGTACAAATAATATGGATATAGTCCCATATCCCTACAATATTCCTCGCACAAATCCATATGCTCCTGCGTATTGATCATCTGCATATGCTCGAAACGATCCTTAAAAACAGTCATTCTTGCCGCCCTCTTTACGGCAAGCGAGTGAACTGTGATGTTGTCGGGGCGAAGTTCTTTCAGCACTTCCATTGTATGGCGCACATCTTCCAGATTCTCCTCCGGGAGTCCAATAATCAGATCCATATTGATATGGTCAAAGCCAAGACGTCTTGCAAGCCAAAAGCTTTCTATCGTCTGTTCCACAGTATGATGCCTTCCAATCAGGTCAAGTGTCGCCTGTTTCATTGTCTGGGGATTTACCGATATCCTGCGGATTCCATTCTCTGACAGAACGATAAGCTTGTCCTCTGTGATGGAATCCGGCCGCCCCGCCTCCACCGTAAACTCCATGCAATCCGACAGGTTAAAGCTTGCCTTTACCTTCTTAATCAGCCGGTCCAGCTGATACGGTAAAAGCGTAGTCGGTGTGCCTCCACCAATGTATACGGAATTCAGTTTTTTATCCCGAAACGCGTCTGCGGTATAATCGATTTCCTTTTCGACCGCATCCAGATAAGAATCCACTTTTGCGCTCCAGGAAAATAGCGGATAGGAAGTAAACGAGCAGTAGGCACAGGTACTCGGACAGAACGGTATGCCGATATAAAGGCTGTAACCGTTCTCATAGTCAATCTGTTTCAGGAGTCTTCGCTCGCGCTTTGCAATATCCATGCTGAGTTTGATTTTCTCATCCGCGGCAAGATACGTTTCCTTCATGTAAGAGGCGATCTCTTCCTCGCTTTTTCCTTCCTCCAAAAGCTTCATCGGAATCTTTGTCGGGCGGATTCCGGTCAGCGTTCCCCATGGAAGCTTCTGCCCGGAGGCTTCTCCTAGAAGATTGTACAGACTATGCTTTAGCCGGTTTTTTGCTTCCCCGCGGTCATTGTAGTCCACCTCCGCCTGACAGCAAAAAAAAGCCTCCGGGCTTTTCATCCGCAAGCCGATTTCAATTTTTCCATGTGCCTTTTCGCCTTCTGCTGTTTCCTGCCGGTCATTTCTGCCGGACATTCCCAGATAAGAAATTTCCAGAATCCGGTCTGCGGCGTGTTTCAATTCGTCCAGCTTTGCTCCAGCCTCGTGGTGTGAGCAGGCGAGGTTTACTCCCTCCACTTCCTCCTCCGGGCAGGTGTAGTACATCTCTACCTTTTCCTTCGGATAAAAAGCCTTTACCAGCGAATGAACGTCATATTCAAATTCCGGTCTGCTAAATAGTACAATAATCATAGGTAAGGGTTATACATCCTCTCTGCTTCGATGCTGGTGGTTTCTCCATGTCCCGGATAAACAACGGTAGTATCCGGAAGCGCCATAAGCTTCTCTTTTACCGAATGAATAATCTGCGACATGCTTCCGGTAGGAAGATCCGTTCTGCCGACCGATTCCTGAAATAAGGTGTCTCCGGAAAACAACACGTCCTCATATCCGAAATAGTAGCAGCAGCCGCCGATGGTATGCCCCGGCGTATAGAGCACGCGTATATGAAATCCCGCCAAGGTCAGTTCCTGTTCATCCTGCAAAAATACATCCGCATGAAACGTCTGCTCTTTTCCAAGCATCCAGCTGGCATTTTTCTCTGCGCTCTCCAATACTTCCCGCTCCGCCTCATGGGCGTATATCCTGATATTAAAGTGCCTTGCCAGTTCTTCGGCTCCGCCCGCATGGTCAAAATGACCATGTGTCAGCAGGATTGCAGCCGGCTTATATCCGGCGTTCTCGATTTTTTCTGTGAGCCGGTCTGCGGATGCGCCCGGGTCGACCACAAGCATCTCCCTGCTTTCCTCGTTGATAATAAAAAAACAGTTGGTCTGCACCGGACCAACTACATATTGTTCAATTTTCAAGGCTGCCATATCCCCTCCATTAACCTGTAGTTCTTTCGATATCGATGACGCTCTCAATCTGTCTGATTCTCTCAATCAGACTATTGATCTGTTCGCGTCCTCTGGTATTGAACGATACGTCAATTGTTGCGATTCCATGCTTGCTGGTGCGGGAAAAAATCCCGTTGATGTTGATATCGCGTTCGCTGAATACACGCGAAATATCCACAAGAAGCCCCGGCCTGTCATTACAGTATATCTTTATTTCTCCCAGATATTCTCCGAAGGTCTCGTCTTCTGCACCTGCCTGCCATTCCGCTTCAATCAGGCGCGCCCGCTCGATTTCGGACAAATTGATTACGTTCACACAATCCGTACGATGAATCGATACGCCTCTGCCCCTCGTCACAAATCCGACAATCTCGTCCCCCGGGACAGGGCTGCAGCATTTTGAAAAATGGACGGCAACATCATAGAGTCCCTTTACGACGATTCCGCTTCTGGAACGCCTTGGGCCTTCCTGCGGGCGGTTTTCGGCAACGGACTCCAGAATATCCTCGTCCGTAGCAAGAACGACATGATCCTTCTGATATTCCTCGTACATGCGATTGACAATCTGGCTTTCCTTTAAACCGCCATGTCCGATTGTCGCAAGCGCAGAATTCCAGTCATGGAATCCGTATTTGCGGATAATCTTCTCCTGATATGCAGGAATATTGATGTCGGAAAAAGCGATGCCCTTCGCCTTGCAGTAAGCCATCATCAGCTCTTTTCCATGCACGATATTTTCTTCTTTTAATTCACTTCGAAACCATTGGTTAATCTTGTTTTTCGCCTGTGTACTCTTCACGAGCTTCAGCCAGTCGCGGCTCGGTCCCTTGGAGTTCTGTGAAGTGATAACCTCAATGCGGTCTCCGTTTTGAATTTCATAATCAATCGGAACGAGTTTTCCGTTTACCTTAGCGCCTATCATCTTATTACCGACAGCCGAATGAACGCTGTAGGCGAAATCAATTGCTATAGATCCCTTCGGCAGATTCTTGACGTCGCCGGATGGTGTAAAGCAGAATACTGTGTCAGAAAATAAATCCAGATCGCTCTTTAACAGGCTCATAAACTCTTTATTGTCCGAGGTATCCTGCTGCCATTCCAGAATCTGGCGGAGCCAGCTTAACTTTTCTTCCTCGGTTACCGTTGTGGAAGTCGCACTGCCATTGTTCGCTTCCTTATATTTCCAATGGGCCGCAATACCATACTCCGCCGTACGGTGCATCTCGAACGTGCGGATCTGAATTTCGAACGGCTGGCCGTTCGGCCCAATCAACGTGGTGTGAAGGGACTGATACATATTCGGCTTTGGCATTGCAATATAATCCTTGAAACGCCCCGGAATCGGCATATACTTTTCATGCATAATTCCAAGAGCCGCATAGCAGTCCTTGATATTGTCCACGACGATGCGGATTGCAAAAAGATCGTAGATCTGGTCGATGGTCTTATTCTGGTTAATCATCTTCTTGTAAATACTGAAAAAATGCTTTGCCCTGCCGGAAATCTCAGCCTTAATTCCTGCCTCGTCAATCTGCTTGCGCACCTCTTCCACAAGGCCCTGAATGTAATTGTCCCGCACGTTTTTGCGGAGTGCTACCTTTTCTACCAGATCATAGTATGCCTCCGGCTCTAAATATTTTAATGCCAGATCATCCAGCTCAATCTTGATTTTACTGATACCAAGACGCTGTGCAATCGGACAGTAGATTTCCTGCGTCTCCCTTGCGATACGCTGCTGTGCCTCTACCGACTGATACTGCAGGGTACGCATATTATGAAGCCGGTCCGCCAGTTTGATCAGAATAACCCGGATATCCTTTGCCATTGCAAGGAACATCTTTCGCAGATTCTCCGCCTGCATCTCAAGTCTGGCCGCATTCTTCTCCTTCGGATCAATATTTCCGCCATCCGTCAGATGCAAATGCTCCAGCTTCGTGACTCCGTCCACCAAAAGCAAAACTTCTTCGCCAAACTCCGCACGCATCTCCATCTCAGACATAATCGTATCTTCCAGTACGTCGTGAAGAATCCCCGCGGCGATTGTCTCTTTATCAAGCTCAAGGTCCGCTAAGATGATTGCAACGCTGAGCGGATGAACGATATATGGCTCCCCCGATTTGCGCACCTGCCCGTCATGGGCAGCAGAAGCAACCTTGTAAGCCTTCTTTACAAGGGAAATGTCCGCAGACGGATGATATCTGCGAATGCTCGCGATCAGCTCTTCATACAACGCCTCCGGACTTGTAAAATCCTTGGTTTCCTTAATCGTGATGCTATTTGATTGTACTTCCTGCTCCAAACGTTCGAGTTCTTCACTTGAAATATCTGCCATAGTCTCACCTGCTTGCACCCTTAGTATCGTATATATATGATACTATGATACCACAAATTGCTCCATTGCTTCGCAATTCCCGCAATTTGTATCATATATATATTGATAAATTATATTTTATTTGTTTCGAAAAAGCAATATTTTGTATAACGAAGCATGGATTTGCCTGCCTTATTCATCTCTCCGGACAATTCAAACCCCAAGCGCTCTGCCAGACGAACGGAAGCTTCGTTTCCTTTCTGAATCCGGCAATTGATTTTTGAAAACCCCAGATGTTCATTCGCATATTTAAGCACAGCCCTGCAGACCTCTGTCGCGTACCCTTTTCCCTGTTCCGCGGGACAAATCATATAGCCCAGATCCGGTTCCGTTCTGCCGTCAAAATCACGCTGCTCCAGACCTGCTCTTCCGATTACCTTTCCGGTATCCTTTTTACATACCAGCCATATGCCATATCCATAGTATCGGTACATATTGGAAATATATTCCTCCTCATATGCTTTTTCTTCTTCCCAATCATATAAAGGCTCAACGAATTCCGTCATCCCCGGCTGTGCATACAAATCGAACAGCGCCTGCATATCATCCATGGAAAACTCTCTTACGATACACCGCTCTGTCGTAAGAATCGTCCATGGAAGATTGTGCGCTCTTTCATATGCCTTTTGCAAGAAATCCATATCAACATCCTCAAAGCCTTCCGCAATAATCCACGCATCGGAAAAAGCCTCCGTCTGTTTTCTTCCCGCCGGCACATAGGGAAGCGCCGCTATCCCGAGAGCCTGTGCAGCGTCCCACTCCTCTTGGTTTTCCACAATGCAGAGGCAGTCTTCTCCGTTTATCCCGCTCCGGGCAAGCTCCGTTTCTATCCGGTTCTTCAGCTGAATTTGATTACCGCCTGTTCTGATTGCGCGGCATATCATGTTGTGCCGTTTTTCCTGTATCCAGCCATTTAGCTGCTTTTCTTCCATTGCAATTTTTTCCATATATAACAAGGCTTTAAACTCCATCTTACCGCTCAAATTTCCTTTCTGCGTCTGTGCATGAGCCGCATAAAAAAGGGACGCCGCACAGGAATTCTTATTCCATGGCGGTATCCCTACAGTTTCCTCGAATGCTTAGCGGCCGGCAATTATACCGTCTCCGGTTCCGGATAATCGACGCCGAAGGTCTCGACGGTTACCGTCTTCATTACCTGATCCTCCAGCGGGCGATCCATGTAATCCGCAGGCGTCTCCGCAATTGCATTTACAATGTCCATGCCCTCGATGATTCTTCCGAATGCTGCGTATGCGCCGTCCAGGTGCGGAGACGTCTTATGCATGATAAAGAACTGGCTTCCTGCGGAATCGGGAATCATGGTGCGCGCCATGGAAAGAACGCCGGGTTCATGGAGAAGGTCATTCCTGAAACCGTTCTGCGAGAATTCCCCCTTGATTGAGTATCCCGGACCGCCTGTACCCGTTCCGTCAGGATCCCCGCCCTGGATCATGAATCCGCGGATGACGCGGTGGAAAATCACTCCGTCATAAAAATTATGGTTGATTAAGCTGATAAAGTTGTTTACTGTGTTGGGAGCAATCTCCGGATAAAGCTCCGCTTTCATTACTGCTCCGTTTTCCATTGTAATGGTTACGATTGGATTCTGTGCCATGCTATTGTCTCTCTTTCTTTTCGTTGTATTTTTCATGAAAAGCCTCAATAACCTTTGAAAATTCCATAAAGTGGGAGGCTTTCACCAAAATCGTATCGCCCGGTCTGACATAGGCGAGCAGCGCCTCCGTCATCTCTTCTCTCGTTTTATAATAATATAATGCTGCGTCCGGATTTGCAAGTACCGCATGTGTAACATATTCCCTTGCAAGCCTTCCCGTTGCAAAAAGCGTGTGTATATGATTTTCCCCGACGCTTATTCCTACCTCGGCGTGAAGCGCCCTCTCATCACTTCCGAGTTCGCCCATATCGCCGAGCACCGCGATGCTTCTGCCCTTTGCCTTGGCAAGAACGGCAAGCGAAGCCTTCATCGAAACGGGATTTGCATTGTAGCAGTCATCGATGATGGTAAAATCTGCCAGCTTTAACACATTTGTTCTTCCGGCAATGGTTTTTGCATGCTTAATTCCCGCCCGGATTTCGTCCGTATGTAAGCCGAGCTCAAGCCCTACCGCAGCCGCTGCAAGGGCGTTGTATACGTTATGTTCGCCCGGAATTGAAATTTCCGCCTCAAACACGCCTTCCGGCGTATGAATCTTTGCAAGCATTCCGTCAAAGCCGTTATTGACAACGTCCGTCGCATAAATGCCTTTTACTACCTGCCGATCCGCTTCGGATACCTCGTTGATTCCGTAAAAGACCGCCGGCTTTCCGCGGACGATTTTCTGCGTGCAGAGCTTATCGTCATCGCCGTTTAGAACCGCCACGCCGTTTTCCCTGAGATAATCAAAGCTCTCGGTCTTCGCCTTTAGAATTCCGTCTCTCGTTCCAAGATTCTCCAGATGGCACCAGCCGATATTTGTAATCACGCACACATCCGGATTCGCCATCTCGGCCAGCCGGCTCATCTCTCCGAAATCGGAAATTCCCATCTCAAGAACGGCCACCTCATGCTCCGGTCTGATTCGGAAAATGGTAAGCGGAAGTCCAATCTCGTTATTGTAATTTCCTGCGGTTTTTAAAACCGAATATTTCTCTTCCAGAACCGATGCAATCATCTCCTTGGTGCTGGTCTTTCCGACGCTTCCGGTAATTCCAACCACCTTGATATCCAGCCCCCTGCGATAAAAGGAAGCAATTTTCTGCATGGCAATAGCGGAGGATTCCACCAATATATAAGGCCCTGCGGGATTTCTTAGCTTTTCCTCCGAAAGAACCGCGAGCGCGCCTTTTTCAAATACATCCGGAATAAACTTATGCCCATCTACATGCGCGCCTTTGATCGGGATATAAAGGAATCCTTCTTCCACCTGTCTGCTGTCCGTTACGACTCCGGACACCAGCTCTTCTTTTTTATCTTCTGCACCGATATATGTTCCTCCACAAGCGTTTGCAATGTTCGAAAGTGTCAGATTCGGCATTTTTGTAAGACTCAAATGAACAGCCTCCTAATCTCAATCCTTCATTATGCAGCCGATTTCCCTATTTCTGATATCCGGCAAGAGAAATCTCAATCAGTTTCTCACAGAGCTGATTGTAGTTCATTCCGACGACGTCTGCCTCCTGAGGGAGAAGGCTTGTCGGCGTCATTCCCGGCAAAGTATTTGCCTCCAGGCAGAATATCTCATTGTCCTGATTCAGACGGAAATCCGATCTGGAATAGGTATCAAGTCCGATTGCCTTTGCAACAGCTTTTGCATATTCCTGCATCTTTTGGGCAATTTCTTCCGGAAGATCCGCCGGACATGTCTCGATTGCACTTCCCGCTTTATACTTATTCTTATAATCGTAAAAGCCCTGAATCGGAGCGATTTCGATTACAGGGAGCGCTTCTCCTTCGATCACTCCGACGGAAAATTCTCTTCCCTCTACAAACTCCTCAATGACAAGCTCATCCTCAAAGCCAAATGCCTCATCCAGTCCCGCCTTATACTCTTCGGCATCTCTTACAATGGTAACACCAATGCTGGAGCCCCCGCAGCATGGCTTAATCACAAGCGGAAGACGAAGCGGCAGTTTCGCCGGATCATCCTGTCTTGTTGCCCTTGTCATCGACATACCCTGCGGCGTCGGAATCCCATTTGCAATCATAAACTGCTTCGCAATCGCTTTATTCATGGCAATCGCACTGCTTAGATAATCGCTTCCGGTATATTTTACTCCCAAAAGGTCAAATGCCGCCTGAAGCTTGCCGTTCTCGCCGTTCTCGCCATGGAGCGCCATAAATACGATATCCGCCATCTGACAGATACGAATGACATTCGGTCCGAAAAAACAGTCCGACTGATCCGGTCTGGACGCCTTTACCTTTGCAAGGTCCGGAGCTTCCTCCGGGATGTCCTCTGCCTTAATTCCGATTTCTGCACCGCGGTCAAATATTCCGGTCAGATCCTCTTCCCTGTCGCTATATCCCATGAACACATCCAGAAGAATCGTCTTGTGTCCGTTTTCTTTTAATGCCTTCTCCACCATGCTTCCTGTCTTAATCGATACGTCACGCTCCGTACTAAGACCGCCGGCCAAAACAACGATATTCATATTCCTACCTCTTTTCGTCAGTCAAAATATATACCCATTATACTCGTATTTCTTTTATTTCGGTACTGAAATCTATAAATTTTTTAGAGGCGTAAAAAAAGGAGCCCTCCGGCTCCTTTCCAAGGTATCTGACAATGTTTTTTCTTTAGATATTGTCTTTTGCCATACGCAAAAGATACTCCATTCGCATAAAAATGATTCTCCCCAAGTAATCCTTTTCCTCCAGACAGCTTCCATACTGATAAATCCTGTCTTCCATTCGTTCCAGATCCTGCAGGTCTATTTCCACAAATATCTCCCAAAGCAAAACAAAACGTTTTACAGGGATTGAGCCAATCTTTCCGTTGTTTATTAAATCATCCGCCACATGAAACATATTATTTGTAATGCTGATTATTCCTCCTGTTTTTACTCTCAGATACCTTTTTGAAGAATTCTCAAATAATTCCTACATTTCTTACAATAGTCAGATAAAAAAAGAAAGTCAAACCGCCATTCGCGGTTTGACTTTCTTCTGATTCTCTGTAATGATTCAGCACTCCGGCTCAATCAATCCGTAGGTATTCCCTTTTCTCCTGTATACCACATTAACCTCATCCGTCTCTGCATTGCGGAATACAAAGAAATCATGCCCGGACAATTCCATCTGAATACATGCGTCCTCCGGGTACATCGGCTTTACGCCAAACCGCTTCGTGCGGACAATTTTGATTTCTTCTTCATCCTCAATCTCAGAATCAATAAATTCCGGCTGGAAATTTGCAGCTGCACTCTGCTTCTTAGATACAAGCTTCGTGCGATATTTTATAAGCTGCCGCTCGATGACTTCTTCTACCAGATCAATCGATACATACATATCATTGCTAACCTGCTCGGAACGAATGATATGTCCCTTTGTAGGAATCGTAACCTCAATTTTCTGACGCTCCTTCTCGACGCTGAGCGTTACATACACGTCCGTATCTGCCGTAAAGTACTTGTCCAGTTTGGAAAGCTTCTCTTCCACCGCATCCTTGATGCCGTCTGTTAAGTCGATATTTCTTCCTGTAATTGTGATTCTCATGGTTCGGTACCCCCTACCGTTTATTTGATAAGAAGCTTATCATGGTTTTATTATATCATATCTCGAAAAAAAGACAAATGTTCTTGTGCAACTTTATGTTTTATTGTTCCATTTCTTCCAATTGGGAGGAGAGCGTTTCCCAGACCTCCATGGCCTCCATGATTTCTTCTTCCATCGCATCTATCTGCCCCTGAATCTCGGTCAGTTTTGAATAGCTCGACTGATATTCCGGCAAAAGAAGCTCTGCCTGAAGCTCCTTTAACCGTTCTTCCTTCGCAGCAAGCTCTTCCTCTGCCTTCTGCACTTTCTTTTCAAGTCTGGAACGCTCTTTTCCCGGATTATAATACGGCTTCTTTCCTCCCGCGCCTGATGCGGCAGGCGACGCAGCCGCACCGTTCTGGCTGATTAGTCCGCCGAGCAGCGCCGTACCCGCAGTATTGTTTTCCGCAAGCGCCGCCTCACGATCCAGTTTCTCCTGATATTCCTCATATCCAAACTGATACAGGTGCGTCGTTCCATCCTCAAATACCAGAAGCCGGTCTGCGACCTTCTTTACAAAATATCTGTCATGAGATACAAAGATTAACGTTCCCTTGAAGTCCTTGAGCATCAATTCCAAGGTTTCTTTTCCCACAATGTCCATATGGTTTGTCGGCTCATCCAGAATCAATACATTCGGTCTGCGCTTTAAGATCTTGCAAAGCGCCAGACGGACTTTCTCTCCTCCGGAAAGCATACGGATGTTCTTAAATACATCTTCTCCGCTAAACATAAATGCACCCAGCGCATTCCGAACCTCCGTCTCGGTCAGGTTTGGAAACTCATCCCAGAAATCATCCATTACCGTCTTATCGCTTGTATACATTGCCATCTGCTGGTCAAAATATCCAATCTGCACATTCACTCCATACCGGTATTCTCCCGACAGGGCCGGAATCTTACCTGCGATTGTTTTTAGGAACGTTGATTTTCCAAGTCCGTTCCCTCCTAAAATGCCCAGCTTCTCGCCCTTCTTTAAATCAAGGCTTACCGTAGAAAGCGCGTGGTCATATCCGATCTCAAGATTCGTTACCAGAAGCACGTCATTACCGGTCTCCTTCTCCGGCTGGAAATTCGCATGAAACGTCTTGTTATCATACTTATCCGGAGCCTCAATGATTTCCATATGTTCGATTGCTTTCTGCTTCGACCTTGCCATGGATACCTTTGTCGGCTTATTCTTAAAACGATCCACCAGCGCCTGCAGCCGCTCAATCTCCTTCTGCTGCGCAATGTGATCCTTCATCTGCTTTTCATAATTTTCTTTTTTGCGCGCCACAAACGCGGTGTAGTTTCCCGGATATCTTTTGGCTCTTCCGTACTCAATCTCATAAACGACATCTACCACATTGTCAAGAAACATACGGTCATGGGATACCACAACAACCGCTTTGGGATAGTTCTTTAGATATCCCTCCAGCCATTCGATCGTTGTGACGTCCAGATGGTTTGTGGGTTCGTCCAATAACAGAATGTCCGGCTTTGACAGAAGAAGCTTGATGAACGCAATCTTTGTCTGCTGCCCTCCGGAAAAGTCGCGGAGCGGTTTATTTCTCTCCTCCTCGGAAAATCCAAACTTCCGGATCAGTACTTCGTACTCTTTTTCGAAGTAATATCCGCCGTCCTCCTTGAACTTTTCTTCCAGCGCAGTGTACTTTTCAACCGCATCCTCGCTGTAATTGGTCTCCAACGCCGCTGCCGCATCCTCGAGCTCTGCTTTTCTTTTTATCATCGGCTCAAATACTTTCCGGATTTCCTCTTCCAGAGATATCTTTGGATTTTCAAATGCAATCTGCTTCAGATATCCGATTTCCGGATTTCCGGCCTTTGCAATCACAGCATTATCGCCGTCCCAATGTTCCAGTTCCACTTCTCCCAAAATCAATTTTAGAAGCGTGGTCTTTCCGCAGCCGTTGCGCCCGACTACGGCAATTTTTTCTGTGTTTCGAATTTCAAAATTGATATCATGCAACACGAGGTTGTCCGCATAGGCTACGGCTCCGTTGCTTATCTGGTATAACATATTCTTTCCTCACTGCCGGCCTGACACATAGTTTATGAACTGCTGCGCGCATCTTCCTGAGATTCCTCCATGGGAGAGCTCCCACTGATTTGCCTGTGCCTTCAGTTCCTCCTCGGACATGGTAATTCCCGCACGTCTGGCAAGATTTATTACAATGTCAAAATACTCCTTCTGTGTCGGCTTAGAATAACTGATTGTAACGCCGAAACGGTTGACAAGGGAAAGCTTCTCCTCCACCGTATCGGAATGGTGTCTGTCGTTTGTATTGTCCTGATCATTGCGATCGTTCCATGTCTCTTTAATCAAATGCCTTCTGTTTGAAGTCGCATAAATTAAGATATTATCCGGCTTTGTCTCAACGCCGCCCTCGATTACAGCCTTTAAGAACTTATACTCAATCTCATGTTCTTCAAAGGACAGATCATCCATATAGATAATAAACTTGTAATTCCGGTTTTTGATCTGGGCGATGACGGAAGACAGATTCTTAAACTGATGCTTATAGATTTCAATCATCCGAAGTCCCTGATCATAATACTGATTTACAATCGCCTTGATACTGGTTGATTTTCCCGTTCCGCTGTCGCCAAACAGCAGCACATTGTTTGCCCTTTTCCCCTGAAGAAAGGCCTCCGTATTATCCACCAGCTTTTTCTTCTGAATCTCATATCCCACAAGATCATCCAGAACGACTGCGTCCATGTTATTGATTGGGCGCAACCGGATTCCGCCCTGTGGAAGTTCGTCTATGCGGAATGCTTTGTTGAGTCCAAACATGCCAACGCCGTAATCCTTATAGAAGCCGGTTACCGCGTTGAAAAACTCCTTCTCATCCCTCGCCTGCTCCAGTTTCTTCGAGAGCGCGCGCACTTTCTCGCTGACATTTTTGTTGTACATCAGCTCTTTCTTATGAATCGCCCTGTAATCCGAAAGCATGGAAAAGCAATGGATTCCAAGCCCCCTCTCAATCGGTTCAAAATCATAATCAAACAACGCCTTCATAATGCGGAAATCATTTTTTACCAGCTCGTTTACGGTGCCCTCGCTCGCCCCGACCTTTTCGCAGGTCATCGAAAACGGATTTTCACTCATCATCAGAAAGAACGTCAGATAATTATGCCACAGATTATCGTCAAATCCGTAATCCGTTGCGACCATAAGAATATGCTTAATCTGTGTATTGATATCGCGCACAAGCTCCGTCTTGCTGTATTCTTTGCTGTCGAACTTCGCAAAGAGCTCTCCCAGCTGATAAAGGATGCCATCCTGATCCAAATCCCCATACATTAGCAATTGTGATATTTCCTGATACATGGTATGCCTCCGAATTTTTCTTCCGCCGCCGTCTATGAATCAGCCGACAGATTCTTTAGTTCTTCTACGATTTCAAGGTCTGACTGCTGCACACGCATATTTCCGGTAAGCGCGCTTCCATCCGGTCTTGTAACCGTAATTTCAATGACAGTTCCTTCCTGTATTCCCTGCCGGAATACCGTTGAAAAAAAAGCTGCAAATTTTGGATGCGCACTCTCGAATTTATTCTTTGCTCCCATCAGTTTCATGAGCGATGCCGGATTAACCATTGTAATAATTCCTCCTTATTTACCTTCTTCCCCGGATAGATTGCCACCGCGACCCAAATCGCCACATCCGATAAAGGCATATTCTTAATATAGAGCAGATCCTCCTTTGTCGGAGCATTCTCTGCAAAGTCCGTTACGGCGTGATTTAATTTTGCAAACAACGGCACCAGCTTCGGAAAGTCATCTTCCGTATCTAAAATACAGCTTCCGCTCCTCTTTCTCTCCTCATCCGCGGTAGCAATAATCTGCATGGCGATATGAAGCTCTCCTGTGATATCCGAGGCTTCCATAAGGATATCCGGCCGCTGTTTATGCTGCTGCAGGAAATATTCCTTTGCTCCGGCAATATCATGCTTCTTCAGATAGTCCGCAAGACAGTTTTTAATTTCCTTCGTCTCCGCCTTCTCCCCAATCATTCCCACCTTGCATTCACGCACCTTTAATCCTCTTACGGTCGTAAAAACATACAGCAGGAATTCCGAAATAAACCCGAACACTCTCCTATGGTAGGAATCTTCATCGGTTTCCATATCAATGCGCCTCTGCACCTCGAAAAAGATGGTAAACAGCCAGCTGCAATACTCGTCATAGAGCGCTTTGGACGTCACAAAAATATTTCCGAAGTATGTCTTTGGCCCATTCACAAGCTCTGTGAACGTATCATAGTATTCCGGAAAGATCTCCCTGATTACCTCTCCGGTTGTGTCCAGCGCAACAATGTTGTGGTTTGCGGAAAAGCCGAAGTGATAGGAATTGTTCAGATGCACGCGCTTTGTCGTAATCAGATCATACTCATCCAGAAGCCCATCGTACTCTTTTTGGGTAAAAACAAACCCCTGCTCATTGATTAGATATCTGCGGTAATGGCAGGTTCCCACATAATCCAGATGATGCACGTTTTTCCAAATCCAGTACAATCCGGTAAGCTCGCTGTAATAGCAATTCTGCGCGGAAATGTTCTCGCCGGTATCATCCCTTACATACCCCAGGTCCTCGTGCGCTGCGCTCCCTGCCTGAAGCGGAACATAGAGAGGATCCTTCGGCGTCTCAAAGGGTTTGTGTGTCATTACATAGATTGTCAATCGTTTATTCAAGTCTTTCTCCCAAATACATAACTATCCAGCTCTACATGCATTTCATTCAGCTTTAAGTTTACACTATTTTTGCTGTCAGATAAAGACTAAAAAAATAGTGTGCGAAAACTATGTCGCACACCATTCTCTTATAGTCTTTGTTCTTTTCCGCTTTCAAACACTTTTCGGAACGTCACTTCTTCGTTCATAATGCGGACGGCGTTCTCAAGCATCCCCTGAAGCATCCTGCGCTCCTCTTCGATTTTTACCTCGTCAAACGCTTCCTTTTCCGCCAGAATCTGCTCATAATAGTCCGTCTCTTTTGCATAGTTCCAGAAGTATTCTTCATATTGGATATGATCATAATTCCATGGCTTGGAAAACAGATTATAATGAATCAGTTTCGGGTTTGAAATCTTAGGATCATGCTCATTCGGCATGGTGTCCCACTCTTTCGGCAGATAATAAATCTTGCCCTTGCACATCGAATTTATATAATCCTGATCGGGAGCGACAGAGTCAAAATGATACTTGTTGAAAAGCTCCAGAAATCTTCTTCCCATGGAAACCTCCCGGAGCTTTCGCATGTTCAAAAGCAGCACTCCGGAGTTGATATAATTCTTTCCTCCGACGCCTATCACCTCGTCCAGATACCGCATAAATATCGGAACCTCCATAATTGAAAGATCGGAGCACGCGCCGATCAGATTGTCCGCAATATCAATCTGGTACATCTCGGCAATGTCTGCCGGTACAACAATATCGCTGTCAATGTAGATTCCTTTATCATACTGCGGAAACATGTCCGCAATCAAAAGACGGAAAAAAATGGTCAGCGTAAAATAATTGCAGCGAAGACGGCTTCCCGCATGGTCGACAATCTCATTTAATTTCCCTTCCATGGAAATAAACTCCACCCTGGCAAAGTCCGTAGAAAGAGCGCCAAGTCTTTTTTGATGCTCTTCACCCAGCTTCTGATGAAGAACAATGAGACGATAATTGTTCTTCGGGTTCGCATTACAGATCAATGATTTGAGAGCCACTGCAAGACATGGCGCATATTGATCGTCAATTGAAAAGAACACCGGTATCGTATCTTTTACTGTCGTCATAGACAAAATTCCTCCTGATTCATCTCACATTTTAAATCTAAAAATTCATTCAACAGCTCATCATATTCATGAAGCCCCAGCACATCATGTATTTTATCAATCTGCCATGGCTTTACGGTAACCGTATGGAACCATGGGAAAAAGCGGAAGGTCGTTGTAAAATGCTGCAGCACCGTATCATGTCTTAACCTGCGCTGGTCGTTATACCTTCTCTTGTCAATGCCCTTGGCAACTGCCAGTTGATTCAGGGCTGACTGATCCGGCATAAACATATTCTTTTCTGCACACGCTCTCCTGCATTTTCCAAACAGATTGGTCTGCCGGATTTTTTCCATGTTCAGAAGAAGCACTCCGGAGTTGCAGTAATCGCGCTTGTACCACTTTTTCCGGAAAAACCAGCTCCCATAGTAATCTAATACACCGACAAACTCGTAGTTTGTGATATCCTGACTATAAAATGATGAAAAATCCCTTCTGCAAACCACATCATTGTCCAGATACAAAATCTTTTGCGGGATTTCCGGAACAAGGTCCGCAAAAAGCCGGAGCATACAGCAGGGAGTAAATCTCGTCCCCATGTTCTTATCCGGAAGCTCCGCCAGAAAATGCGAAGATATATCAAAACATCGCACAAAGCAGTCCCTGCCATTCCTCTTTACCAATGCATCCACATAGGAAACCACCGAATCCGAAACTCTGCCATAGTGCTTTTCTCCGTAATCAAACTGTGCGGTAAGCACGTAAATATGCAGTTCCTCTTTTATCTGCTTCGTAATTGACAATACAGAAAGTAATAATCCTTCTTCTATTTTTGCATCTCCGCAATACAAGATATTCATGTTTTTCAAACTCCGACATGTAGTATTGATTACTACATCTTGTTATATCATTTTACATCGCTATTGTCAACACCCTCTTTTAGCCGAATGTAAGAAACATATGCATAATCGCTGCTTTTACTTCTCTGCTGCATCGCGGCAGCGACCATTTTGCACAGCTTAGCCCTCTGCTCTTTTACAGGAAGCGTCCCATCCGGGTAAAACGGCCCGTCAATATAGAGTGTTACCTTAGGCTTTTCTCCAATCAGACGCTTCTGGTAGGTCGTCGTCAGCGCATAGACCGGTGCATGCTGTTGTACCGGATAATAAAAGGATGTATCCGGGAACGGCCTGATTTTTGTGTAGTAGGGCCAGACATGCGCCTCCGGGAAAATCACAACCACATGCTTTTGTTCAATGCGCGTCCCGACCGCCCTCTGAAACGTTTTCATCATGGACAGACAATCCGGTATCGGAAGCGCCCCCAGCGCCGGAAGTATCTTTCCAATCACAGGCAGCCCGAAATTCGCGGGACTGACGATGGTATAGATGCGTTTTCCCAGACACGCGATTGCCGGCAGAAACACATCTGCTACCGTCTGTGTATGATTTCCGTACAAAAAGAATCCATGGGATCGATTCTCTTTCAGCTTTTCTCTTCCGACGACGCGCACGTGAAGTCCGAATCTGCAGTACAGGAAACCGCACGCAACCGCCAGCGCGTATACCGCAGCGGATTTCACACGCTCCGTCTTGGAGTCTGTTATCCATTTGTAGTTATCCGGCAGCCGGTAGTCCTGATTTTCATTTGTTACCACGTCATCCGCATAAGATTTATAATAATAGAGTCGTTCCATGTTATTTACCATCCGAAAAGGTATTATATGAATTTGCAGTATTTTTAATCAATATACAATTCCGTTCAAATGTATAAAAAATCCTTCCCCGGATTACCCATCGGGGAAGGATTCATCGGATTGTTATTTCCGGTTACGATATTCGATCGGCGTCATATCGTATTTCTTTTTAAACTGTCTGTTGAAGTGTTCCACATTCTGATATCCCACAGTATAAGCAATGCTCTCAACCGTCATATTGCTGTTGCGGAGCAGTGTTCTCGCCTTCTTCATCCTTGCATTCTGCACAAGATCTCCGAATGTTTTACCGGACTTTTCCTTGATGTACTTCGAAATATAAGGCTCGGATAAATGAAATTCCTCCGCCATGTCCGTAAGCGTTACTGTCTGGTAGTTTGCCTGGATGAAATTCTGCATTGCAATCAACCGCTCATCGCGCACATTCTCGACCTTCTTGACCTCAAGCAGGCGGTTTACCGCAACAACAAGCGCATTTACGGAAGCCTGAATAATATCTTCCATCATGCCGACGCCCCAGTACATCTGATTCTGGAAGGTAAGGCCGACATATGCCATAGCCTTTGAGGAAGATCCATGGGAAAGCGCATGCTCCTCATATACGGAAAGCTCGTAGCTGATATCGAAATACTGCTTTATCGCATTGCTTACCGCGTCAAGCCGTCCGTTGCCGTTGGCTGTCACTACCCGGGACAACTCTCCCTGATGAATGGTTACCTCGGCCATAATCCCGTCAACCTGCTTGTAGTGACATTCCGGCACAAGAAAAATCGGCGTGTGGCTGACATAATTATCTTCGAAAATCTCATATACCCACTGCGGCGAAAGCTCCTTGTGCTCCTCATCGGATACCTGTTTTACCATATATCCCACCTGCTCGCGCATCTTCTCCGGAATCGCAATTCCGAAATTCTGCTTTAAGATATAGGCAACGCCGCCCTTTCCTGACTGGCTGTTGATTCGGATGACGTCTGCCTCATAGGTCCTTCCGACATCCTTCGGATCAATCGGAAGATAAGGAACCGTCCACTTATCCAGCTGCTTCTCTTCTCTCCATGCCATTCCCTTCGCAATTGCATCCTGATGCGAGCCGGAGAATGCGGAGAATACCAGATCTCCGGCATATGGCTGGCGCTCATGCACATGCATGCGCGTAAGTCTCTCATAGGTTGCGCGGATTTCCGGAATATTCGAAAAATCCAGTTCCGGATCGACTCCATGCGAAAACATATTCATCGCAAGCGTAACGATATCCACATTGCCGGTCCGCTCTCCGTTTCCGAATAAGGTGCCCTCAATCTGCTCAGCGCCTGCCAGCATGCCAAGCTCCGCATCGCTGACTCCGCATCCGCGGTCATTATGAGGATGCAGGCAGAGAATCACTCCGTCGCGGTGCTTCAAATGCTTATTGATATATTCCACCTGAGTCGCAAATACGTGCGGCATTGCATTCTCAACGGTAGTCGGAATGTTAATAATTACCTTGTTGTCTGCCTTCGGCTGCCATACATCAAGAACCGCATTGCATACCTCAACCGCATAATCTACCTCTGTTCCCGGAAAGCTCTCCGGACTGTACTGGAACGTAAAATTTCCTTCCGTCTCGGCGGCAAGGTCTTTGAGAAGCTTTGCGCCGTCAATTGCAATCTGCTTAATCTCCTCCTTGTTCTTCTTGAAGACCTGCTCACGCTGTGCAACCGACGTAGAGTTGTATAGATGAACAACCGCACGCGGCGCGCCCGCAATCGCTTCAAAGGTTCGTCTGATGATATGTTCCCTTGCCTGTGTAAGCACATGAATCGTCACATCCTCCGGAATCATATTGCGCTCGATCAGCTCTCTTGCAAAAATGTATTCCGTCTCGGAAGCCGCCGGAAAACCAATCTCAATCTTCTTAAAACCAATCTTCACAAGCATCTGGAAAAATTCCAGCTTCTCCTCCAGACTCATCGGCTCAATCAGTGCCTGATTTCCATCTCTAAGATCAACAGACACCCAGTATGGCGCCTTATCCACATAATCCTTTTTTACCCAGTCATACGTACATTCCGGCGGCATAAAATATGCGCGCTCATATTTCTCGTATCCCTTCATAATCCCTACTTCCTTTTCGTTCGATTTCGTGTAATGATGTTACCATATATCATCTGTACTTTGAATGATTAAATTTAATCATTTTTCTTGATTTATTTTAATGTATCTCTTTTCTAAAATCAAGGTTTTATTGAAAAACCCACCCTCACGTGTTACTCTAAAAGTATCTTATTTACAAGGAGACGACCTATGCGCTTACTGCTTGCCGAGGATGAAAAGGAATTATCCAATGCACTGATTACCGTACTAAAACATAACAATTATTCTGTAGATGCCGTCTATAACGGACAGGACGCACTCGACTATCTGCTGTCCGGTAATAATTATGACGGAGCGATTTTGGATATCATGATGCCGGTAAAAGACGGCATAAGTGTGTTAAAGGAAGTGCGTTCTTCCGGAAGCAGTATTCCGATTCTCATGCTCACTGCCAAAGCCGAAATCGACGACCGCGTTGCCGGTCTTGATGCGGGAGCGGACGATTATCTCACGAAGCCGTTCTCCATGAAAGAACTCCTGGCAAGAATCCGCGCCATGACAAGACGCCAATCGGAGACAACAGACTCCGTTTTATCGTTTGGAAATATCCGACTGAACCGTTCCACCTACACACTCTCTACAAGCAAGGACTCGCTTCGTCTGGCGAACAAGGAATTCCAGATGTTAGAGATGCTGCTCATAAACCCTGGACAAATCATCTCAACGGAGCAGTTTATGGAAAAAATATGGGGATATGACAGCGACGCAGAATCCAATGTCGTGTGGGTGTATATCTCCTACCTGCGCAAGAAGCTTACCGCGCTGGATGCAACTGTTTCTATTCGCGCAGCCCGCGGACTCGGCTATACCTTGGAGGCACACGTATGATTAAGAAGCTAAAAACACGCTTTATCCTGATTGCCATGATTTCAACTGCAATTGTTCTTGTGACGATTCTGGGAAGCATCAATATCATAAATTATATCAATGTAAACAAAAACGCAAACGAGCGGTTAGCTCTTCTTGCAGAAAATAAAGGCGATTTTTCTGACTTGAGAGGAGCGTTTATGAAGCCGGAAGGGAAGCCATTTCCGGAAGGTGAAATCAACCCGCAGAGTGGTTTTTCCTCCCCTGCTCCCCGGAGTGAAAAGGGCGTCATGTCTGCGGAGACGCCGTTCGATACCCGTTTCTTTACCGTCAGTATCGATACGCAGGGAAATCTGATTTCCACAAACACAGAAAGCATTGCCGCCATTACCTCCGATGAAGCGGCTTCCTGCGCGCTCGCCTTATGGAAAAAAGAGAAAACCTCCGGTTATTGGGGAAGTTACAAATACACCTTCGTCCCGAACGTGGATGAGGCCGGCGGCAGCATGTACATCTTTCTGGATTGTCAGCGGGAGCTGGATACTTTTCGGAATTTTCTCCTTGCAAGCGTTTGCATAAGCGCCGTCGGCCTGCTGCTTGTATTTATTCTTGTAATCTTTTTTTCGGGAATCGTTGTCCGCCCGATTGCGGAGAGCTATGAAAAGCAGAAACGGTTTATTACGGATGCAAGCCACGAAATCAAAACGCCGCTTACCATCATCGACGCAAACACAGAAGTAATTGAAATGGTGCATGGCGAAAGCGAATGGACCGAAAGCATCCGCAATCAGATCAGGCGCCTAACGGATCTTACCAACAAGCTGGTATTCCTATCCAGAATGGACGAAGAATCCGCCGCGCTTACCATGCTTGATTTTTCCCTATCGGACGCCGTTGAGGAGACCGCGCTTCCGTTTGAAGCAGTCGCAGCCTCACAGGGGAAGCGCTTTACCATGGAGATTGCGCCGCGGATCACGTATCATGGCGACGAGGCCTCGATTCGTCAGGCGGTCTCCTTATTGTTGGATAACGCCATGAAATATTCCGCCGATGCAAGCGAAATCACACTTACCTTGTCTTCCTCTGGAGGCAATCACGTTTTAACGGTAAAAAATAAGGCTTCCGGCCTTACGGCGGGAAACCTTGATATTCTGTTTGAACGTTTCTACCGTCCGGACGCTTCGCGAAGCTCTTCTACCGGCGGTCATGGAATCGGGTTATCCGTCGTTCAGGCGATTGTCCTTGCCCACCGGGGCAGGATTTCTGCCAAGAGCCCGGATGGAGAAACGATTGTGTTTAAGATAGTATTGTAAGTATGTTACTCTTTTACTACATTGTCGGAGGTGTTGGAGGTTCCGTTCCCTCTGGCATTTCCATCCCTTCCGGTGGTTCCATATTTCCCTGCTCCCGGTTTGGGCGTTCCCCATTCGGAGTCCGATTGCCCTCATTCCAATCCTCTCCATCTGGCGCTGCCTCCGGTTTGCCGAAATCCTGACGGTTGCCGCCGGAGCCTCCCATCATTCCCATTCCGCCTGTTTCGCCGTAAATCAATTCTGTCATCTCAATCGTCTGCGAATCGTTCCCGCTCGTTACCGTATAAGTTTTGCCGACCGCAAGATCCGGACAGCTGATCTGTACACAGCTATAGGTCTTTTCCGGGGTAAAGCATGCCAATTCTTTTCCGTCAGCATCCAACAAGGTAATGGTTCCACTCATGCTGCCGCTATAGCTAATCAGCATTGCCCCCTGTGTCGAATCGCTGCTAAAATTCTCTGCCATTCCCAAAGGCCCTGCGGCGATAATTGTTCCGCCGTTGACTGTCATTCCTGATTCCGAGTCAAGCGCTGCATTCATATTATCTGTCGGGCCGGAGATATATACTGCGCCGCCATTAAACGCTGCATACCCGTTCGAGTCGATTCCGTCTCCGCCTGCATCAATCACAATAGTTCCGCCGTTTATCTCAATCCAATAATCGCTTGTATCTCCGGAGCCGCCAAACATGTCGCCGCCCTGTCCACCGAATCCGCCCATCCGGGCGAAGCCGCTGCCATCCGTACCGCCCGCCGCATTGATTCCGTCATCGCTTGACGCCACACTGATATCGCCGCCGTTAACCGTAACGGTCATTCCTTCCAGGCCTTCATAGCTTTCACTGATTGTAATGGTTCCTCCTTCAACAAGCAGGTTTTCTCCGGCATGAATCCCATCATCCCCGCTTGCCAGCGCATAATCTCCGGCTTCCACGATACAGTCTGCATCGGAATGAATCGTATCGTCCTTTGCATTGATCTCGTAAGTGCCGTTTATCAGATATACCCCCGCGGTTGCATTGATTCCTTTTCCCTCGGAAGTGATGGCAAAAAGACCGTCTGCAATATATATGTAGCCTTTTTCCTCTTCGTCTTCATTCTCGCTATGAATCGCGCTTGTCCCTGTGCTTAACGTAAAGCTTCCGTTAGCAATCCGCACACTGTCCTTTCCGGAAAGCGCATGTCCGGCTGCCGTAATCTCATAGGTTCCCCCTGTTACCTTCAGATCATCCTTGGATACAATGCCATGTCCGCTTGCACAGTTGACAGAAAGCGTTCCTGTACCGTTGAGGCAGAGATCCTCCTTCGAGTAGATTGCGCCGTCAATGTTATTTTCATCAATCGCTGCAAACCCGCCTGTTACGGAAAGCGTGCTGGCTGTTCCTTCCGGCAGAGTCACAAATACTTTATCTGCATTTTTCACATAAATTGCAGCCGTAGAATCATTCGAAACAGATACATTGGAAAGCACGAGCTGTACCTTGCATTGATCTGCGTCTACCACAATCTGCCCGTCCGATAACGAACCCGACAGCACATATACGCCCTCTCCCGAAATCGTAACGGTATCGTTGTCTACCGTCACGTCTTTGGAGCTGCTTTCGGATGCGCCGTCCGCAAGGCTGATAGAAACGGCTTCCCCTTCCTCATAAGCGCCCTCCAGATCTCTGGATGTAAACATATCCTCATACGAAAAACTGCTTAGCTGTTCCTCTGCGGATATGGTTCCTTCCGCGACGGAATCCGTTCCCTGCGCATTGCTGTCTGACGCGCCTGTTTTTCCCGGATTTCCACACGCTCCCATACATATTGCCAATGTCATGCAGCTAAATACCGCCGCTGCTCTTTTCCTTTTACAACTCATAATTTACCGCCTCCTGACGGGCAATGCTGATTTCCAGATTTCCGTTTCTACAGCGCAGTTCGTCGATAAATTCTTTCTCTTTTTCCTGTTCCTTTAGGATAATACTGTAGGTCAGCTTGAACATGCTTCCCATGTTGGTCGTCTTAACAGATACGACTTCATGCTTCGATGTATATTCCTGTAACAAATCGTCGAAAAGCTCCCCATAATTCAAGTCCTCCGGCACCGTAATGCGAAGCGTCTTTTCAACGGCAGAGCGCCTTCTTCCGAGTCCGATTGCAGAAAAGAAAAGCATAGCCGCTCCAACTACTATGGCAAATATTGCTGCAAAACCAAGATATCCCATCCCTGTTATAAGTCCTGCTGCCATTGCCATAAACAGCATTCCGATTTCCCTTGCCGTACCCGGAAGGGAGCGGAAACGCACAAGCGAGAACGCTCCTGCAACGGCCACTCCGGCGCCTACATTTCCGTTGACCATCATAATGACGACGCACACGATTGCAGGAAGAAGCGCCAGCGTAATCACAAAGCTTTCGCTGCTCTGGTTCTTAAAGCCTGACAATATTGCAAAAAAGACGCCGATTGCTAAAGAAACAAATATACATATAATAAACTGCGTTCCTGTGATTGATGATGTGGTTGTATCAAAAATTGAATTAAGCATATTTGTAGAATCCTCCGTTCTGTGTATTTTTTATTGTCTCATTCCTGTTTTTCACAGAGACTATATTTTTCTGTTGGCACATTTCACATTCCTGCACACACTCGTTCATTTCCCATTGATGGATCGTAAGCGCCCTATACGCTGCGGCATATTTTGAAAAACTGCAGCGGTAGATATGCTGTCCGCTCAGAAACCTTACCAGCCAAAGCGGTATCGCATTTGCCACCTTTACTTCCATTAATACAGTATCCTTATCGATAAGCCTTTCTCCGTATATTCCGCTCGTCAGATTCACATCGGTATCCCGCCACAGAATATTTTCATCGAATGTAATGCGGAATTCATGGTCATCCTTTGCATAGAACGCTTCTCTGTCATAACAAAGTAAAATTGCCGGCCGGAGTCCTTCATATCTTTGAATTGCAAACCCCAATTCATGCATAATCTGCGTATCCATCGGAGCAACCCCTTCCTTTATGTATTGCTCCATCTGTTCTTCCTTCATGGACGCGCGCCTCTTATATACAATACCGTCATACTTTTTCTTCAGCTCGATAAATACGGTAGAATCCCTATTTGCAACGCCATAGCTTCGAAGGCGGAGTTTTTCTTTATAATCCGGATGCTCCATGGAACGCCTTGCCAGCAAAAAGTCCGGGGTATCCATATAAAGGCTGAGCGTGGTATTTTTTCCATGCTCATCCGAAATCATATAATCTTTCATGTATTCTAAGAGCAGTTTTTTCTGCGCTTTTGTCAATCGGTACTTCATCTCATAACGTTTGAAAACCATCTGTTCACTCATAATGCAGCCTCCTTTTGATGTTGTTAGGATAACAGTCGAACCTTAAACGAACTTTAAAAAGATTCCGATGAGTGTGAACATTCTGTGAAACGTAAAAAGACATCGGTTATCTGATTTTTCAAATAACCAATGTCCCTCGCTCCTTTGTAACTATTCAGAACTCCTCCGCCGCTTCCGAAGGAATTTGTAAGATTCCGTCCGTCTTTGCTTTTTCAAACAAATCCTTGGCAAATGCATGAGATACATTGAAATTCCGCGCTGTAATCTTCTCAACGGCGCTTCTGTTTTCATAATAGTAAGAAGTAAGCCACCCCTCATTCTCCTGGCCGTTCCTCTTTACATAATTGATAATTGCAGGCGCAGCGTCAGTGGATAAATTGGAAATATACTGATAATCCGCATTACTCCTGCCAAAGTGATTTTCTGCAATATATTCATTTACCTTACTCAGGTTGTACTCCGCAATGAAGTAATCAATATGCGAAAATGCAAAGATTACATAAACGGTACTGATTACGACCACGCCAAACCGGAAAAACGAGAAATCCGGTTTTATGATTGTCAGGACAACTCCGACTAGAAGTATCGCAATTGTAAAAAGCGCGACGAGCACAAATACCCGAAGGAATGTAAGCTGGTATGTTCTGATATACATACTCATACGAAGCGCACTCGAAAGCGTCATAATGTACGTGCAGCCGGATATAACCAACAGTACCGCATTGAGTCCCCTGCTTTCTCTAAAATGTTTCTTCATGGAAAGGACTAAAATCAAATTCAAAATGCAGACGAACAGCAGCTGGAAAAATCCGGTTCTCGCATACTGTGCATAAGTCATTCCTTTCGGCAATTCCATTTTTCCAATAAACAGATACATAATCTGTATCAAAGAAAAGAATACATACAGTACGGCGATCATGCCTGTGATCGTAATAGCAAGTACCGGCTCTCCGTTTTTATGCGGAGTGACCACGATTTTATTTGAATGTTCGGCGATGTAATGAACCCCGCAATAAGAGGAAAAAAATCCAAACAATAACATAAATCCAATGCCGAACACTCTCGTTGGAATCGTAAAGGATGCAAATGTCTCAACTAAAATATATTCAAACACCTTATCTGCCGTTCCGAGCAGAAAGCCAAGAAAGGTTACACAAGGAATCGCAATCGCTATACCTATAATCACATACTGCCCTTTTCCGTTCGAATCCTTTTTATGCGCCTTCATGTACGCATTTCCTTCCGAGAATGGCTTGCCAATACAGCCAATCGCGCCGAAAACCGCATTTAAAATCTCCGCGAAATATTTTCCCATATCCCACCTCGCATCATCTGCGAAATTATGAAGAAGGAGACTGACCAGTAATAAAAATTCCGCCGGATAATTCATCCAGATAATGTACTCATTTCCGGTAAAGAAAGTCGAAATTCCAATGAGCATCATCATTACAATCACGAAAACGCTGTCCTTTTTGAGCGCTCTTCCGGTAAGCCGTAGAAAGTAACAGGAAAGGGCAATCATTCCGGCTGCCCATACCGGCATTGTGATTCCGCTTATATTTTTATATATACAGAATGTATAAAGAAGGGTATACAGCAGGCACGCCAGACCTGCTTTCTCAAACGGAAATGGGGCTGCCACTATCTGCTGCGGATTCGGGTTGGCACTGCCTCCCGTCTGCGGCGGTCCCCACATTACCAAATTGTTATCCTGATACATATTCTCATTCATTTACGTCTCCTCCTTATCCACATATTCAAGAATGTCTCCCGGCTGGCAGTCAAGCGCCTTACAAATCCGATCCAAGGTATCCATTCGGATCGCCTTTGCTTTTCCGTTCTTTAGTATCGATATATTTGCCATGGTAATGCCCACGCGCCCGGACAGCTCTGTCACGCTCATCTTGCGTCTCGCAAGCATCACATCTATATTTACAATAATTGCCATTTTGCCCTCCAATCAGATTGTCAACTCATTTTCTTCCTGTATCTTCATCGCCTTCTCAATCAAAACCGACAGCGCCGCGCAAAGTCCTGCAATGATACTCCACACGAAAATGAACAGCACCATGCGCCAGATCATCTCAAACGTTGCCCAGCCGCATATCAGATGGACAATCAGGCATATGGTCCACAGCACCGCAAGCACAATCAGAAATTTGCTCATGATCGAAAAGGATCTGACATTCTCCTTTGAAAACGAGTTGTCTCTTTCAATCTGAAGGCATACCTTCCAGAACTGAAAAAGAACGGCATAACAAAAGACCGCCGTTACACCTCCGAAGATCATACTTGGAAGGTATAGAAAGGCGATCTGTGTATTTCTCATAAAGAAAAGCTTCCCGATATACGGCATAACGAATGCAAAGAAGACAATGCCCATTACACCGATTGCGATTGTGATTCCCTTGATCCATTTTGCAACATTTGTCTGTCTCATAATAACCTCTTTTCCAAATACATTCCTATGTATTCTATCCTGCTCTTTTCAAGGTTATTATATCCCATTTTTTTCAAATTGCAATATTTTTTTATTGATTTTCGATAAATTTATATTGTTTTTCTTCCTTTTTCCTTTCTTTTAAGTTCAATCGGCATATTCGGAATGATTTCTGATGAATCATCCGTAATGCCAAGCAAGTAGTCGCTGGACACACGAAGCACACTGCAGATTAGTATAATCTGTCCAACGTCCGGCATCCGGTATCCGGTTCGCCATCCGCTTACGGTGGAAGGGGAGACATATATCGACCATGCCAGTTCCTGGTTTTGAATTCCTCTGGTAAATAAAAGTTCATCTAACCTCTTCTTAAATATATCATTGTTTCTTTTTGCCGATGACTTTTGTCGTTGCTTCTTTTCCATGTGCTCATCATAAATCTACGCCTATGGAAATATTTGAAAATACGCGCAGCGCGTCTTTTTTCTTGCTATCTGAGATTACATCAATTGCAACGATTTTTATATCCACCCACCATCGAGCGCAAGCACCTGCCCGGTTAAATATTCATTCCCTGTAGCAAGCTGCATTGCAAGATGTGCCACTTCGCAGGCTGTTCCCATACGTCCTGCCGGAATTTCATCCATAAGCGAAGCCATCTCCTCTTTGGAAAAGCATGCATTCATTTGTGTATCAATCACGCCGCAGGCAATCGCATTTACCTGAATATTACTTGGCGCAAGCTCCTTCCCTAAGGCTTTTGTGAAAGCATTCATACCTCCTTTACATGCAGAATATGCCACTTCGCAGGAGGCTCCTGCATTTCCCCATACGGAAGAAATATTGATAATCTTTCCTTGTTTTCTGGATACCATAGAGGGAATCACACATTTGCATGTCGAAAACACAGAAGTCAGGTTTACACCGACTAATCTGTTCCATTCGTCAATACTCATATCGCTAAGAAGCCCGATATGCGATATTCCTGCGTTATTAATAAGGACATCAATATTTCCAAAGGATTCTGTTGTCCGTAATACCATTTCCTCCACAAAATTATAATCTGCTACATCGCCTATAAATGTCCTGACTGTAACATGATATTGATTTACTATTTTTTTTACAAGAGCTTTCAGGTCATCCTTCGTTTTGTTGCAGCAAAGCGAAAGATTGTATCCCTCTTCCGCAAATTTATATGCCAACGCTTCCCCGATCCCCCGCGATGCTCCTGTAATCAATGCTGTTTTTGCCATAAATGTTCCTCACAAAATCTTATTCAATTTCTGCTAGACAAACGCTTCGGTTTATGCTACTATATTTTAGCGCGATAAAAAACATAATGACGGCGTGTGGCTCAGTTTGGTAGAGCGCTACGTTCGGGACGTAGAGGCCGCAAGTTCGAATCTTGTCACGCCGACTATGATTTAAGGGAATTCCTTTCGGAATTCCCTTTTCTCGTTGTCAATCATTCCCTGGTCACTCTATCTTGCAACCAAAATAATAACCGTTCGTGCCGGAACGCGGATTGTATGTGCTCCAAACCGTTCCGTCAGACTTTCAAAATCTTTTCCGTCCTCATACTCGCAATTGGTATTTGCAACCACTTCCCAGTGCGTACTGTTTGACAATACCGGAAGCTGCATCGTAAGCGGTTCCCAGTAAGAATTCATGGCAAAAAAGATGATATCATCCCCGGTATCTTCTTCGTTTCTTCCTGCGTACATAATACCAATCAGATGCGTATTGTAATCGGTTTTCTCATTGTACGGATAACCGTTGTGAATACTGATTTCCGGAAGCTGGCATGCGGCCGGCTTCGTCCGCTGTCTGAGAATCGGATGAGACATGCGGAATTGAATCATGAACCTCACAAAATCGTGAATCTCCTGATATTCCTCGAGCCGGTTCCAGTCCAGCCAGGAAATAATATTATCCTGACAGTACGCATTGTTGTTGCCAAACTGGGTATTGCAGAATTCGTCTCCCGCAAAAAACATCGCAGGCCCCCGGCTGCATAATAGAGTGGCGAACGCATTTTTTACCAGACGCCGGCGAAGCCCTTCCACCTGTGGATCGTCCGCAGCTCCTTCTATCCCGCAGTTCCAGCTGTTCCCATTGTTGTCTCCGTCGGTGTTATCCCAGCCGTTTTTCTCATTGTGCTTAAAATTGTAAGAATACAAGTCATACAAGGTAAATCCGTCATGGCAGGTAAGGAAATTTACCGATGCGCTATGTCCTCTTCCGTCCGGATGATAAAGATCCCTCGATCCGGTAATCCGCTCAATCGCACCGCCCGCGGTTCCCTCATCGCCTTTTAAGAAACGTCTCATATCGTCACGATATCTTCCGTTCCACTCCGCCCAGCGGTTCCACGACGGGAAGCTTCCGACCTGATACAATCCGCCGGCATCCCATGCTTCCGCAATCAATTTCACTTTGCTGAGCACAGTATCGAAAGCCAGGCTCTCCAGAATCGGCGGGTTATCCATCGGCGCGCCGTTCTGGTCTCTTCCGAGAATGGACGCAAGATCAAAGCGGAATCCGTCCACGCGGTACTCGATTACCCAATGGCGCAGACACTCAATGATAAACCGCCGCACAACAGGATGGTTGCAATTCATGACGTTTCCGCAGCCGCTGAAATTGTAATAATAGCCGTCCGGTGTCAGCATATAGTAAATATTGTTATCAATTCCTTTGAATGAAAAACTCGGCCCCATCTCGTTTCCTTCTGCCGTATGATTAAATACGACGTCAAGGATTACTTCGATTCCGTTCTTTTTCAGATCATAAATCAATCTCTTTAGTTCGTTTCCCTCGTGGTTATGCTCTTCACTATATGCATATCCAGTGTTTGGTGCAAAAAAGCATACTGTATTATATCCCCAGTAATTGTACAGCTGCACGCCGTCCACGATGCGCGCGCTCTCCATCTCATCAAACTCGAAAATCGGCATGAGTTCAATGGCATTTATACCGAGATCTTTAAGATATGGGATTTTTTTGCGCAATCCCTCAAACGTACCGGCCTCTTTTATTCCGGACGACGGATCCTTTGTAAAGCCGCGGACATGGGTTTCATAAATTACCAGATCCTCAAATTTGTACTCCATATTTTTGATGTTACCCCAGTCGAAATCATTTCGTACGACGCGGGCTTTGTATACAAAATCATCCCCGCCTTCCGGCTTCTCTCCCCATTTGCGCTGGCCGGTTACGGCTTTCGCATATGGATCAAGAATTACCTTCGTCTTATCAAAGCGCTTTCCCTCCTCCGGAATATATGGTCCATCCAGACGGAAAGCATATTCAAATTCATCTATTTTCAATCCGTACACCAGCATGGAGTACATGTCTCCGATATGATAGGCCTCCGGATACGGAAGCTCTGCGTACGGTTCTGACTCCTGCGGATGAAACAGTAACAGAGAAACGCTGGTTGCACCATGGGAACTGATGGAAAAGCTTACCCCCGAAACGGTAGCAAATGCGCCTTCCATTCGATAATATCCCGGACGAACCTTAAATCCGTTAATTTCGTCAAGAGGCTGAAGCGCATTTCCGATTGTCTTATCCGGCGTCTCAACTACCGGCACCCCCGGTACATTGTCGATAGTCGGTATCTCCATATTTTTTCCCGGTTTTGGCGGAATATAAATCCGTTCATTTCTTCGATCTTTCCACTGCATCATTATATTTATACTTCCTTCTCTTATTTATTCCTCTTCCGGTAAGACCAGCTTACCGCTCTCATCAAATGTAATCGCACTATATGGTTTTGTATAAATATTCATCTTCCCAATAATATCCTGCCAGTGATTTTCATCAGCCACCATTGGCTGATAATTATTATATCCATTCGCGGAACTAAGTAGACATGGAATAATATTCGCATGTATATCCGCCTGCAGTTCTCCGTTTATAAATGTAAAAGTCTGTTGGAAAATAAGCGTATTAAAATCCGCCGGATTATGGTTTGCACCAAACGAAAAATTCCCCAGACTGTAACAGATTACTTTTCCGTTATACACTTCCATGGCCTGCAGCACATGCGGATGATTTCCAATCAGAAGATCCGCACCCCAATCAATAATCTTATGCGCCGTCGTAATCTGATACTGCGTCAGATCATGGCTGTTCTCGGTGCCCCAATGACAACAGGCAATGACGATATCAGCGCCTCTTTCCCGCAGGTTCTGTATGCCATCCCGGAAATAGTTTTCCTCTGTCTCCGAATATGAAAATAAGCTTGCCGATACAATGCCAATCTCTATCCCATCCTCTGTTGTATATATATCGACATAATCCTTGTATCCGTACACAATTCCCGCTTCATTTAAAGCATTTTTTGTGTCCTCAAGACTGCTTGCCCCATAATCCATTGTATGATTGTTTCCAAGGCTGCAGCCCTCAATCGAGCTGCTTGTCATAATGTCTGTATATCCCGGTTCTCCCCGGATGTTAAACGTTTTGTCAACCCGTTCATTCGAATATGACAATACGCACTCCAGGTTAATCAGGGTAAAATCGTCCGCCGAAAAAATGTCTCTGACATTCTCAAAGAAGTATTCTTCCCCATACGTATCATAATATTGTGCGAAGGAGCCTTCGTATCCATGCAGCTGCAGAGTCCCCAATGCGCAGTCCCCGGTCGCCGAAATCGTGACGGTTTGAATAACCGGAGTTGCATCCTCGATGACCTGCGGCCCAGCCTCCCTGACTTTAATAGAAATCTGCTTCCCCATTGCCGCCGATATCAGGGAACATACTTCCGTTTGCGTTTTCTCCGGCATATTTAGCCATAAACCAATCGCCAATCCTGCAAATAAAAGCAAACATGCAAGAATCAGTATCCATTTTTTTATCATGTTTTTACTCTTTCTTCCGTAAAATATCCACCGTATGACCGGCTGCCCCTATCAGATCCGCCCTCTCGCAGACAGCCATCTGGTATTCAATAAAATATCGAAACTCCTCCTCAGACAGCGCATTTAACGTCTGTCTGATATAATTTGCGGCGCCATCCGCCGAAATGATTTTTTCTCTGTGCAGACCTGCCATACGGTTTAGCTCTTCAATGTCCTCAGGTCTTACCATGCTGTAGAGCGGATTTCCCTTTTCTGTACAATGAAAGGATTCATCAATCATGCCCTCTTTTACTGCTTCGAGAATATGTCCTTCCTTGAATGCATACGTAATAATACTGTACTCATTCATAATATATGCAGTCAAAATATACCCGCCCTCTTTCGTCACACGTTTTGCTTCTTTAAGCGCGGCTATTTTTTCTTCCTTTGACTTCAGATGATACAAGGGGCCAAACATAAGGGTAAGATCGAACGTATTATCCTCAAAACGCGATAATTTTACGGCATTTCCCTGATAAGCTTTGACCAGCGTGCTTTTTTGCTTTAGCCTCCCAAGATTATGCTTTACCAGCTCGACTGCCGTCACATCATATCCCTCCTGGGCGAGCGGTACGCTGTAGCGCCCGGTTCCGGCACCTACATCCAGAATTTTTATTTTGTCATTCTCTACGCCAATCATGGACAGGCAGCTGTGTATGTACTTCATCGATACACAAAATTCTACCTGTCCATGTCTGCTGTTTAAACGTTTCTCTTCATTAAATTTGTTATAATATGCTTCTAATTCTGTCAAAACAACTATTTCCAATCGCCATAAAATGTGTATCCGCACTTTCCGTTTGCCTTGGTCTTGTACAAAGCTCCATCCGCCATATTGTAAAGCTCGGGTTTGTAACCAATCTGTGCAAATGCAATTCCCGCGCTAACGGAAAGCTTCGGAACATTCCCTTCCTCTTTCGAAAGCGTGTCGTTAATCGTAGTAATTTTCGCGCGGATAATGCCCTTTTCTTTCGGAGTAATATTCGTCATAATAACAGCAAACTCATCGCCGCCGGTTCTTGCAGGGTAATCATTGGAGCGGAAGTTTTCTTTCAAAAGCTCCGCCACTCTCTTTAGCGCCTCATCGCCGACCTGATGTCCATAGGTGTCGTTTACACTTTTAAAATCATCCACATCAAGAAGAATCAATGCCGTTGGCTCTACCGACTCCTGCAGATATCCTTTCAGTTTGCCGAATCCTCCTCGGTTCAATAGTCCGGTCAATGCATCATGCTCCGCTTCATGTGCAAGCTCTACCTTGCTCTCCGCATTCAGTTCACACATGTAGTTGTATGCGGTAACCAGATTTCGCAGTTCTCTCGGTCCGACTTCCTTTAACCGCTCCTGTTTCTTCATGCTCGCTTCGATTGCATAAATCGGTTTCAAAACCAAACTAATAAAGACAAACAGCAATGCAATCAATGCCGCAAAAATTATGAAAATATAAACTCTCTGATTGCCGATAGAACGCAGCAGCTGATTCGAAGCCGAATCCCTCTGCGACTTTGTAATGACTTCGATTTTATCCTGTACGGAAGCAATCTTTGTGTCGGCTTCATTTCTGAGTGCAATATATTCTTTTCCAAATAAAAGATAATATGCAGTATCCAATTTTTCCTGATTGGAATACGCTAATTCCTCCTCGGTAAGCTCATATTTTGCCAGCTTATCCGGAAACAGCTCCGGATCGACACCATTTTGGATGGCAGCCAGCTTCATCGCGTGCGCATCGGCATCCATCATCTCGTCCGTCAGTTCCGTAAACTCATCCAGCAAAGCGCAGATTTCCTGATTGTCAGAAAACATCTGACGCTTCAAGACATTTATGGAATGCTTTACATGTAATCCGTTTGTTGCTTCCTCATAATATGCCTCCACAAAGCCATAATCCATAGTCAGGACATATTCTCTGGACTGTTCTGTCAGATAATCGGAGTAATAATTCAATAAATCAATCATTTTGTCTGCGTCAATGTTCCGCTCTGCGGCGGAAATCAGACTATGGTACTTTATATCTATCTGATAGATTCCAAATAAGGTCAGAAAAAGCACTGCACATGCAAAAACTATTATGCTGTATGCAATTGTTTTCAGGCGAAGCCCCTTTTTGCCTGCCGATAATAATTTCTTAAGCATCCTATTCCCCTTATGGTGTACCATATAAACACATTTCATTTTATCACATTTTGTACATTTTGCACCAGTTTTCTACAAAAAATGACAGATATTTTGTGTTTCATATGGTATTTCGGATGGTTCATGCACAACATGTACGTTTTCCTTCATTTACTATCCCGAAACAGATTCAAGGTCTCCCGCTCAAAAGCTTTACTGTGCCGGATTGCCCGCTCCATACCTGCGATCATCGACGCAAGCTCTGCCTCCTCCATGGCCTGTCCGTCCAAACACGCAGTCACAAGAAGCAGCATGAAAAATTCTGTACTTACCGATGCCAGTATGACCGGCCCAATCAGATAATAGGTCTCATATGCACAACAATATGTCTGTTGAAGCAGATAGGAATAGTATGCCAGCACAATCCTGGGCATATCCGGGCGCTCGAAGCACAATTCCTTCCATCTCTCTTTCCAAAAGTCCTCCGCTTCCTGTTCATAAAGTTTACCGAATATTTTCTTGTATGTTGTTATCAATCCATACATGGCCGGATTTCTCTTCGGCGTACATGTGTATGATAATCTTCCGTAAATCAGCTCATTGAGCATGGCAAGTGGTAGAACCGGGCCAGTCTCTTCGTCCCCGTTTCTCCAAAATTCACCCATTTGCTGCCATTTTTGAAGTTCCTGCTGTCCGACCGGCAGTTTAACTGTTTTCGCCCGAACGAACTCGTCTCTTGCTAAGTAGTTCTGCCTGACATAGGCATAATCCAAAACGGTTCTCATTTTCTCGAAAAGTGCCGGTTCGTATTCCTCTTTTCCATCGGCATCCCTCCACAGATAATCTAATATGTCCTCGCGGTCTGCCATAAGATACGACAAAAAATCGGGAGCATCGTTCATTACCGCATAATACGGTTTTATTCTCAACGCTTCGCCGCTGCAAAGTTCCTCCTTTTCCTCAATCCGGCGCTCGACAAAAGAGTGTCTTTTTATTTCTTTAAGAAACAGTCCCGCTGCATGAACACAGGACAGCTCCAAAGTGACTTCGCAGATATCGCCATACGTAATGCTTCTTCTCGGATAAAGATTGCATACATCCGCCACCAGCTCCTTGCGTCCTGTCTTCTGCAGTTGACATAACCCATCTTTCTCCAAAAACGGACACCTGCCGCAAACCGTACGAAGTATCGCTCCGTTCTCTGCATCCACCCTCGTAAAAAGGCGCAGCCTCAGACCAAGCAAACCCTTCTCTTTTCGCATATCGGCGTACGTCTCATCATCAACAAGCAGTCCCCATCCCTTGCAGCAGGTATATGGACATTCCGATGCAATGCATTTGAACTTATCGTAAAAATCAATCATGTAGGTTTTCATCATTCGAATTACCCTATTTTTTGAGTCAATGTTCTTTATCCTCCAATGCTTTCAGGGAAAAATCCAGTATTCTTTCCTTACGCACTGCAAGCATTGTCATATAAAACTGACGCTGTAAATCGCTCAAGAACGGCGTACCGTCAATAATTTCCTTAATTTTAGCCATGTCGATCTTGGGAACAATCCGCTTTAAGGCAAAATTACAATCCTTATTTTGCAGGGAAGAAATAAAGTCAAAATACTTAATTATCTTGCCGTTTATCATAACCGCAGAGGTCGGAATCTCGAAAATTCGGAAATCCCGCTCCTTCTCATTTGTCAATACAGAAATCATAATCTTGTCGTCTGCCTGCAGATAAAGGCTGCTTCCGCAGTCATAAACCGGAGCTAGTTCCATTTCGTCAGTCATAGTATTATTGTTAAAAATTCCATGAGCTGTCACAGTTCTGCTCACGCTTGCTGTCACAAACTCATTCTTCTTTCTGTCACTGATTCCGGGGCCTTCGCCCCGGATTTGTTACTCTATTCCACTGACCATTTCATGGTCTGCTACAAATCGCACCATATACTCATCTATCAGGCGTTTCTGCTGTTGATATGCATACATCAGCGTCTTTTCACAGATTCTGTTAATCATTCTTGGGATGCCCGCAGATACCTTAAAGATTTCGTCTTCAGCTCCACTTGTAAACAGGTCCTGTCTGGCCAGGCTCATCGGGCTTGTGGAATCAAATCTGTAATTCAAAAGAAATCTGAATTCCTCCAAAGTTTCCTTTCCCAGAAGATGCGCTTCATCCAAGACGAAGACCACCCGTTTCTTCTGTACTGTTCTTACATTTTCGATTTCTTTTTGAAGCTTCCTCTTGGAATTACCTCTGTAGAAATGCGTTTCAAGTCCCATCTGATCAAGGAGTCCTGAGTACAGCTACCTTGGTGTAAGCTTGGAATCCGACAAATAAAGCAGCATATATTTATCCTTAGGAAGCCTGCTCTCAAACATTCGGATCAGGGCGGACTTCCCGCAGCCCGGATCCGCTGTTACTACTGCAAACATCTGTCTGTCAGCAGCATAAGTCAACCTCCCGATAGCGTCATCTACTGCATTTGAAGTATACAGCCTGTCTGTCGCTACATCTCTGGAGAATGGCGTATTTATCATTTCAAAGAATTCCTCATACATGGGCGCCACCTGCCTTTCCATACTCACCGAATGAAAGGGCGTCTGCCATCAGATGATGTTCCTCTTTATACTTCTTTTCCAGGGCATCCAGAATTCTTGATGTCTCCGGAACTTTATCCGTCATTCCTATCGGCAGCGGCGGTGTCTTGTCACAAAAAGCATCAATACGAACACGATGTGCAAAAACAGGTTCCATATCTCTGTACAAAACCTTAATAGTGTCTGTATTCATTGGGTCATATGCGATTTCTGCTTCTGCATTTGCAAGGGCGGCACTCGCCTCATACTTCACATCCCCAAAAGAAAAACAACCGGCATTATCAAGTTTTCTGGTTTCATGGTGTAAAAACGCTTCACTTACTACCGCTGTATCCAAAAATACTAATCCGCTGGTATCTCTCATGAATTCCTGATAAGGTGAAATTTCCTCTGCCGGCACCTGCACTCCATGGGATTCGTAGTACTCTTTGATTCCATCATGTGCTTCCTTCTGATAATCCTGCTCTAAAAAGTACTTCCATTTCTGGTTTAGTTCCTCCAATGAATGTACCTTCGCTACACGGATTTCTGCTATGAACTGATCTGCCTTCTGATGAAATTTTTCTATCTTCCCCTTGGACTGACAAGCCCTTGGTTTTGCATGCAGTTCCCGGATCCCAAGCCTCGCAAGAGCCGTCCGGAGCTGGTTTGTGGTGTACAGCTTTCCATGATCTGTGTATCCCTCGGCATCCTGCTCCTTCATACGAAAGTCCGTGACGGGGCCAGCAAGGGCAAGGTAGAGCGCCATTTCCGTACCTTAAAGGAACGCTGGCTTTATACACTTGACATGGATTCCATTACATCCCTGGCACAGTTTAACGGACTCCTGAAGGATTACATGCGCTCCTACAACACCACCTTCCACCGGGGTATTGACGGGATCCCCCTGGAACGTTATGAAGCTTCAAAGGATCATCCCAGAAAACCGCTTTCCCGCGAATGGCTGGAGGACTGCTTTTACAACCGCATTACCAGAAAAGTCCGTAAGGACTCCACCATTACCATCGACAACGTCTGCTACGATGTCCCCATGCAGTTTATTTCTGCAAAAGTGGATGTGCGCTATCTCCCGGATGACATGAATTCTGCTTATATCCTCTTTGAGGATACAAAGTTCCCGATCCGCAGGACAGACCGCAATGATAACTGCTATACGAAGCGCAACAATCTTCCGGCAATCGATTACTCCCGGGCAGGAGGTGAAAGCTGATGTATAACTCCTACTACGGATTATCCTTCAACCCTTTTGACAAACAGCAGCTGAAAGAAAAAGACCACTTTGTCTCCCATGACTTTACCGAGATGACAAACCGCCTGAATTATCTCAAAGACATCAGGGGCATCGGCGTTTTCACCGCCAGACCCGGCATGGGCAAGTCCTTCTGTCTGCGCTGTTTTGCCTCCGGCTTAAATCCAAGCCTGTTCCACATGGAATACATCTGCCTGTCAACGATCAGTGTTGCCGATTTCTACAAGCAGCTCTGCGCCATCCTCGGCGTCTCCGACAAAGGCGGGAAGACCGGCATGTTCCGTGCCATTCAGGAGCAGATTTATTACCTGTACAAGGAGAAGCGCCAGCCCCTGCTTCTTGCAATTGATGAGGCGCAGTATCTTGGCACCGGCATTCTCAATGACATCAAGATGCTTATGAATTACGGTTATGATTCAGTAAATTGCTTCACTCTGATTCTGTGCGGGGAATCCCACCTCAATGACACCCTCCGCAAGCCGGTTCATGAGGCGCTTCGCCAGCGCATCACAGTTCATTACAACTACGCCGGATTATCTGATGACGAAGTTTCAAAGTATATCCTGCATAAACTAAAGCTGGCAGGTGCTTCTGCATCCATCATTGACACTGCAGCCCTTGCTGCCGTACATAGTTTTACCCAGGGCAATCCCCGTCTGATTGATAACCTGATGACAGACGCCCTGACGATAGGTTCCCAGCAGGACAGGAAAGTGATCGATGCCGAAACCATCCGGGCTGCGGTTGACAACCAGGGGCTTTATTGATGAAGTTTTCAAAGTGCA
>CAZTKM010000017.1:0-31988 GCA_964614035.1 uncultured Lachnobacterium sp.
GCCGCTTAACTTCATAAGCAATACCATTATAACCTAAGTCTGAGGCAAGGTCTATGCACTAAACCAAAAAGAGCTAAGCCCTGCCGCTTACTATGACTTAAACGATAACAGCACCACCGCCACCATTGCCACCCAGCAGACTAACACCACATACGCCCTCAGGGATGAATAATCGTTCCATGGTGCTTATATCTTCGAGCAGCAGCTATTAAACTATGTAAAACGGGGAGATGCAAAAGGTCTGAAGCGCTTTCTGTCAGATTCGGCTACAAAAGAGTCCTTCCATGAGGGAATTGTCGGCAATTCGCCGATTCGTCAGGCGAAAAACATATTTATGGGCACCGCCGTCTCCATTGGAAAATTTGCTGCGATTCCCGCAGGAATGGACGTGGAAGAGGCGTATACGCTCATCGATCTCTACTCGCAGGAATGCGAGCAGCTTACCTCCATCGATGCCATCACAGAATTACAATTTAAGATGATGATTGACTTTACAACGAGAGTCTCTCTTTCTCAAATTCCGGAAGGAATCTCACCGGAAATTTTTTCCTGCATTCAATATATTAACCGGCACCTGAACGAATCGATAGGAATTATGGACGTAGCATCCTTTCTCGGAAAAAGCCGCGCGTATGCCATAGCAAAATTCAAACAAGAACTTGGCTTTAACATCGGAGAATACATTACCCATGCCAAAATTCAGGAAGCAAAAAGCCTGCTGCGTTACAGCGATAAAAGCTTATCCGGAAAACTATAGCTTTTCCGAATCAGGTTTTGTCCGTAGCAGTCAAAAATTTAATAAAATTTTAAAAACTATTTATGATTTCTTTCGAAATCGTACAAATCCCGGACACATTCTAAGGTTACGATATTCTTATCAAAAGGAGTTGTTAAGTCGTTGGAATCCGTTTCCACTACTTTGTCAGCTCCGCCAAAAAATAATACGGCGCATGCCGTTTTACCTTCATACACACCTTTCTTAATTGTTTAACGAGCGAACCGCATTTTGCAGGCTTCGCTCGTTATTGCGTTGCACGCCGGTTCTTCGTCCTGCCTGCCGTTTCGCAGATAAAATCACAACAGCTTTTCAAATTCCTCTTCCGGCATAGGCTTGTAAAAATAATAGCCCTGTATCATATCACAATCCACAGACCGCAGGAATTCCAGCTGTTCTATCGTTTCCACACCTTCTGCCACAACTCTGGCTCCCACGTCATGGGACAGCCCTATGATGTGCTTGATAATCGCCTCGGCCTTTACATTTTTTCCAATCCGCACGATAAATCCCATATCCAGCTTTATAGTGTCAAACGCATAGCTCTCCAGCGTGGACAGCGAAGACATTCCGCTGCCGAAATCATCCAGCATAAGCGAAAGACCAAGTCTCTTCATTTCATCTAAGAATGAAAATGCGTCCGTTCCCAACACTGCATACGCGGATTCCGTAACCTCGAGTTTCAGTATATTGTGAATATTTTTCTGCTTAGCCAGTTTATGCTTTAACATTTCCAGAAGTCTGACATCATAGAAGTCCACTCTTGAAAGGTTTACTGCACATGGCACAACCTTCTTTCCTTTCTTCATTCGGTCAATATTGAACTCAAGAACGCTGTTTACCATAAAGCTATCCACTTTAGTGATGAGACCTTCCTTTTCAAAAACAGGTATAAACTGCCCCGGAGAAATCATGCCCCGTTCTGAATGCTTCCATCGGATCAGCGCTTCCGCGCTTAAAATCTCACCGGTTTTCGCATCGACGACGGGCTGATAATACGTTAAAAACTCACCCTTTGTAAAGGCACCGTCAATTTCCGAGACCAGCACTCTCTTGCCCATATAGTCGTTGCTCATCTTTTCGTCACAAAACGCATAACTGGTTCCGCGGTCTGTTGAGATGGATTTTTCTGCAAGCTTGGCACGATCCAGCATATACTGCACCTTTTTTGTAGTATCTCCGATATTATAAATTCCGCATCGAATCTGTACGGGAAAGCGCTTTGAGCCTTCAATATAGCACTGGCTGCACAGCTTTTTCATTTTTTCTTCCGAAATATACGCCGTCTTTGTAATCAGCGCGAAATGGTCATTCTCCAGTCGTGCAAGCAGTATGGGCTTCAGTTCCCGCGCAAGCACATCCCTCTCCATAAAAATAATCATATCGCCACTGTGGGTTCCAAGCAGGTCGTTCATCGCCTTAAACCCCTTTATATTGGTGTAGACAACGGAGTACCCTTTTGCGTATTCGGGCTCCTTTAGCATCTTTTCCGCCCTTGCGATAAATCCCGCTCTTGAATATTCGTCCGTCATCCAGTCGTGATCCAGAATCATAGAAATATCAGACAGGCGGATCAGAAGATTTCTTTCACTGTTTGCAATCCTGTTTACCCGCAAACTCTCCGCTTTGACTCCGTCTCCGATGTCAAGATGCACCGTTCTGACAAAGCTTCCCTTATTTTTCAGTTCGTCCAGAATGACGCCGACCTGAAGCTGCTCCATAACAGGCTCCTTTTCTTCCTCAACAACAAGCCTTTGGGCAAACGCTTCTTTTAGCTGCTCAAGGGAATCCAGATTTACCGGTACAATTCCGTTTTCAAGCATAAATTCGCTTACATGGAAAAATTCAAGCTTACCGCTCTCAGAATCCAATTCCAATACCCAATCATAAGTATCCGATACGAAGGAATCAAACAGATCGGCATAGGATCCGAGCTTGGCGTTGTCCGAATTGATGATACCTGAATGAAGAGGCCGCTTTTCCCCGTTCTCCATAATCATACCATCGCCGAAAAACTCTGTGATTCCGTTTCGGATTATAAAGTAGGCGCCATCCGGAATTAAGTAAAATTTCCTCCCGAAGCTGTCCTCTGCCACAATATCGCCAACCAGATTTCGCCCATTCAAAAAAACGGTCTCCTCATACTGGCTATGCGGAATCACGTTGACCTTTGTTAAGCCAAGTCCTTCTGCAAATCTGACAAACTTGGGATCGGTGCTTTCCTCCGCGCTCTCCGGGATCAGATATACCTGCTCTGCCGCATTGATTGTTCCGGCACTCAGCCCCAAAAAAATACCGTCAAAAACCTCCTGATTATGCAAAAGTCCTCTTAACCCGCATCTTCTTATAAAAGCATTTTCTGTCGGCCCATGTCCTCCCGAAAGGAAAAGAACGTCTGACCACTCTAATGCTTTCTTCAGCGCCTCTCTGGCAGCATTCTTAGATTTGCAGTCATTCTGCACACGATAGCATTCGATTGTTCTGTTATCGAAATACCGTATTTCCCCAATCGGAAAGCCTGCCAGGGAAAAAGCGTCATACATTTCCTCTGTTACATGGTCAACCATTTCCTCATCCGAAGGATCACTGGCAAAAACCAGAAAATGCGCATTTTTAGGCCAGTATTTTCTCAGATTTTCTCCAAAGCCATTGGATTCATCAAGCGGTTTTGGAACATACTCATTCCTTTTTTGGTACTCCACAAAGCTGCTGGTTAAAAAAATTACCATATGCCTTTTTCATCCCTCTCACATATATCGCTTCTGCCGATAAAACACTTTCATTACTACTATATCAAAAGTACCGTTTTATTTCTACTGTTTTTCAAAAAAATGCGTTCCCTGCCGCCGCAAACGGATTACTCCCGTTTACATTTCAATAACCTTTGTTGCAACTCTTTCCCGAAACCTTACGTCATGCTCGACCAGAAGCATGGTCGGCCGATACTGTTTAATCAGCCGCTCAATCTGCATTCTTGAGAATACATCAATATAATTCAGCGGCTCATCCCATATATAAAGATGCGCCGGCGTCAGAAGGCTGGACGCAATCAAAACCTTCTTCTTCTGCCCCTCCGAAAAATCCTCCATATTCTTCTCGAATTGTACCCGCTCGAAATCCAGCTGCCTTAACAGCGTAAGAAGCAGACTGTAATCCAGATTCTTTTGCCCTGCATAATCCTTTAATCTGCCGCCAAGATGCGAGGTATCCTGATCGATGTACGAAATTGCAAGATTTCCCGCCGTCTCCAATGTCCCGGATTCCTCCGCCTTCCATGACTCATTCCCTGCCGCTTCAACACCTGCCTTTTTAAGCAGCGCCTTAATGAAGCTTGATTTTCCGCATCCATTCTCTCCGTTTAAAAAAACGCGCTCGCCCTGGTTGATTTCAAAACCCAGCCCCTTAAAAACAAAGGATGGCGCATCCGTATATCTAAGAGAATAATCCCTTACTCTGACCAGATTCTTTTTGTAGTGGGCAAGCGGCATGAGCTTTAAATCTACCGGCTCCTCAATATCCTTAAGCAGCCCCTCCTTCTCCTCGATATTCCGCTTGATGCGCGCTTGATATGTACCTACGCGCGCTTGCATCTTCTTCGTCTTCGCCCCGATATAAGCCCTTGTATCTTTGCTTCGGTCATGTTCCTTTATTGGGTCAAACCCGATTTTTGAATGCTCGTTCTTATCTGCCCATCTTGCAGTCCGGTCGGCGGATTCCTTCAGCTTATGAATTTCCCTGATGTGCTTTTCATTTTCTGTTCTGGCGAAGCTGTCTGCCCTCTCCTTATTCTCCCACCATGTGGAAAAATTCCCCGCCGTTACCTCAATTGTCTCCCGGTTTAGAACCAGCACGTGGTCAATACATGCATCCAGCAGATCCCTGTCGTGGGATACCAGAATAAATCCCTGTTTGGAAGATAAATAGTTCTTAATGATGTCCCGCGATTGCCGGTCAAGGTGGTTGGTCGGTTCGTCAATCAGCAGAAAATCATTTTCTCCGGAAAAGAGCGCCGCCAGCATAATCTTTGTCCGCTCGCCGAAGCTCAACGTATCAAACGGGCGGTATAGCAGCTTTGCGTCGATGGACAACGGCTCGAGTTCACACATGACTCTCCAGCTTTCCACACCGGGCTTCCATTGCTCCAACAGCTCAATCGCCGGTTTTCCAAGTTCCTCCTTTTCCATCACATATGGAAAATAATCAAACACTGTGGTGGTAGAAATTGATCCTCTGTATTCATATTTGCCGAGAAGAAGATTCAAAAACGTGGTCTTTCCCTTTCCGTTTCTTCCTATAAATCCCAGCTTCCAGTTCGTATCAATCGAAAACGATACATCCTCAAAAATGTTATCAAAGCTTCCCTCATAATAAAAAGTCAAATGATTTACGCTTATTTGTGCCATATATACCTCCGTTCTGCACCGAAGAAACCTGCCACCGGCAGCTTCTTTAGATGCCTTACAACAAAAAGGCCTGTTTCTGCGCATGCAGAAACAGACCCACACAAATAAACCCATCTATTCTGTAAACAGGCAGGGAACTGTGTGATAATCCAATTCAAGCATACGCAAACAAACCTATCCTCATAGGTCTCCATTTCATCTGCGTTTTACTCAAATTAAATTATCTGCTTGCCATTCCTCTTACCCTGCATCGTATGATGCTCTTTCTCTTATATTCTGTCCTTCCGTTCGGACAACAACATAATAGCATGCCGCATTGCAAAATGCAACCGTTTTCTAACGGAACGTAATCTCTCCGGTCGTTTCATCCATGCTCTCAACAATTGCGAGAGACTCTAACTGAATGCCGCGCCCGCGGATTTTATCTCCTCCGGCCTGAAATCCCTTTTCAATGGCAATGCCGATTCCTTCTACGGCAGCGCCCGCTTCCTCAACAATCTGAAGAAGACCTTCCAATGCGCACCCATTTGCAAGAAAATCGTCAATGATCAGCACATGGTCCTCTGCGGAAAGAAATTTTTTTGAAACAATGACATCATATTCCCTCTTGTGCGTAAATGACTCGATTTTTGTTGTGTAATTGTCATAATCGAGATTGATGCTCTGCGATTTCTTGGCAAATACAACCGGAACGCCAAATTCCATTGCGGCGATTGCGGCGATTCCGATTCCGCTCGCTTCGATTGTAAGAATCTTTGTGATGTTCTTCCCTGCAAAAAGGCGCTTCCACTCCTTTGCCATTTCCGCAAACAGCCGGACATCCATCTGATGATTGATAAAGCTGTCCACTTTCAGCACATTGCCGGCTCTTACAATACCGTCCTTTAAAATACGCTCTTCTAAAAGCTTCATAATCTTTTATCCTCTTTCATTTTTTATGGTACATTTAGGTAATTGCGAAACTCTTTGATTTCTGATGCGAAGTTGTGCAATATAGGCAAATCATTGCACAACGAATGGCTGCAAAGTCTGAGCTTCGCAATTGCTTATTTTTCTTATCGTTCCTCGCGGAAATATCCGAGTCCCAGACTTGCAGGCGGCTGATTTTCTCTCTTGTTTCTCATGCTGGTAAAAATAAGCACCAAAAGCGTAACCACGTAAGGAATCATCTTATAGATTTCCTTCAGTTCCATGTGCTCCATTCCGGTCGGGATATACAGATACAAAATGTAAAGCCCGCCAAAGAGAATCGATGAGAAAATACCGGCATTTGGTCTCCAGACCGTAAAAATAACAAGCGCAATTGCAAGCCAGCCGCGATCGCCAAACGCATCATTTGACCAGACGCCGCAAGCATAATCCATGACATAATAAAGTCCGCCTAGACCGGCAATCATACATCCGAGGCAGGTTGATACATATTTGTACCGGATGACATTGATTCCCGCTGCATCCGCGGTATTCGGACTCTCTCCGACCGCACGAAGATGCAGCCCCACGCGGGTTTTCTTCAACACATAAGCGCAGATTACCGCAATAATAATTGCAAGATACGCCAGAAATCCATAGGACAAAAACAGCTTTCCAAATGCACCGAGCTTTCCTGCAAACGGAAGCGCCTTGCTGAAATAGCCGCTTGTAGCGGAAAGAGCAATGGAAGGCACCTCGCTGCCCGAAAGCTTAATGAGCGATCCTCCGAAAAAGTTGCCGAATCCAACGCCAAAGGTTGTCATCGCAAGGCCGGTCACATTCTGGTTTGCACGCAGCGTAACGGTAAGGAAGCAATAAATCAGCCCCATGACAAACGATCCGAGAAGGGAACAAAGCATGGGAATTGCGATTGCCATACATCCATTCACAGTTCCGCCGGCTGCCTGCTCGTAGAAGAAGGAACCGATTACCCCGCTGATTGCGCCGACATACATGACGCCCGGAATACCGAGATTCAGGTTTCCGCATTTTTCCGTAAGAATTTCGCCGGTACAGCCGTATAAAAGCGGAATGCCCTGCACGACTGCACGAGGGATAAATGTAACAAGATCAATCATTATACGTTTTCCTCCTTTCCGCCCTTTTTGCGGAAGCAGATCTTATATGAAATAAAGAACTCGCATCCGATTATGAAAAACAGGATAATTCCTGTCAGAATATCCGAGAACGATTGGTTCAGTCCGAAGGAAGTTGATATCTCGCTTGCTCCTCGGCTTAAAAAGACAATAAGGAAACTCGCAAAGATCATATAAACCGGGTTAAACTTTGCCATCCAGGAAACCATGACCGCCGTAAAGCCCTGTCCGTCTGTGATAGTGGTCGTAACGGTATGGTTGATTCCCGCAACAAGCAGCAAACCCACAAGTCCGCAGATTGCACCGGACAACAGCATGGTGCGGATAATGACCTTCGAAACCTTAATTCCGACATAGCGGGCGGTCTGCTCGCTCTCTCCCACAACGGTAAGTTCATACCCATGCTTGGTGTAATTGAGATATATGTACATTGCCGCTGTCGCAATTGCAGCGATTATAATTGCAAGCAGGTATTTGGAACCTGCGATCTGCGGAAGCCAGCCCTCGTTTCCGTTCTGGTTAATGATACCGATTTTTCCAGATCCCTTTGGCACTTCCCAGTATACGGTAAAAAATGCGACAAGCTGAATTCCGATGTAGTTCATCATCAGTGTGGAAAGCGTCTCGTTCGTGTTCCATTTTGCTTTCAGGATTGCCGGGATAAACGCCCAGAAAGCGCCTGATGCAAGGCTGGCGGCAATCATGATAAGGATCAATACTGCATTCGGCAGTTTTCCTCCAAGGCAGATCATGCATGCTGCTGCCGCGAGGCCTCCGACAAGCACCTGTCCCTCTCCGCCAATATTCCAGAAATGCATCTTGAATGCCGGAGTAAGCGCGAGGGAAATCAGCAGCAGAATCGACACCCCCTGCAGCGTAACCCAGGTCTTTCTGGCCGAGCCGAATGCTCCCTTGAAAATTGCGCCGTAAATCGAAATCGGGTTATCTTTGGTCAGAACCATTGTCACAATTGCACATACAATCAGCGCCGCAATAATCGCGATTGCGCGGATGCCCATTGATTTGTACCATGGAAGGACATCCCGTTTTGTAATATGTATCAGCGGCTCATGGTTTTCTGTTTTAGCCATTGTCCGTTCCTCCTATCTGCGTCATCATCATTCCCACCTGATTCTTCTCTGCGGTCGGGCCGTCTACAATTCCGCTTACCTTTCCGCCGCAGAGAACCAGTATCCGATCTGACAGTTCTAAGAGAACATCCAAATCTTCCCCGACGAAAATCACTGCTACGCCCTTTTCCTTCTGCTCGTTTACGAGATCGTAGATGGTATATGCGGAATTAATATCCAATCCCCTTACTGCATATGCGGTAAGAAGAACCGTCGGAGCAGACGAAATCTCTCTGCCGACAAGAACCTTCTGAACATTACCGCCGGAGAGACGTCTGACCGGAGTCGTAATCCCCGGCGTTACGACCTCAAGATCTTCGACAATCGTTTCCGCCAATTCCTTCGGCTCCTTCCGGTCTGCAAAAACCGTCTTCCCTCTTCGAAACGAGCGGAGGAGCATGTTATTCGTAATGTCCATATTGCCGACAAGTCCCATTCCAAGGCGGTCCTCCGGGACAAAGGAAAGCGTAACTCCCATATCTGCGATTTTCCTTGGATCCATTCCGAGAAGTTCTGTCGCACTTTCGTCAGAAAGAAATGTTACGCTCCCGATCTCCGCCTTCTGCAGACCGGCGATTGCTTCTAAAAGCTCCTTCTGCCCGCACCCTGAAATACCTGCAATGCCAAGAATTTCTCCGCTGTTGGCCGTAAAGGAAACATGGTCCAGCTTTACAACTCCCTCCTCGTCTTTTACCGTCAGATTTTCTACCTTAATCCGGGGCTTTGGGTTTACCGGCTTGGAGCGTCTGATGTTTAGAGATACCATTCGTCCGACCATCATGTTGGTCATTTCCGCCGCATTGGTATCCTTTGTCATCATGTCTCCGATATACCTGCCCTTGCGGAGCACCGCAACCCGGTCGGAAATCGCTTCCACCTCATGCATCTTATGTGTAATGATGACGATTGCTTTTCCGTCCTGCTTCATATTCCGCATAACCTTGAAAAGCTTTTCGGTCTCCTGCGGGGTGAGGACTGCCGTCGGCTCGTCCAGAATCAGAACGTTTGCGCCTCTGTATAATACCTTAACAATCTCAACCGTCTGCTTTTCCGATACGGACATCTCATAAATTTTTTTGTCCGGTTCCACATCAAACCCATACTTATCGCATATCTCTTTGATTCTGGCTCCGACGGCCTTTATATTAAGCTTTCCTTTCTGTCCAAGCGTAATATTCTCTGCGGCGGTAAATACATCCACCAGTTTAAAATGCTGATGCACCATGCCGATTCCGAGCTCATATGCATCCTTTGGCGAAGCGATTACTTCCTCTTTTCCATTGATATAAATTTGTCCCTCATCCGGAAAATAGATGCCGGAGAGCATATTCATCAGTGTTGTCTTTCCGCTGCCGTTTTCCCCTAAAAGCGCAAGAATCTCTCCCTTATTTATTTCAAGATTAACCTTTTCGTTTGCCACCACAGAACCAAAGCTTTTCGTGATGTTCTTCATTGCTACAGCAGCAATTTTACCTTCCATGGGTTGTTCTCCTTTTATGAAATGAAATATGTTACCGGGTTTTCTTTTGATATCGATATCTGTCTAAAAAAGAGGACGTAGCATTAACGTCCCCTTGATTATTCCAGCCGGAGCCTCTTTCTTGCGAATCAGCCTTTATTAGAATGCTGTATCAAGAAGAGAAATTCCATCGATATTTAAGTTGAAGTAAGGAGCGGAACGGAATCCGTCGCCGGACTCGCTGAAATATCCGTCAACGATAACCTCATGGTCTCCTTCGTAGTCCGCATCCGTATCAACGTCAGCCATGTAGGAGGTAACGGCAGCTCCCTCAACGGTAAAGGTTGAAGTGTCAAATACATGGAGGTTTCCTGCAACGATATCTGCGGAAGCGGCATCGATTGCTTCCTGTGTGCCTTCTGCAGCTGCGCTTCCAAGATCTGTAAGAACTACAGAACCGGTCTCGATTGATCCGGTCCAGTCAGCGGCGATTGCCGTTTGGTTGTTCATGCAGTCAAAACAGTACTCAAAATACGGTACCCAGTTGATTCTTGAAGAAACGATGAACGTATTCGGGCATGCGCTTGCCGTACTACCGTTGTAAGAGACATTCGGTACACCAGCAGTCTCACAGGCAGTCGGCGCACCCATGGAATCCGCATGCTGGCTGATCAGTACGCAGCCGTTTTCGATAAGCTTGTTCGCGCCTTCCTTCTCGGCAGTCTCGTCATACCAGGAACCTGTAAAGGTAACGTCCATGGCAGCAGATGGGCAGACGCTTCTTGCTCCGAGGAAGAAGGAGGTGTATCCGGAAATAACCTCTGCGTAAGTAAACGCGCCGACATATCCGATCTTTGCTTCCTCTGCGGTAATGTCTCCGGCTTCAATCATCTCATTTAACTTCATACCTGCAGCGATACCGGCAAGGTAACGTCCCTCGTAGATCGATGCAAATGCATTGTGGTAGTTATCCAAACCCTCTGTATGAGCCTTTGTTCCGGTTGCATGGCAGAACTGAACGTCCGAATACTCCTTTGCAGCCTCAATCATGTAGTCCTCATGTCCAAAGCTGTCTGCAAAAACAAAGTTGCAGCCATTGTCGGCAAGCTCACATGCCGCTTCGTAACATTCCTGTCCTTCCGGAATGTTTGTCTTGATTTCATACTCAATACCGGCCTGCTCGCAGGCTTCCTTCGCTGCGTTCAGGAAGTTCAAATCGTAGGTAGAGTTCTCATCATGAAGGAAAATAAATCCGGCCTTGATGTTCGAAACGGTCTCTGCCGGTGCTCCTCCGTTCTCAGCCGATGCCTGCTCCGTTGAAGCTGCGGCATTGCCAGACGCATTGTCCGCTGTGTCAGAACCACAGGCAGCAAGTCCGAATACCATGACAAGTGAAAGTACAAGTGCAGTAATCTTTTTCATTGTTTGTCTCCTCTTTAAATTGTTTATTTGCCGGCACAGCCGACCATGGAAAAATCTTAACAAAACCGCACTCCAAATTCAATACGAAAAGTGTTGAAAATTAACAGAATTGGGAATTTTTTTCAGACAGTATTACCAAACCATACCAGAACGCTGACTCTTTTGCGCCCATATAGCGAAAAAAGAAAGCATTTCTGCTTTCTTTAATCTCTTGCCTCTATGACGAGCAGTATTCCCTCTTCTACCCGAATAACCGCCTCTTCCTCCTCAATCTGATTGCTGATGCCAAGCGTGTTATAGCCGCCGAGATTGCACTCTGACAAATTATACTTAAATCCTGTCAAAGTAACCCCTTTCGCAGTTCCGCCATACGGAAGAATGGATACAAAATTTCCGTACTGCTCCTCCTTTTTGATGGTAAGACTGTCTTTTACCAGACGCACGTGATTATATTCGTCATAAAGCTGAATCTCTACGCCATGCTCGATGCCGATTCCAAGAAGCGAGATATTTCCCAGCACGTGGTCGATCCGGTTTCCTGTTCCGCCGAAAATGCTCAGCTTTGTCATTCCTCTGCTGATTGCATCGCGGATTGCATACTCGATATCGGTATCGTCCTTGATTGGACTGAGTTCTACGATCTCTACCCTCCCCATCTGCTTATAAAAGGAGAGGGATTCTCTCCCTACCGAATCAAAATCTCCGACAATGATATCCGGCGTCAGGTGATGGCGGTACAGCACTTCCATTCCTGCATCCGCCGCAATGACAAGGTCGTATCCTCCCTTTTTCATCTGCTCACAAATCAGTTCGTCGTTTACATTGCCGCCCCCAATAATAATTCCCTTCATACGTTTGCTCCTTACTTTTCTAATAAATTACGCGTTTAAAATACTAAGAAATCCTGCCACATTTTCTTCGATATCACCGGAAAAAACAGCATTCCCTGCAACAATAATATTTGCTCCTGCCGAAAGCAGCTCCTCTACATTCGAAAGACTCACACCTCCGTCTACTTCAATATCGGCTTTATTTCCGGTTTTTTGAAGCAAATTCCTTACTTCTCTTACTTTTTCTACGGTATACGGAATTAATTCCTGTCCGCCGAATCCCGGATTTACCGTCATAATCAGAACCATATCCACTTTTGGCAGGATATAACGGATTGCTTCAACCGATGTCGCCGGATTGACAGCCACACCGGCAATCAGACCTCTCTCTTTGATGGTCTCAATTGTCCGGTCAAGATGCCTGCATGCTTCCGCGTGGACAGTAATAATATCGGCACCCGCATCCGCGAAATCATGGATATAGCGGATCGGTTCTTCAATCATTAAATGAACGTCAAACATGCGGTCCGTACATTTGCGGATACTCCTTACAACCGGAAGGCCGACCGAAATGCTCGGCACAAAAGTCCCGTCCATAATATCAATATGCACATATTGAGCGCCTGCACGATCAAGCATTTGAATCTGCTCGCCTAGAATCGTATAGTCCGCAGCCAAAATGGATGGTGATAAACAGTTCATAACTGCCTCCTAATATTTCTTTATGTTCTTCATCTCATTATAAATCAGAACATAATTCTCATACCGTATTTTTGAAATTCTGCCATCTGATAAAGCATCCTTTACTCCGCAATCCGGCTCGTTCACATGGCTGCAGCCCTGAAATCTGCAATATGGCTCGAACGGAAGAAACTCGGGATAACATTTCCATAAATCTTCTTTTTCCATTCCGGGGGCGTCCATAGAGCTGAAACCCGGTGTATCCATAATAAACGTATCATCGGAAACCGGAATGATCTGTGAATGCCTCGTCGTGTTCCTGCCCCGCTCGATTTTTACACTGATGTCTCCGGTTTCCATATGAAGCCGGCTTTGCAGGCTGTTAATGATAGACGATTTCCCGACTCCGGAAGGACCCGCAGCCGTCGTTGTCTTTCCTTTCAGACATGCTTTTAGCGCATCAATGTTCTCTCCCGTCTTTGTGCTGGTAAAAAGAATCGGATATCCGGCTGCCCGATAGATTTCCCTCAGCTCATCCTTCTTCTCTTCCGAAACCAGATCGCACTTGTTAAAGCAGATTGTAACCGGAACCTTCTGAAATTCCATCATGCATAAAAATCGATCCAGCAGATTCAGATTCGGCTCCGGTTTCGCCGCCGCAAAAATCACAAGTGCCATATCCACATTCGCAACCGCCGGACGAATCAATACGTTTTTCCGGTCAAGTATGCGGTTCACGTTTCCGGTAAGCTCAATCTCGCTGTCCTGCGTTTCCGTAATTTCCACGTTATCGCCAATTAACGGCTTTATTTTGTCTTTTCGAAAAACCCCTTTTGCCTTACATTCATAAATTCCGGTTCCCGCTACGTAAACATAGTAGAAACCGGAAATTCCCTTTATAATTTTTCCCTGCATATATTATTGTCTTGTGAAGGTCACAGCATATGTCTCGCTGACAGATTCTTCGGTTGTATTGCCGTCCGCGTCGGTTACGCTCGTGTACCATGTCACTTTGATTGTGCCCGAGGACGATCCGACAATTCCAGGAATGGAAATCGTATAGGTATATCCGCCCTGCACAGCCGTATGGCTCCAGCTGCTCAAGACGTTACCGCTTCCGTCATACAACGTAATGTCTGCCGCGGTAACTCCCTCCGGAACCGCTAACTGATAGTTGCATACATACTTCACTTCCTCTTCCGGCTGGGACTCAGAACCCGTACTGACTGTAATTGTTATTGCCGTACCCTGCTCAACGGTCTTGCCTGCCTCAATACTTTGCCAGATGACTATTCCTGCCGGCTGGGTATCACTGCTCTCCTGTGCAATCGTTACGGTAAGTCCTGCGGCGGAAAGCTCCGCAACCGCGGTGTTCTGGTCCTTTCCGACTACGTTCGGCGCTGTGATTGCCTGTTTTCCCTGACTGATAATCAGTTTTACGGTCGAGCCCTCCGCAACCGAGTATCCGGTCGTCGGATCCTGTGATATAACAAGTCCTGCTGCAACCTCCTCATTGTATTCATAAGTTTTATCCGGCACCAGTCCCAGTCCTGTCAAAAGCGCAACGGCATCCGCCTCCGCTTTGCCTGTCATGTCTGTGAGAGTAACCATCTTGACAGCCGAACCTCCGGAAATCACAAGCTCTACGTAACTTCCCTGTGCAACCATCTCGCCCTCTGAGACGCTTTGTCTAAGTACCGTTCCCTGTGCCTCATCGGATTCCTCAACCGAAATTGATACCAATAATCCTAATTCCTGAAGCTTTGAAGCTGCGGCGTCCTGAGAAAGTCCTACCACACTTACCATAGGAACCTGAGTTACGGTAGGAATATCCTGCTGTTCCGTCTCGCTCTGCTGTGTCTCCGTCGATGGAGTCTGGGTATTCGCATTCTTTCCGAATTTGAAAAGGCCAAACAGCATACCCATAAAATAAAGAATGACGATTATTATGATTACAGCTACGACAATTCCCATAATCGTAACAGCCTTATCCATTTTCGGATTCAGGATGCCTTCCTCATCGTCCTCGTCATCGTCATCGTCATCATCGAAGGAATCCTGCTTTTTTTCATCAAAAATCTTCAATTCTTCAGATTCAGCAGCCGGGCTGACAGCCACGCTCTCCTTAATCTTGGAAAGGTCATCCTCGCTGATAACCTTGGTCTTGCCGTTGTCCACCAGCGGAGCAATCACAACAAAATCTTCATTTGGATTCAAAAGCGATTTTCTGAGATCTGCAAGAAGCTCTTCGATTGACTGATAACGTCGGTCCGGATTCTTCTGCGCACATTTTAATATGATTTTCTCCAGACTGATTGGAAGATTGGAGGCATATACGCTTGGAATAACCATCTCTTCCTGCAAATGCTGAATCGCAACGGCAACGGTTGTGTCCCCGTCAAAAGGAACGCGCCCGGTTACCATCTCATACATTACAATGCCAAGCGAATAGATATCGCTTCTGTTATCAACGAAGCCGTTTCTGGCCTGTTCCGGAGAGGCATAGTGAACCGATCCCATTACGTCCGAACTGATTGTATTGGAGGATGCCGCTCTTGCTATACCAAAATCCGTAACCTTAACCTTTCCTTCCGTAGAAATAATAATATTCTGCGGCTTGATGTCTCTATGAATAATATTCTTGTTATGGGCAGACTCAATTCCCCTTGCCACCTGAATTGCAATACTGATTGCCTCCTTGAAGGAGAGCTGTCCCTTCTTCTCAATGTATGTCTTTAAGGTAATACCCTCTACATACTCCATCACGATATAGTAGAGTCCCTCTTCGCTTCCGACATCATAAATATTTACGATATTCGGATGTTCAAGTCCTGCTGCAGACTGCGCTTCCGAACGGAATTTTGCAACGAAATTGCGATCCTCCGAAAACTCCTGCTTTAATACCTTAATCGCAACGAAACGCCCTAATATATGATCCTTCGCCTTGTACACATCAGACATTCCGCCCGCGCCGACTTTACCGACAATCTCATATCTATCTGCTAAATACATTCCAACTGTTAACATCATTTCACCTCATCCCCAAATGGTTTGATTATTATGGCGGTAATATTGTCCTTCCCGCCGTTCATATTTGCCGCCTTAATCAGGTTGGTTACCTGTTCCTGAGGCTTCTGCCCAACATTTATGATCTCTTTGATCTGTGCATCATCAACCATGTTGGTCAAACCATCTGTGCACATCAAAATTGTATCCTGCTCATCCAGATCGACTTCAAAAAAGTCAACCTCGATACAGTCCGTCGCTCCCACTGCCCGGGTAATGATATTCTTATCCGGATGCTTTCTCGCCTGCCTCTCATCCATCTCGCCAAGTCTGACCATCTCCTCCACAAGAGAATGGTCTCTGGTAATCTGCTTTATGCGGTCAGCGACGACATACAACCTGCTGTCTCCGACATTTGCAACAAAAAGCTTGTGACCGATAATTGTTGCAGCAACAATCGTGGTTCCCATACCGTTTTTTGCATTGTCATCTTTGGACTCAGCAATCAGCATATCGTTTGCTTTTGTAATTGCTTCATTTATAATTGTAACCGGCTCTTCCTTCGAATTTCGCGCCACAGATGCGACTACTCGTTCAATCGTATACCTTGAAGCATACTCCCCTGCCTTATGACCACCCATTCCGTCCGCCACAATAAACAGGTTCGGGAGATTTCCAACTGCCGTCTCTGACGCGAAGAAGTAGTCCTGATTCATTTCTCTTCGAACGCCGGTATCCGTCATGGAAAACGTTCTCATCCGCTTTGTTTCCTTTCCTTATAACTCTTTCGAAGCTGTCCACAGGCCCCGTCAATGTCCCGGCCCATTTCCCTTCTAATAGTAACATTTATTCCGTTTTTTTCAAGCTTATTTTTGAATGCCTCTATTACCGGCGCCTTTGACTGGACATAATCGCGCTCTTTAATCGGATTGACCGGAATCAGATTTACATGGCAGTTCATACCGCGAATCAGCTTAGAAAGTTCATCCGCATCTTCGTCTGTATCATTCACGCCGCCCACAAGACTGTACTCAAAGGTCACACGTCTTTTGGTCTGCTCAAAGTAATATCTACAGGCATCCACAACTTCATGAATATCATATTTATTTGCTACCGGCATGAGGGATAACCGCTTCTCCTGATTCGATGCATGAAGCGATAACGCCAGGGTAATCGAAAGCTTTTTATCTGCAAGCTCCTTCATTTTCGGAACAATTCCGCAGGTGGAAACCGTCACGTTCCTCTGGCTGATATGCAGGCCGTTTTCATCGGTAAGAAGCTCGATAAATTTCAAAAGATTCTCAAAATTATCCAGCGGCTCGCCGGTTCCCATGACCACCACGTTTGAAATTCTCTCCCCTGTATCCTTGCCGATCTGATAAATCTGATCCAACATTTCCGCCGGAGTAAGACCTCTTACAAGTCCATCCAGAGTAGACGCACAGAAGCGGCAGCCCATACGGCAGCCGGCCTGTGAAGAGATACAGACCGAATTTCCATGCTTATATTTCATAAGAACGCTTTCAATGGCATTTCCGTCTTCCAGTAAAAACAGATATTTTCTCGTTTTGTCCAGCTTTGAAATCCGTACCTCTTCCTTTTTTAAGGTAGTCAGATGTGCTTTCAAAGACAATTCCTCCCGAAAATTCTTCGAAAGATTCGTCATCATAGAAAAATCCTCCGCCTGCCTGATATGTATCCACTCATAAAGCTGTTTTGCTCGGAACGGCTTCTCGCCAAGCTCTGCTATATATTTTTTCAGTTCCTCCAAGTTCATGGACTTTATATCCGTTTTTTGTTCCATGGATGTATATGCTCCTTCAGATATCCTTATTTGCGCACAAACTTCGCAATGAAAAATCCGTCCGCCCCCACTTCCCCGGGAATCATCTGCCGCTGCTGCTGCAATGCGAACTCCGGATATTCCTTAGAAAACCACGCCACGTTATCTTCATTTTCCTTCTTATCGATAGTACAGGTGCTGTAAATCAATATTCCGCCATGCTTTACATAAGAATGAACGGTGTTCAGTATCTGTCTCTGCAAGCCTGCGAGCGCTTCTTCCTGTTCCTCTGAAATCTTGTAACGGATATCTGTCTTCCTGCCAAGAACCCCAAGACCGGAGCATGGAAGGTCACAGATTAACACATCCGCTTTCTCAGCCGACGCCTCGTCATACACAGTGGCGTCCTGTCTGACTGCTTTCATATTGGAAAGACCATGCCTTGCAATATTGTCCTCGATAAGTCCGACTTTATACTCCGTCAGGTCTCTGGCCTCCACCATTCCTGTGTTGCCCAACAGCTCCGCAAGATGAGTGCTCTTTCCGCCCGGTGCCGCACAGACATCAATGACATAGTCATTCTTCTTTATATCCGCCGCCTCAGCCACCATCATGGAGCTTACATCCTGAACGTAAAACTCGCCATCCGCAAAGGATTGAACGTTGTTCAGATAGTCAATTCCGGACAGTTCAAACGCATAGGGAAGATTCTTTATCCTTCTTACGACAAGTCCTTCTTGTTCCAGCTTTTTTTCCAGTTCTTCCGGTGTAAGCTTGGACAGATTGGTTCGAATCGTGAGCGGACGCTCCCCGGAAAATCCGCTCAGAATATGTTCTGTCCTTTCTTCTCCGTAATCCTGCAGCCACTGATTTACAATCCACTCCGGCATGGAATAGGTAATACTGTAAAATCGTCCCGGTTCCTTTTCCTTAGACGGATATTCCAGCGTGTTCATTCCCCTTGCCACACTGCGGAGAACACCGTTCACAAAACCCGACAGCTGCGAAAACCCCCGCCTTTTTGCAAGCTTTACCGCCTCATTGCACACTGCCGGATCCGGAACCGAATCCATATATTTCAGCTGATACACACTCATACGGAGAAGGTTTCGAATGAGCGGTTTCATCTTTTTTACTGCGGTCTTTGAAAAAGAATCGATGATATAATCCAGTTCCAGCTGATGCTCGATGGCGCCTTCCGTAAGTCTGGTAAGAAAAGCTCTCTCCTGCTTCGGAAGATACTGGTACTTATCCAGCACTTCACGAAGCACCAGATGGCTATACTGACCTTTTTCGTTGACTTCAATCAGCAAGTCAAGTGCCAGTGCCCGGATGTTTACCGAATCAGTCACGTCTTCGTCCTCCAAACAGCAGAATAATGCGCAGCAGCTGCAGGATTGCAGACGCCGCGCCCGCAACATAAGTCATCGCTGCAGACTTTAATACTTTTCTCGTATATACCAGTTCCTGACTGCCCAAGATTCCCTGCGCCTGAAGCTGCTTTAACGCTCTTTTTGATGCATTGAACTCTACCGGCAGCGTGACAAGCTGAAACAATACGGCAAGTGAAAACAGCCAGATTCCGATATCAATAATGATATAAGATGCATTGCTCGGAATGAGCGCGCCAAGAATAATGACCGGCCATGCGATGACAGAGCCGAAATTTGCAACCGGCACAAGTGCCGAGCGGAAATTTAAAGGCGCATAGTTCTCTGCGTGCTGCAATACATGTCCGCACTCATGCGCCGCAACGCCGACTGCCGCAACAGAAGGAGAATTGTATACCGAATCGGACAGATTGACCGTCCTGGTCTTTGGATTATAATGATCCGTCAGCTGGCCTGATACATGCTGCACTCTTACATCATAAATTCCTGCTGACTGCAGGATTCTCTGTGCTGCCTGTGCTCCGGTCATTCCCGACATGCTGCGGTAAGCCGAATACTTTTTAAAGGTCGACTTCACCTTCGCGGATGCAGCAATGCAGATTACCGCGCCGATCAATACAAGAAAATAGGTATAGTCAAAATAATAATATCCCATAGAAATTTCCTTTCTACAATTTAAAAACGGTACCCTCGCTGACCTGATATCCTCTTAAAAATGCATCCACAGGCATTCTCTTTTTTCCCTCGAGCTGAATTTCGAGAAGAGAAAGCAAACCCTCCCCGGTCTGCACAAGGATTTCATTTTTCGATACCTTAACGATTGTTCCCGGTTTTTTGTCTGTATTTTCGTCAACCACCTTCGCTTTCCAAAGCTTTAAGGTTTTTCCGTTAAGATGAGTATATGCACTTGGCCATGGATTTAAGCCTCGAATCAGACATTCTATCTCTTTTGCCGGTCTTTTAAAGTTCACATTGCCGAGTTCTTTTTCAATCTTTTTGGTGTGTGTTGCCGCTTCATGATTCTGGGGAGTGTATGCTGCCTCTCCCTTTTCGATTTTTTCCATTGTTTTAACACAGAGCTGCGCGCCTGCCACAGCAAGCTTATCAAACAGGCTCCCTCCGGTCTCATCCTCCGCAATCTTTATCTGCGCGGTTTCAATAATGTCTCCGGTGTCTACCCCGACGTCCATCCGCTGCGTCGTGACGCCGGTAACCTCATCCCCGTTAATGACTGCCCACTGAATCGGAGCCGCTCCGCGGTATTTCGGCAAAAGAGATGCGTGCACATTCACGCACCCATATTTTGGCATGTCAAGAATTTCCTTCGACACGATCTGTCCAAACGCAACAACAATAATAATGTCCGGATTGTACTTTGCAAGCTCCTCGACATTCTGTCTCTCCCTGATTTTTACCGGCTGAAAAACAGGAATATTGTGTGCAAGCGCGCACTCCTTTACCGGAGGAAACTGAAGCTGCCCGCTTCTTCCCTTCGGCTTATCCGGCTGTGTAACGGCAAGGACAACCTCATGTCCTGCTTCGATAATCGCTTCCAATGTCCCAACGGCAAAATCCGGGGTTCCCATAAAAATAACTCTCATTTACTCTGCTTCCTCATACTTTACATCATGGATCGGTCCTTCTGCCTTTTCGGTGTACATATGTCCGTCTAAGTGATCGCACTCATGGCAGATACAGCGTGCCAGAAGCTCGGTTCCTTCAAGCTCCGTTTCTTCCATATCTTCGTTCAAAAAACGAACCTTCACATAATTTGGTCTGGTAACCAGAGCCGCCTTTCCCGGAAGGCTCAGGCAGCCTTCGTCTCCGGTCTGTTCGCCGGAAGTCTCCAAAACGACAGGATTGATCATAACGATTGGCCCATCTCCGCAATCCATAACCACAAGTCTCTTTAAGATACCGACCTGAGGCGCCGCAAGACCTACGCCGTTTGCCTCATACATGGTCTCGAGCATATCGTCGATAAGTACATGAATTTTCTCATTTACCTCTGTAATTTCCCTGCATTTTTTCTCCAAAACAGGATCTCCCTGAATTCGAATTGTTCTAAGCGCCATTTTTATTTCCTCCTCTAAAAACCACTCATCGGGTTGAAATCAAATTGTATATTTATTTCATTTGAGACACTTTCGTCCTCCGCTAATCCCTCGACAGCATCCTTGATTTGTATCAGGCGGTTGTAGTCCGCGCTCTTTACATAGATAACCCTGCGGTAAATATCATTTATTTTTGCAATGCGGGCGTCCGCCGGCCCAATCATCTGAACACGCGCCTGCTCTAGTGCCCCGCTTGCGGATATCTGCTTTTGAATCTCGCTTGCCAGATGCTCGCTGCCGCTTTCTAACAGTTTCTCTTTCTCACTCGTCAGCATTACCACGAGCATATTCCATGCCGGCGGATAGTTTAGCATCCTGCGGTACTCCATCTCCTGCTCATAGAACCGCTCATAATCCTGCTCCTTTGCGGTACGGATTGCGTAATGCTCAGGATTGTAGGTCTGAATCACGACATGCCCCGCAAGCTCGCCCCTGCCTGCCCTGCCTGCCGCCTGTGTCAGAAGCGCAAATGTCCGCTCCGCGGCACGATAATCGCTTACATGCAGCGACAAATCCGCTGCCAGAATTCCGACCAATGTTACATTTGCAAAATCGTGGCCTTTTACAATCATCTGCGTACCAATCAGAATATCCGCCTCCTGATTTCCGAATGACTGCAGGATGTTCTCATAGCTGTCCTTGGTTCTTGTCGTATCAAAGTCCATGCGGAGGATGCGCGCATCCGGAAATGTCTTTTGCACAATCTGCTCTACCTTCTGCGTCCCGGCATGAAAACCACTGATGTATTTAGATTGGCAGGACGGACAAACGGACGGAACCGGTTCCTCATACCCACAGTAATGACAGACCATTCTGCCGTTGTTATGCTGGCTTAAAGATACATCGCAATGCGGGCATTTTATCACATGACCGCACGCTCTGCAAGAGACAAATCCTGCCACGCCTCTCCGGTTCAAAAAGAGCATAATCTGCTGCTTCTTTGCCAGCCGGTCCTGCATCAGTTCAAAAAGCCTCTCGCTGAGAATCGAGCGGTTGCCTTTCTTTAGTTCCCCGCGCAGATCCACCACTTCACATCCGGCAAGACTCTGCTTCTTTGCCCTGTTTTTAAGTTCAATCAAAGTATAATTTCCAAGCTTCGCCTGATAGTAGCTTTCGATGGACGGAGTCGCCGAGCCAAGCACCACGCTCGCTTTGCACATCCTGGCCCGCTCAATCGCAGCTTCCCTTGCATGATAGCGGGGCGCCGTTTCCGATTTGTAGGACGGCTCATGCTCCTCGTCGATAATGATGAGTCCGAGGTTGGCAAATGGCGTAAAAAGCGCGGATCTCGGTCCGATTATAATATCAATATCTCCGTTTTTGGCACGCTCATACTGATCATAACGTTCTCCCGCGGAAAGTCTGGAATTCAATATTGACACCCGGTTTCCAAATCGGTTATAAAAACGGATAACGGTCTGATAAGTAAGTGCAATCTCAGGAATCAGGACAATCGCCTGCTTTCCCTCCTCCATAATCTTTGCAATGAGTTCCATATAGACCTCTGTCTTACCGCTGCCGGTCACGCCTTTTAGCAGATATGTGGCATATTTTCCGGCAAGGCGGTCCTTCATTACAGTGTCAACCGCCTTTTGCTGGCCGTCGTTTAAGGTCAGATGATACCCTTTTTGTTCAAAATGCCCGACAGGATTCCGGTAGGTGGTATATCTTTCCACTTCAATCAGCTTCTTCTGCGCAAGTCCCCGGATTACCGCCGCCGACACATGAAGCTTTTTGGTAACAATCGAATAATCGATTTCCTGTTCTGCAATCAGTTCCCGAAGCAGCCTTGCCTTTGCAGCGTTATGCTTACTCTCAAAAAGCGCAAGCTGCTTTAGCGCTTCTTCTCTCCCGACAGCAAGCTTTACCATGCGGTGCTCTACCGCTTTTGTCTGCTTCTTAATCGGAAGAACGGTCTTTAACGCCTGATTCATGGTGGAACCGTAATTTTTTCTCATCCACACTGCAAGCGCCATCATCTGGGCTTCCACCGAGACGCTGCCCCTGACCGCACCGAGCAGGGGTTTCATCTTTGCCACATCAAACTCCGGGATGTCCGTAATTTCGACTACATAACCTGTAATCGTGCGTTTTCCGAAAGGAATCTGCACCTGCATTCCCACATTGATTTCTTCCGCCAGCTCATCCGGTATCCGGTACTGAAATGTCTTATCCAATTTTTCTGCTGAAATATCTACAATCACATTGGCATACATAGTTCTATCATATCGTTGTAGCGTCTTTTTTTCAAGTTTCTTTGCATAAAACAATTCGCAATTCACATACTATTTCAAAGAGTAACTATTCCAAACCTTACCTATATATTTGCCAATACATACCTTGGCTATGAACGGGCTACTTATAGACAAGGTGCCAAAATTTAAAAATCCCGCATCATTCTTCGCTTTCTGCGACCCGATGCGGGATTCCATTTTATCAAAATTTATTTATCTTGATAAGCTGCAATACATTTTGCCAATTCCGATACTCATATGATACAGAGTCCATCATTTTCCGAACCATATAGATACCCAGACCCCCGACTCTTCGATCCATGGCACTTAATTTTACATCAGGTTCGGGGTATGCTAACGGATCAAATGGTATGCCGCTGTCTGTGAATACAATTACCACGACGCTGTTATTTTTTCGGATATCAACTGTAATCTGCACGTCTCCGCCTAATCCTCCATAAGCATAATTTGCAATATTCACAAAAATTTCTTCAACTGCAATGCAAATTTGCTGACAGGTTTTTTCGGATTCCCTGATAGGAGAAAGTACATCCTCCAGCCATTTCAGTACTTCAGCCAACAGTTTGGCATCCGCCTCTATCTTTATCGTCTTCATTTTTTTCAATCCCCAACAAATCTAAAAAACCGGTAATCATAAAAGACTCATACACTACCTCATTTGCTCCTTCGACCTCCATGCTTTCGCCATTTGCATCCATGCGCCTTTTCAGCCGGAGAAATGCCCGAAGTCCGGCAGAAGAAATATATTCCATATCCGATATATCAATATGGAGCTTCCTGCATGTTTCATCCAGTTTTGACACAATCTCGCTTTCAAAATCAGATGCATTCGAGGTATCTACTTTCCCATGTACAATTGCAAACAACGTATGATCCTGTTTTTCCACACTAACATTCATATCATCCCTCCTTTTGCGGTATTCGCGGCTCCTATCATGCAATCATGCAGAATCTCCGCGATACTCCATGCATAACATCGTAATATCATCAAACTGCTGCTCTTTGCCAACGAATAAATCAATCTCGTTTCTTACCGCAGACAGAATCTGTGATACCGTAAAATCTTTATTCTCATTTATCACATCTTTCAAACGCATCTCGCCAAAGAACTGCTGCCGTTCGTTCATTGCCTCCGTAACACCATCCGTATACAGAAACAGTTTGTCGCCTTCTCTCAGTTTCACTTCCTGCTGCCGATATCGCATGCCTTCCGCTCCTGCCAGCACCAGACCGGCTTCGCTCCGCATAAATTCAAACGTTCCATCGTCCCCTGTAAGCAGAGGCGGGTTATGTCCCGCATTTACAAATACCAGACTTCCACTGCCGACATCTAACATTCCCAGCCACGCTGTTACAAACATATCCTCTTTGTTATTTTCGCACAGTTGTGTATTCACATTTGTGAATACCTCCGCGGGACTCTCGGAATTCATCGCATGATTTTTAATCAGCGTCTTTGCAATAACCATGAACAGCGCCGCCGGAACCCCTTTCCCGGAGACATCGGCAATAACCATCGTCAGTCTGGAATCATCCACAAAAAAGAAATCGTAAAAGTCCCCTCCTACCTCCTTTGCCGGCGTCATAGAAGCAATCAGATCTATCTCTTTCCGGTTCGGCGGTTTGTTCGGAAGCATATTCGCCTGAATATGTGCAGCAACCCCCATTTCCGCAATCGTTCGTTCTCTTTCTGCCGATGCCTTTTCTATCCACTCTATGTAATGGTTGATCCGGTCAATTAAGCTCTCAAAGGAAATCGTCAGCTGCTTAATCTCATCCTCCCGGTTATATATGAAATCCATATTGCCCGAATTTCCGTTCTCATAAGAATTCATATACGCAGATAGTCTGGCAAGCGGATTTGTAACTCCTCTTTTTATAATTCCGAGCATAATCAGAAAGCAAAGCAGCATTGCCAGTGACAGAAACAACACTTCGGCCAACATATAATGATGAACCTTTCTCTGCAGACTTTCCAGTTCATAGTCCGCCTCCACAACAGCGGCAACGTTTCCTTTGGAATCAAGAACAGGAGCCCATGCAGATATGGATTCTCCGAATCCCCGGTCTTCTCCGTATATAATCCCTGTTGACGGCTTTTTGTCTTTAATATCAGGAATCAGGTAGTCGTACTCCGTCTCTCCATAGGAATATATATCGCCCGGCTTTGCGATTTTATTTTGGTCGTCTCCCCGGGCATATGCATCGATAACGTATATAAAATACTCCTCCTTTGGAACAAAAACATATAGATAGCTTAATCCTGTCGTATGCTCTTTCACATGATTAAAAACATCCTGCCATTGTTCATATTGCACATCAGTCTCATGGTTCCCAAGATAACCGGCAATCGTATCCCCATCCATTTCCCCGGCGAGTGTGCGGACGATTCCCTGCGCCTTTTCACAGCAAAATTGTATGTATATTCTGTAAAATCCCTGGTAGCTGAAAATAATCAGCAGAATCCCTATAAAAAAGATCATAACCGCAGCTGCAATTCCGATTCTCTTCGTCAATCCTCCTCGCACTTTTTTACTGTTTTTCCCTGTCATCTTACATCTCCTAATTGAAATATCTGAATGAGAGCCCCACACTTACAATTCTTCCCGCATATCGGACATGAAATGTTATACTTACCATTCTCCTTATAAAAATCCGGAACCGTTTTTTCAAAAATAACTTTCCCCAAATGACCGATTGCCGCTTTTGCGGGAATGCTGCCTCCCGGATATATCCAAAGTTCGGTTAAGGCCAGTTCCTGCCCGGTCAATAACAGCCATTCCCGCATCTTACCGACAAGATATCCGGCGATTTTCTGTCTGCGGTATCGGGGCAGCACCACCAGCATATCCGGCGTATATACTTTATGTTCTTTTGTGCAGGAACGAATCTCTTCCTCGATAACCGGATGCGGGTAAGTAAGCGCCATTCCCTTCCTACCGGAAATTACTCCGGCAATTTTTCCGTCACAGCACGCCTTATAGCCAAAATATCCGTCTGACCCGAAGTGATCTTCGATATCCTTCCTGATATACTCCCCGCTGTTCAGATATTCTTCGTATATCCGAATAATTTCTTCCCTATCGGTTTTTTCAACCTCCCCATAGCAAATCACGCTATCTTTTGCTCCTCTCATAGCTTCAACTGTTCGTCTTCCCATGCCGGTTTTCTTGGAAAACCCACATGATAGGTAACTTTCTCCATGGTCAGTTCATGCTCCCCGAGCATATACCTTCCAATGGTTATGTCTTTCCCAATAATCATTCCCTTCGGATAATCGTTCAGACACCGGTTCAGTATGTTCATCTGTTCTGTCCTTGACTCCTCCGAAAGGGGATTATTGGGATTAACACTTCCGATTGTTACCAGCTTCACATATTGAATATCCGTAAGAGATTTTTTCTCTTCCCGATTCATTTTTCAGCCTCCACGATTTGAGATTAATCCGTCGCTGCATCCTCCGTCGCTTGTCCCTGCTGTTGATTTGTCGATTGTTCCGCAGGTTCACTGCTGGCAGCCGTATTATTCTCTGTTTTTCCGGCAATGGTATCGCTGTACTTTGCTTTCACATCATAGAGTTCCTGCTCCAGCTGATTTACCGTACGCTGTGCCTTTAATGCATTCTTCTGCGCAGAGAATATCGCACTGTAATATCCTTCTTCTTTCCCCTCTTTATAGGCGATAAGCTGAGGCTCACTTTTCTCGTCAGTGCCGAGAGCTTTCAAGCCAAACATCTCAGAGACGGTCTTAGGTTCCTCTCCATTATCTGCGACCATACTAATCAGATCCGCTGCCTGATTCAAAAATCCGTTCCAGCTCTGGTTTAATTCATCCATGATTTGTCCATAAGCGTCATCCTTCTCTGTATCGTCCTTCTCCAGGTTGTTAATCTTCTGGGCCATCAGTGTCTGGTATACATTGAACTGTGAAGTTGCCATCTTCTTTAACATGGAAATATTATTACTCAGGCTGTCATTTGCAGCTCCCAGCCGTTTTTCCGCTTGTGAGATTTCCTGCCGCAATGCCTTTAGCTGTTCCGCTTTTTTCCGGGCTGTTTCTGACAGACTCTGTCCGTTTCCGTCTTTTATGCTGCTGTCAACCAGTACCGGAGCCACATTTGCAGCCATCATATCAAGAACTCTCGCCAGACCTTCCGGTATACCATGGTTTGTCGCGCGTACATCCACATGATATTTTGCCGAATTATCGCTGCTACGCGTATTCGAGCTGTGAGAGCTGATGCTTCCCGTTACCTTGACTTTGAAAATTCCCAGATTCAATCCTCCGGAAACCGTTCCGCTCATATCTGTTGAACTCTCTGACTTCTCACTCTGTTTTACTTCCATATCAAACAGAATGTTTACTTCATCCACCTGAAGATTTGGAATCGGAACGATTGCCAGCATCGGAACATCCACTTTCATTTCATCCAAATTGCTTGTTCCGTCTTCGTTGACGCTGTGTTTCTGGTAACCGAATGCAACAGTACGGACCTTTCCGTCGCTGCCAAATCCTACCCGGTTAATAAATTCTGCCGTAGAATCTGCAAGCTGTTTGCTTGCATCCGCGGCGGCGCTTAAAGGTGCGCCAATTAACTGTTCCATATCTAATCCCGCAAATTGTTCTGCAATTGCCATATTTCATACCTTCTTTCTTTCATAATAATCAGCTCTTGAAAAAGCTGTCAAAAAATGTTTTCCATCTGTGTACTTTTTTCTTCCATCTTGGACATGGTCTTTGGATATTTGTAAGCGTAACCTGCTCCACCCATACGATTTCCGGAAACGCGCACAGCTCCTCGGTACCCATATCCATAATCAGGCGAAAATTCATCTCATTTGCTAGTTCTGTCGGATTGGGAAGCATTTCAATCATCTGCTTTCCTTCCTTTTTTGCTGTTCTACTCATAATCCATTTCCAATCCGTATTTGATTTCGCAGCTCATAATTCTGTCCTGATACTCCATAATCCGATTTGCAATATTTGACTGAACCATAAGGTATTTTTCCTTATCAAAATCATAGGTATCTTCCGAAAAGGTTTCCTGACTAATCTGCTTCAACCGCTCCTGTTCCGCAATCATATCCGAAACTTTTCGGTAAAGCAATTTCAGCTTCTTAATCTTAGCCTTTAATACTCCGACCTCCAGCTTTGTGCTCTTTTGCTCCTCTGATCCCAAATTGCCGTCAACCGCCACCGGCGTAGTATCCAGCTTCTTCGCAATCTGATTCGAACTTAAGATATCGGTCAGACGCATGATACCCTCAGTTGCAGCCACAGAACCAACCTGCATTTTGTAGGACACTCTGGGCAGGAAATCGCTGTCGCGCTGTTCCGGAGAACAGATACGGGCGGTAATCTTACATTGATCGTTTTCACCGGTCTCCGCCTTTACCTCCGTCGAAAAATCAATTTCTGCCTTTTCGACTTTCAGATTGGCGATTGGCACAATGGACAAGAGCGGCACCTGCATCTGAAGATTATCCACACTGTAGCCCTCTGTGCCCTCTTCTCTGATCTGGTCATATGCAATATTAAGATGATTAAGAGAAATGGTTTCCTCTCTTCCGTTCTGCTGCAGAGTCCCCATTCCCTTTATAGCATCTATTACCTGTGCCCGAAGCTGCTGGTCTGATTTTGCCAGCGCATGTAACGGCGCATAAACCAGATCATCGAGCGGTATAAAGCTGCTATCCTTAAAATTGACGGATTCTTTTTTCTCTTTCTCTCTTGCCATGCCTCTAATCCTTTAGAAACAACGCCCTTTCCTCTTCTCTTCTTCTGACAAGACCATTCAAAACCTTTCCTCCGCCTTTGTTGTAAGCAAGAATTTTTTCCGCGACAACTTCCGCACTCCTTCCGCTTACTAATTTCTGCAGATTGCCGTTTCCGCAGTTGTAACAAAAGCTGGTCAAAGCATCGAATTGATTTTGCGTAAGCGGGAACGTAATCTTATTGCTTCTTATACATGCATTTACATATCCGGCATACTTTTTTAAATCCTGCTTCAAAAGCTGTTTGGCCTCTTCCTGTGATCCGAGCTTGTCTCCCTCTTTCACGCCTTCTGTATGTCCGTATCCGATCGTCCATACCCCTGCCGGGCATTTATACGCATCAAGTCTGCAGCCTTCAAATTTTGCAACCAGTTCTACTCCCTGATCCGAGACATTCATTTCCTGATTTGAAATATTCCTTTCCGGACTCGGAGCACTCTTTTCCTGAACTTCTGTCTTTGGCTGCTCCGCTGCCGCTTCCTCAGGAGCATGTTCCATCGCTGCCTTTACGTCTTTCCGAAAGCCGTCCATCGTGCGTCCGCTGTCCAGACCATTCCACAAATGATCCGGATCCGCATGACCGGAAGCAATTTTTCGGTCATGTCCTTCCTTATGACTGATAATCACGCCATCCGCAAGAGGATCTAACCCATACTTCTTACACAGAAACGCAAACAACTCTACCGCCGCATGATAGGTGCGCTCCACAACCGTAAGCGCCGCCGCCCTGTCCTGACATGTAAACCTTGCTCCACCTGCATATTTGATGCATGCCGGTTCGCACATCTCAATTCCGATATGCGTGTTATTTGCGGAGCCATTTACATCGGATCCGCAATGCCATGCGCGATGCTCCCATGGCAGGGTCTGGTAAATCGTTCCGGTGTTTCCGTCAATAAACGCATGCACGCATACTTTTGCATCTGCCCTGTTGTAATTTTTTACAAAAGCTGCTGCAGACGGCTGCGGGCAGCCGACGCTGTGCAGCATCAGTCCGGCAGCCTTAATCTTTCTTCCCGCTTTATAGCAAGGATTTTGGTTCACAATACATTCTACAATTTCCATACTCTTTTCTCCTTTTCTCATTCGTCAGATATCTGCGTAACTATATCCTAAAATTATTCTTCGATTTCCGTAACTTGCACATATGTAAGTTATGCGATTCTACACGTGTAGTTATAATATAGAAAAGTTAATGAGTGGAAAGGTGGGATTTACAAATGATGAGTTTTGAGCCATTCTGGGCAATGCTTTCCGCCCGCGGAATCAGTACCTATGATTTGGAATATGAGTACGAGATTAATCCGGCCGAGATCTCGCGGCTGAAAAACAACCATAACTTCACATTGAGCACACTTGAGAGGTACTGCGAGCTGTTCCATTGTCAATTGAACGATATTGTCATATATATCAGTGATAATAGTAACTATTCAGAACCCTTAAAATAAGAGAAACAGCTTCATCATGCCTGCATGTAAGAAGCTGTCTCTCTTATTCATAAGGCGGCGTAAGTGGAGATAAAAATAACTTGCAGCCTTGTAGGGGTATCTATGCAAAAAAGTAAGATTCAGGATCCATAATCGGACGAATTATGGATTAACTGCGTAAGAGCAGAATCCATGAGCCAGATTCGCCGTTCCTCCCCGAACTCCTCACTAATCAAGCCGCTTCCGGCAATGCCTTCCCAAAGTGTTATGCTTTGGAATTGATCCCTCATTAGCAAAAAATAAAGTTTACCTACATCTGTAACAATATCATGTATCTCTATTATCTTCTCCGTCTGCAAATCAATCGTAGTTGTCATAGCAGCACCTTCCAGTCCCTTTACCATGCATCCGTCCGTACCTGTATATAAGATACTGATTATATTGTCATTCAGAAATTTTGATGTTCGCCAATTCTCTGGCAGGAGCTGTTGATACTTTATTTTTGTTCTTTTTGCAGGCAAAACTGCCGCAATACGGTATGCCGGTCTGGGGATTGGGGCCGGCTTTGCTGTTCATGGAAATGGGTGGTCTGATTGGTTCAAAGATTATTTTAAAAGCGCCTAAGTCCGATTACAGAAAGATATTTCTTGTTACAGCATCGCTCGTTATGCTTGGCGTTTTAGCAGAACATTCCGGGATTTTTTTCTTAATGGCTCTGGGTGGTTTTATCTCGGCAATCGAAGATGACGCATTGCAGGTGCGCACGAATGCACTCCTTCAGGGTATGTTTCCTTCTAAACAGCGGGCGACATTGACGTCGATTGAATCCTTCACGTTTTCAGTGATTATGATTGTATTGTCGCCAGTTGCCGGAATCGTGTTTACTTACTGGTAAAGAACGAAATGCAGCAAAAAAAGCTGCCTCTACGATTATGCTTCGCAGTGGCAGCTTCTTAGGATGAATCATTCCATGTCCTGCTCCTGTTCTATCCCTTCATCTCTCGCGTATGCCAGCTCTGCCATACGGTCTATGTTTTGGATAAGTATAGCGCCATCCAAAGCATGTTCGCAACAATTTCTGTATTAACCAAAATGTTAGCTTTCCGGGTGGCAGGTTTGATTTTTTTATCCCATATGCCGTCTTTTCTCTTCCATACATACGGATTTCTTAAAAATGTACTTCTCGTATGCACACTTTTCCTTTTCATACATACGAATTGCTTGGAAATGCACCTCTCGTATGTACCCTGCCCTTTTTTCATACATACGAATTGCTTGGAAATGCACCTCTCGTATGTACACTTCCCTCTTTTCATACATACGAATTGCTTGGAAATGTACCTCTCGTATGTACACTTCCCTCTTTTCATACATACGAATTGCTTGGAGATGTACCTCTCGTATGTACACTTCCCTCTTTTCATACATACGAATTGCTTGGAAATGCACCTCTCGTATGTACACTTCCCTCT
>CAZTKM010000017.1:32088-51472 GCA_964614035.1 uncultured Lachnobacterium sp.
CATACATACGAATTGCTTGGAAATGCACCTCTCGTATGTACCCTGCCCTTTTTTCTGCAAGAAACGGAATTCTACCATATAATGTTTCTGCATTTATTCCACCCTGCTATTTGTAAACCGTTTACATATATAAGATAAATGAAACACGCCTTTAGTTCCAACGAATTATTCTGCTATAAAAAGTTTTTCCTTAAAACCTAATCCTTTTTCAGTTGGAAACGTGCGCCATTAGGCGCACCGGGTAAAAAAATCCCGCATCACTTCTCGCGCGCTGCGATTTGATGCGGGATTTTGCTATATTATTTTTTTCAGCTTCCAAAGATAAGTTATTTCTTCGCATACTTCTCTTCACAGTACTTGCAGCGGTATACTTCCTTCTTCTCATCCGTCAAAAGAAATACCTGGTCAAGCTCCTGCTCAATGGACGTAATGCATCTTGGGTTCTTACACTTGATGACATTCTTAATCTGCTTCGGAAGTGTCAGACGCTTCTTATCAACGATCTTATCTCCCTTTATCACATTTACCGTAATGTTATGGTCAATGAAGCCTAAGATATCAAGATCCAACGACTCAATCGGACACTCTACTTTAATGATATCCTTCTTACCCATCTTATTGCTTCTTGCATTTTTAATAATTGCAACGGTGCAGTCCAACTGATCCAATTTCAAATCATGATATATCTGAAGACTGTCCCCCGCCTGAATATGATCAAGCACGAATCCCTCATGAATTCCGCTAATATTTAACATGTGTGTTTTCTCCTTATATTATTGCAGATTCTATATGTGACGTACAAGGCGGCTACTCCGCAAGTCCGAGAAGTGTCAGAATCAGCGCCTCTCTTACATATACGCCGTACTGCGCCTGTTTGAAATATGCCGCCCTCGGATCGTCGTCCACCTCAACGGAAATCTCATTGACACGCGGAAGCGGGTGCAGCACAAGCATGTCCTCTCTTGCAAGCTCCATCTTCGATTTTGTCAGTACATAGAAATCCTTTAACCGGATATAGTCCTCTTCGTTGAAGAACCGTTCCTTCTGCACTCTTGTCATATAGAGCACGTCCAGCTTATTCATGGCGTCCTCTAAGCGCTCCACCTCTTCAAACGCAATGTTATTTGCCCGAAGAACATCCTCGCGGATATAATCCGGAATCCGAAGTTCTTCCGGCGAGATTAAAATGAATGTTACGTTTTCATAACGGATTAGTGCGTTGATCAAGGAGTGCACCGTTCGTCCAAACTTCAGATCTCCGCAGAGACCAATCGTCATATTGGAAAGTCTGCCCTTTAAAGAGCGGATGGTAAGAAGGTCTGTTAAAGTCTGGGTCGGATGCTGGTGTCCGCCGTCTCCGGCATTTATAACTGGAATCAGGGATTTTTGGGAAGCCACTAATGCAGCGCCTTCCTTGGGATGACGTATCGCACAGATATCTGCGTAACAGGAAATAACTCGAATTGTATCAGAAACACTCTCACCCTTTGCGGCGGATGAAGAATCAGCACTGGAAAAGCCTAAAACAGAACCTCCAAGATTGAGCATGGCGGCTTCAAACGAAAGTCTCGTTCTTGTACTCGGCTCGTAAAAACAGGTGGCAAGCTTTTTATGAGCGCATATATTCTCATATTTTTTCGGATTTCTCTCAATGTCATTGGCAAGATCTAAGAGCTTATCGAGCTCCTCCACCGAGAAATCCAAAGGACTCATTAAATGTCGCATCTTTTTTCTCCTCTTTTTTATGATTTTTACTATCATATAATATCGGGAAATAGAATTCAAGAGATTGATTTTATAGAAAAATATGCGTATAATTTTAATAGTATTTCCTAAAAATGTTATAACTATTCCAAAAGTTGTACCATATAGCAGCATAAACCGTTACTTATACATTACGCATATGAAAGGATGTATCGATATGGCAGAAGAAAAGAACACGCAAAGCTTCATTGATGATAATACCATCGTTTTTAAAGAACGAAAGCGCTTATTATTTTTTGGCCTGCCCTGGACCTTTACCAAATACACTATCACTCCCGGAATTATTACCATTGATCAGGGTTTCCTGAATACTACAGAGGACGACTGCTATATGTATAAGATTCAGGACGTTAAGCTTACCACATCTTTTATGGAGCGGATTTTCGGACTTGGCACGCTTGTGTGCTATGCCGGCGACGTAACCCACCCGGAGCTTACCCTTATACATGTAAAGCATGCAAAAGAGATTAAATCCTATCTTCTCAAGATGTCGGAGGAGGCAAGATTAAAGCGCCGCACATTAAATACCGTCGATATCAGCGCACACAGCACAGATCTCGACGGAGACGGCATTGCGGATATTCTTCAATAGTCATATTTCGGCAACCGAAAGGCACAGTAGATAAGGCTGTGCCTTTTTTGGATTTTCCAGAATAAGTAAACAAAATCTAAAATGTTTCTGAAAAGAAAATAGGACGCTTGACGCTCATTTCCCATGCGCGTATAGTTTGTTAAAGAGAAAGGCAGGCTCCTTATTATGAATAATTTATCAATGAAATTCAGAAATTTTATGTCAAAGCTCAATGCAAATTTTGCACGATTTATGCAGGGAAGATACGGTATGGACGACCTTGCGAAAGCCGAATCCATAGGTATCTGGGTACTATTGATTCTCTCTCTCCTATTGGCGTGGGTTCCGTATTTGTCCGTCGTTTTTACTGCATTGTTCTGGATATTGATTATCCACATGTATTTTCGTGTTTTTTCCAAAAACATCAGCAAACGCTATACGGAAAATCAGAAATACCTGTATTATCGTTCCCGATTTACAAACAGGCGCGAACGTCTCAAGAGAGAGCATGCACAGAAAGGCGCATACAAATTCTACAGCTGCCCGGGCTGTAAACAGCGCGTACGTGTTCCAAAAGGCCGCGGCAAAATCTGTATTACTTGTCCAAAGTGCAGGATGGAATTTGTAAAACGTACGTAATTGGAGATTCTATGTTTGGATATATCAATGTAAACAGTCAGGAGCTTTCAAAAGAGAACAAGGAAATCTATCAGGGTTATTACTGTGGTCTGTGTCACAGCCTGCGCGATAATTTCGGCACAAAATGCCAGCTTCTGTTAAACTATGATATGACGTTTCTTGTAGTTCTGCTTACCGGTCTTTATGAGACCGATACGGTTTCGAAGGATTTCATCTGCGCTCTTCATCCGCTCAAAAAACGTTGCTCCTATTCTAATGAAATCACAGCTTACGCTGCCGCCATGAATGTTGCGCTTGCATACCACAATCTGATTGACGACTGGAAGGATGACCGATCCGTTTCCAAGAAAGCCTTTGCCGATATGATTCAAAAGGATTACAAGCAGGTTGCCGAACAGTATCCGAGACAGATTGCCGCAATCGAGACCTATATCAGACGGCAATCCGAAATGGAACAAAAAAACGAGACTAACATCGATGTCGTAGCAGGGCTTACCGGCGAGATGCTCGGCGAACTGTTCGCATGGAAGCAGGATGAATGGTATGAAGAACTGAAAACCTTAGGCTTTTATATGGGAAAATTTATCTATCTTATGGATGCCTATGAGGATTTGGGAGACGACGAGAAAAAGGATTCTTTCAATCCGCTCCGCAGCTTAAAGAAGGAACACGCAAATGATTTTGAAGTCATATGCAAGCTTATGATGACCAGCATGATTTCCGAATGTGCAAAGTCTTTCGAGAGGCTCCCGATTTTGCTGCACGCGGAAATACTCCGCAACATTCTCTATTCCGGCGTATGGTCAAAATATGAATATATTCAATTAAAGAAGAAACAGAAGGAAAAAACATGACAGACCCTTATCAGGTGCTCGGAGTTCCCAGAAGCGCCTCCGACGAAGATATCAAAAAAGCATACCGCAATTTAAGCCGCAGATACCATCCGGACGCAAATGTAAACAATCCGAACAAAGCGCAGGCGGAGGAAAAGTTTAAAGAGGTGCAGCAGGCCTATGATCTGATTATGAAGGAAAAGCAGCAGGGCTCGTCCTATGGCGGCTCCTACGGCCGCTACGGCGGTCAGGATTCCGGGATGGGCGGTTTCGGCGGTTTTTCCGGCAGATACACCTATGGCAGTTCCTCCTCAGATTCAGGCAATTCCCCAAAGATGCAGGCGGCACAAAATTATATTCGTAACCGGGCGTACGCCGAAGCGCTTCACGTCCTAAACGATATTCCGTTCTCCGAACGTACCGGAAGATGGTATTATTGCAGTGCCGTAGCAAACGCCGGTACTGGCAACGACGCAACCGCAATCCAGCATATTAATCAGGCTGTAACCTTAGAGCCAAGCAACATGGAGTACCGCCAGTTTGAGCAGTATTTAAAAGGCGGCGGCACCTGGTACACCCATATGGGAAGCGGCTATGATAAACCGTATTCCAACTACGGCAGCTATTGTGCCAGCCTTATTTTTATGAACCTGTTGTGTTCCTGCTGCTGCCGCCCGTTTTAATTTTCCCTTGATTTTTCTTTTTTTAGTTGCTATATTATCTAGGTATGCAGGACAGGCGTTCGCGGCTGCAAGTGGAGAAATCCCGCAGGTGAGGAAAGTCCGGGCTTCATAGGGCAGGATGCCGGTTAACGGCCGGTGGAGGAAACTCTAAGGAAAGTGCAACAGAAATATACCGCTCCTTCGGGAGTAAGGGTGGAATGGCAGTGTAAGAGACTACCGCCTCGCTGGTAACAGGGAGGGCACATGTAAACCCCATTCGAAGCAAGACCGAAACAAAGCATTGACGTGGCCCGCTAGCTTTAGGTAGGTCGCTTGAGGCGTCTGGCAACAGCCGTCCTAGATAGATGAACGCTCAACGACATAACCCGGCTTATCGTTCTGCTTACTTTTAGATTCCTATGAAAACCTCCCCGCGAAAGCGGGGAGGTTTTCTTTTGGTTATACGTTAAAGCAGCTTCCGCCCACAAACTCGCGGATGAGAGAATTCTTATGGATGCCCTCGGACGGCATTGGAAGAAAATAATCCAAAAATTTAAGCAGCCGCTTTGCTTCGAGATATTCCGGACAGTCTCTCGGTATCTGGAATAAAAGCGGTTCCGCATAGACCTTTAAAACGGCAAGCTCATACACCAAAGCCGAGTTAAACATCACGTCAGCGCTCTCCTGAAATGGGAAAATATACTGTTCTTCTCCTCTTCTTACGGAAGGCCACATCGCAATATTGTCCTTTGCGCTGGTTCCTCTTGTTCTTGCATCCCGGACGATTCGCCGGAGTAATCTTCCGTCTGTTGTCGGAAGCGGATTATGCTCGTCAATGTTTAACTGGGTAAGCGCGGAAATATAAATCTTAAACTTCGATTCTGCCGGCAGCGTATAGGACAGCTTATCATTCAGTCCATGGATTCCTTCGATAACCAGAATGTCTTCCGCACCAAGCTGTAAGGTCTTACCATGGTATTCCCGCTTTCCGGTCTTGAAATTGAAGGACGGCATCTCAACCTCTTCCCCGTTCAGAAGACTCGTCATATCAATATTGAACTGCTCGACGTCAAGTGCCTCCAGACATTCAAAATCATAGGTTCCGTCCGGATTCTTTGGACAACTCTCGCGGTCTCCGTAGTAATTATCCAGACTGACTGCATGCGGCTTTAATCCCTTTGCCGTCAGCTGCATAGCCAGCCGGTTCGCGAAGGACGTCTTTCCTGAGGAGGACGGTCCTGCAATCATAACGAATTTTTTATTTTTATCGGATGCGATCTGCGCGGCGATATTTCCGATCTGCTCTTCCATCATTGCTTCCTGCAAAAGCATCAGTTCCTGTCCTTTTCCTTCCGTTAGCGCCTCGTTTAACGCGCCGACTGTTCCCACTCCAAGCATCCGGCTCCAGTCTCTGGACTGTTTTAAGGTATGGAACAGCTTGTTGGAAGTATTCAGAGGTTCTACGGTCTTTCCGTCCTTTCCCGGAAACAGAATCACAAATCCCTCCTCATATGGTACGATATCAAAATATTTTAACATTCCGGTGGAAGGCGCCATATATCCATAGAAATAATCCTCCACACCGGCAAGATTATACAGATTTACTCTGGAGCTTCTCCGATAATGGAACAATCTCGCCTTATCGTGCATTCCCTTTTCTTCAAAGAGAGTTTCCGCCTCCTGCGTTTTTACGCTGTGCTTCGCAATTGGAAGCTCCTGTTCGCAGAGCGTCTTCATATGCGTTCGCATACGCTCAATCTCCTGCGGTGTAAACTTCACTTTGTCCGTTCCCGGAATAAAGCTGCTCTCACAATCTTTGCCGCATGCGGCCGCCTTCTTCTCCGGCAGACGGACTTCACAATAATATCCTTCTCCCAAAGAATACAGCACCCGAAGATAGCTCTCGCTTCCGTACATCTTTTGTACTGCCTTCTGCAGCAAAAGCATCACGCTTCTGCGATACGTCTTTTTTCCGTCGCGGTCCGTTACTGTTACAAAAGACATATTTCCCGAACGATTTACCTCCTTATTTAATTCCCGAAGCTTTCCGTTAAGCATTGCAAGAATAATGTCAGAATCATACCGGTCCGCATAAGCTTCCGCAATCTCCAGAATCTTTGCTTCCTTTGGAAAAAGAACCTCTTCCGTTTCTCCGTTTGGTAATTCTAATGTAATTTCATAATCCGCCATTGCAAATTCCCCCTGTACACGCCGGTTATATTCCAGCTTTTTCTCCACTTCTTTTCTTCTTTTACAAATCTTATCCGAATCCGGCTGATTCTTCAGGCTTTCGAGGATTTCCCCAAACAGGTCTTCCTGCCTCTTTAGGTATTTGAGCAGCACCGGATCTCTTTTTGCAATAAGCCGCGGCCCATACAAATCCTCCAGAATAGTATACGCCGTCTCCTCTCCGGCGTCACAATCCGGCGGGCATACCCCGACAAGCATAATCGGGTAAAATTTCCCCCGGTCTTCCGCCATGCTTTCTTCCTCGATTCGAAACTGATGCTTTCGCAAAAAAGCTCTGACCTCATCAATCTCCGACTGCGGTTGCAAAATCAGATATCGCGCGCCTAAGCACCTTCTTCCGGCGCTCTGCAGAATCCGGATGGTAAGCGCTCCTCCCATTCCTGCGATTACGATTGTATCCGGTTCCCCGGAACGTACCCTTTCCAATCCGTCGGACAGCCTTGTCTCGATGACATCCTCTAAGCCATATTCGGCGACATGCTCCCTTGCCCGAGCCAACGGACCTTCCCGCAAATCCGTCGCGATTGCCCTTTTCGCTTTGCCTGCCAATACGGCTGCGATCGGAATCCAGCCATGATCCGTCCCCACGTCTACCAGCGCCGGAGTATCCGGAATCAACCGGAAAATCGCCTGCATTCTTTTTGATAATACGATTTTTTTGTCTGTATTTTCCATTTCTTCATTATATCTTTTTTCCCATTCGAAATCAACAAAGCCGCTCCGGCGCATAAAGCAAAAAACCGGGACACATCAAACGTGCTCCGGTCATTGTAAGCGCTTACTCTAAATAATCCTTTAATTTTCTGCTTCTGCTTGGATGACGGAGTTTGCGGAGAGCCTTCGCCTCAATCTGCCGGATACGCTCACGCGTGACATTGAATTCCTTTCCTACCTCCTCAAGCGTGCGGGCTCGTCCATCCTCAAGTCCAAACCGAAGGGTAAGCACCTTCTGCTCACGCTCGGTAAGCGTTCCGAGCACCTCCTCTAACTGTTCCTTTAACAGCGTAAACGCAGCCGCGTCTGCCGGAACAGGAACGTTATCATCCTTGATAAAATCTCCCAGATGGGAATCCTCCTCCTCGCCGATTGGAGTCTCAAGCGATACCGGTTCCTGGGAAATTTTTAATATCTCGCGGACACGCTCTACCGGCATATTCATCTCCTCTGCAATTTCCTCCGGAGACGGCTCGCGGCCAAGTTCCTGCAAAAGCTGTCTGGACACGCGAATCAGCTTATTGATTGTCTCAACCATATGAACCGGAATACGAATGGTTCTTGCCTGATCGGCAATCGCCCTTGTAATTGCCTGACGAATCCACCATGTGGCATAAGTTGAAAACTTGTAGCCCTTGCGGTAATCGAATTTCTCAACAGCTTTGATAAGCCCAAGGTTTCCCTCCTGAATCAGATCGAGGAAGAGCATTCCACGTCCGACATACCGCTTTGCGATACTTACAACCAGGCGAAGGTTTGCTTCTGCGAGGCGCTTCTTTGCTTCCGCACCTGCATCAACGTCCTTCTGAAGGAGTTTGATTTCATCCGAAAGCTCCTTCTTTTCTTCCTCCTCTGCGTCTTCCATGCGCTTTTTTAGGATGAGAATTTTTTCCTGGGCAATCGTTCCTGCCTCCATAATCTTTGCAAGCTCAATTTCTTCCTCGGCGCTCAGAAGCGGAACCTTTCCGATTTCCTTCAGGTACATACGGACCGGATCCTCCACACTGACGCCGTCCGGTACGGACAGGTCAATGTTCTCGACCTCAACATCCTCAACCTCCTCATCGTCCATAATGATGTCATCATCGTCATCATCATCGCTGATATGAAGAACATCGATATTGTTCTGCTCTAAGAAATCAAGAACACGCTCCATTTTCTCGGCGTCCAATTCCATATCCTTGAAAAAGTCGCTGATCTCGTGATCCTCGAGAATATTTTTCTTTTTCTTACCAATCTCGAGAAGTTCTTTCAGCTTCTCCTGAAATTTCACTTCCGACTCGTCGTTTGCTGTTACTACTTCTTCTACGTTTTCTTCTCTTTTCTTTGCCATTTTTCATGTCCTCGTTGTTTACTTATTTTGTCCCTATTCAATGGAAATATGCAATTTTTCCAGCTGTTCCAATGCTTTCTTATCGGAAATCACCTTCATCAGTCCGTCCATATCGGCCGCATCCAGTTGTCCGGAACGATAGTCGATGCTGTTCTGCTTAACCCGGATAATCGTCTCCTTTACCGCTTTCTCCATCTCCTGCCTTGTCTCAACCTCATGGATTGTCTGGTTAAAAAGACCTGCGACCTCCTTCTGTTCTTCCTCGTCCTCAAACCTGCTGATAATCTGCGCCGGGTTTACCTGTCCGGTATTGGAATGCTGTTCAAACAAAGCCTCTGCAGCTTTCCGGTACAAATCCTCCGTAAAATCCTCAGGAGTAATGAGGTCTTTCACCGTCGCAAAGAGTCTGGTATCTTCAATGAGCCATGTCAGAAGCAGCTTCTGCGACTGCTTCATTCCGTCTTCTTTTTTCTTATTCTCATGGATACCGCTCTTGAGCGGAGCCGGACGCTTTGTGATTCCGCCCTCTTTCATCGCAAGACGATTGACCAGCTTTCTCAAATTGTCATATCCAATGCGGTACTTATCCGCCACAGCTTCTATGTAATTGTTCCGCTCCAATTCCTCGGTAAATCCCAGAAGCTTTTTGGCAATCTCATTATAAAATGCAGTCTTGCTTTCCGGATCGTTCATGTCATAGTTTTCCTGCATGATGCGTATTTCAAACATAAAGCTGTTTTCGGCTTCGTCTATCCGTCCTTGGTATTCTTCGGCGCCCAATGCTTTTATGAATTCATCCGGATCCTTATAAGGCCGCATATTAATGACCTTTGTTATGATTCCGACCTCCTTCAGAATCGGAATTGCGCGAAGCGCCGCCTTTACACCGGCACCGTCGCTGTCGTATGTCAGATACACTTCCTTCGTATATCGCTTCAATAGATTCGCATGTCCGCTGGTAAGCGCCGTTCCAAGCGACGCCACCGCATTGTCGAATCCCGCCTGATGCAGCGATATCACGTCCATGTATCCTTCGCAAAGAAGCAGCTGGCTTTTCCTTGTGCTCCTTGCAATGTTCAGTCCGTATAAATTACGGCTTTTGTCAAATATCTTTGTCTCCGGGGAGTTTAGATATTTCGGCTCTCCCTCCCCCATGACGCGTCCTCCGAAACCGATTACGCGGTTGTGGACATCCATAATCGGGAACATTGCGCGATTCCAGAACTTATCGCGGCCGCCCCGCGCCTCGTCAATGGTCACGAGTCCGGTGTCCTTTAGGATATCATCATCATATCCTTTTTTCCGTAAATAACGGTACAAATCGTCGCTGTACTGTTCCGAATAACCGAGCCCGAATTTCTGCATGGTCTCGTCGGACAACTCTCTCTTTCGGAAGTATGCAAGAGCCCTCTCGCCTCTTGGACTCCGTAGAAGCATATAAAAATACTTTGCCGCCTCTTTGTTGATCTCCAGCAGTCTGGTTCTGCGATCCGCTTCCTTTTTTTGAGCCTGCGACATCTCCTGCTTCGGAAGCTCAATCCCCACGCGGTCTGCAAGTGTCTGCATGGCCTCCTGAAACGTAAAATTCTCATATTGCATCAAAAAAGTAAAGACGTTTCCGCCGGCGCCGCATCCGAAACAATAATACATCTGCTTGTTGGGCGATACCGAAAACGAACCGGTTTTCTCGTTATGAAATGGGCAAAGTCCAAAGTATGTGCTTCCCTTTTTCTGAAGGCGCACATACCCGCCAATCACATCTACGATGTCATTGCGTGAACGTACTTCTTCGACCAGCTCATCAGAATAATATGGCATGTATTCCTCCTCGTCTTAACTATCAGTATCCGTCCACCTGCCAGGCAACCGGAATATAAAATTCTTCAAATTTCGTGATGGCATACTGATCCGTCATACCGGAAATGTAATCGCATACCACGCGGTACTTTTCCTCTCCGTTTTCGAGCAGCTTCAACATTTTCCGGGGCAGAAGGTCAATGTGCTCCATATAGTAATAATACAGACGTTCAATCATTGCCTCAGCCTTTACTTCCTCTGATTTTGCGATGGAATTTGTATATAGATTTGCAAACATCCACTTCCGGAGTTCCATGAAGGCTTCCAGCGTTGCCTGCGACATGAAAATGTCATCCTTTTCCATGCTGCTTGTGATAATGTCATGAATCATATGATCCAAACGGTCCTTGGTACTATATCCGAGTTCCTTTCTAAGAGCAAGCGGAATATCATCCTCGCTTAGCAGCTGTGCCCGGATGCCGTCGTCAAAATCGGCGTTCATATACGCAATTTTATCCGAAAACCGAACGACGCGCCCCTCTAAGGTGGCTGCCCTAAGTTCCATCTCGTGATTTAAAATTCCGTCGCGCACTTCCCATGTCAGGTTTAATCCTTCTCCGTCCTTCTCCAGTTTTTCGACAATCCGAACGCTCTGCTCATTATGCTTGAATCTGCCGTCTGTGAGACGGTTTAAGACACGCTCTCCGGCATGTCCAAACGGAGTGTGTCCAAGGTCATGTCCAAGCGCGATTGCCTCGACAAGATCCTCATTCAGCCGGAGCGCTTTCGCAATCGTTCTTGCATTCTGCGATACTTCAAGCGTGTGCGACATCCTTGTCCGGTAATGGTCTCCCTTTGGTGTCAGAAACACCTGTGTTTTATTCTTGAGTCTTCGGAAAGATTTGCTATGTAAGATACGGTCCCTGTCCCTCTGGAAAACAGGTCTGATATCGCACTGCGGTTCATTCACATCCCGCCCCCTGGAATTTACACTGAGGCAGGCATAAGGACTGAGCGTATCTTTTTCCATTTGTTCAATCTGTTCACGAATTGTCATAATGTGCCTCCAAAACATTGTCCTACATTTTCATAATTCGACGCGGATTTTCTTTTTCCTTTTTTTATTTTACAATTACCTATTCTATAATTCCCCCTTGCAACTATTGCAACAACCCATACCGCTTTGCGGTATCAATCACAAACACCGTAAGCGGCGCAGGGGATTCGGAGAGCTGCGGCGCAGGATACGGCGTAATTCCCCTTTGCGATATCACGCCATGTTCCCCTCTTGAAACCTTGAGCGAACCATACCGCATCAGGACCTCGGAATAGCTTCCCCTGTCAACGCTTGTCTCCGTTCCCAATTCGATTGCAACCACCTGATGAATCATGCCGTCCGGGTCCGCCACCTCGCGCATCGTACTAAGACATGTACCCGCACGTGTTGTCGTTCCGGATTTCATGCCTTTGATGCCGGTCATATTATATAAAAGCGGATTATTATTTACAATCTTGGCGTTCAGGGTCGGAAGCATTTCTTCCTCTATCGTTGTAATATTTGTAATCTGCGGGTAGGTTTCAAGAAGATAATCAATCATGGCAAGCAGATCTCTGGCGCTCATCTGATTTGACAGCTTTGCCGCAAAAAGCGTCCTGCTATATACCGGAAGACCGTTGCTCGAATAAAATACTGCGGAGGAAAGCCCCAGCTCGGCTGCCTTATCGTTCATTCGTTCCACGAAGGCTTCTTCGCTTCCGCACAAATAATCCGCCAGCGCAAGCGCCGCTTCATTGCATGACGGTACAAGCATCGCTTTGAGCAATTCCGTCATCGGAACGATTTCCCCTTCCCGCATTGGAATCATCCCGTCGTCTGACCTCGACAGTCTCGCTGCACTTTTTGATATCGTAACCATGTCGTTCTCGCTGATTTCGCCGGCTGTAACCGCATCCATAATGACAATGTAGTTCATCAGTTTCGTTATGCTTGCTATTGCATAAGGTTCATCAATATGGTACGCATAAAAAATCTCCCCTGTAGTCGCGTCCGCCACAAGAGCGCTATTCATTCCCGAAAAATACCCATACGCTTCCATTTCTTCCAAATCCGGCTCATAGGGAAGCGCGGTGTCGATATTCCATACGTTTCCTTCCTTTGTGATGGTAAGGTCGAATATCATAGCAGCATCGGAAAGTCTGAGAAAACACTCATAGGTTCCATCGATATCCAGAATAAAATTGTAATACCGGACTTCCTTTTCATTGATGGTTATCTGGTTTAGCTTCGCTGCCGCGGTGTATATTTTCGCAAGAGCTTCCGATGAAAAAGCCGTATTTTCATCCCCTCGTTTTACATACGCCGCATCCGTATCGATCGCAACAAACCCTTGATCAATCCGGACGGAAAACTGCTTCTCTGTCCCGGAAAGCGCCGCTGCGAGATCCCTCGCCGACACATAATAATTGTAATCGTAATAGGCGCTTACCGCCTTTACGGTTACCGGTTCCGCTTTGTCTACCGAAATGCTTAAATTTATCGGAAATTCGTTTTCCGCCGCAAAAGCAGTTGTCTTCGCTCCAAAACAGGAAACGAAAACAACTGCTATAATCATACAACCATATATAAATTTTGCAATCCTCATTCTAACTCCTCTATAATCCTTATTCCGGTCTTCCCAGATAATACCCCTGCAGCAGGTCTACGCCCGCATGATCCAAAAACAAAAACTCCTCCTCGGTCTCAACGCCTTCCGCCAGAACCTTCATACCCCTTTCGTGAAATATTTTGATGTACTTTCTGCATTGCTTTTGCTTCTCTTTATCCTTATCAATACCCGCAATCAGACTCCGGTCGATTTTTACAATATTCGGGGTAAAAAGGTCGACCGCCGACATATCGTTTCTTCCTGTGCCGAAATCATCCAACGCAATGCTATAACCCTTCTTCTGAAAAATCTCTTTCTTTTTTCTTAATATCTCCTCCGGCACTTCGGGATATTCCAGTATCTCGATAATTCCACGATCCATATAGGTTCCGAAATACTCGTTAAAGACTTCGTTCTCCTCATCCGTAAAGCACTCGGAAGGGAAAGAGTTGATACAGACATATTCCTTATAGCCGCGTTCCTTGTACGCCATGGCCGCTCCGAAAAAGGTCGCGACCTCAAGCACATGGAGCTGCCCCTGCTTCTTATACTCGTCAATCAGTTCTAAAACAGTCTTATGCTTCGGCCTCATCAGCGCTTCATACGCATAAATTTCTTTTCCTCCGCGGTGAAAAATCGGCTGGAACACGTAATCAATCTCAAGCTCAACCAAGGCCTCCATAATTTCTTCGTTTAGCGGTAATTGAAAAAATGATATCATTTCTATCCCCTTTTTCAATATTATTGTAAAACCAACGACAAAAAGCTCAGCCGCATATAAAGGTTGGTCAGACTTGTCGCTAACTGTATCAGTTCCTTTTGTCTCGCGGCGCCCGTAAACGCGCCTCCTCCCTGTTCAATCCGGCGGTACTCATTCATACCGCGTATGTACTCCATATAAGTTGCCTGATATTCCTGCATCAAATATGTCTTTCGGCTATCTGTCATGTGAAAACCTCTGCGCATTCATTCTGTTATAACAAAGCTCCATACCATCCTGTATGAAGCTTTGTATAAGTGTGTATTTTTAACTAAATATTCGGATTCAGAGAACCGATGTAAGCCTTTAACTGCTGCAGCTTACATGCATTTCCGGTCACATGTGCCCTTCCGTTGTCCATGGCTTCCCCAAGATCCATCTCTCCTCCGAGAATAGAAATGATAACATCCGCATCCGCGCGGATTCTAAAATCATGGTCGTAGTATTCGTATGGCTCAACCTCTGTCTGCCCGGGGGTAAACTTCATATAAAACGTCCCCTCCCCGCCGTTTAGGATATTAAACTCGACGACAAGATTCTCCTTTACGATTTCCCGATTGATTCTTCCGCCGGCAGCCTTTGCCTCATTCAGCACATTCTCATAGGTTAAGTATTTTCCGAGACTTTGCTTTTCATTCTCAAGATATTCTTCGAATTTCTCTTTCGGAAGCGGTTTCGAATAGTAAAATCCCTGAATGTAATCTCCGCCCAGCGAAGTAATGCGCTTTACCTGTGCTTCTGTCTCTACGCCCTCCGCAACCGTCTTCAGCCTCATCATTTTCGCCAGATGCATGGAGAATTCCAGAATATTCTTATCCGAACCCGGATTGTCATTCTGGATGAGACTCATGTCCAGCTTCACAATATCGAGTTCCAAGCTGCTGAGCGCAGACATTGAAGAATATCCCGAACCGAAATCATCCAGCTCCACAACAAAGCCGTTATCGTGAAAACAGTTAACGGTTCTCACAATCTTTTCCGGATTGTCGGAATATGCGGACTCTGTAATTTCAATATGGAAACAGGAATGATCCAAGCCATACCGGTCAACGATTGCGATTACTTTCTGCGCAAATTCTTCATCATCAAAATCTCTCCGGGACGCATTGACCGAAATCGGAATCAGGCGCTTCTTTTCCTTCTTCCATGTCTTTAACATTTTGCAGGCTTCTTCCCACACATACAAATCCAGCTCCCGGATAAACCCGTTCTGCTCAAATTGGGAAATGAACACTCCCGGATTCATAAATCCAAGCTCGGGATGAATCCAGCGGATCAGAGCTTCCGCACCGCTGGTTCTTCCCAGATGAAGATCAAATTTCGGCTGATAATATACCTCGAATTGATGCTCCTCTAAGGCTTTTTCCGCACTCTCCGCAATCTGTCTGTGCATCATCAAATCCTTTCGGAATTCATCGTCATATTCCGCAGCATATACGCCATATACGTCCTTAATCTTCTGCAGGGCAAGAAGCGCGCGGTCATACATTCCCTGCACCGGAAGGGAGGATCTGCGGCGTATGTGATAAAATCCGTTCTTTATTATAACCCCGGGAATCGGAAAACTTTTTCCCGGATCATAATTCCTTATTTTCTCAAGACATGCCGGCAGACTTTCCTCCAAAATCAGAGCTGCAAACTTATCTCCCTCAATCCGTCCTCCATAAATCAATCCGCCCTGACTGTCTCTTCTGGACGCTAATGTCTTCAGCAGTTCATCTCCCATTTTCAAACCGTACTTTTCGTTGACAATCTTTAGTCCCACTATGTCGGATGCCCACATGACGTAGTCCTGATCCGGATGCTCATTCATATATTCCTTTACTTTTGCAAAAAAGAACGTTTTTGACAAAAGTCCTGTAAGCGGATCCTTCTCCAATGTATTTAACATAATTGTGGATTCCCTTAACCGGATGATACGCTTAATCCGGTTAAGAATGATTTCCGGATTATAGGGCTTCAAAATGAAATCCATTGCCCCGAGCTTCAGACACTCGATTTCTACCTGTGCATTATCTTTGCAGCCGGATGAGCCGGACTCCATGGTAACAATAACAGGAATATTCGCGTATTGCCTGGTTGCTTTCATCCGGCGAATCAGTTCGTCGGCATTCATTACAGGCATATGAAAATCTGTAAGTACAAGTGCAATCTCTTCATAGGAAGTGCCAAGATAATCGAGTGCTTCCTGTCCGTTTTCCACTGCGACAACTTCATACTGCGTAGCGATAATTTCAGAGAGAAGTTCTCTGCTAACCTGATTATCCTCGGCAATCAGAATTTTTCCTCCCCTGTAATTTTCTTCATACTCATTCGATTTTTCCATACTGACGTCAGCAAATCCGAAAACAGCTTTATGAAGAGGTCCGATTCCTTCCATATTTGCAACCTTCATGCGGAACACATATTCTCTTCCGTTTCTCTCCAGACGATATTCGTGCGAATATGCAAGCTCGCTATGCAATTGCTTCTTGAGGAACTCATAACGGGTAACCTCATGCATTATTTCCCGATCCTTTGGCGAAACAACCTGATCAATGTATCCGTTTATCGCCAGCTCATAAGTCGGCTGCGAACGGAAAAAATCGCCAAATATTTTCTCAACATTATCGTTCATCCGGAATGGGCGAATGATATCTTTATCAAAATCGACATAATAAATTGCGCTATAGTTTTCGCTCAGACCTCGGAGCAGCTCATCAAAGCGCACATAATCTTCACGCAGCTTATTACCGGCACACATCAGGTAAATATAGACCGTCTGTACCTCATCTGTATAATCCTCTGCTGCGACAATCTCAAGATGAACCGGTTTATATATGCCATCCTGAAGACAGCGGAAATCAATATCATACTTTTCCTTTCCATGATATTTACGCATAAAATCAGAGATAAACTCCGGATTTACATATTGCTTAAAATCCGCCAGGTCTTCCTGATAAACCTCTCCCCCAAGCAAAAAAGAGTTCCATAAACCGGATAGCCCTTCCGAATAATTAACCGGATTATTTGATTCCAATTCCTTTATTTCTCCGACATAAAGAATTTCATATGTATCATTCGTAATGTTGCCCTTAACGATTCTGCAACACATTTTCCCGAATTGTTCTAATGCCGTCAAAAGTTTCTTGTCCATAACTCATCCCTACTTGTAAGTGATTATTTCTCATTTGTACAATAACCTATACTATATTATACACCCACTTTCAGAAAACTCAACAAAAATTCTGGATACAGCAGAAGATTTTTGTCTATTTTACACTACTTATTTTCGTTTTTCTTCCATTTCCTCCAAAATATGTATAAGATCCCTGATTGGTTTTCCCTCCCTGAGCATGGATTGCAGCTTTCGCTCAATCTGCAGATATGATATTTTGGACGGAATGATGTCTTCCGTCACGCCCGGAAACAATTCATTCAAATTATTTATCATCATTTTCACAATATTTTTATTGATGACAGACGCATAATGCTCTTCGCAGCAGGAAACCGCATGGTCGATTATCCTATGATAGGCGTCCATGTCAAAGGCGTCCGTTCCGGTTTCAAAAAGGATCTGGTCATAGGACAAAACCCTGTATGAGCTGCCTGCCAGCTGCCCGTTATCCCGGATGCGCAGCTTCGGCATGAGCATTCCGGTTCTCCTGACAAGCTCGATTCTTTTTTCATTCACGTAATCGGTTTCCAGACCGGCTGCAATGCAGGGAATCAGGTCTACGCCAATCTCCAAGACCAGCGGCTCTGACAGCATTGCATTTTTGATTTCCGCCTCCGCTATGACATTGCCGTTTTCAACAATTTTTTCGTCGAAGCCCAACAATGTATTCGCACTGATTTCAAGAATCTGACATATCCCCTCCAACAGCGACACGTCCGGCAGGCCGTTCCCACGCTCCCATTTGCTTACTGCCTGCGGCGTTACTCCCAATCTTGCCGCAAACTCATCCTGCGTCATTTTTTTCATCTGTCTGTAATAGCGTATCGTCTCGCCCAAGTTGCTCTTCATAGTATATTACCTCCTATCTGTTAACTTACATTTAAATTATAGCCGCTGGGAATATTACCGTAAATCAACGCTTCGTTGCCATGAGCTAAACTTTCGCGGGCCCGGCTTTGCACCTGCCGGTGCAGAGCATAAGCTTCTATTCTGCCATAAAATCATCCAGCTTAGAGAGCAGCTTTTAAAACATCAATTCCATTGCGGCATCGGAAAGCTTTTTGTTTTCTTCCCTGTTCGCAAACCCTATGGTATCTCCCAAAACCTCTTTTATAGAATCTTTCAAAAACACATTCGCCTGATACCTTTTGGAAAGGATGCTCGCAAATGTGGATTTTCCTGTAGCCAAATCTCCTGTAATCAGTAACAATTTTCTCATAGTATTACCTCTCTTACCTTTGTACAGAAGCAGGAAACAGCAAAAAGCGTCGTCAGCGTTTGCTGTCTCCCCGGTTCAAGTGGAGTCTGTCGTGAAACTTCCATATATCATAATGAGGCGGGGAATTTCTTCCGCTTTGCTCGCGAAATTCCCCACCATTTGCAGCATTTTTCTGCTTTTGTGGGGAAACTTCTTCCATTTTGCTTCAGAAAGCCCCGCTATCTGAATATAAATATCAAAATCATGGGGATGACCTCATAATCTTCAAAAAGATAGCAATTAAGTGACAATCGAAATTTAGCTGCTTTTATAATTTGAAAGAAAACTTTCTATATCCGTTATGTCTTGGTTCAGAACCGCGTTATACACGTCCATGCTGGTATATTGGTCAAAAGAGTATAGTTTGCGCTTAATAAGTTCCTTTTTTAAGCTGATGATACGTTCTTTCGACCCGGGTCTTTCTTTTGCTTGCCGCACAATTCCATCGCAGTATTTTTCGGTCTGCGCAATTGTGTCTTTATCAAAAAACCATAGATCTATATTCCAAAGTGCATTTTCAACATATGTCTCAAATCCATGAAACCAAACCACTTTGTTTTCAGCATTGGTTTCTTTCTTCGCCTCATACCATACTGGATGGAACTTGTCTATAACGAATCGTGACAAATGATATAATTTGTCTAACGACATAGTGTCATTTTCAATATCAATATCTAAGTCATTCCATGCCATCATGTCCATGCGATAACTTCCAATGATATGAGGGGTTCCATACTGACCCAATTGCTCCAGCAATCCACAATCATATAAAATATATCTTGCCTGTTTTTTTAACGTCATATTGCCACCTCACAAATTCAAAGTTTTTGTATTTCTCCTACAAATTCAAGTTTATCTACTAACTGCCTTAACTTTTCCCTATTTTCAAGGCTTTGCGGTTTGCCAAACCTCAAAATATGTATCCTTTTCCCTTGTTTTTGCCCTTATGGGCAGGTCACAAGGGAAAGTTTTTCTTATTCAGTTTTAATTCATGCCCACAA
>CAZTKM010000018.1:0-49054 GCA_964614035.1 uncultured Lachnobacterium sp.
TTACATACTTAAACGTACAGTAGAATAAGACGCGGCACGCGCTGCGGGGCTCCCTCTCTCACAGGGAGGGAGCCGATTTCTGATTTTAAGAGATTGTTTTCTTGAAATGAGATATCGGCTTCACGTAAGGGCGCCGATGAAAGAAAAGGAGGAGGTCTGAAAATGGCAGGAAACGGAACAGGAAAGAAAAAGCATAAATCAGTATCGTATGAAAAATATGGGTATTTGTTTATTCTTCCCTTCTTTTTGGTTTATCTATTTTTTCAGTTGTATCCATTGTTTAATACGTTTTACTGGAGTCTGTTCAGCTACCAGAAGAGAAATCTAAAAGAGACGATTGCTTTTTGCGGTCTGGACAATTTCAAGATGATTCTGGGGATGGTGCCGGGCGAGACGGCATATTTTTTGATGTATTTGAAAAATACGCTGATCATGTGGATTGGCGGATTTATTCCGCAGATTTTACTTTCTTTACTATTGGCTGCATGGCTGACCAATGAGCAGGTAAAGGTTCGCGGAAGAGGCGCAATCAAGATTATGACTTATATGCCGAACATTATTACGGCGGCGTCTGTATCCGTCTTGTTTGCAACCCTGTTCAGCCAGTACGGACCGATTACAATTTTGTTGAAAAAGATGGGAGTTCTGGCAGCGGATTTTAACTTCTTTGACCATATCGGCGCCACAAGGGGACTGATTTCCTTCATATTGTTCTGGATGTGGTATGGAAATACAACGCTGATTCTGATTGCCGGCATGATGGGAATAAACCCTTCGCTTTATGAAGCGGCTGAAATTGACGGGGCGAACGGAGCGCAGACGTTTTTCAAAATTACGCTTCCTCTGTTAAAACCGATTCTGCTCTATACGCTGGTAACCTCGGCAGTCGGCGGATTGCAGATGTACGATATTCCTTCGCTGTTTAATGTAAACGGATCATCCATGTCAGGCGGACCGTATGATTCGACAACGTCGGTTACGATGTATATTATGAGACTTTACAATACAGACGTAGGACGTGCGGCGGCAATTTCGGTGCTGTTGTTTGTGATTACTCTGATTGTCAGTATCATTCTGTTTGTTTCCATGGGGGACAAAGACGAAAGACTGGCGGAAAAGAATAAGAAGCAGCAGATGAAAGCCTATCAGAAAGCTCTGAAAGATGTGAAGGGAGGTAACTAAAGATGGCAAGAATTGCAAAATCAGTTGATGATAAAAGTTACCACCGCAGAATGGTTACGGAACGTACACTGAAAGAAATTGTGTGTATCATTTTATGCCTGATCAGTTTACTGCCGTTTCTGATTCTGTTTGTAAATGCAACCAGAACCTCCGAGGCGATTAAGGCAGGGCTTTCGCTGATACCGGGAGGAAATCTTACTACAAACTGGGCGAATTTCCAGCTGAAGCAGAATGGTATGCAGCTTACCGTATTCCGCGCCATGCTCAACTCCTTCGTGATTGCTGTTCCGTCCACAATCCTTACGGTGTATTTTTCGACAATGACGGCCTACGGCATTCAGATTTACGAGTTCCGTTTAAAGAAAGCGGCATGGGCATTTATTATGGCGGTTATGATTGTGCCGAATACGATTTCAATTATCGGATTCTATCGCTTTATGTTGAAATTAGGTCTGACAGATACATATGTGCCGCTCATTGTTCCGGCAATCGCCGCTCCTGCAACGATTTTCTTTATGAGACAGTACATGCAGAGCACCTTCTCGAAAGAGCTTGTCGAGGCTGCCAGAATCGATGGCAGCGGAGAGTTTTTGACCTTTAACAAGATTGCGCTTCCGATTATGAAACCGGCGATTGCAACACAGGCAATTTTCTGCTTTGTCGGATCATGGAACAACTTGTTTATGCCGAGTATGATTCTTGCAACGGACGAAAAGAAGACGCTTCCGCTTTTTGTGCAGATGCTTCGCAGCGATCAGTTCAAGACCGATTACGGTGTACTTTACATTGGCATTGCAGTGACCATTTTACCTATTTTTGTCGTATACTTTATTCTGTCAAAGTATATTGTAGCCGGTGTGGCACTCGGCGGTGTGAAGGAATAATTACAATAGAACAATTTTTATCGTTTCCTCTTAAAAAGGCCTTCGCAGAAAAGCGGCGGCCTTTTTTGTTTGCCGGGCAGTCGAGGAAGCTGCCGATGGCAGGCTGTTTCGGTAAAATATAGTAAAATGTTACAAAAAAAGTGTAAAAGAAAAATAAAGTATGTTATAATAAATCTAACTGTGAATTTTAGAGTATAGAGGGAAAAGCGTGCAGAGAAAAAATACGAAAACGATAAGTCTGCTTGTCTTTTCGATGCTATTGGCTGCGGTATTGTCAGGGTGCGGCAGAAAGACAGCGGAGAGCCGGATAGGTGAGAATAATTATGATGTGGATGGAGTGTACAATGTTGTAATTCCGTCTGGAAATGAAGCGGCAGCAACGATACTGGGATTTGAATTTCACAAGGCGGATGCATCCTATAAAGAGACCATCACTTTGGGGCAGGAGAGTTATGTCCTGTATGAAGGCATCTACGAGGTGGACGAGGCGGCAGATTTGGTAACATGTACTCCTTCCAAAGGCGATGTGCAGAATTTTGTGATTGCGGGAAACTATCTGATTGCAGAGGGATTTTTTTATGACGGCATGATACCGGACGGCACGACATTTGATGCGGTATGTACGCTTGAGAACAGTGCGGGCGGAACCTCCACAATCACTTTCAAAGAGGACGGAACATACAAAGAGAGCGGAGGAGCATCCCGGGCAGAGGGCACCTATACGAGAGATGGGGACTTTATCCACCGAATTGCCGGGGACGGAAGCAGTCAGACGGATTTTATTATCTACGGCGGTCATATAAGCAACGCTTTTTACATAAAACAATAGGAAAGGGAAACTTTACTTAGGAGGAAAAGAAAATGGATTTACAGCAGAAGCAGTTGAATGACAAGAACAGAGGCGGATATCTCGCCTGCATGATTATCAACGGAGCAGTCCTGATTATTACGGTGCTCGGATTTGCCAATGGTTTTGCGGCAGGACTTGTACTTCGAACGGTAGTCTGCATTGCAGCGATGATATTGAGTACGATTCTTTATCGCGTTATGAAAAACAGTGAAAAGTTTCGTCATGTATGCGGAGTATTGATGATAATCGTCTATCTGGCTACGCTTGCATTTTCGGAACTGAATAGTATGTATGCGGTTGCATATGCAATTACAATTATGGTTATGCTTTTTGGAGATCAGGCATTTGTGGTTGCCGGATCGATTGTTGCTGTTGCCGGTATTCTGTTGCGCGTAATTGTCTCCGGATTGCAGGGAACCATCACAATCACAGATGCAATCATTGAAGTGTTGTTCGTTACGGTTACATGCTTCCTTGCAATACTCGTTGTTCGTACACAGATTAAGCATACAAATGAAACGATAAATGCGGTCCGGGCAGGCGCGGAGGTTCATATCCGCACTTCGGAGGGCGTTGTTAAGCTTGCGGAGGAATTAAATCAGAGATTTATTCATGCACAGCAGGTATCCGACACATTAAACGAGACTATGGATACCACTCATAACTCGGTAAATGAAATCGCCGAAAGCAGTAAATTGACCGCAGAATCAGTAGAACAGCAGACGATGCAGACGGGAGATATTCAGCAGAGTATTCAGAAAGTGGGACAGGAAGCCAGCCACATCGGAGAAATTTCGGATCGCACAAGCGAGTCTGTTGACGAAAGTGTTGTTCTTATCGGACAGTTAAAGAAGCAGGCTGCTGAAGTTGCAAAGACAAATATTGAGACAAAAGCAACTACGGAAGCCTTAAATGAAAGTATCAAGGATGTGCAGGCAATTACTGAGACAATTCTCGGAATTTCAAGCCAGACCAACCTTCTGGCACTAAACGCTTCGATTGAAGCCGCAAGAGCCGGCGAAGCCGGAAAAGGCTTTGCGGTCGTTGCAGATGAAATCCGCACGCTTTCGGAGAGTACCAGACAGGCAACGGAGCAGATTTCCGCCATTATTGAAAGACTTACACAGGATGCGCAGACAGCTGCAAACAGTATGATGCAATCGGTAGAGTATGCACAGAAGCAGAACGAGCTCATTGAGCAGACCGGCGAGAAGCTCGGAAACATCAAGGACGAGACGGATGAACTCCACGAGGGCGTAATTCAGGTAAATGCTTCTGTTCAGAATATTATCGCCGCAAATTCAATTATTATGGATAGCATCAGTAACCTTTCGGCACAGAGCGAGGAGGTTGCCGCATCGACAGAGACAGTGCTTTCCGTAAGTGATTCTTCCATGGAAGCACTCTCCGATATGAACGGAGTGCTGCATGAAATCAGCGAGATTTCTAAACAGATGGAAGTTGTTGCAAAACAGTAAGGGAAAAGGAAAAATGAAAAAAATTAAAAGCTTTGAAATCAATCATAATATTTTGGAACCCGGTTTTTATATTTCCAGAGAGGATGGGGATGTCATTACTTATGATCTCCGCACCAGAAAACCAAACGCAGGAGATTACATGAGCAATCTTACGATGCATTCGGTAGAGCATATGTTTGCTACCATGGCGCGCAACTCAGAGGTGTCCTCAGATGTTGTATATTTCGGACCGATGGGCTGCCAGACCGGATTCTATTTTCTGGTAAAGAACCAGAAACCGGCGGATGTATTCAAGCTTACGAAGAAAATTCTGGCGGACATTATTGCGTATGACGGAAAAATGTATGGAGCTTCTGCGATAGAATGCGGAAATTACAAAAATTTGGATTTGGCCGCGGCGAAGGAAGAGTGCAGGACATACTTAAAGGTGCTTGAGGCCCAGACAAATACAGAATTTACCTATCCGGAGGAGTAGCTGATGAAAATCGGAATTATTGGCGCAATGCAGATGGAAGTAGACGAGCTGAAGGAGTCCCTGTCAGATATATCAAACGTGGAATACAGCGGAGTTACCTTTGTATGCGGAAAAATGAATGAAGTGGAAGTTGTTGCGGCTGTGTGCGGCATAGGAAAGGTGTTCGCGGCAATCTGTGCGGAGGCAATGATTTTAAAGTTCGACGTCGATATGGTCGTTAACATCGGCGTTGCAGGATCCCTGACAAAGGATCTTGGCGTGCTTGATGTAGCGCTTGCAGATCAGGTTGTGCAGCATGATATGGATACGTCTCCAATCGGGGATCCGGTGGGGCTGCTCTCCGGAATCAACGAGATTTTTTTGCCGACGGATGACAAAATGAGGGCGCTCATGCAGCAGTGTCTGGAAGACAGAAAGATTAAGTATCTGGTTGGGACTGTCGCCACAGGAGATCAGTTTATTGCATCTGATGAGAGAAGAGTGTGGATTCGTAATCATTTCGGAGCGATTGCCGCTGAGATGGAGGGCGGAAGCATCGGACATGTCTGCTATATTAACAAGGTGCCGTTTCTGATTCTCCGCTCAATTTCGGATAGCGAGGGCGGCGCAATGGATTACCAGACGTTTGCGGAGAAAGCCGCAATTCAGTCGATTGAAGTTGTGGTTGAATTTATTAAGCGGGTTTCAAAGCCGAATTGAAAGGCAAGGCGGAGAAATCATGGAAGAGGTTCTGATTTGAGACCTTTTTGCATATAGTTTTATAACAGAGTCAATAGTGTGAAATGACATATGCGCAACAAGGGTGCAAATCAAATCAAGAAGGAAACAATAAAAGAAAAATACAAATGGAAAGAGTCACAAATGAAAGCAATTGTCGGGCTTTTGGCTGTGGCTCTTTTTGTATGCGCCGCGATAGGTTCGGTCGTGGGAACAAAGGCGGTTGTGACAGGCAGCATGAACCATGGAGGCGGTTGGCTGAACAGCAGTACATTTGGCGACAGAGAGCTTCCGATTTATTCCGTTGACACACAGGAAAACAAAATCGCGTTAAGCTTTGACGCCGCGTGGGGAGCAGAAGATTTTGACCGGATTATGGAAATCCTGGATAAACATGATGTAAAAGTGACCTTTTTCATGACCGGAGGCTGGGTGGAGCAGAATCCCGAATGTGTGAAAACCTTGGTGGATAAAGGCCATGAGCTGGGCAATCACAGCGAGCATCACTATGATATGGCAAACATCTCAAAGAGCCAGCAAAAGGAAGAAATTCAAAGTGTTCATGACAAAGTGAAGGAGTTGACCGGATATGAAATGTGCCTGTTCCGGCCGCCATATGGTTCCTACAATAACGCGCTGATCAATACGACATATGAGATGGGCTATTATCCGATTCAATGGAGCGTGGATTCGCTGGATTGGAAAGACTATGGAGCGGATTCTATCATCAAGACCGTATGTACGAATGAGTCTCTTGGACCGGGAACAATCATATTGTGTCATAATGGCGCAAAGTACACAGCGGACGCGCTGGATGAACTGATAACGAATCTAAAGGAACAGGGCTATGAATTTGTGAAAATATCAGACCTGATTATGAAAGATCATTTCCATATGGATGTGACGGGAAAACAGATTGCAGACACGCCTTAGGAGCGTGCCTGCAATTTCTGACAAAAGCCGCTTTAGAAAATAATTGCACAGATAATAACAATCAGTAATATAAGAACCGCAATACCGCCGAGTACAAGTCCGAGAACGATACCGGAGTTTACGCGTTTCTTTTCAAGTGGAGAAAGCTGTGTCTCGCCCGGCTGCATATTTTCCAGATGTGCGTACGACGGCTGATTGACAGGCTGTGGAGCCGGTTGATCCGGCAAGGCAGAATCAGGAGCAGGATGAGGTGAGTTGGAAGCCGTCTGCTCAAATGAAGTCTGCTGATAAGGATTCTGCTGATAAGTATTTGTTTGCACTGGATTCTGGCTTTGTTGCAGATTATTCGGAGCCTGTCCCGGCTGGTATTGCTGGTAACGAGGCTGATAAAACTGCGGCGGATTCTGCTGATAGCGAGGTTGTCCGGTTTGTGGGACATTCTGCTGGTAGCCGGCTTGTCCGGTCTGTGGGACGTTCTGCTGATAGCGCGGCTGCCCGAACTGTGGGGCGTTCTGCTGATAGTATGACTGTCCGGTCTGTGGGACATTCTGCTGATAGCGCGGCTGCCCGAACTGTGGGGCGTTCTGCTGATAGTGAGGCTGTCCGAACTGAGGAACATTTTGCTGATAGCGAGGCTGCCCGTATTGCGGCGCCTGATTGTAATTTTGCTGATATCCCATCGGTTGATTAAATGGAGCAGATTGTCCGGCATATGTTGGAGCCGGTGCAGGGGCGGCATCTTCTTTGGTAACCTGAGTTTCCTGAACTTGGGACTCCTGAATCTGAGTTCCACATACATGGCAGAACTTAGCGCCCTCACTAAGTTCAGTGCCGCATTTCGGACAAGTAATCATATATATATCCTCCGTACTTTATATTTCTGTTTTGTGATAATCAAAGTATATCATACTCAAAGATTTTTCCAAATGTTTTTTCATAAAATAGGGGAAACATAAGACAACCGCTGATGAAATGAATAGGAGTGTTATCAGAAAATTGACTGTAAATTTTTGAGCAATAAAAACAAATAAAAAAATTTTGGAGGCAAATACAAGTAAATAAGAAAATTATCATGGAGAAAGTACACAAAAAGGCTGCAAAGTGCGCAAAAATCGGTATTGTGCATTTTTTTGTAGTAACACAGTCACAAATTATGGAAAAGTGATAAAAAGTCTCTAAAAACATTAGAAAAAGTGACAATTGAAAGAAAGTGCAACTGCGTGCTAAAGTATGAACATAGATAGACAACCGATGCGGCAAGCAACTCCCGCACCGGAGATTATGCTGTAGAGGATGCGGAGGATGAACCGACCGGCGGCAATGAGGAAAACGAAACAGAGGAGACCGGCAATAGTGCAGAAAACCCTTCAAGTGCTTCCGGCAAGTCAGATATATCAAAGACTGTATCTGCTGCGGGCGGCATCGGTGCAGCTGTGCTTCAGAGACGCAGAAGATAAAAAACATTCCGTTTTGTATGTTGATAAGAAAAAAACGATATGCTATAATTACCTCTGGTAAAAGCTTGTTTAGCGAGTGTAATTAGGAGATGAAGATATGACAGAGACAGGATTTCTGATTTTTTTCGGGGTAATTATTTTAGTAGTTATCATTGCTGCGGTAATTGCGGTTGTATCATCTGTGACAGCTGCGGTAGCAGCCGCAAATGAAGAGGAGGAAGAAGAGGAAGAGGCGCAAGGCTGATGAATCTTTTTCAGACATGAGTATGCGAAATCCCATACCTTTTGGAGACAAAGGGTATGGGATTTTTTTTAAATCTTATGATTGGTATCCAGCAAAAATGAATGCAGTGGAAGGAGAATTGGGTGTGGGAAGGCAAAAAGAGCGCGCCGCACCCAAAAGCGCCGAAGCTGCACCACTCAAAGGGAGATAAAGGGAGATATAAAAAAACTATTAAAAGAAAGAAGATTACTTGCAATTTGAAGCGTGCAGAGTATAATGAAAAGAAATTGACCGACCAGTCAGTCGGATACTATAAAAGAGAACCCGATGGAAGTCCGCAAACCAGTCGGATTCATCAGAAGAAGGAGAGAGAAAAATGCTTTCAAAGTATAGCGTAAAAAGACCGTATACGGTACTCGTGGCGGTATTGCTTGTCATTGTATTAGGTGTCGTTTCTCTTATGAAAATGACAACAGATCTGCTGCCGGATATGAGCTTTCAGTATGCATTGGTCATAACAACAGATGTGGGTGCCAGCCCGGAGCAGGTAGAGAGCGATGTTACCGCTCCGATTGAGGCGGCAATGGCAACGACTTCGAACATTAAAAATATTACGTCATCTTCTTATAATAGTTACTCCTTAGTCGTGCTTGAGTATGAGCAGAGCGCGAATATGGATTCGGTTGTGATTGAAATTCAGCAGAAGCTGGATCAGCTTTCGGGCGGTTTTGCGGAAACTGTCGGAACTCCGATGATTATGCAGATTAATCCGGATATGCTTCCGATTATGATTGCAGCAGTGGACGTGGAAGGCATGGATGAGGCTGAAATCGCAGAGTATGTAGACAATGAGCTGATTCCGATGATTGAGAGCGTGGAGGGAGTGGCTTCCGTAACGGCAAACGGCGGTCTGGAGGAGACGGTCGAGGTTACCATGAACCAGGCCAAAATCGACGCGTTGAATGAGAAGATAAAGAACGCATTGAACGAAAAATTTGACGACGCGCAGAGCGAGCTTGACGACGCCGCAGACCAGATTGAGGATGGGAAAAAGGCCATGGCTGACGGTCAGAAGGAAATGGCGTCCCAGCTTGGAAACGGCGCGAATGAAATCACAAACAACAAGATTGACCTTGCAAATAAGAAAGCGGATCTGGAAGCGCAGCTTTCTACGCTGCAGTCCTCGTATGACTCCATTGATACGGCGGTTTCGACACTATCCACAACTTACAGCGGGGCGGTTCAGGTACAGAGCGGTATTGATGCGCTAAACGAAGGAATCGGCACCATTAAAGATGCAAGGAATACCGCATATAAGACCGGGTATGATACAGAATACAAAGCGGTATATGATGATACTTATTATACTATCCTGAAACAGGCGCTATCTGATTCTGCAGTAAGTGCGATACTGAGCGTGGCAAATAAAACCATTACCGAAAATTCAACATCTGAAGATGTGGATGATGCAATGGAAGCAATACGAGGGGCAGAAGGTACAAACCCGATGTTGCCTGCAGGAACGGCAGATAAACTGGAGGAAACAGCGAAAAGCTATGCGCAGCAGGCTGCCGACGCCCAGGCAACCATCGCCGGCAACCAATACGCCGACATGGCAGAGAAAAAAGCCTTCGACGCGATGAACGCAAAAATGGGAACCAATTATGCAAGCCTCGCAGAGCTTCAGAATCAGGTGACCTCATTGAACGCAACCTTAAACGACATCAATATGCAGCTTGTGGGGCAGGCAGGAAATTTCGCTTCCATGGGCGTTACGTTAACATCCTACAAGGATATTCCTGCTGCCATTACGAAGATGCAGGAGAGCAAGACGACGCTTGCCGACGGTATCAGTCAGATCCAGGACGGCATTAACCAGATATCGGACGGACAGACGCAGCTTGACGAAGCCAGTGTGTCCTTGACCGAAGGGGAGATAGACGGCATTCTGCAGATGGCAAACGGCTATACCGACCTCGTGGATGCTGCAGGCCAGATCGCCTCCGGTCAGGCGGAGCTTGATGCGGCAAAGGAAAGCGCGCTTGAGGGAGCGGATCTGAACAACATTCTGAATGTCCAGATGCTCTCGCAGCTTCTGGCGGCACAGAACTTTGATATGCCGGCAGGATACGCTTACGAGGGAGAGGAGCAGTATCTCGTCCGCGTCGGCGAAGCGGTAGAGACCGTAGAGGATTTAAGAAATCTGGTACTGATGGATTTCGGGATGGACGAGGTTGGCATCATCCGCCTTTCGGATGTGGCGGATGTGGAAGTAACGGACAATTCCGACGAGACCTATGCAATCATTAACGGAAATCCCGGCATTATGCTCTCGATTGAAAAACAGACCGGATATTCGACCGGAGATGTTACCGACCGTCTTCTGGAACGCTTCGATTCCCTGGAGGAGGCGGATGATACGCTTCATATGTCTGTGCTTATGAATCAGGGAATTTATATTGATATTGTGGTAGAGAGCGTCTTCCAGAACATGATTTTCGGTGCGATTCTTGCCATTTTTGTACTGCTTCTTTTCCTGAAGGATATAAAGCCAACCATTGTAATCGCATGTTCGATTCCGCTTTCTGTCATCGTGGCAGTTGTGCTCATGTACTTTACGGGAATTTCCATGAACATTATCTCAATGTCCGGCCTTGTGCTTGGAATCGGTATGCTCGTGGATAACTCCATTGTCGTCATTGAGAATATTTACCGGCTCCGGGGAGAGGGATATTCGATTAAAAAAGCCGCGGTGGAGGGCGCTTCGCAGGTTACCGGTGCGATTGCCGCATCCACGCTTACGACAATCAGCGTATATGCGCCGATTATTTTTACAGAAGGAATTACAAGACAGCTGTTCGTTGACCTTGCGCTTACCATTGCGTACACGCTTGCCGCTTCGCTTATTGTAGCGCTTACCTTTGTTCCGGCAATGTCCTCCGCAATCTTAAAAAAGACGAAGGAAATCAAACATCCATGGTTTGACAGATTTAGGGAATGGTATGGAAGAGCGCTTGCAGTCTGCCTTAGATTCAAGCCGATTGTGTTTCTGGCTGCGGTTGTGCTTCTCGTAGTAAGCGCGGCGTTATCGCTCTCGAAAGGTCTGAATTTCATGGATATGGATATGGAAACCAATCAGCTGAGCGTTACGATTACCGCAAAAGAGGATGAAACGTTAGACTTTGACGAGTTGACAGGCTTCTCGAATGAAGTGATTGAGCGCATTTCCGACATTGAAGGTATCGACACAATCGGCGCCATGGCCGGAGGAGGCTCAACGGTCAGCCTGATGAGCGGCGGCGGAACAGACAGCGTCAGCATGTACATTCTGCTGGATGAGGATGCAGACGTTTCGATTTATGATGTCGCGGATGAAATCGAGAGCAGGACAGGGGATATGGACTGTCTGGTTACGACAGAGACCAACTCGATGGATATGACCAGCTTTATGGGCTCGGGAATTTCCGTTCAGATTAAGGGACGCGACCTTGCAACCATGCAGAATCTTGCGGCATGGGTAGCGGAGATTGTAGAAAACACAGACGGAACAATCGATGTGGACGACGGGCTGGATAATACTGCCGCAGAGTTTACCATTACGGTGGATAAGGAGAAAGCCGCGGAATACGGATATACGGTAGCGCAGGTATTTCAGCTCGTTTATGCCGAAATGGCAGGCAGCACATCGGCCACGACAATCTCTTCGGATATCAAGGACTATGAGGTTTATGTGCAGACGGAGGTACAGGCGGATACCAGACTCGAAGATATCAAGGCGATTACCTTTACATACACCAATGATGATGGGGAGGAAGAAGAAATCCCGATTACGGATATCTGCACGATGTCGGAGACTACCACGCTTTCTACAATCCAGCGTGATGCGCAGACCAGATATCTGACCGTATCGGCGGCAATCGAGGATGGGTACAATGTAACGCTTGTCAGCAACGAGATTCAGAAACAGATTGATCAGATGGAGATTCCGGAAGGATATTCCGTCAGTATGCAGGGGGAGGATGAGACGATCAATGACGCGATGAGTCAGATGATACTTATGCTTCTTCTGGCGGTAATCTTTATCTATCTGATCATGGTTGCCCAATTCCAGTCGCTGCTGTCACCGTTTATCATTATGTTCTCCATTCCGCTTGCATTTACCGGCGGTTTCCTTGCACTGTTTATCACAGGACAGGAGGTCAGTGTGATTGCAATGCTCGGATTTATCATGTTAGCGGGACTTATTGTAAACAATGGTATTGTGCTCATTGACTATATCAATCAGGCAAGGCGGGAAGGCATGAGCAAAAAGGATGCGATTATCGATTCCGGAAAAACCAGACTTCGTCCGATTCTGATGACCGCGCTTACGACGATTCTTGCCATGCTTACTTCCGCCGTCGGAATCGGCGACGGTTCAGCGATGATGAAGCCGATGGCCATTACCATCGTTGGCGGTCTTTTCTACGGAACGGTTCTTACGCTGATTGTAATACCATGTCTGTATGATGCGTTTAACCGCGAAAAGAGCATGGTCGAGGAAGAACTATAGTGGAAGGATTGGTAAGGAAAAAGGGGGTTGCTATGGAAAAGAGTACAACGTTCATCGATGTTGAAAAGATAAAAAATCCTCCGGAGAAGATGCGTCTCATGTTTGAGGCGGTCTCCGGACTGGTAAAGGAAAAGAAGGATATCCGGGCGCTAAAGGTGCAGGATATTACAGCAAAGGCCGGAATCGGAAAAGGTACGGCGTACGAGTATTTTTCCTCAAAAGACGAACTGATTACGCATGCGCTGATGTATGAGTATTCCAATAAAATTATGGAGCTTGCAAGGGTGGTCTTTCAACCGAAGTATTTTAAGGAGCGCGTTTACAAAATCTTTGACTGGATCCGGGAGAATAAGGAATACAACGAGATGTTTGCGCAGCTTCTGCGGACGAGCCTGCACCCGGAAAAATCCTATGAAACGGATTTTCCGTCGGGGAGGACGGAGGAACAATGCGGTTTGAAATCGCTTGGAACCGAGGCTTCCGCGTTTATTTACCAAATGATTGACCTGTTTATGGAGGACGGCTACAAGGAAGGCGTATATACGGAGACAGATACGGGAAAACGCAGTCTGACGCTTCTGACTTCGGTTGTGGAATACGCATTTGTCGTCATGGGACCGGCAGAGAACCGCTACAGCAAAATCGGGGATGAGGGAATCCGCGAATTTGTGTATCAGAGTCTGATCAAGACCTTGAATTAAAGGTTGACAAAAACAAAAACAGAACGTAAGATAAAGAAAGATTATATCAAAGCGAGGCAATAAAGGAAGAGGAGTACATGATTTTTAGTCCCCAGAGAGTGACATTCGATTCATCGCAGGATGAACGGCTGGAAGATGTCTGGATGAAGAATGATGGAAGGTAGCTTCCCAGCCGGAGAACCCAGAACTTCACGATAGCCGATGACCGGCAGAAGGGCATTGTATCTCGTGAAATAAGTTCTTCCGTTTCATCCGCGTTAAGGAGTCGAGCCGTTCGAGAGGCAGCTGCATCTCCGACGGAAAGAGAAGGTGGTACCGCGTTCATTCGCCCTTCATGCACAGATCTGCATGGAGGGCTTTTTTATCATATAGGAAACCTCGTTCCCTATATGATAAAAACCCTCCGGGAGGATGCACACGCCCGCATGAGGAATATAGCTGCAGGACAATTTTAGAATTTTTAAGGAGGAATAACGATGAGTAAGGAATTAAGTAAGACGTATGATCCGAAGGATATTGAGGATCGTCTGTATGAAAAGTGGGAGACGAGCGGCTATTTTCACGCAGAAGCCGACAGAAGCAAAAAGCCGTTTACGATTGTGATGCCGCCGCCAAACATTACCGGCCAGCTTCACATGGGACATGCGCTTGACAGTACCTTGCAGGATATTTTGATCCGATATAAGCGAATGCAGGGATATTCCGCTTTATGGCTTCCGGGAACGGATCACGCGTCCATCGCAACGGAGGCGAGGGTAGTAGAAGCGCTTAAAGAGGAAGGAATCAGCAAGGAAGAACTCGGCAGGGAAAAGTTCTTAGAGAGAGTATGGGACTGGAAAAACGAATATGGCGGCCGCATCGTAAGGCAGCTTCGCAAATTGGGAGCTTCCGCAGATTGGGACAGAGAGCGCTTTACCATGGACGAAGGCTGCAATAAGGCGGTAAAGGAGGTATTTGTCAACCTTTATAATAAGGGTTTAATCTATCGCGGAAAGCGTATCATCAACTGGTGTCCGCACTGCCTTACCTCGCTTTCGGATGCGGAGGTTGAGCATGAGGACCAGGCGGGACATTTCTGGCACCTCCGCTATCCGCTTTCCGATGGTTCCGGCTATATTGAGATGGCTACCACGAGACCGGAGACCATGCTTGGCGATACGGCGGTAGCGGTAAATCCAAAGGATGACCGTTACAAATCGTTTGTCGGAAAGACGGTCATACTTCCGATCGTCCATCGAGAGATTCCGATTATTGCGGACGACTATGTGGAGATGGACTTCGGAACCGGTGTGGTTAAGATTACGCCTGCGCATGATCCGAACGACTTTGAGGTAGGTCTCCGCCATAATCTTCCGGTAATCAATGTATTGACGGAGGATGCGAAGATTACCGGCGATTATCCGCAGTTTGCCGGAATGGACCGCTACGAGGCAAGAGAAGCAATCGTTAAGGCTCTTGATGCCGAGGGAGCGCTTGTCAGGATTGAGGAATACTCCCACAACGTCGGTATCTGCTACCGCTGCGGAACCACCGTTGAGCCGCGCGTATCCAAACAGTGGTTCGTCAAGATGGAGGAGCTTGCAAAGCCTGCTATCGAAGCCGTAAAGAAGAAAGATACCCGGTTTGTTCCGGAGCATTTTGACAAGACCTATTATCACTGGCTTGAAAATATCCGCGACTGGTGTATCTCAAGACAGCTCTGGTGGGGGCACAGAATCCCCGCATTTTACTGCGACGATTGTGGCGAGCTTGTCGTAACTAAGGAGAACAGCTGCAAATGTCCGAAATGCAATAAGGACATGAGACAGGATCCGGATACGCTCGATACCTGGTTCTCCTCGGCACTCTGGCCGTTCTCGACACTCGGCTGGCCGGAGAAGACCGAGGATCTGGATTACTTCTATCCGACGGACGTACTTGTAACCGGATATGATATCATTTTCTTCTGGGTTATCCGTATGATGTTCTCGGGAATCGAGCATACCGGGAAGGTACCGTTCCATACCGTATTCATTCATGGACTTGTCCGCGATTCGCAGGGACGCAAGATGAGCAAGTCTCTTGGCAACGGTATCGATCCGCTCGAGGTAATTGACAAGTACGGAGCGGACGCGCTTCGGCTTACGTTGATTACCGGAAACGCACCGGGAAACGACATGCGCTTTTACTGGGAAAGAGTGGAGTCTGCCAGAAACTTCGCAAACAAGGTATGGAACGCTTCACGCTTTATTGTGATGAATCTGGAGGATGTGGTTCTTTCTGCGCCTTCGGCAGAGGAACTTCATACAGCCGACAAGTGGATTCTTTCTAAAGCTAACACTCTTGCGAAAGATGTTACCGAGAATATGGATAAGTATGAGCTTGGCATTGCGGTTCAGAAGGTATATGATTTTATCTGGGATGAATTTTGTGACTGGTACATTGAGATTGCGAAGGTTCGTACTTACAAAAAGGATGAAGATCCTGCATCTGCAAATGCAGCGCTTTGGACTTTAAAGACCGTTCTGATTCAGGCACTAAAACTGCTCCATCCGTTTATGCCGTTTATTACGGAAGAAATCTTCTGCTCCTTACAGACCTATGGAATCGCAGCAGATGAAAAGACGGAAGATACAATTATGCTTTCCGCATGGCCGGAGTATAAGAATGAATGGAACTTTGCCGCAGAAGAAGCTGCAATTGAACATTGTAAGGACCTTGTAAAGGGCATCCGCAATGTCCGTACAAAGATGGATGTACCTCCTGCAAGAAAGGCAAAGCTTTTTATCGTATCTGAGGATGCTGCCCTTCGCGCGACCTTCGAGGAGAACAGGGAAGTATATGTTAATCTTGCATTTTCCAGCGAGATTCATGTGTCGTCTGACAAATCAGGTATCGGGGAGGACGCAGTTTCTGCGGTTATCCCGGGAGCGGTAGCCTATCTTCCGCTGGAGGATCTGATTGATTTTGAGAAGGAGAAGGAACGTCTGACTAAGGAGAGGGAGAAGCTTACCAGAGAGCTTGCGCGCTCGAGAGGGATGCTCTCCAATGAGAAATTTTTGTCCAACGCAAAGCCGGAGAAAGTAGAGGAAGAAAAGGCCAAACTTGCAAAATACGAGCAAATGATGGCGGATGTCGAGACCAGACTTGCCCAGATGCGCTAAAAGAGTGTAAATCAATATAAAGAAGTCCCAAAGATTGACGAAATACAATATATAGTGGTATCTTTGGGACTTTTTTACGTCTTGAACTGGCGGAGAGAAAATGATATTATATAAATGAATAAGCTCGGGGTATTATACCATAACAACAGATGAAGGGGCGCATATGGAAAACGGTACAAAAAGGGAGATTTCTGTACGGCTTTCACATGATGATATGGAAGCGTATCTCTTACTCCCGGTTCTGGGAAAAAATGAATATTATGCCAAATCTGATGTCATGGCGGCTCTTGAGAAGGCTAAAGTTAAGGTTGGCATTGACGAATCCGTCATTGATGAGATGCTGAGCACAGAATACTACGGCAAAGAGTGTCTCGTCGCGCAGGGAACCTTGAGCGAGGACGGCGTAGATGCGTATTACGAGTATATGTTTAATACGAAGCTTGACAAGAGGCCGGCTATACGCGCAGACGGAACGGTGGATTACTGGACGATTCATGCCATCGAGACGGTGGATGAAGGACAGGTGATCGCTGTGTATCATGAACCGGTGGACGGACATCATGGCATGACGGTGTGCGGAAAGCTCATTATGGCAAAACGCGGCAGACCCCTTCCTCCTCTGATGGGGAAAGGCTTTGTAAGGTCCGAGGACGGAAAGACCTATACGGCGGCTATTACCGGAAAAATCGACCTGATTAACGGACGTATCCAGATACTGCCGGTCTATGAAATCAACGGAGACGTAGGCCTTAATACGGGAAATATCGATTTCCGCGGAGATGTATTGGTGCATGGAAACGTGACGTCGGGAACCACAATTAAGGCAAGCGGAACAGTTACCGTCGACGGAACGGCGGAGGCCTGCGTGATTGAAGCCGGAAAGGATGTCATTCTGCGCGGAGGATTTCTGGGCGGATACAGTGGAACAATCCGCACCAAAGGAAGCGTATATGCAAAGTTTATTGAATATGCGAAAATAGAAGCGGACGGTTTCGTGGAGACCAATTCAACAATCAGCAGCGATATTTTCTGCCGCGACAAGGTGTTTATCAACGGAAAGCATGCGTCGATTGTCGGGGGAACCGTATATGGCGCAAGAGGTGTGGAAGCGTTCAATTTCGGCAATGTGAAAGAGATTCATACTTCTATCCGGGCAGGCGTGCTCCATGAGACAATGGTCGAAGTTGAGATGTTGAAAAAACAGTTGGAAGATGACAAGAAAGTGATTTCGAAGATCTATACCGGCCTGCAGAAATTTGACCAGATGGCTGCCGCAAGGAACGTGGATGTAAAGAATGATGAGAGACGGGTAGCTCTTCTTCGCGCGCGCATTGCAAAGCAGGCGGAGGTTGCATCGGCAACAGATAAGCTGGCACATCTTAAGGATTTGGTTGAGAGTGCGAAAGGTGCGACAGTCAGGGCTTCACAGGATGTATTTCCGGGAGTGGACGTCTCCATTGACGAGGTGCTGATTCATGTAAAGGAGCCGCAGCATGCGGTTCAGTATGTGCTCCGCGACGGACAGATTGTGATGTTCTCCGTAGAGGGGGAACTTGTCGGATAATCTCATTATTTGCGGCGTAATGTGCTTGCAAAGAAAAAACACTGTATTGTAAGATAAAATATATGGAGGTTTATTTGCTGTGATTAATTTTGAAGAAGAACTGAAAAATTTTCAGCCCAGCCTTGAAGTGGAAGAAGCTGAATCTGCAATATATAACCACGATTTGACGGATGTGACGGATATTATGAGTGAGATGCTGCAGGAGTTGAAACAGATTAGATAAATATGCGAGGTTTGATATGATTTGTTATAGATGTGGTACGGACGCCGGAAAAGCGGAAAGCTGTCCATCCTGTGGAGCTGACCTTCATATTTTCCAAAAAGCGATACGCATTTCAAATTCCTATTATAATGACGGTCTGGAAAAGGCCGGTGTGCGTAATTTGTCAGGGGCAATCGTCAGCTTAAAGAGTGCGCTGCGTTTCAATAAATATCATATTGAAGCAAGAAATCTGCTCGGTCTTGTATATTATGAGATGGGCGAGGTTGTCGATGCGCTCAGCGAATGGGTGATCAGCAGAAGTTATCGGCCGATTGATAACCGGGCAAGCTTCTATCTGGAGGAGATTCAACAGAATCAGGCTCATTTGAATACGGTAAACCAGACAATAAAAAAATACAATCAGGCGTTGCTATACTGCAAGCAGAACAGCAGGGATCTTGCGATTATCCAGCTTAAAAAGGTTCTCTCACTGAACCCGAATTTGATTAAAGGCCATCAGCTTCTTGCATTGCTGTATGTACAGGAGGGAAAGCTTGAGCTTGCCAAAAAGTCGCTCCGGCTCGCCGGAAAGATTGATACGGATAATACGTTGACGCAGCGGTATCTGAAAGAGGTCAACGCAAGATTAAGGGAGAAGAATGCAAATACCAAAAAGGAGAAGCAGGATCAGGATGATCTGATTTCCTATCAGAGCGGAAATGAGACCATCATCATGCCGAAGCGGTTTAAGGAATCTTCTCTCGGCGCGACACTTTTGTATATTGTGCTTGGTCTGGTTATCGGAGTTGCGGTTACTGCGTTTCTTGTAGTGCCGAGTGTGAAGAAGCTCGCGCAGGATGACGCGAATAAGCAGGTGTTGGAAGCCAACAATATGATTACAACCTATACCGGACAGATTGCGGATCTGGAGGATCAGATTGCAGATCTACAGGGCGATGTCTCGACGGCGGAGAGCGAGTCGGAAGCGGTACTTTTCCGGGTTGCGGCCTATGAGAAGCTTTTGGATGCGTATGTCGCTTTTGCCGGTCAGGATATTCTGACCGCAGGAAATGCGCTTGCGGAGGTTGACACGTCCTATCTGAGCGAGAAAGCGATGAATGTCTATAATACGGTAAATGATGAGGTAGTGGCGTCTTATCTGGATGAGCTTTATCATCAGGGCTATGAAGCATACAGCAGCGGAGATTACAATGCGGCATGCGAGGCGCTTGAGGCGGTTGTCGAACAGGATCCGGATTATGAGGAGGGATATGCATCCTATTATCTGGCGCAGTCCTACCGGAGAAATGATAATCTGGAAGCCGCGATCCCGCATTACCAGTTTGTGTTTGACAATTATCCGGGAACGGAGCGTGCGAGAACCGCAGCAAACTATATTGAATAAAAGTAACTATTCAGAACCCTCTTAAAATAAAATGATATAGGATATTACGAAAGACGCTTAGGAAGAATTCCGGCGTCTTTTTTTTGAACAGACTGCGAGGAAGAAGGAGGAATGTTTTATGGAACAAAATTATGAGATAAGCGGAAACCGGATGATATACCATATGCCGCTTGAATTGGATCATCACAGCGCCGCACAGATCCGGACGCAGATTGATTGTATGATTGACGCCGGAAGCGTCCGGGAATTGGTGCTTGATTTTTCCGGCACAGATTTTATGGACAGTTCCGGAATCGGCGTTGTAATCGGCAGACATAAAAAGCTGATGCTGTACGGAGGCAGAGTGATGGCCTGCGGTGTGAATGAGCGGATTGAAAAGCTTTTCGGCTCCTCCGGACTGGATCGGATCATTACGAGAGTGGAGGTATAGAAATGAAAGAGCTGATTAAAAATAATATGAGCGCAAGCTTTGACGCGAGGTCGGTCAATGAAAGCCTTGCCAGAATGATGATTGCATCCTTTCTTGCAGAGCTGAACCCGACGCTGGAGGAACTGTCGGATGTGAAGACAGCGGTATCCGAGGCCGTTACAAATGCAATTGTACATGGATATGGCATTGAGATTGACCGGGAGCAGCAGATGGACGAGGCCGGCGAGACATTTCCACAGGTGGAGTTTCGATGCCGGATCGACAAGGGATATATTTACATAGAAATCGAAGATCATGGCGTCGGGATTGAAAATATCAGGGAGGCCATGCAGCCGCTTTTTACGACAAAGCCAACGCTGGAGCGGACAGGAATGGGATTTTCCTTTATGGAAGCCTTTATGGACGAGGTGCGCGTAGAGTCCGAACCGGGCAAGGGAACAAAAGTGATATTGAAAAGAAACTTTAAAGAGGAAAAAACGAAAACAGATACTTGTGAGTGTACGTGATCTCGCGGGAGGATCGAAACCAGGTCGTGATGGACAACCTCGGGCTTGTCTATATGGTTCTGAAGCGATTTGGTGGACGGGGTTACGAAATGGAGGATCTCTTTCAAATCGGAGTGATTGGACTGACAAAGGCCGCGGATAAGTTTGACGAATCTCTGGGATATGCGTTTTCCACATATGCGGTTCCGCTGGTAATCGGTGAAATCAAGCGCTTTTTGCGGGATGACGGAATGGTTCATGTGAGCCGGCAGATGAAGGATTATGCAAGGAAAATTGCGGCGGAAAAGGAAGAATTTGAGAAGAAAAACGGCGTGGAACCCACGATAGAAGAGATTGCCAATGCAACGGGATTGACCGGTGAGGAAATTCTGCAGGGGCTTGAGGCAAATGTCGTGGTGGAATCCATCTATGCGCCGGTATGCGGCAGCGGAAACGACGGCGGAGAAAAGACTGCGAGTATCGGAGATTTCATTGTGGATGAAAGAAGCTCGGATTCCGGTTTTATTGACCGGCTGGCGATAAAGCAGGTGCTAAAGCGGTTAAAACCGGAGGAGGAGAAGCTGATCCGGCTGCGGTATATGGAAGGGAAGACGCAAAGCGAGGTGGCGCAGGTTCTCGGAACAAATCAGGTAGCAATATCGCGTTTGGAGAAAAAAATTTTGCTTCAATTGAGAAGTGAATTTGTATATAATGAACAAGGGTAACGATTCGTAAGGTGAGGTCTGGAATAGCTTGGAGCACGATACACAGCCCAAATACTTCAGGCAGAAAGGACGATAGGATGAAAGAGTTAAATAAGGCGGTTCTTCCAATGAACTACGAGACCTACGCGTTTGATTTGTACGGCACTCTGGTAGATATACATACGGAGGAGGACGATCCGGTTCTCTGGAAAAAACTGGCATTGTTTTATGGGTATTATGATGCACGTTATAATCCAAAAGAGCTAAAACTATCGTATGAAGAACTCGTAAAAGGAAAAGAAGCGGCACTGAAAAGCAAGCTGGAGGAAAACGAACGATACGCGCACGAGGCTTCGCCGGAGATTGAGATTACGGAGGTGTTCGCGGAGCTTTATAAGAAAAAGGGCGTGGATGCAGAAGAGCAGCTGGCTGTTCATACCGGACAGTTTTTTCGGGCGCTTTCTACAGAGTATGTCCGGCTCTATCCAAATACGCAAAAAATGCTGGAAGCTTTAAAGGAAGCAGGCAAAAAGGTCTATCTGCTGTCGAATGCGCAGCGCATTTTTACAGAGTACGAGATGCATGTTCTGGATATTGCAAGATACTTTGACGGAATTCTGATTTCATCGGACTATAAGACAAAAAAGCCGGACAAGCGTTTCTTTGATGTGCTGATTGAAAAGTATCATCTGAATCCGGAAACGACTCTTTTTATCGGAAACGATTCGAAGACGGATATCGCAGGAGCGCAGAATGTGGGATTTGACACATTTTACGTGCGTTCAAATATCTCTCCGAAAAAGGATAATGCACAAACTGCATCATACGTCGTGAATGATTTTACATCTTGGTAAATTTGTATATTTATTTTTCGAATAACGAGGAGTACAATACACAAGGAATTGAAAATGAATAGTTCGAAAGTTCTATATTGCCTGATGAATGGAATGGCAGAAGCCTTTCGGACAAAAAATGTTCAAAGGAGGAAAACAAATGTTAGTAGCACGTATTATTGCTGTTGCAATCTTTGTTGTGATGTTCGTTATGATCATCCTGGAAAAGTTTGAAAAGCAATATATTACACTTACAGCAGGGCTTCTTACTATCGTTGGTGTTTTCGGAATCGGAGGACTTGCTGCCGGGGATTCGCTGAACGGGCTTAGCGCGTTGGTGGATACCTTAAATGTGAAAGGAATTTTTACCCCGGATTTCTGGTATGTTGCGGGACAGGCGGAGGAGACCTCTTCGGGAATCAGCTGGTCAACCATCTTCTTCTTATGCGGTATGATGATCATGGTGGAGGGTATGGCAAGAACCGGATTTTTCCGCTGGCTTTGTATGCAGATTGCCAAGGCGGTAAATTACAAGACCATATCGATTTATATTGCATTTATGGTTATGTCGTTTATCCTTGCAATGTTCATCGACAGTATCACAGTAATTCTGTTCCTCGCAGCAGTCACGCTTGAGCTTGCAAAACTGCTCGGATTCAATCCGGTACCGATGATCATGTCGGAGGTGTTCTGCGCAAACTTAGGCGGAAGCGCAACCATGTGCGGTGATCCGCCAAACATCATTATCGGAACTGCATTTGGCTACTCATTTACACAGTTTTTAGTAAATACCGGTCTGATCGCATTTGTATGTCTGATTGTCGTTGTCGTATTCTTCTATTTTGCGAACAGAAAGGAATTGCAGACAACAGAGGGGACTTCGGTTGATTTAACACAGATGCCGGATCCAAAGAGCGCAATCCTTGACCAAAAGGGATTCTATATCAGCTGCGTGATTTTTGCAATCGCAGTTGTTCTCCTTGTCACGCATGCAACGACGGGACTTACTGTCGCAACCATCGGTTTCGGAATCGCAATTCTTACTGTGATTACGACGGCGATAGTTGCCGGTGCGGATGGCGTTAAGCATATTTTCAAGGGCGTCGATTACAAGACCTTATTGTTCTTTGTCGGACTTTTCGTGGTAGTCGGAGGTCTTGAACAGACCGGAATCTTAGAGCTTATTGCCCAGTTTATCGAAAATGTCAGCGGCGGAAACGCATATGTAATGGTCGCTATCATTATCTGGGTATCCGCAATCGCATCTGCGTTTATTGACAATATTCCGTTTGCAGCTACGATGGTTCCTGTCATTGCATCACTTTCCGCTGCTTCGGGTATTCCGCTTACGACACTCGCGTGGGCGCTTGCAATGGGAACGGATATCGGCGGTTCCGCTACACCGATCGGCGCATCAGCAAACGTTGTCGGTTGTGCCGCATCCGCCAAGGCCGGACATCCGATCGATTGGGGAACATACTGCAAGAAAAATGTTCCGGCAACCGTCATTGTACTTCTGATCAGTACTCTTTTGATATTTGTAAGATATCTGTAAAGCTGAATAGTTTTCCTGTCGGAAAGTCTGGAAGCCGCCATATGACCGCGGCTTCCTTTTTTTGCTGCAGGGCATCCAAAGAAGCTGCCGGTGTGCAGCCGGGGAACAAAGCAAAGGGATTTGACATTGTAATTTGTCCGGTAATTTGTTAGAATTGTAATAGATTGTCAGGGTATGCGCATACTCTGAGAGGGGCGGATTCATATGGAAATAATTGCTCGTATTCATACCGAATTTCCGAGTAAGTTTGGAATTCCAAGGCAGAGCGGTCTTGTTCCGTCTCTGCGGGGCGAGATTGTCTTTGAACCGGCATACAGGGATCCGGCCGCAATAAAAGGAATTGAGGAATTTTCCTATCTGTGGCTGATATGGGAGTTTTCAAAGGCAAAGAAAAAGACGGTTTCACTTACCGTTACACCGCCGAGACTCGGCGGAAAAATGCACAAGGGTGTCTTTGCTACCAGATCGCCCTTTCGCCCGAATTCGCTGGGACTGTCCGCTGTGCGCTTGGAAGAAGTGAGACTTGATGAAAAAAAAGGACCGGTTCTGATTGTGTCGGGAGCGGATCTTTTGGATGGGACGCCGATTTTTGACATTAAGCCGTATCTGCCGTATACGGACAGCCATCCTGACGCGAAGGGCGGATTCGGCGAGGAGCATAAGAATGACCGGATCGAGGTGGTTTTCCCAAAGGAGCAGCTCGCTAAACTCCCGGAGGAAATCCGGCAGTCTGCAATCGATGTGCTTGCGCAGGATCCGAGAGCCGCATACAATAAGAAGGCGGAGTATATCTATGGAATGTCATTCGCAGGGTACGATATCCGCTTTTCGGTTTCGGGCAATGTGCTCAGTGTCTGCGACGTGACGGATATGTCGCAGGATGGGTATAAAAAAATCAAGTAGATAAAGGTAATCGGAAGAACGAATTGCCTGAATATAAACACAATTTAAGAAAAGAGGGTACAAAGATGAAAAAAGTAGAGGATTATATCAGATCGATTCCGGATTTCCCGGAACCGGGAATTATCTTTCGCGATGTGACCAGCGTGGTGCAGGACGCGGACGGGCTGAAGCTTGCAATCGATGAGATGGCAAAGCTTCTCGATGGGGTAGATTGTGACGTAATTGCAGGGGCGGAGTCCCGGGGATTCATTTTTGGAATGCCGATTGCCTATCTTTTACATAAGCCTTTTGTGCTGATCCGCAAGGCGGGCAAGCTTCCATGCGAGACGGTTTCCGAGACATATGATCTGGAGTATGGCACTGCCACGATTGAGATTCACAAGGATGCCATCAAACCGGGGCAGAAGGTTGTGCTTGTGGATGATCTGATTGCAACCGGCGGTACGATGAGGGCGGCAGCTCATCTTGTGGAGCAGCTTGGCGGGGAGGTTGTGAAGATGATTTTTCTGATTGAGCTTGGCGGTCTGGAAGGAAGAAAGGCACTCAAAGAATATGAAGTAGGATCCGTTGTCTGCTACGATGGTAAATAGTGGAGTGAATCGGAGAAAACAGCTTCGTACATGCAAGCATGACGAAGCTGCTTCTCTTATTCGTAAGGGTTCTGAATAGTTACTTTATATTTTGCATATTATTGCATAAAAATTTCCATACTATTCTGGTACGTATCGTTTTTTGAAACGAAAGGTCTGAAAAAGCAATATTTTTAAGAAATGGGGAAGATGGTATGGATCAGAAAAGAGGAACCGGGAGTCTCTGTTTTGCAGAGGCTCCTTTTATTATGAGTACGGCGTCTGTGGTCGGAACGAAGGAAGGACAGGGGCCGCTTGCGGAAAAGTTCGATGTGATTGGCGCGGATGATAAATTCGGGCAGGACACATGGGAGGAAGCGGAAAGCTCGCTTCAAAAAGAGGCGGTAACGCTTACTCTGGGCAAGGGAAAAGTGAAAGAAGATGAGATAAGGTATCTGTTTGCGGGAGATCTGCTCGGGCAGATGATGGCGTCCTCATTTGGACTAAAAAGCTTTGAAATCCCACTGTTTGGCCTGTACGGCGCCTGCTCCACCTGCGGAGAAGCATTGTCGCTTGCTGCGATGACGGTTGCGGCCGGCTATGCGGACCGGGTAATTGCGGTTACGTCCAGTCATTTTGCAAGCGCGGAAAAACAATTCCGGTTTCCGCTTGAATATGCAAATCAGAGGCCGCGTTCCGCAACATGGACGGTAACGGGAAGCGGGGCCTTTCTGCTCAGCACGCTTGAAGGGGCGCTAAACGAAAAGAACGGTAAAATGCAATTTAATAACGATGTGTTCCCGCTTGCAAAGATTACCGGAGTAACAACCGGAAAGATTGTGGATTATGGAATTAAGGATTCCATGAATATGGGAGCGGCGATGGCGCCGGCGGCCTGCGCACTCATTGCGCAGCATCTAAGGGATTTCGACCGTACTCCGGATTACTATGACAAGATTGTTACCGGCGACCTTGGAACGGTAGGTCAGGAAATTCTTTTTGAACTTCTTTCTGCGGAAGGATATGACATCACATCGGTGCACGAGGACTGCGGCATGAAAATCTATGATGGTAACGCGCAGGGAACAGGCTCCGGAGGCTCGGGATGCGGCTGTTCGGCAGTAACATTGAGCGCGCATTATCTGCCAATGCTTTCCTCCGGGGAGTTAAAACGGATTCTTTTTGTGCCGACGGGAGCTCTCTTATCGCCCGTCAGCTTTAACGAGGGTCAAAGCGTTCCGGGAATTGCACATGGCGTTGTGATTGAACATGTGAAATAAAGATTTGTCATTCAAAAGGAAAGTGGAGGATTGGATATGGATTATGTAAAGGCTTTTGTAATTGGCGGCATTATTTGCGCTCTGGTACAGATTTTGATGGAAAAGACAAAGCTGCTTCCCGGACGCATTATGGTACTTCTGGTGTGCAGCGGAGCGGTGCTTGGAGCGCTCGGAGTATATGAGCCGTTCTCGGAATGGGCGGGAGCGGGAGCAACTGTTCCCCTTTTGGGATTCGGCAATACGCTCTGGAAGGGTATCAAAGAGGCGGTAGATCAGAAAGGATTTTTAGGCATATTTTTGGGCGGATTTAAGGCCTGTGCCGGAGGCGTATCCGCAGCGCTGATTTTTTCTTATATTGCGTCTCTGCTCAGCGAGCCGAAGATGAAAAAGTAGATTGAGAGTTTTGGCTTGTCAGCGGGAAAAAATCGTGCTAAAGTGAAAAATGAACTTTGTTCAGAATAATTGAGACGAGCGTATATTATGAAACAGCATGTGACATCACAGGAACAGATATTGGAAAAAACCATGGAGATTGCAATACGTGAGGGCGTGGATTCGGTCAGCATCCGCAAGCTGGCATCTGCCTGCGGGATTGCAATCGGTTCGGTATATAACTACTATCCGAATAAGGAAGCGGTCATTGCTGCGGTTGCGGAACAGTTCTGGGATGGAATCTTAAATGATCAGGACAAGCTGTACCGCAGAGGAATGGGTTTTACCGGATTTTTAGAGCAGTACTATAGCTTTTTGTACGGAAGGCTGTCCCACTATGACAAAGGATGGCTTTCGCAGATTGCAGGAAGCGAGTCGGAAAAAAAGGCTATCGCAATGCTGAAAAAGGTGCTTTATGATGATAAGAGAATCAATCAGTCCATCTGGAATATGGAGTTGAATGAGGATGCTTTTTGTGAGTATGTATTGACAAATATCATGGCGCTGCTGCAGGCCGGAGAGAACAATTGCCGTTTTTTTATTTTTTTATTGGAACATCTGTTATATGACGTATAATTTACAATCAATTGATTCATACTATTTTCAAAATGAAAAAGGAGATATGTATGATGAAAAAGTATCGTATGATTTTAGCAAGTGTGCTTGTTCTCTCACTTGCGCTGGTTTTTGTCGGATGTGGTTCAGACAACAAGAACAACGGAACTACCAACAATGGAACAACTAACAACAGCACTACAAATAATAGTGTGACCAATACGGAAAATCGTACCGAGGATAACTTGGATGAAATCGGTAACGATGTAGAGAATATCGGGGACGACGCTCTTGAGGGAATCAAAGATACCGGAGATGCGGTAATTGACGGTGTGGAAGATGCCGGCGATGCAATCGTGGATGGGGTAGATGATGTCATGGACAATGGCACAGACAACACCATGAACAATACAATGGATGGCACAAATACCACCACGAACGGCACAACAGACAACAACGTGAACAGTGCTACAAACGGCACACGAATCAATAACTAATTTTGATAGCATTTGACTTTTTTACTGCTCGAGTAAAAGTGTTCGGGCGGTAAGTACATAGAAAGCTGATTTTTGAATCTATATGAGTGTATCAAACTTCGAAATGAAAAAGCAAAAATATCGGAAGAGGATGGCATTTATAAGCGAGAGAACTTTTCTGCAAAGACTGCTTTGCTCTGCAAATCTGGTTTTGGCGGGAAGCGTGTATGTGGCATATCCGGTATTATTGGGAGTTCTTTTGGCACAGAAGAATCCCATTCTGGCACGTGCAATCATCGTACCGCTGGATTCGTTCATCATTCTTTCGGCTGCAAGGTCTTTGATTAACAGGAAGCGGCCGTATGAATTGTATGAGTGTGCGCCTGCCATACATAAAGAGAAAAAAGGCAAATCTTTTCCGAGCAGGCATGTGTTTAGCGTGTTTGTAATTGCGGTAACTTTTTTGGGAACCGGTTATGCGGCAGCCGGATGGATACTTCTTTTGGCAGGGGTATGTATAGCAGCCGTCCGGGTGTACTGCGGCGTACATTTTTTGAGTGATGTACTTGCCGGAGCTGCGGCAGGCGTGTTAAGCGGTGTAATCGGTTTCTGGATGTTGTGATTGGGATAGTGGTATTGCATAGTTTGGAAAGGGCGTCTGTCTGATATGAATATTTTGGAATATGAAAACTATCACGAGGAAAAGAGCCATGGAGATCTGGTCTTTCCGTACAATACCTATCTGTGCTCGATTCCTTTGGATTTTTCTTCGGTGCCGGTTCACTGGCATGATGAAATGGAACTGATTTACATTAAGAAGGGGCAGGGCGTTGTGAATGTAGATTTCCGCCCCTACCGCGTGAACGCGCGAACCCTGATTCTTATTCTGCCGGGGCAGCTTCATTCGATTGAGCAGTACGAGGATGAGAAGATGGAGTATGAGAATATTATTTTTCATCCCGATATGCTTCTCTCAAAGGGAGTGGACACCTGCGGTACGGAATTTATCAAGCCGCTCATGAGAAGGAAGATTACGGTTCCGACCGTTTTTACGCCGGTGTATCCGTACTATACGGATGTGATTGCACCGATTGACGCCTGCGATGAAATCGGAAAGACCAGACCGCAGGGGTATGAGCTTTACATAAAAAGCCAGTTGTTCCAGTTTTTCTTTATTCTGGATAACAGATGCCGGAATCTTACCCTGCCTGCGCAGGACAGGAAGACACTGGATAAGATGAAGCTTGTGCTGAAATATGTAGAAAATCATTATGCTGAAAAAATTACGATTTCGGATATTTCGAAGGTGGCAGATTTTTCGGAGTCACATTTTATGCGGTATTTTAAGGAAATGATGGGAACGTCCTTCATTGACTATCTGAAGGACTACCGGTTAAAAATGGCAGCGCGCCTGCTTCATGGATCGGAATCGTCGATTCTTACGATTTCGAATGAAGTGGGATTCGAGAATCTTTCCTATTTCAACCGCTCTTTTAAGAAGCGATATGGCGTTACGCCGAGCCGGTACCGCAAAACTGCCGACGGAACTGAAACAGTAAAATGATAGGATTGTGTTATATTTTGCATTTATACGACAAGAATTATGTAGAAAAAGCGCATATACTAACAGTATCAGTTAACGAACACATGATTTTTATTTGGAGGGAAAATTATGGCATTTCAGCAGGAAATTGAAACAAAGCTTCAGAAGGGAATCAACGTTAGTACGAATGAAGAAATCTATTTTGCACTTCTGGATCTCGTAAAGGACAAGGCGCAGAAGAAAGTTACTAACGCCGGAAAGAAGAAGTTATACTATATTTCGGCAGAATTCTTAATCGGAAAATTATTATCGAACAATTTGATCAACTTAGGAATGTATGATGAAGTGAAGGAGACTCTTGCAAAGTATGGGAAGAATCTGGCGGAAATCGAGGAAATCGAGCTCGAGCCTTCACTTGGAAACGGCGGGCTCGGACGTCTCGCCGCATGCTTCATCGATTCAATCGCTACGCTGGGACTGAACGGCGACGGTGTCGGACTCAACTATCACTACGGACTTTTCAAGCAGGTATTTGAGAACAATCTCCAGAAGGAAACTCCAAACCCATGGATTACAGAGAAGAGCTGGCTCAACCGAACCGAGACAAGCTATACCGTACAGTTTGGCGGATTCAATGTATCTTCCAGACTTTACGATATCGATGTTGTCGGATACAACAACCGGACGACAAAACTTCACTTATTCGATATTGAGTCTGTGGATGAGTCAATCGTAGGAGAGACCATCGATTTTGATAAGGAAGAAATCGAGAAAAATTTAACTCTGTTCTTATATCCGGACGATTCGGATGATAAGGGACGTCTGCTTCGCGTATACCAGCAGTATTTTATGGTATCTAATGCAGCGCATCTGATCTTAGACGAGGCTGTTGAAAAAGGCTCTGACCTTCATGACCTCGCAGATTACGCTGCAATCCAGATCAATGATACGCATCCGTCTATGGTTATACCGGAACTCATCCGCTTATTGCAGGAGCGTGGAATTCTGATGGATGAGGCGATTGAAATCGTATCGAAGGTCTGCGCATACACCAACCATACGATTCTTGCAGAGGCGCTTGAAAAGTGGCCGATTCGCTTCTTAGACAAGGCGGTTCCGCAGCTTATGCCAATCATTCGCGAACTCGACAACCGCATCCGCAAGACGGTGACAGATGAGAGCACCTACATCATTAAGGATGACCTTGTTCATATGGCGCATATGGATATTCATTACGGATATTCCGTAAATGGCGTTGCTTATCTTCATACGGAGATCTTGAAGGATACCGAGCTGAACAACTTCTATAAGCTGTATCCTGAAAAGTTCAACAACAAGACAAACGGAATTACCTTCCGCCGCTGGCTGATGTCCTGCAATCCGGAGCTTTCGGCCCTCATTACCGAGCTGATCGGAGACGGATGGAAGAAGGATGCAAACGAATTGGAAAAGCTAGGAAACTTTGTGAATGACGATGCCGTTCTTGACAAGCTGCTTGCAGTTAAGCATGAGAAAAAGAAACAGCTGGAGGCTTATCTGCTTGAAAAACAGGGTATCGAGATGGACACGCATTCGATTATTGATATTCAGATTAAGCGTCTTCATGAGTATAAGAGACAGCAGATGAATGCAATCTATGTGATTCATAAGTATTTTGAAATCAAAGCCGGGAAGAAACCGGGAAGACCAATCACTGTTTTATTCGGCGCAAAGGCAGCTCCGGCATACACAATCGCGAAGGATATCATTCACTTGATTCTCTGCTTGCAGGAAATCATCAACAACGACCCGGAGGTAAGCCCATACCTTAAGGTAATTATGGTAGAAAATTACAACGTAACGCTTGCCGAAAGACTGATTCCGGCATGCGATATATCCGAGCAGATTTCGCTTGCTTCCAAGGAGGCTTCCGGCACGTCCAACATGAAGTTTATGTTAAACGGCGCCGTTACCCTCGGAACCAGAGACGGTGCGAACGTAGAAATCGCAGAGCTTGTCGGCGAAGATAATATCTTCTCCTTTGGCGAGGATTCGCAGACGGTTATCGATCGGTATGCAAGAGGCGATTATGATTCAAGAAGCTACTATGAGGCGGATGAGGATTTAAAGAAGGCTGTTGATTTTATCGTGTCAGATGAGATGATGGCTGTCGGAAACAAGGAGAATCTCGAGCGTCTCTATAACGAGCTTCTGAACAAGGACTGGTTTATGACCTTCCCGGATTTCAAAGAGTATGTTGCAGCAAAAGAAGATATCTATCATGCATTCGAAGACCGCAAGCGTTGGGCAAAGATGATGCTTGTGAACATTTCAAAGGCAGGATTCTTTTCATCGGATCGTACCATCGAGCAGTACAATAAAGAGATCTGGAAGTTAGACGAATCATTATAAGCAGAAATAGTATATAAATCTCCTCCTAAATAAGAAGGCCTTGCCGCCAGGATGCGGCAGGGCCTTTTTCTTTAAAAGGGTTGACAGTTAAGAGCTGTCCTGCTTCTTGCTGCAAAACGGATTAAATGGTATAGTGATATAGATAAGTAACTGCGAAACTCAGACTGTACAACTTCTAATGAGAAATCAAGAGTTTCGCAATTACCTAAGTGATATAGATATTACGAGGAGAGTCCTTTTTATGAGAAAATTCATGCAGATGAAAAAATGGATTTGTATATTCGGAGTGTGTGCTGTTGTACTTACCGCAACGGGATGCGCAAACGAGACCGTCGAGCAGCAGGATGCTTTTTTTCAGTATGGTCTAAACTGTATGGCGGACGGAAAATATGATGACGCGGCAGCGGCTTTTCAAAATGCGTTAAACCAGTCAAGAGGAACCGTCAGTGCGCGTGAGATTGATTTGTGCTATTACAAAGCGGAAGCATTGTATATGGCAGGGCAGCCGGACGCGGCATGCGAAACATATGATGCAATTATCGAATATAACGGAGCATCCGACGCATATTATTTAAGAGGATGTCTTAAAATGAAGATGGGACAGACGGACGACGGTCTGTCTGATTTTGCTGCTGCGGTAGAGAAAGACAAGAATGATTATGAACTGTATATCGGAATCTATGAGGCGCTTGCGGAAAACAATCTGATGGGACAGGGACAGGCGTACCTGAATCAGGCGCTCGATATACGCGGGGATAAATCGTATGACAAGATGGAGAAGGGGAGAATTTACCTGCTTCTGGATGATACTTCCAGCGCAATTACCTATCTGAAGGAAGCGGTGGATAAGGAGAGTGTGGAAGCGGAATACTATCTTGGACTTGCATATGAGACGGCAGGAGATAACGCGAATGCGGACATCTACTACCAGATGTATCTGGAAAGCGGAACCGCCGATTCAAGGGAGCTTTGCGAGATGGGAGAACGACAGCTCAAAAACAAGAATTATAGTCTGGCGCTTGACTATTTTCAGACTGCGCTGGAGCAGGAGAGCGTGATGAACAAGGCTCAGATTTTAAGAGATATGTCGATTGCCTACGAAAATATGGGCAACTTTTCAATGGCAAAAAGTACGCTTCAACAATATCTGGAGTTTTATCCGGAGGATGAAGATGCACAGCGGGAAATGGTATTTTTAGAAACAAGATAACAGAAAGAAAACGGTATGGCACAAACAATAGAAATGAAAGAAAAGGAAGAGCGGGTAATCCTTGTCGGAATCAGCGAACAGGACGGGGATGATGCGGAGGATTCGTTAAGTGAGCTTGCGGAGCTCGTCAGGACTGCGGGAGCCGCGGTTGCCGGAACTCTGATTCAAAGAAGAGAGCGCATCCATCCGGGATATTATATCGGAACCGGAAAAGTGCAGGAGCTTGCGGAGATGATTTCGGAATATGATGCGACGGGAATTGTGTGCGATGATGAGCTGTCGCCGGCACAGTTAAAAAATCTGGAAGAATTGCTGAACACAAAAATCATGGATCGCACGCTGGTCATTCTTGACATTTTTGCGGCGCACGCGACAACGAGCGAAGGAAAAATTCAGGTTGAACTGGCGCAGCTTCGCTACCGTCTTAGCCGGTTGACCGGCTTGGGACGCTCCATGTCACGACTGGGCGGAGGAATCGGAACAAGAGGACCGGGAGAGAAAAAACTGGAGACAGACCGGCGGCTGATCAACGATCGGATTGCGCAGCTTCGAAGGGAATTAAAGGAAGTGGAGCAGCACAGGGAGATCAACCGCGCAAAGAGAAGCCGAAGCCGGGTGCCGGTGGCTGCTATTGTCGGCTACACAAATGCGGGAAAATCCACATTGCTCAATCATCTGACGGATGCGAAGGTGCTGGAGGAGGATAAGCTTTTTGCAACCCTTGACCCGACCACCAGAATGTTGGAATTGTCCGGCAGGCAGCAGGTGCTTCTTACTGACACAGTCGGCTTTATCCGAAAGCTGCCGCATCATTTAATCGAGGCCTTCAAGAGTACGCTTGAGGAGGCCAGGTATGCGGATTACATTTTTCATGTGGTGGACGCATCCAATCCGCAGTATGATAAACAGATGCATATCACTTACGAGACGCTGGATGAGCTTGGCGTGAAGGACAAGACGGTTGTTACGCTTTTTAACAAGCAGGATCTCCGTACAAACAGAGAGCCTCTTTCGGATTTCAGGGCCGATTATGTGTTAAGCATTTCGGCAGGAAAGGACGAAGGGCTAGAAGCAATAAAGGCATTGCTCGAGAAGCTCCTTCGTGAAAACAGAATTTATATCGAGAGGATTGTTCCGTATGAAAAGGCGGGAGATCTTCAGATGATCCGGAAACAGGGCGAACTGCTTTCGGAAGAATATGTTCCGGAGGGAATCGCGATTAAGGCGTATGTCCCAATGCAGGTATACGGAAGATTGGATTAAAAAAGACCTTCATATAGAAAGGTCTTTTTTGTCATAAGTAAATGGTCATTGTGCCATCGATTGAATTTTGTGTGGTAACTTCAACATAGTGCGTGGCGGCCGCCTTATCTCTGGTAATGAGAAGCTTGTAAAATTCCTCTGTGGTGTGATTTAATGCGGGCATCCCATAGTTTAATATATAGCGGAGCCAAAGGGTGCAGACCAGCTCTTTGAAGGAATTGAAAAGCAGCGGAAGAAGCGTGTTTCCGCTGATAACGCCCAGCTCGTGGTAAAAATGAAAGGTTTCTTCGATAAGCTGTTCCGGGGTAGAACACTTCTTTGCTGTTTCCAAAATGTCATGCAGCGTGGAAAAATCATCTTCTGTTGCCCGGTCGACAGCCAAAGCGGTTGCAAGATTTACGAGGACGATTCGAAGCTCGAGTATAGAGCGTACCTCCTCGTTGGCGAGTGCGCCGCCGTTATAGCGCATAATGGAAACCAGAGTATTTAGGGAACCGTTTCTTCTGTAATCCGCCACAAAGTTTCCGATGCGCGGCTGAATAACCAGAAATCCCTTTTGTTCTAATTCGATAATGCCGGTATTGATTACGGCGCGGCTGACCTGCATGGAATTTGCAAGCTCACGCTCGCTGGGAAGCTTCTCGCCAATGGCGAGTTCTCCGGATAGTATTTTGCTTTCGATTTCCTCAACAAAAAGTTCTTTTAAGGATGGCGCGGATAACTTTTTAAACTGCATAAAAAACTCCTTTCTGGTATTGGTAAGACCACATGCCACACAATCTATCATATATTAGAACCTTAAAAAAGTCAATAAAAAAGCATTTTTTGTTGACTTTTTTCTTTGATTGTGGTACTTTATATCCAGCTGGCAACTGTTGCTGGTATGACCAGTATATATATAAAAATCATGGGGAGTATGATTTTTATAAATGAAGAGGACCGATGTGTGGCGGATGCCATATACCGGTCTTTTGTTATGGCTCTGCTTACGCCGCCTTACGAATAAGAAGGACGGCTTCTTACATGCAGGCATGACGAATCTGTCTGTCTTATTCTAAAGGGCCAAATAGTTATTGTTTCGTCAGGAATATTGAGGAAAGCATATTGCATTTTTCCAAAATATGTTATGATATCCATATCTATGAAAAATAATTTGATGGAGAAGGAGAAGCATAATGGCAAAACTTGTAATTAATGAAGAAAAGGTGTCCGGGCACATTGAACCGGAGATTTACGGGCAGTTTTCCGAGCATCTCGGCAGAGGAATTTATGAAGGGATATTTGTGGGAGAAAATTCCGATATACCGAATACGAACGGAATGAGAAATGATGTTGTCGAGGCATTAAAGGAACTGAAGGTGCCGGTGCTCCGCTGGCCGGGCGGCTGCTTTGCGGATGAATATCATTGGAAGGATGGTATCGGTCCTAAGGAGAGCCGCAAGAAAATGATCAACACGCATTGGGGCGGCGTTGTGGAAGATAACAGCTTCGGAACGCACGAGTTCATGGAGCTTTGCCGCCAGCTTGGCTGCAGGAAATATATCAACGGAAATCTTGGAAGCGGAACCGTTGCGGAAATGTCGGAGTGGATTGAGTATATGACATTTTCCGGGGTGTCCCCAATGGCGGATCTCCGCGCCAGAAACGGGCATCCGGAGCCATGGACGGTAGAGTATTTCGGAGTCGGCAATGAGAACTGGGGATGCGGCGGAAACATGACGCCGGAGCATTATGCCAATGAGTACCGCAGATACCAGACGTATGTGAGAAATTATGATTCCGGGAATCCGGTCAGGAGAGTATGCTGCGGCGCAAACGTGGCAGACTATTACTGGACGGAGCGTGTATTAAAGACCGCCTTCGACCATGGAGAGCATGCGCATGGCTTTATGGACTACCTTTCGCTTCACTATTATGTTCATCCGGAAGGATGGGAGAAAAAGGGCAGCGCAACGGAGTTTGACGAGGAGGTATGGTACAAGACATTAAATAAGGCGCTCTATATGGACGAGCTGATATCCCGGCATGCGGCAATTATGGACCGGTACGATCCGGATAAGAAAATCGGAATGTCCGTCGACGAGTGGGGCGCGTGGTATACCTGCGAGCCGGGGACGAATCCGGGATTTTTGTATCAGCAGAATACGGTGCGGGATGCGCTTGTGGCAGGCATTACGCTGAACATTTTTAACAAGCATTGCGACCGCGTCAGAATGGCCGCCCTTGCGCAGATGGTCAACGTAATTCAGGCTGTTCTTCTTACGGAAGGAGAGCGGATGATCAAGACGCCGACCTATCATGTCATGCATATGTATCGTTACCATCAGGATGCGGATCTGTTAGAGTCCGGCGTGACCGGCGTGGATGAAATCGGCATGGGAGAGTGGAAGGTGCCAAAGGTAACCGAGTCGGTTTCTAAGGGAGCAGATGGAGTGATTACCATTACCGTAAATAATCTTTCCATGACGGACAGCGAGGAACTGGATATCTGCCTTCTGGACAAAAACTACAAGGTGCGCGAGGCTCGTATCGTTACGGACGAGGACGCTCATTCCTATAATACGTTTGACAATCCTGATGCGGTTGTGGAAAAAGAGTTTTCAGATTATCAAATAACCGATCGGGGAATCCGCGCAAGACTTCCTAAGAATTCTGTCATAATGCTTCGGGTTAAGCAATAGATTCCCGCGGAGTGATTATGACGGACGCGAGTACAGTTAAAATATGTAAAAAGTGCCTGCTTCGGGAAATGGCCGAAGCAGATGCAAAAATGATTGAGAAATATAAAGACGCGATTAAGCTTTCCGATCGTGTGGATGCATCCGGATATGAAAAAAGGCTGGCAATCTGTAAGAAATGTGATCGCCTGAACGCGGGAACCTGCGGCGCCTGTGGATGCTATGTCGAGCTTCGCGCGGCGGCAGCCGCGGGACATTGTCCATATAAGAAATGGTAGAAGAGCAGATTCTCAAAAAAATTGCAGAGGAGTTTTTGTATGAAAAGCGAAAAGTCTGGGAAGGCCAGAAGAGTACCTTCTTCCCGACGTAAAATCCGGTGGGACAAGCTGGATAATACGGCGAATCTTTTTCCTGCGATTGCGGGAGAGAATATGACAAATGTATACCGAATCAGCGTAACACTTACGGAAGCGATTGAGCCGAGAAAACTGCAGGAGGCATTGGATATTGTGCTTCCCAAATTTGACGGTTTCAATGTCCGTTTAAGGCGCGGAGTATTCTGGCTTTATTTTGAAGAAAACGGAAAGCCTGCCCCAAAGGTAGCGGAAGAGTCCACGTTTCCCTGCCGCTTTATTCAGGCGAATCTGAACAGAAGTTATCTGTTCCGCGTAACCTATTACCGCTGCAGAATCAATCTTGAGGTATTTCATGTGCTTACGGACGGAATGGGCGGAATTAATTTTATCCGGGAGCTGGCCTATCAGTATCTCCGCCTGATTCATCCGGAATTAAAGGGGGAAGCGGGAGATAATCTGAGCCGGAGCACTTCTTTAAATCGCGAGGACAGCTTTGTAAAAAACTATAAGAGAAGCAAGCCGAGCGGATTCCACAAGGAGAAGGCGTATCTGATTAAGAAAGAACAGCTGGCTAAAGGCGAACTCGGCCTGATTCATGGACACATGCCTGTTTCGCAGCTCAAAGAAATTTCACATAGATACGGCGCCTCCATCAACGAATATCTGGTGGGCGTCTATGCATGGAGTATGTACGTGGAATGTCTGCATAAAATGCCCTCAAAGAATCCAATCCGGATTGCGGTTCCGGTAAATCTGCGGCCATATTTTGATTCGGTGACGACGAAGAATTTCTTTGTGATGGTCTCGGCAGAATTTCGCGTGGAAAAGGAAGACTACACGTTTGAAGAAGTATTGGAGCTGATTAAGCAGAGTCTGCGTGAGCAGATTAACAAAGAACATCTGGAAGATTTATTTTCCTACAGCGTCTCCAACCAGATGAATATCGGACTTAGACTTGTACCGCTTCCAATCAAGAGTCTTGCCATGAGGCTGGTTTATACCCAAAATGCGCTGGCGAACACGACGACAATGACAAATATCGGAAATATTCAGGTGGAGGACGCCTATCGGCCCTACATGGAAATGTTTCATGCCTGTATTGCAATGTCAAAGGGGCAGAATTTGAAGGGAACAATCTGCTCCTATGGGGATACTCTGGTCTATACGTTCAGTTCCGTTTTTTCCGACAATTCGATTCAGCGGACGTTCTTCAAAAAGATTGCGGAGGACGGTGCAAACGTACAAATAGAAACGAATGGGGTATATTATGAGTAAATGTAAAAATTGTGGAGTTGAAATTTTGGATCCGACCGACAAGTGCCCGTTCTGTCAATGGGTGCTCGAGACGGATAATTCCAAAAAAGCGGCGATGTATCCGAATGCAAGAATTATCTTCCGAAAGTTTCATTTTCTTGAGAATCTGGTGTTGTTTTTGTCCATCCTGACGATTGCTCTTCTTATCGGAATCAATTTCTGGCTGAATCCGGATTTTCTGTGGAGCTTCGTAGTCGGGCTGGGGCTGATTTATGTGAATGTGGTTCTGCGCTTTGCCATCATCGGAAAGTCAGGCTATCAGTTTAAAATCATTAACCTGCTTGTCATCGCAATTGTATTGCTGGTTGGAATTGATTATCTGACCGGATACCATGGATGGGCGCTCAACTTTGTATTTCCGTCGGCCATACTTTTGCTTGATCTTGGAATCGTGATTCTGATGATTGTAAATCATAGAAACTGGCAGAGCTATATGATGATCCAGATTCTTTCTGTTCTGATGAGTCTGATTCCGATCATCCTTTTTTTAACCGGGATTATATCGTTTGCTCCGCTGGTATTTATTGCACTTGCCGCGTCTGTTTTTTTGTTCCTGGGAACGCTTATTATGGGGGATCAGCGGGCGCGTAACGAATTGAAACGGAGATTCTATATATGATTGGACATTGGATTGCACGACGAATAGACGCGTCGAAGGAATCTTTTGATTCTGAGAACACTTTGGAAACCAAAATTTCAGAGGCAAAATCCGAAAAGGGCGAGACCTCTGTCAGTATTCAGGGCAGAGTTGTGCGCGAACTCATGGCACATTTTACAAATGACCTTGCAATCGGAAAAAAGATCAAAAGCGGCGAACTGAGAAAGCGTCTGGTGGAGCCTGCATGGAAGGTGCCGGACTGCTTTACAATGACAAACATTGATCTGGAAAATTTTTCGATGAAGCTGCTCGAGTCGAAAGAGAACCCGAATCAGGAGAAAGTGATTCTACAGCTTCATGGCGGCGGATATATGGGCGCAGTCCGAAATGCATACTATGTGTTTGCCGGGCTGTATAATGAAGTAAGCGCCGGGATGGCGGTGCTTACGCCGGATTACCGAGTGGCTCCGGAGCATCTCTTTCCAGCCGCATTGGAAGATGCGGTCGCCGCGTATCAATGGCTCCTTGACAGAGGGTGGTTCGGAAATCAGATTATTGTGGCGGGAGATTCGGCAGGCGGCGGTCTTGCGATGGCGCTCGTGATGTATCTGCGGGATCATGGGATGCCGCTTCCTTGCGGAGTGGTTGCGATGTCCCCATGGACGGACGTGACGGCAAGCGGTGAGTCTTACGAGACAAATTACGAGAAGGATCCGCTCTTTGGCAATACGAGAGAGAGCTTAATCTATTTAAGTGAATATGCAGGCGGGCATGATCCGATGGATCCATACATTTCTCCGCTGTTTGGAGATTTCAGAGGCTTTCCGCCGATGCTGATTCAGGTCGGCTCTACCGAGATGCTCCTTAGCGATTCGGTGGATGCGGCTGCAAAAGCCCGCCAGCAGGGCATAAAAGTAAGACTGAGTATCTATGAAGGCATGTTCCATGTCTTCCAGATGGCATATTTAAACATTCCGGAATCAAAGCGCGCATGGGCTGAGGTCGGGAAATTTATTGAAGTAATATCGGAGTAAAAAGGCAGCACAGATTCTGTGCTGCCCTATTTATGCTCCGGCTTTTACGCTTCCGCGGTGTTTCCGGTATACAGCTGATAATATTTTCCTTTTGCTGCTATGAGCTGCTCGTGGCTGCCGCGTTCGATGACGCGTCCCTGCTCCAATACGATAATGCAGTCAGAGTTGCGGACGGTGGAAAGGCGGTGCGCAATCACGAAGGTAGTTCTTCCGGCCATCAGTTTATCCATACCGTCCTGTACGATACGTTCTGTCCGGGTATCGATGGAACTGGTCGCTTCGTCAAGAATGAGCACAGGCGGATCGGCAATGGCGGCTCTTGCAATTGCAAGAAGCTGACGCTGGCCCTGACTTAAGTTTGCGCCGTCTCCGGTCAGGACGGTATTGTAACCCTCCGGGAGCTGGCGGATGAAGGTATCCGCGTTCGCAAGCTTTGCGGCGGCGTACACCTCTTCGTCTGTGGCATCCAATTTTCCGTACCGGATATTCTCCATAACGGTAGCGGTAAACAGATGCGTATCCTGCAGAACAATGCCGAGTGAATGGCGGAGATCTGCCTTCTTGATCTTGTTAATATTGATTCCGTCATACCGGATCTTGCCGTCCTGAATATCGTAGAAGCGGTTGATCAGGTTGGTAATTGTCGTCTTGCCTGCACCGGTGGAACCGACGAATGCAATCTTCTGGCCGGGCGTTGCATAGAGATCCACGTTGTGGAGCACGATTTTTTCCGGCACATATCCGAAATCCACGTCATCGAATACGACATCGCCCAACAGGCGCTTGTATTCCACCTCGCCGGTTGCCTGATGCGTATGCTTCCATGCCCAAAGTCCGGTGCGTCTGCCGGTTTCGGACAGACTGCCGTCCGGATTTTCCGCCGCATTGACAAGCGTCACATATCCATTATCCGCTTCCGGCGTCTCATCAAGCAGGGAGAAGATTCGTTCGCATCCGGCGAGCGCCATAACGACGCTGTTGAACTGCTGGCTGACCTGCGAAATCGGCATGGAAAACTGCTTGTTAAGGGTCAGGAATGCGGCAAGGGAACCGACGGTAAACGTGCCGAAGGTAATTGCGCCGTACGTTTTTCCGCTTAAAGTCAGTGCGAGGAGCGCACCGAGCAGGGTACAGAGAACGTAGCTTAGGTTTCCGAGCTGCGTATTGATCGGTCCCATCAGGCTGGAGTAGTAGTTGGCATTCATCGCGCTGTCATAGAGATCGTCGTTGATTTTGTTGAAATCCTCGATATTCTGTTTCTCGTGCGTGAATACCTTGACCACCTTCTGACCGTTCATCATCTCTTCAATGAAACCGTTTACCTGACCGAGGCTTTTCTGCTGGGCCACGAAGTAGCGGCTGGAAAATCCGACGTATTTTTTACTGACATAAAACGTAATGCTTACCATAATCAGAGTAAGAATGGTAAGCGGAATGGAAAGCCGCACCATGCTTATCAGAACGAAAATAACGGTTATGACGCTGCTTACCATCTGGGGAATACTCTGGCTGATCATCTGGCGGAGGGTATCAATGTCGTTGGTGTAGACAGACATGATATCGCCATGGGAATGGGTGTCAAAGTAGCGGATCGGAAGATCCTGCATATGAGAGAACAGCTCATCCCGGATATATTTGATGCTTCCCTGTGAGATATATATCAAAATTTTCTGGTAGGTAAAAATGGAAACGATACCGATTCCGTAAAATATTGCGACGCGTCCCATGGCGGCGAGTAACGGCCCGTAATCGGCGCCGCCGTTTTGAACGAGCGGAACAATGTAATTGTCAATTAAAGTCCGGATAAACAAGGTTCCCTGAATGTTTGCAAGTACGGATAGAAGCGTACAGGCAAATACGATAATCCACTGGATTGCGTAGCGGCTCGTAACGGTCTTAAGCAGACGTACAAAGAGCTTTCCCGGATTTTTAATTTTTGGTTTCGGCCCACGCGGCCCTCTTTGTCCTGGTCCCGGCATTATGCAGCACCTCCTTCGTCAAAATCTCCGCCGCCGTTTGTCTGTGAATCATAGACGTCGCGGTAAATGGCGTTGCTTTTAAGCAGCTCTTCATGGGTATCGAAAGCACTGATTTTTCCATTGTCCATGACAATAATGCGGTCTGCCTCCATAACGGAAGAAATACGCTGGGCAATGATAAGCTTTGTAGTACCGGGAATCGCTTCCTTGAACGCCTTTCGGATTTTTGCGTCGGTTGCGGTATCTACGGCGCTGGTACTGTCGTCGAGAATCAGAATCTTTGGCTTTTTCAGCAGAGCCCTCGCGATACAGAGACGCTGCTTCTGCCCGCCGGAGACGTTGGTTCCGCCCTGATCGATGTGCGTGTTGTATTTATCCGGAAAGCTTTGGATGAAATCATCCGCGCATGCCATCCGGCAGGCCTGTATACATTCCTCCTCGGTGGCGTCTGGATCTCCCCAGCGGAGATTGTCTAGGATACTTCCGGAAAATAACACGTTTTGCTGTAATACCACCGATACTTCGTTTCGAAGTGTGTCCAGATCATAAGAACGGACGTCTTTTCCTCCGACGTACACCGCTCCGTCGGTTACGTCGTAAAGCCGGCTGATCAGATTGACGAGAGAGGATTTTGAACTTCCGGTTCCTCCGATGATGCCGATGGTCTCGCCGGAATGAATGGTCAGATTGATGCGGTCAAGAATCGGAGTCTCGGCGGTATCGTTGTATCGGAAGGAGACATTTTCAAAGCAGATGCTTCCGTCGGACACTTCATAGTCCGGGTGCTCGGGATTCTCTAAGGTACTCTTCTCGTTTAACACTTCCGCAATCCGGTTTGCGCTTGCCACACTCATGGTCATCATAACGAAAATCATGGAAAGCGTCATGAGGTTCATCAGGATGTTCATACAGTAGGTCAGAAGCGCGGTAAGATTACCGGTAGAAAGCTCGCCGCCGACAACGGCATGTGCGCCGAACCAGCTGATTAAAAGAATACAGGTGTATACCGTAAAATTCATAAGCGGAGCGTTCCACAGGACGACGTTCTCGGCTTTAAAAAGCATGTTGTAGATGTTCTGGCTGGCCTTTTTGAATTTTACCTTTTCATAGTCCTCGCGAACATACGCCTTTACCACACGAATGGCTGAGACGTTCTCCTGAACGCTTGCATTCAGGTCGTCATATTTCAGAAAGGCCTCGCGGAAATAGCGCATAGCCTTGCAGACAATCAATGCGAGGAAACAGCCCAGAATGATAACGGCAACCAGATAGATCGATGCAAGGCGCGGGCTGATGAAAAAGGACATCGCCATGGCGCAGATCAGACTTGCAGGCGCGCGCATTGCCATGCGAAGCAGCATCTGGAACGCATTCTGGATATTGGTTACGTCGGTGGTCATCCGGGTTACCAGACCGGCGGTGCTGTATTTGTCAATGTTTGCAAAAGAGAAGTTCTGGATGTTTACAAACATTGCCTTCCGGAGATTGCGTCCAAGTCCCATGGATGCCTTTGCCCCATATTTGGCGCCCATCCATCCGCCGAAAAGGGATATGAAGGCACATACAATCATAAGGATGCTGGTTTTGTAAATGTAGGCCTGATCGCCCGCATAGATACCGTCGTCAATGACGTTTGCCATCAGCTTCGGAATGATGGTTTCCATAAGGACTTCAAGAAGCATAAATAGTGGGGTAATAATTGCTGCAGTTTTAAATTCTTTAAGCTGCGCCCCGATTGTTTTTAACATAACTAGTCTCTTCCTTTCTTTAATGAGTGAACTACTTTCTATTATAATCTGTAAAAAAAATTTTTCTACTTTTTTGTGGGGAGAATTGGAAATTGATCAATATAAAGAAAAAAACAACAATTTTTCATCAAATATTTTGTTACTTCTGCCACCACATGATATAGATGAATTTTGTTGACAAAGACACAAGATATTGTATAATCTAATTTAGAACGAACCACAAATTGTGTGTTTAGGTTGATATATTTAGCACTGAAGGAGTATGTAAAATATGAAAATCATCAAGAGAAGCGGAAGCGAAGTAAGCTTCGACCCACAGAAAATCACAGCCGCTATTGTGAAAGCAAATGAATCGGTTATCGATTACGAGAAGCTGAGCGAGGAACAAATCAGCGAAATTGTAAGAAATGTGGAAATCGCATGTGAAAATATGAAGCGCTCCCCAAGCGTGGAAGAGATTCAGGATATGGTGGAGAACCAGCTTATGAATCAGCGCGCATTTACCGTAGCGCGCAATTATATCACGTATCGTTATAAGAGAGCGCTTGTGCGTAAGTCAAACTCAACGGATCAGCAGATTTTAAGTCTGTTAGAGTGCAATAACGAGGAAGTAAAGCAGGAGAATTCAAACAAGAATCCTACGGTGAACAGCGTTCAGCGTGACTATATGGCGGGAGAGGTGTCCAAGGACATCACAAAACGGTTCCTGCTGCCGGAGGATATAGTGGAGGCCCATGAAAAAGGCCTGATTCATTTCCATGATGCGGATTATTTTGCACAGCATATGCACAACTGCTGTCTCGTAAACTTAGAGGACATGCTTCAGAACGGAACGGTCATCAGTGAGACGATGATTGATCCGCCGAAGAGCTTTTCTACGGCCTGCAATATTGCGACGCAGGCAATTGCACAGATTGCAAGCTCTCAGTATGGCGGACAGAGTATCTCCCTCTCACACCTTGCTCCGTTTGTACAGGTAAGTCGTGAAAAGTTCAGAAAGCAGGTAGCTGAAGAATTTACAACCGCAGGAATCGAGCTTGCCGAGGAGAAAATCAATGAGGTGGCAGAGCTGCGCGTAAAGGAGGAAATAAACCGCGGCGTCCAGATGATTCAGTATCAGGTAATTACGCTGATGACGACCAACGGGCAGGCTCCGTTTATTACGGTATTTATGTATCTTGACGAGGTGCCGGACGGACAGACAAGGGCGGATCTTGCGGCTATTATTGAGGAGATGCTTCACCAGAGAATCAAGGGTGTCAAGAATGAAAAGGGAGTGTACATCACTCCTGCGTTCCCTAAGTTAATCTATGTGTTAGAGGAAGATAACATTACAGAAGGTTCGAAGTACTGGGATCTGACAAGACTTGCGGCACAGTGTACCGCAAAGAGAATGGTTCCGGATTATATCTCCGAGAAGAAGATGAAGGAACTTAAGGTTGACAAGACCGGAAAAGGCCAGTGCTATACCTGTATGGGCTGCAGGAGCTTCCTTACTCCGGACCGCACTACGGAAAACGTTGCGAGAGCTCTTAACTATGTGGAGGGCGCCGGCAAATATTACGGACGTTTCAATCAGGGCGTTGTAACGCTTAATCTGGTCGATGTGGCCTGTTCCGCAGGCAAGGATATGGATAAGTTCTGGGAAATCATGGATGAGAGACTGGATTTATGCTATAGAGCGCTGATGTGCAGACACAAGAGACTTCTCGGAACCCCTTCGGACGTCGCTCCGATTCTTTGGCAGAACGGTGCGCTTGCCCGCCTGAAAAAGGGCGAGAAAATCGACAAGCTGTTATTTGGCGGATACTCGACCATCTCTCTCGGATATGCCGGTCTATGCGAGTGCGTAAGATATATGACGGGTGTTTCCCATACGGATCCGGAAGTCGGAACTCCGTTTGCGCTTGAAGTTATGCAGAAGTTAAACGATGCATGCGCAAAGTGGAAGGCAGAGACCAACATCGATTTTTCTCTCTATGGAACCCCGCTCGAGTCAACCACCTATAAGTTTGCCAAGTGCCTGCAGAAGCGCTTCGGGCGTATCGAGGGCGTCACAGATAAGAACTATATTACCAACAGCTATCACGTGCATGTAACCGAGGAAATCAATGCATTTGATAAGCTGAAATTTGAGTCGCAGTTTCAGGCTCTTTCTCCGGGAGGAGCAATCAGCTACGTGGAAGTTCCTAATATGCAGAACAACATCGACGCCGTATTATCTGTCATGCAGTACATCTATGACAACATCATGTACGCGGAGCTTAACACCAAGTCCGATTACTGTATGAAGTGCGGCTATGACGGAGAAATCTCTATCATAGAAGAAGAGGGCAAGCTCATATGGGAGTGCCCATGCTGCGGAAACCGCGATCAGGATCAGATGTCCGTTGCACGCCGTACCTGCGGATATATCGGAACCCAGTTCTGGAACCAGGGAAGAACGCAGGAAATCAAAGAGAGAGTGCTTCATCTGTAATACGGAAGGCAGTATGTTTTTCTCAAACAGTAAAGTGGCAAAGGAAATACAGGACAGGCAAAAGCGGAATCTCTGTCATGCAAGGGGTTCCGCTTTTTTTGCGCCGGAAATCTATTGTATTTTTCGACGGAAGGTGCGAAAATAGAAGTAGATATTTTGGCAAAAGCCACACAGGACGAAGTGGCTGCCCGGAAGGCATGAGAGGATATTTATATGAATTACGCAGGAATCAAATATTGTGATATCGCGAACGGAAACGGCTGCAGGACCGTACTTTTTGTATCCGGCTGCAGAAATGCCTGCAAGGGCTGTTTCCAGCCGCATACATGGGCATTTGATTATGGCGAGGAATTTGACGAGAAAGTGCAGAAGGAACTGTTGGATTCCCTTGCGCCCTCCTATGTCCAGGGGCTGACCTTGCTTGGCGGAGAGCCTTTTGAGGAGGAGAACCAGAAGGATTTGCTCCCATTTGTCCGTAAGGTAAAGGAGACCTATCCGAATAAGAATATCTGGGCGTTTACCGGATATATCTATGATAGAGATCTCGTTTCCGGAGGAAGAAAGCATACCGAAGATACAGACGAGCTTCTTTCTTATATTGATATTCTGGTGGACGGTCCCTTTAAGGAGGAAGAGAAGGATATTACCCTGAAATTCAGAGGTTCGCGGAACCAGCGCATAATCGACTTGCAAAAGACGAGAAAAAGTGGCACAATATCGTTGGCAATGGATTAGAAGGAGTGCGATTGGCATGAAGAAAAATGTACAAAAGATACTGGCTATGCTCTGTTATTTGCTTGGTTTACTTTTTGCATTGTATTATGGCGGATGGAAAATGCTTATTAAGCCGATAGAGCGTCTGGTTGTTGTCGGGATGGCAGGAGAGCTTACACTGACTTTTGTTTTGGCGAACCTTTTTACCATAGTGATGTCTACGACGGTCGCGGGACTGCTGTTCTGTATCGGGTATATCGGATATAATTATTTTAAGGGGACAGAGGATCCGGACTGGAGCCGTCTGAATCCGCCGGAAGAAAAGAGCGAGGATTCCAGGCAGAAAATGGAAGGAAGGACAGGCATTTAGAGGTATTGCCGTCCGTCCGGCTTTTCGGAACAGGAAAATGTGATAGTAATAAAAAAGAATGTGCGAAGCACATTCTTGCGCCGAGCGCGGTCACTTGTGACATACTACATCTTCGCGCGAGTGCGCATCCTCCCGGAGGGTTTTTATCATATAGGGAACGAAGTTTTCTATATGACAAGAAAAAGAGGGTGCTGTTTTAGAACGGCACCCTCTTGCATTTACAGTCGCTTAACCTAAAATTTTGCGGATGGACTCAATAACACGATCTGCCTGAAACGGCTTAACAATAAAGTCTTTGGCTCCGGACTGAATGGCTTCAATAACCATGGACTGCTGGCCCATGGCAGAACACATAACGCATACAGCACCCGGATCTGTGCTTTTGATTTCTTTTAATGCCTGTATTCCGTCCTTGTTAGGCATTGTGATGTCCAATGTCACAAGGTCTGGCTTTAACTCGGCATATTTGGCAACCGCTTCATTTCCGTCAGAAGCTTCGCCGGCTATCTCATAGCCTCCCTTGGTAAGAATGTCCTTTAACATCATTCTCATAAATGCGGCATCATCTACAATCAAAATCTTTGCCATTTAATTTCTCCTCCTGTTTTAAAATCTGCATTACAATACTTCGCGGATAAAGCTGCAAAAGATCGCTGTCAATCAAATCGCCCAGAGTAAGGTGGAAAGTGATCTTGACAATATCGGTTCCGTTGCATAACTCGTCCGGAATTTCGAAAGTCTTTTTATATTTTGAATTGATGAGCGGGAAGCCGATATCCGTCGGCCGATTAAGAAGTGTCGCCATGGAAGTGGCAATGGTTCCGCACATCTGATTCATTGCTTCTGCAATGGCAGAAAGAGTAAGCTCATCAAACTCCATGCCGGTAATCGTGCCATCCCCACACATCATAAGATTGGCGATTACTAAGGCATCGTCCTCTTTGAGTATCATCAAATTGGTTCCGTCCAATCCCTTTGTATATGGGACTTTTACAAGTATGCGATCATCGCTGGTAAGCTCTTGTGCGTTTGTCAGAATATCAACCTTTGGAGTCGTGATATTGGTAGGTTTGCCCAGTATCAAACTTAATGCCGTAGCTGCATTGCCCACGCAGATATTGGCGATTTCGCCGATTGCGTCAGCATGCTCCTTCGTAATCATCTTCATGTATAACCTCCACATAATACATAAGTACTAAATAGATTATAGCAGACATATTAGAAATAGAAAAGAAAAATCTTTTTAAATTTGCAAAATTTATTTCTATATACTAATATATAATGAATTGGTAGCTGTTCAGAACCATTGGAATAAGACGGACAGATTCGTTGTGTCTCGGGAGTTTGACAGCTTAACCACATAAAAATCTCCTCAAAGCCTTGATAGGC